>JBIOVM010000143.1:0-57854 GCA_044867785.1 Candidatus Rokuibacteriota bacterium | reverse complement strand
CATGCTGCCGCAGTCGCCGGGCGTGTCTCCGGCGAACTGCGTCGAGGAGCTGGAGCGCTGCGTCACGCAGCTGGGGTTCATCGGCTGCAACCTGAACCCCGATCCGTCGGGCGGCTGGTGGAAGGAGCCGCCGCTCACCGACCGGTGGTGGTATCCGATCTACGAGAAGATGGTCGAGCTCGACGTGCCGGCCATGGTGCACGTGAGCTCCTCGTGCAACCCGGCGTTCCACTTCACCGGCGCGCACTACATCAACGCCGACACCACCGCGTTCATGCAGCTGATCCAGGGCGATCTCTTCAAGGACTTCCCGCGGCTCAAGCTGATCATCCCGCACGGCGGGGGCGCGGTGCCCTATCACTGGGGGCGCTACCGGGGGCTCGCGCAGGACATGCAGCGACCGTTGCTCCGAGACCACCTGCTGCGGAACGTCTACTTCGACACCTGCGTCTACCACCAGCCGGGCATCGACCTCTTGCTGAAGGTCATCCCGGTGGACAACGTCCTGTTCGCGTCCGAGATGGTCGGGGCCGTGCGGGGTGTCGACCCGGAGACCGGGCACTACTTCGACGACACGCGGCGCTATATCGACGCGAGCGGGCTGGGAGCGGCGGACAAGCGGAAGGTCTTCGAGGGCAACGCTCGGTCGGTCTATGCGCGGTGGCGGGGATGAGCGGCCTGATCCTGCGGATCCGATCCGTAGGGATCCCGGCGTGCCGTGACGGCCATGGCCGTCGCGCGGCGCATGGCCCCACGACGGGCTGCCTTCCGCCGGCGAACGGATCGCCACGCGCCGAGCGTGCCCGAGCGCGCGCGGGAGCCTGCCCGGCGGGGTCAGCGTCGCCACAGGCGTGGATCGAAGCTGAAGGGCTCCGGCGGGCCGACGCGGATGCGCCGGAACTCGGGATGGGCGGGATTGAGGAGGACGTTGCGCTCCTGGGGCACGATCGCGGAGGGCACGAGCAGGATCGGCGTCCTCCTCGCGCGGGCCCACGCGGTGCCCAGCTCGGCCAGGGCCTCCGGCGCCGGATAGGCCCGCCAGTTCGCGGGCAGGCTCTCGGTCCGGATCTCGGTGCGGGGCAGGGTGTCGGGGATGTCCGCCGGGACGGCCACGAGGTCGTCCGGCATGTCGCTCGGATCCAGGTGGACGAAGTACTCGAGCGTGGCGAGCGAGAGGGTGGCCGAGGCGTACACGACCGCCACCCCGCGGCGGTTCCAGCGGCCGCCGGCCTGGCGGGCACCTTCCCCATCGAACGCGGCGTAGGGCTGGCGGCAGATCCGCCAGACCCGGGTCAGCTGTAGGCCCCGTGCGCGATCCGGAGGAGGAGGTCCTCGACCTGACGGGCTCCCGGCTCGGTATCGAGCTGGCGCAACGGCACGGCATTCCCGAGCGCCCGGTTGGGCTGGTGGAGCCAGCGGGTGGCCTTCTCCCGGGTCCCGAGGACCTCCTCCGCGAGCGCGGCGATCCGACCGAGGCGGAAGAGCCGGTCGGACTCGTCGGGGCGGAGGCGCTTTTCCCGCTTGCGGCGGGCGAGCGTGCGCGCCGGCACGTGGAGGACCGCGATCAGGTCGCTCGGGCCGATCGCGAAGCCCGCCGCGACGGTCTCGAGCGCGGAGTAGGGGAGGCCGATCCGCACCTGCGCCTGGAGCTTCTCCAGCGTCATCCCGCGGATCTTCCGGGTCCCGCCGGCGCCGAGGGTCTCTGCAACGCGGGCCGCCGTCACCATGGCGTCATGACCTCTGGCATCTGGCGTCCAGTATAGCGCCAAATGGCAGCCCGGTCGACGGCAGGGCCGCGACGCGGCGCGTCGATGGCCGGCTCCCGAGCATGGTGGTCCCCTCGTCGATCGGGCGCGCGCGTCGGTTCGCCCGGCGCCTCACGGCAGCTCGTCGAGCGTGATCGGCGGGTCACGGCCGGGCATGCCGGTCGCGTGAGGGACGGGATTGACGATCCCGGCCGCCACATCGACGAGGCCGATGTCGGTCTTCACCGGGCTAGGATCTCGGGGCACGAAGCGCCCGACTGTCGCTGCGACCGGGTCGAAGCCCTACAGGCTCCCTGACCGATCGGTCACTACGCTCGGGACGCACATCCAGGAGCCGGACCCCGACGTCTCGTTGTTCGTGGCCAGGACGCTCTGCCGCGCGCACTCGTTCTATTTCGCGGTCGGGGATCTCCGGACTGTCCCACGTCGCGCGAGTTCGACGACGGAAATCGGCCAGCCCTTCGTCCAGCGGGAAGGGGTTACCGTCCAGCCAGGAGAGCTCGCGAGATTCGCCCCCTCCCCGACCGCCACTGCCGTGATGTCCCATGCTCTGGTCTTCCAATGCGGTCGTCGAACCGGGCCACGCGTCGCTCGGGTTGGGCAGTCCCGAAGGGCCCGCAGCGCATCCCGCGACCGCGCCCGTCATCACGATGGCAACGAGGATTCGACCCCCCGTGCGCTCGAACATTCGTGGGCTCCTGTGCTGATGATTTTCGCGTCATGATGCTGTCGAACAGCGATGCAATGGCAATGCCGTTGTCGGCTGATTCCGCGGTAGTTAAGGGTTTTTTGTCCCGGTGCGATTTGGTCGCCGGACCGGCCCGGTCGTGCTGTCGCCTGGGCGACACAATGCCCGTGCGGCGAGGCCTGGCTCGGGACGCTGGCCCGTTATTGCGGCGGTTCGCCGACCTTTCAAATGTGCATCGGTTTGCGTGTCGTCTGCGTGCGTAGGCTGCCCGCGTAATGAGGCGGGATGGACTGGTCCACGTCGTTCGGGCTGTTCGCGCTCCTCATCCTCGTCCTGGCGAACGGGTTCTTCGTGGCGACCGAGTTCGCCGTCGTGGCGGTGCGCCGATCCCGCCTGGAGCAGCTGGCGCGCGAGGGCCATGGCCGGCCCCGCCTGGCGCACCAGATCGTGGCGCGCCTCGACGCGTACATCGCCGCGTGCCAGCTCGGCATCACCATGGCCTCGCTCGCGCTCGGCTGGACCGGGGAGCCGGCGCTCGCCCACATCCTGGAACCGCCCATCAGGAGCGCCGGGAGCCGATCAGCGAAGGCGCCGCGGCCTGAGCTCCGTCGCCCCCCGGGAGGGTGCTCGCCGTCGGGCCGGGCGGGCTTTGCGGCGTTCCGCGCCAGCAGCCGCACCGTCGCCGCCACCGCCGTCGCACGGCTGTCCGCGCCCAGGCCCATCATGACGGCGAGCGGTCCCGAGCCTTCGCGACTGGAGGCGGGCGCTGGGGTCCGAGCCGGCCTCGGGGCGGCGGTCGGCGAACGCGATCCGGCGGGCGCGCGGTGCGGGGACGAGCGTGCCCCGAGGATGGGCGCGCTTGACACGTCGCCGCCGCCGGTGCTAGCGGTATTGTCTAGACAACTAGACCAATGGCGCAAGCGGCGAGGGTCCCGATAGAGGTTCGGCTCGGGGGTCGCATCCCCCGCTATCTCCGGATCGCCGACGCGCTCCGACGCCGGCTCGCATCGGGGAACGCCGGCCGCGCCGCGCGGCTGCCGTCCGAGCCCGCCTTGGCGGCCGAGTTCCAGGTGAGCCGCGAGACCCTGCGGGAAGCGCTGGCCCTGCTGCGCGACGAGGGCCTCATCTACTCCCTCGTCGGCCGGGGGACGTTCGCGAGCCCCGCCCACCGCCCGGTGGGCGTCCGCATCACGCAGCCGATCAACGAGCCGTACGTCGCCGGGCGCCCCAGCGTTCTCACCGTCCTCGACCAGGGGCTGGTCCCGGTTCCCGCCGAGGTGAGCCGGGCGCTCGGGCTCTCGGCCCGCAGCCGGGTATACCGCTATCACGCGCTCCGGACGATCCGCGGGCGCCCGTTTCGCTACGGCTGCGTGTACCTGCCGCGCGAGATCGCCGAGCGGCTCGACCTCGCGCGGCTTCCGGAGCTGACGGTCTCGGAGAAGCTCGAGCGCGAGGCGGGCGTCCGCCTGATCCGCGCGCACCAGGTGGTGGTGGCGACCCCGGCGTCCCGCGAGGTCGCGCGCCGCTTCGGCCTGGCGGCCGGCACGCCCGTGCTGATGTTCCGGCGCACCTACTACCAGGAGAGCGGGCGCCCGGCGGAGTTCGTCCAGGAATACCAGGACTGCGCCCGGTTTCCGTACGAGGAGGCGCTGGTCCGGGCGACCCGCTGAGCGGACTCCTCGACAACGAGAGCAACGGCCGGACAGCCTCGCCGGCGCGCGACGCGCCGCCGGGCGAGGCACGCGAGGCTCCAGCATGAGGGCATGGGAGGCTTCCATGAGGCGACGGATCGCAGGACTGCTGCTCGGATTGATGGTATGCGGGCTGGTGACCGGGGCGGCGACCCAGGCGCAGGAGCAGCCGCGTCGAGGCGGCACGCTGACCGTCATCACCCCTTCGGACGTCTCGACCTTCGATCCCCATCCTGCGGTCGGGTTCTCCGTCCGGGTCTTCGCGAACATCTACGAGCCGCTCTTCCGGAAGGACGAGAAGGGCGTGCTCCAGGGACACCTCGCGCAGTCGTGGCGCTTCCTCGATCCGACGAGGCTCCAGGTCACCCTGCGCAAGGGCGTGAAGTTCCACAGCGGGAACGAGCTCACGGCCGACGACGTGAAGTTCACGTACGAGCGCCAGCTGAATCCCGCCGATCTGGCCCGCGATGCCGCGGTCATCAAGATGCTGAAGACGCCGATCCAGGTGGTCGACCGTTATACCGTGATCCTGGAGACGCGAGAGCCCAACGCCGCGCTCGTCGACACCCTGGCCCAGTCGCTGGCGACGCTCATCCCCGACTCCGGCGAGATCAAGAAGTGGGGGAAGGACTACGGGCTGCATCCCTCGGGGACCGGCCCCTTCAAGTTCGTCGAGTGGGTGCGCGGCCAGCACGTCAAGCTCGCCCGGAACGCCGACTACTGGAACGGGCCTCCCCACCTCGACTTCCTCGTGTTCAAGATCGTGCCCGAGGAGGCGACGCGCGTCCTGGCCCTCGAGAGCGGCGAGGCCGACGTCCTCTTCGAGACACCTCCGAGCGCGATCGCGTCCCTGAAGAAGAACGCCCAGATCAAGGTGAACAAGGTCCCGACCTACCGCGACGTCAACGTCCACTGGAACGCGAGGAAGGCGCCGACCGACGACGTCCGCCTTCGCCGCGCCCTGTCCCAGGCCATCGACGTCAAGAGCATCGTCGAGGAAGTGATCACCGCCGACATTGGCCAGGTGGCCACGGGCATCTTCAACCCGAGCGTGTTCGGCGCCTGCGACGTGGGGTTTCCGGTGTACAACCTCGCCCGGGCGAAGCAGGGGCTCGCCGAGCTCGGGTACCGCGCGGGCAAGGACGGCATCCTCGAGAAAGACGGCCGGCCGCTCAGTCTCACGCTGGTGGTGAATCCCCAGCGGGATCCGCGGAACGGCGAGGTGGCCGAGGCGATCCAGGCCCAGCTGCGAGCGGTCGGCGTCGACATGAAGGTGCTGGCCAACGAGTTCGCCACCTATATGAAGATCCTCCAGAGCCCGGAAGGCGACTACAACATGATCTTCCACGGGTACGGCGTGGCGACCGCCGACGCCGACCTGAAGGCGACCTTCTTCCTCAGCACGAACCTCCCGCCCGCCGGGCAGAACAGCCCGCGGTTCGCCAGCCCGGAGCTCGACAACGTGATCCTGGCGGCCCAGCGTGAGTCGAGCAAGGACAAGCGGAAGGAGCTCTACTGCAAGATGGGGCAGATCTACCGCGACCAGGCGCTCGGCGTGCCGCTCTACGCGTCGTTCCGGAACACGAGCACCCGCGCGAACGTGAACGGCATGGTGCTTCATCCGGACGAGTGGTACACGCAGACGTACACGCGCGCCTGGCTGGGGCCGAAGCCGTAGGGCGGGCTCGCCATGGGTGGCCCCGGCGCCGGTGGGCTGGCCGGGTACGTCGTCACGCGCCTGCTGGGGATGCTGTTGCTCCTGGCCGGGGTCACCTTCGTGGTGTTCGCCATGATGTACCTGGCTCCGGGCGACGTGACCGTCATGCTGGCGGCGAGCAGCCCCTCCCCGGAGCAGGTGGCGGCGATCCGGAAGGAGTTCGCGCTGGATCAGCCGCCGTGGGTCCAGTACGGGCTGTTCCTGGGCCGGGTCGCGCGGGGCGATCTCGGCGACTCGTGGATCGACCGGCGGCCGGTGATGCCGCAGGTCCTAGACGCCTTCGGCTACACGCTCCGGCTCGCGGCGGTGGCCCTGGGACTCTCGGTGACGCTTGGGGTCGCTGGCGGTATCCTGTCGGCGGTTCGGCATCGGTCGGCGGCCGACGAGTCGATCCTGACCGTGACGCTACTCGGGATCTCGGTGCCCGTCTTCGTCACCGGCTTGCTGCTGATCTACACGTTCGCCTTCCGGCTGGGCTGGTTCCCCACGTCGGGCGCCGGCACCTGGCGCCATCTGGTCCTGCCGGCCTGCACGCTGGCGAGCTTCCTCGCGGCCTACAACGTCCGCATGATGCGCGCCTGCATGCTCGAGGTGCTCGGCCAGGACTACGTGCGGACCGCGAGGGCCAAGGGCGTGCGGGAGCTCTGGGTGCTGGGCCGCCACGCCCTCCGAAACGCCCTCGTGCCGATGGCGACCGTCGTGGGCCTCCAGGTGGGCCTGCTGCTCGGGGGCTCGGTCATCACCGAGACGGTCTTCGGCTACCCGGGCGTCGGCCAGCTGATCGTGTCGGCGATCTCCGCCCGCGACACGCCGCTGGTGCAGGCGTGCGTGCTGGTGACCGCGAGCGGCTTCATCCTCGTCAACCTGCTGGTCGACGTGAGCTACGTCCTGATCGATCCGCGGATCAAGCTGCGGTGACCCATCCTCCGAGCCATCCGGCGGAGGACCTCCGCGCGGCCGAAGCCGGGGCGCCGCGGCCGCGCCGCGCCTGGCGCGCGCTCCGCCGGCCTCGGGCCGCGGTGGGGACGGTCGTGTTGGCCGCGTTGCTCGTGGGCGCCCTCGGCGCGGGCTGGCTGGCGCCGCACGATCCGGCGCGGGCCGATCTCAAGCTTCGGCTGAAGCCGCCGAGCCGCGAGTACCCGCTCGGCACCGACTGGATCGGACGCTGCCTGCTGAGCCGCCTCCTCTACGGTCTTCGGCTGACCCTGGCGGTCGGCGTGGTGACCGTTGCGGCCGGTGTCCTTGCCGGCGTGACGCTGGGCCTCGCGGCGGGCTTCTACAGCGGCGTCCTGGAGGCGGCCATCATGCGCGTGACCGACCTCCTGCTCGCCTTTCCGTACTTCCTGCTGACGATCGTGTTCGTGGCGGTGCTGGGTCCGAGCCTCCTCAATGCGATGATTGCCATCGCCGCCTGGACGGCGCCGCACTACATCCGGTTGGTCCGATCGGTCGTCCTGTCGGTGAAGGGGCGCGAGTTCGTGGAGGCCGCGCGCGCCCTGGGACGCCCGGAGGTCGGAATCCTGACGCGGCACATCCTGCCCGCGTGTGTGCCGACTCTGATGGTGCAGGCCGCCATCTTCTGCGCCCAGAACATGCTGATGGCGGCGAGCCTGAGCTTTCTCGGCTTGGGCGCGCAGCCGCCCTCGCCCGAGCTGGGCGCGATGCTCGGCGCCGGCCGCCAGTACCTCCGGGTCGCGCCGCACGTGGTCGCCGTCCCCGCCGCCGGCATCTTCCTCGGCGTGCTCGCCTTCAACTTCCTCGGCGACGCGCTCCGCGACCAGCTCGACCCGAGCACGGGCCGAGCGGCGTGATCCAGCCCCATGTCCCCGTGACCGGCCGGCCTCCGGCCTGGCCGCCCGAGAGGAGCCCCATGTCTTCGTTGCCCACGATCTATACCGCGCGCTCCGACGTGGATCCCGCCCACCTGGCGCGCGTCGAGGATTGGTACGCGCATCGCCATGCGCCCGACCTGATCCAGGCCGGGTTCTACACGGCCCAGGTTTACTACTCCGAGCTTGGGGCGCCCCGGATCTGCAACCTCTACGAGATCCCCGGTCCGGCCCTGTTCCTGACCGAGGCCTATCGGGACGTGGCCGCGAAGGACGTGGAAGGGCCCGAGGTGATCGCCCTGCTCACGAGCCGGTCGAACACGATCTACGAGCAGGTCCTGACCGTGAAAGTCCCCGCAGGGGGCGGGGACTGGACCGCCGGCCAGCGGACGGGCGCGGTGACCGCGCCGGCCATCTCCACGGTCCGCTTCGACGCGCCGGAGGCGGCGGCGCCGGTGCTCCTCGACTGGTACCGCGCGGAGGAATTCCCGCGACTCCAGGGACGGCCCGGGTTCCGGACGGGACGTCTCTGCCGGCGGGGCCCGCCGCACCCCGTCGCGGCGTCGCGCGACCCGCGTTGGTTCGCGATCAACGAATGGGACAGCGTCGCCGCCGCGCTCGCCGACGGGACGGCGCGGGACGCGACGGCCCGGCTCGCCACGGCGTTGCCGGGGCGTGTCAGCAGCGTGCTCTACAACGTGGGCCGCCGGCACTTCCGTCTGGCGCGGTCCGGCGCCTGAGGACGGCGATGGCCGGCCGCGGTCCGGCGCCGTGCCCGCTCGGGGTCAACGGGGGCGAGTTCCCCCACTGGTCGATCGAGCGGATTTGCGATCTGGCGGTGAAGCTCGGCGCGGAGTTCGTGGAGCTCTCGGTCGGGCGCATCCTCGGCGCGGGGCCGGTGGCCGTGACGGACGCCGCGCGGCGCCGCGGCCTCGGGGTGCACGTCGGGTCGATGGTGTCGGAGCTGGAGGCCGCGTTCGGCGCCGCGGATGCCGTGGCCGCGCCCTTGATCGTGGCGGTCGACGACGCGATCGAGCGGGCGGATCGCTCTCGGCGGGACAGCCTCGAAGCCTTCCGCACGCTCGCCGTCGGGCTGCTCGATCGGCCCGGCCACGAGTCGATCCGGCTCGCCCTCGAGAACTCGGTGATCCGCATCGCCCGGCAGCCGGAGGACCTCCTGGCCGTGCTGGCGGCGGTGAGCCATCCGCGGTTCGGCCTGAACTTCGACGCCGACAACTTCTACAACGCCGGCATCGAGCCGTTCCCCTACGCGTACGAGCTTCTGCGCGCGCACGTGTTCCAGGTACACGTGAAGGACTCGGGACGGTACCTCCCGACGGTGCACGGCGCGGGACGCCGCGTCCTCCACCGGGCGGGCGGCAACATGGTGTGCCTGCCGGTAGGGACGGGGGCCGTCAACTGGACCGGCCTGATCGCCAGATTCCAGCAGGACGGCTACCGCGGCCCGGTCTCCCTCGAGCCGCACCTCCTGCCCGACGAGATGGCGGCCGCCATGGAAGCCGACGCGGCGTTCCTCAGACGGGCGGGCTGGGTTCGCTGAGCGTACTCGAACGAATAGAGCGGCCGGGCGGGCCGCAGTGGGGCGGCGGGCCCGGCGAAGGACGAGGACGACGATGTCAGGGATGCGGATGAAGGTGGGCATGTCGCTGCCGATCGGCGTCGGCGCGCTGGGGGACGGTAAGCCGGTGCCGTGGACGGCGCTCCGCGAGATCGCCAAGACCGCGGAGGCGATCGGCATCGACGCCTTGATGGCGCCCGATCACCTGATCTTCCGCCGGTCGCCGCCCGGGCAAGTGCCGGCGGTTGACATGCCGGAGGGGAAGAGTCGCGGCATCTGGGAGGTGTGGTCGGTGCTGAGCGCCGTGGCCGAGGCGACCCGGCGCGTGGAGGTCGGCACGCTCGTCGCGTGCACCGGCTTTCGCAACCCGGCCCTCCTCGCGAAGATGGCGGAGACGCTGGACGAGATCAGCGGCGGGCGGCTGCTGCTCGGGCTGGGCGCGGGGTGGCACCAGCCGGAGTACGAGGCCTTCGGCTATCCCTTCGATCACCGCGTGAGCCGTTTCGAGGAGGCGCTCCATATCATCGTCCCGCTCCTCCGACACGGGCGGGTCGACTTCCAGGGCCAGTACTACCAGGCGCGGGCGTGCGAGATCCTGCCGCGGGGGCCGCGCCCGAACGGTCTCCCGATCTTCATGGGAGCGCAGGGCCCTCGGATGCTCCGGCTCATCGCGCGCTACGCGGACAGCTTCGACGCCGACTACCAGACCGGCCCGCCGCCGGTGCTCGAGCGGTTCGCGCTCCTCGAGAAGGCCTGCCAGGAGGTTGGTCGCGATCCCACGACGATCGGCCGCATGGCCGCGACGCGGGTCGCCTTCACCGGGCCGGGCGGGGCGTCTGGCTTTCAGGTCGGCGCCGTGCGGGACGGGATCGCCCAGTTCGACCTCGCCGGCGTGCGCTTCCCGGCGCGGCTCGGCTCGGTGGAGGAGGTGGTGGCCCACCTCCGCGCCTTCGAGGCCATCGGCGTCCGGCATCTGACCGTCAACGTCGTGGACCCGCCGGGGGTTCGCGGCGTCGAGCGCTTCGCGGCCGTTCTGGAGGCGCTCCGCCGGCGGTAACGAGGCGCCGGAAGCGCGCGTCTCCGCGCCCCGTCCCGGCACCAGGCCCCCGCAGCGTGACGGCGGACAGCGCCTGGCGCTCGTTCATGGGCCCGCCGTCGACGGTGTCGCAGGACCGATGCGCCGCGCGGCCTGGAGGATCCGCGCGCCGATCTGACGGCAAACCCGCGGCGTGAACGGGGTGTTCCGGGCCTTGACGAGCCCCCGAGCGTCCTGACCGGGGGTCGCCTCGAGGCGGCTTACGCCTTCGCGGCGCTCCGCTCCAGCAGCCGCACCATCGCCGCCACCGCCGTCGGATAGCCGTCCGCGCCCAGGCCCATCATGACGGCAGTGGCGGCGCGCGACATGAGCGAGTGCTGGTAGATCTCCTCGCGCCGGTGGATGTTCGAGATGTGGAGCTCGAACACCGGTCCCGGAAACATCTTGAGCGCGTCCAGGATCGGGATCGACCGGAAGGTGAGCCCCGCGGGGTTGATGATGATCCCGGCGCCGTGGTCGATCGCCTCGTGGATCCAGTCGACCAGCTGGTGCTCGGCGTTCGATTGCCGGAACTCGATCGGGCGAGCGCCCGCGGCGGCGCGGCACATCGCTTCGACCTCGGCGAGCGTGGTCGTGCCGTAGATCTCGGGCTCTCGCTTGCCGAGCCGGTTCAGGTTCGGGCCGTTGAGCACGTAGATCGGCTTGATCATGTCGTCCTCCAGCGCGGAGCCCGGACAGACTGCCGCATCAAGATGCGAGGCGCCGGAAGTGCGCGTCCATCCGCGCCGCCTCCGGCTCCAGGCCCGTGAAGAGCTTGAAGGCGCGCAGCGCCTGGCCCACGTTCATGTGCCCGCCGTCGACGGTGTCGCAGCCCATGCGCCGCGCGGCCTGGAGGAGCGGTGTCTCCAGCGGCACGTGGACGACGTCCGACACCCACATCGGAGGGCGGAGCCACTCTGCCGGCAGCGGCAGGCCGGGCACGCTCGCCATGCCGGTCGGCGTGGCATGGATCAGTCCGCTGGCTCCCTCGAGCGCCGCCCGCAGGTCGCGGCTCGCGCTCGCCCGGCCGCCCCCGGGCGAGCGGCTCAACCGCGCGGCGAGGGTGTCCGCGCGCGAGGCGTCCCGGTCGAGTATGACCAGATGTCCGGCCCCCAGGCGCAGCACCGCGTCGGCGCACGCCGAGCCGGCGCCGCCGGCGCCCAGGAGCACGACTCGCGAGAGATCGGCGCCGGGCAGCGCGCGCCGGAAACCCCAGCTCCAGCCCGCCCCATCGGTGTTGTGCCCCACCAGGCGGCCGCCGCCGGAGGGGACGACGGTGTTGACGGCCCCGATCGCCTCCGCCTCGGGGGACAGCGCGTCGAGCAACGGGATCACCGCCTGCTTGCACGGATACGTGACGTTCAGGCCGTCGAAGCGCATGATCCGAGCCGCCTCGATCAACGCGGGCAAGACGTCCGGGCCGCGGCGCGAGGCATCGAGGTCGATCAGCTGGTAGTGCAGGCGAAGGCCGTGGTGGCGGGCCTCCTCTTCCTGCAGCGCGGGGGACAGCGAGCCCTGGATCCCGGCGCCGATGAGCCCGCAGAGCAGCGACGACCGCATGACTGGCCGGGCCTCAGTGCTGGTAGCCGAGCAGCCGCGGCAGGTAGAGCACGAGCCCGGGGAAGAACGTGATCAGCGCGAGGGCGCCGACCATGACCCCGAGGAACGGCATCACCTCGCGCACGAGGTCCCGGAGAGGCACCTCGGCGATCTTGACCATCAGGAACAGCAGGAGCCCGTAGGGCGGGGTGATCAGGCCGAGCATGATGTTGACGACGGCGACGATCCCGAAGTGCACCGGGTCGATCCCCAGGGCCTGGGCGGTCGGTAGCAGCACCGGGACGACGATCAGGAGGATCGTCGTGCCTTCCAGGAAACAGCCGAGGACCAGGAGCAGCAGGTTGACGACCACCAGGAAGGCGAGCGGAGAGAACTGGAAGTCCTGCAGCGCGTGGCTGATCGTCCTGGGCAGGTTCTCCACCGTCACGACGTAGTTGAAGACGAGGGCGGCGGCGATCAGGATGCCGATCGACGCGGTGGTCCGCGCGGAGTTGATCAGCGCGTCGTAGACGTCCCGCCACCGGACGCTGCGATAGAGCGCGGCCGAGACGGCCAGCGCATAGGCCGCCGCGACCGCGGCCGCCTCGGTCGGCGTGGTCACCCCGCTGTAGATGCCGCCGAGGAGCACGACCGGCATGAGGAGGGCGGGGAACGCGCTCCAGGTGATGCCCGGCAGCGCGCGGAGCGGGACCGGGGGCTCGACCGGGAAGCGCCGCCGCTTGGCCACGAAGGCGATCAGGGCCATCTGCGCCAGGCCGACCAGGACGCCCGGGACGACGCCGCCGAGGAACAGGTAGCCCACGGACGTGTCGGAGATGAGGGCGTAGATCACCAGCGGGATCGACGGGGGGATGATGGGGCCCATGACGGAGGACGCCGCCGTCAGCGCCGCCGCGAAGGCCGCCGGGTACTTCCCATCCTGCGTCATCATCTTCTGCATGAGCTTGCCGGAGGCGGCGGCGTCGGCGAGCGCGGACCCCGACATCCCGGCGAAGATGATGCTCTGCACGACGTTGACGTGCGCGAGCCCGCCGCGGAACCGGCCGACGAGGGCGTCGCAGAACCGCAGCAGGCGCTCCGTGATGCTCCCGGTGTTCATGAACTCGGCGGCCAGGATGAACAGGGGAATCGCGAGCAGCACCTCGCTCCGGTACATCCCGTTCAGGAGCTGCTCGGCGGCGGTCCCCATGTCGAGCCCGGCCAGGAGGAGGTAGAGCGCCGACCCGCCGATCATGGCGTGACCGATGGGGAGCCCGAGCAGGCTCAGGCCGACGATGGCCGCGACGCAGAGGGAGAAGGGGCTGGCGAGACTCACAGCCCGGAGGACGTCGTCGTCGAGTCGAGTCCCATGGGATCCTCCCCCCGCAGCAGCCGGGACAGGATCCAGACGTACCGGACGATGACCGCGACCAGGAAGAGCACGTAGATCGAGAAGAGATGGTCGAAGCGGATCTTGAGATAGGCTGTGCGCTCGACCTTCATGAAGCGGACGTAGTCGAGGGTCGCCGGGAGCGAGAGCGCGTACAGGGCCACGATCGCGATGCCGGTGACGATGCCGGCGAGGCGCCGGGCCCGGACGCTCATCGCTCCGTAGAGAATGTCGAAGCGCACCTCCTCGCGCTCCTTCACCACGAAGGCGGCGCCCCAGAGCACCCCCCATAGCCAGGCGACGATGCTGAGCTCGGACGTCCAGCCCACCGGGAGGTTCAGGAGATAGCGGAACACGATCTGCACCAGGAAGGCGGCGAACAGGATCGCCAGCAAGCCCGCGAGGAAGTTCTCCGCGCGCCGGCGCAGCCAGCCCGCCGCCTTCCCGAGCGTCGGCGTCACGGGGCCCCGCCTACATCGCGTTGATCTTGTCCAGCATGCCCGGCGGCCAGCTCTTGGCCAGATCGGACGCGAGGTACATCTTCTGCGCGTGCTCGCGGAACGCCTTCACGTCCGGCGTGTAGATCTCGAGGCCCTGCTTCTTGAAGGTGTCGGCGAGCTGCGCCTCCTGCTTCAGGTGCTCGGCGGTGCTCCAGGCGATGGCCTTGTCGGCGGCCGCCTGGAAGGCCTTCTGCTTGGCCGCCCCCATGCCCTCCCAGGTCTTCAGATTGACGGTGAGGAGATCGAACCCGACGAGATGCGAGGTGAGCACGATCTGGGACATCACCTCGTAGAACTTCATGTTCTGGACGTTGGGGAGCGGGTTGTCCTGCCCGTCGATGGCGCCCGTCTGCAGTCCCGTGTAGACCTCGGCGTAGGCCATGGGCGTGGGATTCGCGCCCAGCGCGCGGCCGAGGAACTGCCACGCGTCGCCGCCGGGCATCCGAAGCTTGATGCCGGCCATGTCCGCGGGCGTCGTGATCTTCTTCTTCGGCTTCAGGCCGACCTGCCGGGTGCCGAAGAACGTCGGCCCGAGGATCTTCACCTTCAGCTGGTCCTCGACCATCTTCTTCATCTGGGCGCCGAGGTCGCTTCCGAAGAGGGCGGTCAGGTGGTTGGCGTCCCGGAAGAGGTATGCCGACGTCAGGATCGACCAGGCCGGCAGCTGGTTGGAGATGTCCTGCGGCGCGATGTTCCCGAGCTCGAGGTTGTTGCGCTGCAAGGCGACCAGCTCGGTGCCCTGCTTGAAGAGCGAGCCGTTGTAGAAGGGCTCGATCTTGAAGTCGCTCTCGACCTCCTTCGCGAACATCTGGATCATGCTCGCGCGGATGTCCCGATCCGAGAACACCGCGGCGAAGCGCAGGGTCGGCGGCGCCTGTGCCTCGACGCGGGCCGGAACCATCCAGGCCGCGGCCAGCGCCGCGCCCGCCTTGAGGGCCGAACGACGGTCGATCACGAAATCCATGCTCGTCCTCCTGTGACGTCCCTCGACGTCAGGTCTTGGTCGTCAGGTAGCCGAGAACCACGTCGGCGACCAGTTCGCGCCGCCGGCGGACGTCGCCCTTGGCGCCCATGTCCCGCTGGAAGATCGCTCCGAAGGTGTACTGGTTCGTCACGTTGAACAGGCCGAGCGCCGCGATGGTCATGTGGACCTCGACGGGATCGGCGTCGGCGCGGAAGGAGCCCTCGGCCTGCCCGCGGGCGATCACGCGGGCGAGCCGGTCGATGATCGGACGGTTGAGCGTGCGCATCGTCTTCGACTTCCGGAAGTGGCGCCCCCGCGCTTGGTTCTCCGCCACCACCAGCCGCACGAAGCCCGGGTGCTCGAGGTAGTAGGTGAAGGTGAACTCGACGATGCGGCGAATGGCGGACACGGGATCGAGGTGGTCCAGGTCCAGACCGCCTTCGGCCTGACGGATCCCCGAGTAGACGTGCTCGAGCACCGCCAGGTAGATTTTTTCCTTGCCGCCGAAGTGGTAGTTGATCAGCGCGCGGGTGGTCGCGGTGCGCGCGGCGATGGCGTCCATGCTGGCGCCCTTGAAGCCGCGCGCCGCGAACTCGTCGATCGCCGCCCGCAGGATGCGGGCGCGGTTGGCCGCCGGGGCCTTGGGCTTGCGCATGGCGGCGTTTCGCTCCGGTCGCCGCCGGCCTTTCGGCACCCCACTTGGAATTGACGACATCGCCAGGTAAAACTAACAGCATGGACAATTTCGTGCAAGCGGCGCCCCCGAGCGACCGTATCCTGACGGCGGGCGGCGGCCCGCGAGGAGCCCCCCGATGACGATCGAGGAAGCGCTGCCGGAGCCGGTCAACCCCGTGGGGGTCGACGGCCTCGAGTTCGTCGAGTACGCCACGCCTCGCCCGCAGGAGTTCGGCGCGCTGCTGCAGAAGCTCGGCTTCCAGGCCGTGGGCCGCCACCGCTCGCGCGAGGTCGTGCTCTACCGCCAGGGCGGCATGAACCTGATCGTGAACGCGCACCAGCCGCGGCGGCCCGATCCCGTGCTCACGGCCGTGGCGCTACGGGTCCGCGATGCCGCCTTCGCCCACCAGCGCTCCCTCGACCTCGGGGCTTGGGACCAGCCGACGCGCGCCGCCGCGATGGAGCTCAACATCCCGGGCATCCATGGGGCGGGGGACAGCCTCGTCTACTTCGTCGATCGCTACCAGGACTTCTCGATCTACGACGTGGACTTCGTGCCGCTGCCGGGGTCCGAGCCGCGTCCGCCGGCCCTGGCCGGGCTTCACTGGTTCGGCGTCGTGCAGTCGATCCTGGCCGACCGCACGGGCGACTGGCTCGACTTCTACCAGACCCTCTTCGGCTTCCGGGCGCTGCCTCGCGGCCAGCACTTCGGCGTCCTCCCCGGAGGCACGCTGCTGGAGAGCCCTTGCCGGAAGTTCTACCTCCAGCTCATCGGGCCCCCGGCCGGCTCGGCGGACGGCCGCTGGGAGGAGGGCCTGGTCCGGGTCGGGTTGGGCGCCCCGGACGTGCCCGTCGCCACCCGGGCGCTCAGGGAGCGCGGCGTGGTGTTCATCGACCGCGGCGCAGTGCAGCCGAGCGAGAAGGGCGCTCTCACTCAGGTATACCTTGGTGGCGTGACGTTCGAGCTGGTGCAGAGTCACCTCGCGCCATGAATCTCGATCACTTCGGCATGGACACGATCACCCTGGCGGGCCCGCTGGAGCCGAAGCTCCGGGCGGTGCGCGCGGCTGGGTTCACCCAGGTCATGCTGAACGCGTCCGACGTCGTCGGCCATCCGGCCGGCGAGCAGGCGGCGGTGGAAGCGGTGCGGCAGAGCGGCCTGCGCGTCACCGGCTTCCAGGTGCTGCGCGACTTCGAGGGGCTCTCGGGGCACCTCCACGCCAACAAGGTGGACGTGGCGAAGGCCATGTTCCAGATGTGCAGCGCCCTCGGCTCGCGGGTGCTGCTCGCCTGCTCGTCGACGTCGGGCCACGCCAGCGGCGAGACCGACGTCCTGGTCAGGGACCTCCAGAAGCTCGCGATGCTGGCGGTGCCGTTCGGCATCCGGGTGGCCTACGAGGCGCTGTCCTGGGGCCGGTACGTGCACGAGTACCCGCGGTCCTGGGAGCTGGTGCGGGCGGCCGACCGCGCCAACCTCGGCCTGTGCCTGGACTCGTTCCACATCCTGGCCGGCGACAGCGGTCTCGGGGCGCTCGCCGACATCGACCCGCGCAAGGTGTTCCTGGTGCAGCTGTCGGACTTCATGTGGCAGGAGGCGCGCTCGCGCGACGAGCGCATCGACACCGCGCGGCACTATCGCGTCTTCCCGGGCGAGGGGGTCCACAGCGAGAAGGTCGCGGAGCTCGTGCGCCGCGTGGACGAGACGGGGTACCGGGGCGACTACAGCTTCGAGGTGTTCAACGACGACTACCGCACCCTGCCCCTGCCGATGGTGGCCGAGCGCGCGCGCCGCTCGGTGAAGTGGCTCACCGACCAGGTCTCGCGCCGCAGCCTGCCGCCGCGGCGCGTGGTTGCCGGCGATCCGCGCCGCCGGACGTGACGCCCACCGGCGGACTGCGATGGCGCGCTGGTGGGAATCGCCATCGCGGCTGCCCGCGCGGGCGGCCGTTGCTAGACTTGCCCGAGCACACGCGCCCGGACGACCTGATACGCCGCGTCGGTCACGCGCCCTTCATCCCCGACGCCGTTGCATCGAGCGGCGGCGGGCGGCGGCGTCCACCGGCCGCGGCGCGCCGGACGTCGCCGGCGGCATGTCGGCGAGCTGGCTCGGTTCCTCGACGAACGGGGTTCCTGACGCACCCGCTCCTGCTGATCCGGCCGGTCGGGATGGAGGCGCACCGACTCGAGGACCCCATGGCCCGCGTCACGCGAAGGCGGCGGCCCTTTGGCGCTGAGCACGATCGCCGGATGGCCTTGGGCGCTTCGTCACCGCTGACATGGACGCACGCGGGCCGCGGCCCGGAGGGCCTTGCGGAGGGCCTCGCGTCGTGATCTTGTCATGGTGACCTCCTCACCGGGTCTTGATGCCAGGGATTCGCAAGGTCTGGCCGAGCTTCCGCCGGCGACCTGTCACGGAGCGCCGCGGGCCGATGCCAGCACAGGGTGCTTTCGCGCGAATCACGGGCGCTGGTCGCTGCCCTCGATGGTGGCCATGCGCACCGCTCGGTGAGGTGGCTCACCGGCCACGTCTCCCGCCGCCCCCGCCGCCGCGTCGGGCGCGGACCGGCGACGGAGTGATCGACCCGGAGCACGGAAGGAGAACGACCATGCCGGACCGCGACCGGTACGAGCGGGGGATGAAGATCCGCCGCCAGGTGCTGGGCGATGCGCACGTCGACCGGGCGGCCGCCAACGCGACGCCATTCGACCAGGACTTCCAGCGCTACATCACCGAGGCCGCCTGGGGCGACGTCTGGTCGCGGCCCGGGCTCGACCAGAGGACGCGGCATCTCCTCACGCTGGCGATCCTGGCGGCGCTCGGCCGGGACGCCGAGCTCGAGATGCACGTCCGCGCCACCCGCAACACCGGGGTCACGCCCGAGGACCTCAAGGAAGTATTCTTGCACGTGGCCGTCTACGCCGGCGTGCCGGCGGCGAACAGCGCCTTCGCGGCCGCGAAGCGCGTGTACGCACAGACCGCCGAAGGGGGCAAACGGTAGGGATGCACTCGTCCAAGACGCTGACCTCGCTGGACCCCGAGTCGCACCCCCCGCATCTCCACGAGCCCTATCGATCGACGGTCCTGCGCGCGCCTCGGCGCGTCCTGATACCGATGCCACAGACGCTGTCCGAGGTGACGGGCCCGGTCTACGGCCTCGACGACATCGGCCCGCTGGACAGCGACTTGACCCGGAACGCGGCCCGGAATGGCGAGCCGCTCGGCGAGCGGATCATCGTGGTGGGCCGGGTGCTGGACGAGAACGACCGGCCCGTGCCCCACGCGCTGGTCGAGGTGTGGCAGGCGAACGCCGCCGGCCGGTACGTCCACGCCAACGACCAGCACCCCGCGCCGCTCGACCCGAACTTCCACGGCGCCGGCCGCTGCCTGACCAACGAAGCGGGCGAGTATTCGTTCACCACGATCAAGCCGGGCGCGTACCCGTGGCGCAATCACGAGAACGCCTGGCGACCGGCGCACATCCACTTCTCCCTCTTCGGCGCCAACTTCCTGTCGCGCCTCGTCACGCAGATGTACTTCGCCGGCGACCCGTTGATGGCGCTCGACCCGATCCTCGGCGGCGTCCCGGACGAGAAGGCCCGCGATCGGCTCGTCGCGAGCTACGCGCACGACGTCACCCGGCCCGAGTGGGCGCTGGGCTATCGCTTCGACATCGTCCTGTCGGGAAGCCGCATGACGCCCTTCGAGGGCCGGAGCGCGTGAGCCCGATGCTCCGACAGACGCCCAGCCAGACGGTGGGCCCGTTCTTCGTGTTCGGCTTGATCCGGGGCGACGAGCACGTCCTCGTGAACGACCTGACCCAGGGTCAGCGCATCATGATCCACGGCCACGTGCTCGACGGCGGCGGGACCGCGATCGACGACGCGATGGTCGAGATCTGGCAGGCCGACGCGGCCGGGATCTTCAACCACCCGGGCGACCCGCGTCATGGCGACGTCGACAAGCATTTTCGCGGATTCGGCCGGGCCGGGACGAGCAACCGGGAGCGCGAGTACCGATTCAGGACCGTCAAGCCGGGTCCGGTGCCGTGGCCGGAGGGGGGGACGCAGGCCCCGCACGTCAACATGCGGATCTTCGCGCGCGGCATGCTGCTCCACCTGATCACGCGGGCGTACTTCTCCGACGAGAGCGCCAATGCGCGCGATCCGCTCCTCCGCTCCATCACCGATCCGGAGCGGCGTCGGACCCTGATCGCGGTTCGCGAGGCGGTGCAGGACGCGCCCACGTACCGGCTGGACATCCACCTCCAGGGCGACCGGGAAACGATCTTCTTCAGCCCGTAAGGGGCGACGAGGCCGCCGTGCTGGATTCCGTGTTCGCCGACGAGGAGGTGGCCGCCATCTTCTCGGAGCGGCGGTACGTCGCCGAGATGGTGGCGGTCGAGGCGGCGCTGGCGGCGGTCGAGGCGAGGCTGGGCGTCATCCCGGCCGAGTCGGGCAAGCTGATCGCCGAGCGGGCGGCGAGCTTCCGGCCCGATCTCGGACTGATCCGGTCGCGACTGGCCGACGACGGCGTCCCGGTGATCGAGCTGGTGCGGCAGCTCCGGGAGCACGTCGGCGGAGCGGCCGGGGACGACGTCCACTTCGGGGCGACCACGCAGGACATCATGGACACCGCCCTGGTCATCCAGATGCGCGCCGCATTGGCGGCCCTCGAGAAGACGCTCGACCGCGCCATCGAGAACCTGGCGAGGATGGCCCGCCGCTACCGGACGTCGGTGATGCCGGGGCGGACGCACTCGCAGCAGGCCGTGCCGATTCCGTTCGGGGTCAAGGCGGCGGGATGGCTGGCGCCGCTCCTCCGCCACCGGGTGCGGCTGGCCGAGATCCGGCCTCGGGCGCTGGCCGTCCAGCTGGGCGGGGCCGCCGGCACGCTGGAGCCGCTCGGGCGGCGCGGCGTGGACGTGGTCGAGGCGCTGGCGGCCGAGCTGGGCCTGTCGGCGCCGCCGCTGCCGTGGCACACGCAGCGCGACACGCTGGCGGAAGTGGCGGGATGGCTGTCGCTGGTCAGCGGGAGCCTGGCGAAGATGGCGCAGGACGTCATCCTCCTGGCCCAGACGGAGATCGGGGAAGTGCGCGAGACCGCCGAGGAAGGGCGCGGCGGGTCGAGCACCATGCCGCAGAAGGTCAATCCCGTCGCGAGCGAGCAGATCGTCGCGGCGGCGCGCCTCAATGCGGCCCTGCTGGGCGCGATGCACCAGGCGTTGGTCCAGGAGCACGAGCGCGCCACGAGCGGCTGGCAGATCGAGTGGCGGACGCTGCCGCAGATGTTCGAGCTGACGGCGTCGGCGCTCCGCAAGGCGGAGTTCCTCACCGCCCATCTCCATGTGGACGAGGCCCGCATGCGGCACAACGTCAGCGCCTCGAACGGCCTGATGCTGGCGGAGGCGATCAGCTTCGCGCTCGCGACGGCGATGCCCCGCAAGGCGGCCCGGGCCCTGGTCGCCGCCGCCTGCCGGACGGTCCAGGCGGAGAACCGCCATCTGGTCGACGTGGTGCGCGCGCGGACGGATGCCCCGCTGGACTGGGACGCGCTCCGGGAGGAGTCCTCCCATTTCGGGTCGGCGCAGGCGTTCATCGACCGAGTGCTTGCGGACGCGGGATCGAAGTAGCTCGGATGGGGCGGGCGCGCCTGCGTGACCTCGGCCTTCGCACCGGCCAGCTGCCGCCGGGGCCGTTGAACGCGCTCACCGACGTCGCCGGGGTGCGCGTCGGCCATGCCACCGTGATCCACGATACGCCATCGATCGCGCGGACCGGCGTGACCGCGATCTGGCCCGCGGACGCGGACATCTGGACGAGCCCCGTGACCGCCGGGTTCCACTCGTTCAACGGCAACGGCGAGATGACGGGCACGATCTGGATCGAGGAGCAGGGCCTGCTGACGTCGCCGATCTGCATCACCAACACCCATTCCGTGGGCGTGGTCCGCGACGCCGTCCTCTCCTATGCCGTGCGCGAGCGCGTGGAGAGACCGTGGCTGCTCCCCGTCGTCGGCGAGACCTACGACGGCTGGCTGAGCGAGGCCGATCGCTTCCCGGTCACCGCGGACCACGTGTTCGCCGCGCTCGACGGCGCCGCGGGCGGGGCGGTGCCCGAGGGCTGCGTCGGCGGCGGCACGGGGATGATCTGTCACGAGTTCAAGGGCGGGGTCGGCACGGCCTCTCGCGTCGTCACGGCCGCCGGGAGGGAGTGGACCGTGGGCGCGCTGGTGCAGGCGAACTACGGCTCGCGCGACCTCCTGCGCGTCGACGGCGTGCCGGTCGGCCTCGAGATCGGCAGGGACGTCGTGCCGTCGCACCGTGACGTCCCGGCCCTCGGCGGATCGATCATCGTAGTGCTGGCGACCGACGCGCCGCTCCTGCCGATCCAGTGCCAGCGGTTGGCCCGACGGGCGACCGTGGGGCTCGCCTGGGTCGGCGGCACCGGAGCGAACGGCAGCGGCGACATCTTCCTGGCCTTCTCCACCGGCAACCGCGTGCAGCCGGCCGACCCGCTGCCCCGGCTCCAGATGGTCGCGCCGGATGCGATGACCCCGCTGTTCCAGGCGGCGGCGGAAGCCACCGAGGAGGCCATCCTGAACGCGCTGACGGCGGCCGAGACCACCGTCGGCCGGGCGGGTCGCGTCGTCCACGCCCTGCCGCTGGACCGGCTGCAGGAGGTGATGCGGCGCCACGGACGCGCCGAGGGGCGAGTGGACTGATGGCGCTCGCGAGGATCCTCGGACTCACGATCCCGCAGTCGCTGCTGCAGCGCGCGGACGAGGTGATCCAGTAGCCCGGACGATCAGGTGGCCCTGCGGCGTCACCGCGGCGCGGGGCCGTTGCCCGCCAGGCTCCGCTCCGGCGTCAGGTGGTACGGGACGTCGACGACCACGACTCCCCGGCGGAACAGCAGCGCGCCCTTGATCAGCAAGGCGGTCTGGTTGTGGAGCAGCTGCTGCCACCACCGGGCCGGGATGAACTCGGGCAGCACGATGGTGATCAGCATGTCCGGGCTCTCTTCCCGAAGCCGATCGACGTAGTCCAGGAGCGGTCCCACCACGGACCGGTACGGGGAGCGCAGGACCACGAGCGGCATGTCCTCGACCCACGTGCTCCAGCGGGCCTCGACCCGCGCGCGATGGGCCGGATCGGTCTCGATGTAGACCCCCCGGGCGTTCTCGGACAGCGAACGCGCATACCGGATCGCGCCCAGCACCCCTCGGTGAACGTCTCCGATGAGCACGAGGACATGGTGACGGGCCGGCGGAAGCGCGTCGGGCAACGCGCCCTCCAGCGAGAGCTGACTGGCCACGTCGTCGTAGTGGCGCCGGATAGTCACCAGGAGGAGCACCAGCACGGGCAGCAGCAGGATCACGATCCAGGCGCCGTGGGCGAACTTCGTGGTCGCGATGATGAGGGTGACGGCGCCGGTCGCCGCGGCCCCGACGCCGTTCAGCGTGGCCCGCCCCGGCCACCAGGGTTGCCGGTGCCGAGTCCAGTACCGGACCATCCCCAGCTGGGACAGCGTGAACGACACGAAGACGCCGACCGCGTACAGCGGGATCAACGCGTGGGTGTCGGCGCCGAAGGCGATCAGGAGGACGGCGCTCAGGATGGCGAGGATGATGATGCCGTTGGAGAAGGCCAGCCGATCGCCGCGGCTCGTGAACTGCCGGGGCATGAACCCATCGCGGGCCATGAACCACGAGAGGCGCGGGAAGTCCGCGAAGCTGGTGTTGGCGGCCAGGACCAGGATCAGGGTGGTCATCGCCTGCACCACGTAGTACGGGACGTTCTGCCCGCCGAAGACGCGGCGGGCGAGCTGCGAGTTCACCGTCTCCTGCGCGGCCGGCGCGAGGCCGAACGCGTGGGCGAGGAACGTGATCCCGATGAAGAAGGTGACGAGGATCGTCCCGAGCATGACCAGCACCTGACGAGCGTTCCGGGCCTCGGGCGGCCGGAAGGCGGGCACCCCGTCCGAGACGGCCTCGATGCCGGTGAGGGCGACGCACCCGGATGCGAAGGCCCGGAGAACCAGGAAGACCGTCAGGGGCTCCGTGCCGGGCGGCACGACGGCGACGGCCGCTTCGCCACCAGCCGGAGCCCCGCCCCGTACCCAGACCACGAGCCCCCAGCCGATCATGAGCGCGTACGAGGCGATGAAGGCGTAGGTCGGCACCGCGAACACGCGCCCGGACTCCCGAACGCCGCGCAGGTTCGCGACCGTGATGCCCGTGACCGCGAGCACGCATAGCCAGACCCGATACGGATAGAGGGAGGGCACGGCGGAGGTGATGGCGGCGATGCCCGCCGCGATGCTCACGGACACGGTGAGCACGTAGTCCGTGAGCAGCGCCGCCCCGGCCACGAGGCTCGGGTAGGTCCCCAAGTTCTCGCGCGTCACGATGTAGGCCCCGCCTCCCTGGGGATACGCCAGGATCGTCTGCCGGTACGATCCCACCACGATCGCGAGCAGCAGCGCGATCGCCACCGAGATCGGGACGGCCGTGTGCAGCGCGGCCATGCCGGCCAGGGTGAGGATCAGGAGGATCTCCTCGGTGGCGTACGCGCTCGAGGAGAGGGCGTCGGAGGCGAACACCGCCATGCCCGTCGCCCGTCCCAGGCGCTCGTGGGTCTCATGCGCCGTCGGGATGGGACGGCCGAGCAGCCGGCGCTTGAGCTGGCTGATGGCCATCGTCGGAGCTACCACGGGCGGCGGAAGCCGGGCGCGGAGCTCGGAAGAGACGCCGGAGCGGCGGGCGTATCCGCGGGCCGCCGCGAGGTCACGCAGGCGCCGCGCCCGTCCCTTTCGCTTCGCATCGACCACTTCTAACGCCGGCAGGCGTCAAGATGCCGTAAAGATCACCGACTCAACATCGCCGTGAGCTTCGCCACCAATACCGACTGGGAGGGGTACGGCGGCGAGACCCGATGAGCTACCTGACCCAGATGCTGGGGCTGACAGTGCAGAACTTCGCGTCGGCCGCCACTGGCATGGCAACGCTCGCCGCGTTCATTCGAGACCGGGAAGCAGATGCTGATGACCCGAGGAGCCTTGACCACCTTCAGCCTCGCGAACGACGTGGCCAAGTACTTCGCGATCGTCCCAGCGGCGTTTGCGACGACGTACCCGGAGCTGGACGCCCTGAACGTCATGCGGCTGGCGACCCCCCAGAGCGCGATCCTCTCCGCGGTCATCTTCAATGCGCTGATCATCATCGCCCTGATCCCGCTCGCGCTCCGAGGCGTGCGGTACCGGCCGGTCGGCGCTGCGCGTCTCCTTCGGCGGTTCCTGTGGGTATTCGGCGCGGGGGGCATCGTCGTCCCGTTCGCCGGCATCAAGCTGATCGACCTGATCCTGGTGGCCCTGGGGCTCGCATAGGCGAAGAGGACGCTTCGATGGATCAGCTCAAGCCGGCCGTGTTGATGCTTCTCTGGCTCACCCTGCTCACCGGAGTGGCGTACCCACTCCTGGTGACCGGGATCGCCCAGGCGGTGTTTCCTGCTCAGGCGAACGGCAGCCTGGTCGTGCGGAACGGGAAGGTGGTGGGCTCGGGCCTGATCGGCCAGCCCTTCGACGACCCGAGGTACTTCTGGGGACGGCCGTCCGCCACGGCGCCCCACGCGTACAATGCCGGCGCGTCGGCCGGTTCCAATCTCGGCCCGCTGAATCCGAGCCTCCACGAGGCCGCCAAAGCCCGAATCGAGGCCCTCCGGGCGGCCGATCCCGGCAACGCCGCGCCCGTTCCCGTGGACCTCGTGACGGCGTCGGGGAGCGGGCTGGACCCCCACGTGAGCCCGGCGGCGGCTCTCTACCAGGCACGTCGCGTCGCGCGGGTGCGCGGGCTGGACGAGGCCGTGGTGCGGCGGCTGGTCGCGGACCACACCGAAGGCCGGCAACTCGGGATTCTCGGCGAGCCGCGCGTCAACGTCCTGCGACTGAACCTCGCGCTGGACGCGCGGCGCTGACCCGCACGGCCGGCGGGCTCGCCGGGCGGGCCCGGCCCGTCCGGCCGCGCCGCGGGAAACGCCGGAGGTAGACTAGGCCGTGCGCGAGCGCCTGCCCGAGCCCGATCGGCCCGATCCCGACGCGCTCTTGGCCCGGATCCACGGCCAGGGGCGCCGTGGACGGCTCAAGATCTTCTTCGGCGCCGCCGCCGGCGTCGGGAAGACCTACGCGCTGCTGGAGGCCGCCCGGGCTCAGCGAGCGGCCGGCGTCGACGTCGTCGTCGGCTGGGTCGAGACCCACGGCCGCGCCGAGACGGAGGCGCTCCTGGCGGGGCTGGAGAGTCTGCCGCCACGCCCGGTGGAGTACCGTGGCACCCGGCTCCAGGAATTCGACCTCGATGCCGCCCTCGCCCGGCGCCCGGCCGTCCTCCTGGTGGACGAGCTCGCCCACACGAACGCGCCGGGCTCGCGCCACGCCAAGCGCTGGCAGGACGTGACGGAGCTTCTCGGGGCCGGCATCGACGTCCACACCACTCTGAACGTCCAGCACCTCGAGAGCTTGAACGACGTCGTCGCCCGAGTCACCGGCGTCCCGACCCGTGAGACCGTGCCCGACTCGGTTCTCGAGCGGGCGGACGAGGTGGAGCTGGTCGACCTCTCTCCCGACGACCTGATCCGGCGGTTACAGGAGGGAAAGGTCTACCTGCCCGACCGGGCGGCGGAGGCGGCCCGCCGCTTCTTCCGGAAGGGCAATCTGATCGCGCTGCGCGAGCTGGCGCTCCGGACGACGGCCGCGCGCGTCGACGCGCAGATGGAGCGCTACCGGCGCGACCACGCGCTCCCCGAGATCTGGCCCGTCGCCGAGCGCATCCTGGTGTGCATCAGCGCGAGCCCCTTCGCGGAGCGCGTCGTCCGCGGCGCGCGCCGGATGGCAGCCGGGCTGCGGGCCGAGTGGGTCGTCGTCAACGTGGAGACGCCCGCGCGCGCCCGGCTGTCGCAGGCCGACCGCGATCGCGTCGTCCACACGCTCCGGCTGTCGGAGCAGCTCGGGGCCGAGACGACCACCCTGACCGGCCACGACGTGGCGGGCGAGGTGCTCGCCTACGCGCGGCGACGGAACGCCAGCCGGATCGTGCTCGGAAAGCCCGCGCGCCCCCGCTGGCGGGAGCTCCTGTTCGGCTCGGTCGTCAACGACCTCGTCCGGCGCAGCGGGGACATCGACGTCTACGTCATCACGGGCGAGCGTGCGGAGGCGCCGCGACCGGCCGTTCCGCGTCCGGCCGTGGGGGTCCGATGGCCGGTCTACCTCCGGGCGACCGGCGTCCTCGCCCTGTGCAGCATGGTGGCCTGGGCGATGCTGCCCCGTTTCGCGCCGGCCAACCTCGTCATGGTGTACCTGCTCGGCACCATCCTCGTCTCCGCGCGGTTCGGCCGCGGGCCGGGGATCCTGGCGTCGGTGCTCAGCGTGGCGGCGTTCGATTTCTTCTTCGTGCCGCCGTATTTCACGTTCGCCGTGTCCGACACGGAGTACCTCGTCACGATGGTCGTGATGCTCGTCGTCGCGGTCGTGATCAGCACGCTGACCGCGCGGACTCGGGCGCAGGCGGAGGTCGCGCGCCATCGCGAACGCCGGACCGCTGCGCTGTACGGGCTGACGCGGGACCTGGTGAGCCGGCGCGCCGTCGACGAGCTCCTCGAGGCGGCGGTCCGCCACGTCTCGGAGGTGTTCGGCAGCGCCGTTGCCGTGTTCCTGCCCGACGCCGAGGGTCGACCGACGCGTCGCGCGGGGGAGCTCGGCTCGGCGCGCGAGCGCGCCAGCGAGGAGGCGGTCATCCGCTGGGTCCATGACCACGGCGAGATGGCGGGACGCGGGAGCGCGACCTTGCCCGGTGCCCGGGCGCTCTACGTGCCGCTGATCGCGTCGCGGGGTCCCGTCGGTGTGCTGGGGATCGAGTTGCCCTCCGGCGATGGGCCGCTGGCGCCCGAGCAGCTCCATCTGCTCGAGACCTTCGCGGCCCAGACGGCGCTGGCGATCGAGCGCGTCGCGCTGGCGGAGGAGGCGCAACAGGCGCGGCTCCGGTCGGAAACCGAGCGCCTCCGGAGCTCGCTCCTGAGCGCCGTGTCCCACGACCTCCGCACGCCGCTCGCCGCCATCACCGGCTCGGCCAGCGCGCTGGTGGAGGGCGGGGACGAGCTCGACCCGGGGACCCGCCGGGAGCTGGCTCGAGGCATCGAGGACGAGGCCGACCGCCTCACTCGCCTGGTCCACAACCTGCTCGACATGACGCGCCTCGAATCGGGCGGCATCCAGGCCCGGAAGGACTGGCACTCCATCGAGGAGGTCGTGGGCAGCGCGCTGGGCCGCATGGAGAAGGCCCTGGGCGAGCGACGCGTCGTGATCGACCTGCCGGCCGACCTGCCGCTGGTGCCGCTGGATCCGCTGCTCGTCGAGCAGGCCCTCATCAACCTGCTGGACAACGCGGTCAAGTACACGCCCTCGGACGCGCCCATCGAGATCGCCGGATCCGTCGACGACGGCGCGGTGAGCCTGCTGATCGCCGACCGGGGGCCGGGCTTCGCTCCCGACGAGGTCGAGCGCGTGTTCGAGAAGTTCTACCGAGGCGGGCCGGCGGCCGGCCGGAGCGGCGCCGGCCTCGGTCTCACCATCGTTCGGGGCATCGTCCAGGCCCACGGCGGCCGGGTCGTCGCGGAGCGCCGGCCGGGAGGGGGGGCGCTCTTCCGGATCACCCTGCCCCTGGGCGAGTCGCCCCCCAAGGTTCCGATGGATGGTGGCTGACAGCCGGAAAGCGGGCGGGGAGGACCCGGCCCGGCCGGGAGGCAACGGGCCGAGCGTGCTCGTGATCGAGGACGAGGAGCCCATCCGGCGCTTCCTCCGGCCGAGCCTGGTGAGCCAGGGCTATCGCGTCATCGAAGCCGCGTCGGGGGCCGACGGCCTGCTGGAGGCCGCGCAGCGTCAGCCCGATCTCGTGATCCTGGACCTCGGCCTGCCCGACGTGGACGGTCTCGAGGTGATCCGGCGGCTGCGCGAGTGGACCGTCCGGCCGATCATCGTCTTGTCCGCCCGCGGTGCCGAGGCCGACAAGGTTGCCGCGCTGGATGCCGGCGCCGACGACTACGTGGCGAAGCCGTTCACGGTGGGCGAGTTGCTCGCGCGCGTGCGGGTCGCGCTCCGTCACGCGGCCCGGGCTGACCTCGAGACGGGTGATGCGACCTTCGCCGTGGGCGAGCTGCGGGTGGATCTGGCCCGCCGGCAGGTCTGGGTCGGGGGCGCCGAGGTTCGCCTCACGCCGATCGAGTACCGGCTGCTGGCGATGCTCGTCCAGCACGCCGGACGCGTGGTGACGCACCGCCAGCTCCTGCGCGAGGTCTGGGGGCCCGCCCAGACCGAGCAGACGCACTACCTGCGCGTGTACCTGGCGAACCTCAGGCGGAAGCTCGAGGCGGATCCCGCGCGCCCCCGCTTCCTCCGGACCGAGCCCGGCGTCGGCTACCGGCTCCTGACGGAGTGACGACCGCTCTCGACATCGGGGTCCGAGCTCGCGCTGGCCGCCCGGCCTCGCTGCTGGCATGCTGGGTCCATGAACCCGGCGTCCGGATCGACGGCGCCGCGCGCGGAATCCCTAGCGGCGACCGCCCGTGCCCTGGTCCCGCCCGGGAAGGGGATCCTCGCCGCCGACGAGAGCCACCCGAGCATTGCGCGCCGCTTCGAGCCGCTCGGCATCCCGAACACCCCGGAGATGCGCCGGCGCTACCGCCAGATGCTGTTCACCGCGCCGGGGATCGCGGAGCACGTGAGCGGCGTCATCCTCTTCGACGAGACGATCCGCCAGACCGCCGACGACGGCACGCCCCTGGTCGAGGTGCTGAGAGGCCCGGGCATCATCCCGGGAATCAAGGTCGACCGGGGCGCGAAGCCGCTCGCCGGGGCGCCGGGCGAGCAGGTGACCGAAGGCCTGGACGGGCTGAGGGAGCGGCTCGCCGAGTACGCCGCGCTCGGCGCTCGCTTCGCGAAGTGGCGCGCGGTGCTCGCGATCGGCCCGGGCCTGCCGTCGACCTATGCGATCGACGTCAACGCCCATGCCCTCGGCCGCTACGCCGTCCTGTGCCAGGAAACGGGGATGGTGCCGATCGTCGAGCCCGAGGTGCTGATGGACGGGGACCACACCCTCGAGCGCTGCTTCGAGGCGACGGAGCAGACGCTCCGCGCCGTGTTCGCCGAGCTTTCCGCGCAGCGGGTCCTGCTCGAGGGCATGCTCCTCAAGCCGAACATGGTGGTGCCGGGCAAGGACTGTCCCCGCCAGGCGAGCGTCCCGGAGGTCGCGGCGGCGACGGTCGCCTGCCTCCGGCGGACGGTGCCGGCGGCGGTTGCCGGGGTCGTGTTCCTGTCCGGCGGCCAGAGCGACGAGTTGGCGACCGCGCACCTGAACGCGATGAACGCATCCGGGGCGCCCTATCCATGGGCGCTCAGCTTCTCGTACGGGCGCGCGCTTCAGGCCGCGCCGCTGCAAGCGTGGCGCGGGGATCCCGCGCGGGTCGCCGCCGGGCAGCAGGCCTTCCTCCACCGCGCCCGGCTGAACGGCGCCGCGCGGCGCGGGCGATACAGCCCCGACCTGGAGCGGGCGATCGCGTAGCGGGCGCGGCGACCGGAGGAGTCGAGACGTGAAGACCCTCGCGATCCTGGTCGGCGGCGGCCCGGCGCCCGGCATCAACGCCGTCATCTCGGCGGCGGCGATCGAGGCGCGCAACCAGGGACTGCGCGTGCTCGGCGTCCTCGACGGCTACAAGTGGCTGATGCGCGGCGACGTCGCGCACGTTCAGGAGCTCGACATCGGCGAGGTGTCGCGGATCCACTTCGAGGGCGGCTCGATCCTCCGCACCTCGCGCGCGAATCCCACCCAGTCGGCCGAGACGCTCGGCCGAGTCGCCGACACCTTGAGGCGCCTCGACGTCTCCTACCTGGTGACCATCGGCGGCAACGACACGGCGTTCGCCAGCGCGCGGATCGCGGCGACCCTCGCCGGCCACCTCACCGTGGCCCACGTCCCCAAGACGATCGACAACGACCTGCCGCTCCCGGACGACGTGCCGACGTTCGGTTTCGTGACGGCGGTCAACCTGGGCAAGGACCTGGTGCGGAACCTGATGCAGGACGCCGCGACCACCGAGAAGTGGTTCTTCGTCACGGTGATGGGCCGCCACGCGGGCCACCTCACGCTCGGGATCGGCGGCGCGGCCGGCGCCACCCTCATGCTGATCGGCGAGGAGTTCGCCGGCAGCCACGTCCCCCTGACGCAGATCGCGGACATCCTCGAGGGCGCGATCCTCAAGCGACGCGTCCACGGACGGCAGCACGGGGTTGCGCTCCTGGCCGAGGGCATCCTGGAGAAGCTCGATCCGGAGACCGTCGGCCCGGTGGCGTACGACACCTACGGCAACGTCCGGCTGTCGGACCTCGAGCTGGCGCGGCGGCTCAAGGACCACGTGGCGGCGAGCCTCGGCGCTCGCGGCATCGAGATCGGCATCACGGCCAAGGATCTCGGGTACGAGCTGCGCTGCGCGCCGCCGGGCGGCTACGACATCCAGTACGCGCGGAGCCTCGGCTACGCGGCGACGCGCTTCCTGCTCGACGGCGGCAGCGAGGCCATGGTGACCATCCAGGGCGGGCGGCTGGTCCCGATTCCTTTCCGCGACCTCCTGGATCCCCGGACCGGCCGCGTCCGGCTCCGCTACGCCGACGTGTCGTCCGAGGCCTACCGGACCCTCTACGCCTACATGATCCGCCTGAGGCCCGAGGACTTCGACCGGCCCGAGCAGCTTCGCGCGCTGGCGGCGGCGAGCGGGCTGAGCGAGGCGGCCTTCGTCGCCCGCTTCGGCTACCTGGTGGCGGACCGGCGGCGCGCGACCGGCGCCGTCTCCCCGTGACGCTCCGCTGACAGGCCGATCCGGTCGGCGCGTCGACCTCCCCGTTCGGGTGATGCGGGCCCTCGGCGGGGCCGGTATCGTGGCCTTCGGAGAGGAGGCCGCGATGACCCCACAGGCCGAAGGCCGTCTGATCCGAACCCGCGGAGGGAGGGTCGCCCAGTGAGCCCGGTTGCCGATGGCACGCATGCCTTGAGCACGCTCTCCGACCAGTTCGCCGACGCGGTCGAGCGGGTGGGCCGGTCTCTGGTCCAGGTGAACGGCCGCGCGCGCCGGCCCTCGAGCGGCGTCGTGTTCGCGCCCGGTCTCGTCCTCGCCGCCGAGCACGCGGTCGAGCGCGACGACGATCTCTCCGTCGAGTCGGCTGCCGGGCCGCCGCTCACCGCCGAGCTGGTGGGCCGCGATCCGGCGAGTGACCTCGCCGTCCTTCGCGTGGCGGGCCTCGCGACCGAGCCGGCCTCACCCGCGCCCACCCCGGCCCGCGTCGGGCAGTTCGTCCTCGCGGTGGGCCGTCCGGCCGACCGCGAGCTCATGGCGAGCCTCGGCGTCGTGAGCGCGGTCGGGGGCCCGGCCCGCACGCGCGGGGGAATGCTCGATCAGTACATCCGCACCGACGCGACGCCGTATCCCGGCTTCTCGGGCGGCGCGTTGACGGACGCCCGCGGCGCCGTGCTCGGCATCCTGACGACGGGCCTCGCCGGCGGCGTGACCCTCGGCGTGCCCGCGGCGCTGGCCTGGCGCCTCGCCGAGACCCTCAGCCGGGAGGGGCACGTTCCGCGGGGGTGGCTCGGGATCGGGAGTCAGCCGGTGCGCATCCCGGCGGCCCAGCGTGCGGGCCTCCCGCACGAGCGCGGCCTCCTGATCGTCGAGCTCGTGCCCGACAGCCCCGCCCAGCGCGGGGGGGTGCTGATCGGCGACATCCTGGTCGGGGTGGACGGCCGGGTGGTCGACGACGGCGAGACCCTGCAGGCGCTCCTGGGCGGTGCGCCCGTAGGGCGACCGCTGGCGGTCCAGATCCTTCGTGGCGGCGCTCCCGTCACGCTCGACGTGACGGTCGGCCAGCGTCCCGGGCGCGCCCGATGATCGCGGTCCTCGAGGCGAGCGCGACCGCGCCCTCGTGGATCGGATTGCCCGCCGAAGTCCTCGAGCGGGCGCGGCGCGGGATCGTCCGCGTCCACGGTCGCGGACCCGCGGGCGCGGGCGGGGTGGCGTGGCGGCCCGATGCGGTCATGACCAACCATCACGTCGTTGGAGGGGCGGACCGCGACCTTCGGGTGGTCTCCGCGGACGGTCGCGCGCGTCCGGCTCGCGTCCTCGCCACCAGCCGCCGGCTCGACCTCGCGCTGCTGGCGGTGCCCGGCGCGGACCTCGTTCCCGCGCCTCTCGGGCGATCCGCACGGCTCCGGATCGGTGAGCTGGTGTTCGCGGTGGGGCACCCGTGGGGACAGCCATGGGTGGTGACCGCCGGCGTGGTCAGCGGGCTCGGCGCCTTCTCCCTGCCGGGCCGCGGCCGATCGGAGTCCTACATCCGGTCGGACGTCCGCCTCGCACCGGGCAATTCCGGCGGCCCGCTGTTGGACGCTCGCGGCGCGGTCGTGGGGCTCAACGCGATGGTCGTGGGCGGCGACCTCGCGGTCGCGATCCCGAGCGACGTCGTGCGGCGCTGGCTCGCCGCGGAGCCATGATCCGCGTCTTCGTCGCCGCGCCGACGCCGGCCTCGCGCCTCAGGCTCCGCGCGCGCCTCGACGAGCCCGGGATCGAGGTCGTCGGGGACGGGGCGACGCTGGAAGGGGCGCCGGCCGACGTGGACGTCGTGGTGATCGACGACGCCGAGCGGCTGCCGGCGGCGGCGGCGCCGCCGGTCGGGACCGCGGGGCGCGCCGTCGTCGCGGTCGCCGGCAACGACCGGACGGCGCGCACCCTGAGCGGATTGCCTCTTCGGGGCTGGGCCATCGTCCCTCGCGACGCCGGCTCGGTGGAGCTGCGCGCGGCGACGATGGCGGCCGTCCAGGGATTCGCGGTGTTTCCCAAGACCCTCGTCGACCGCCTGCTTCCGGCGCGTCGGGCCGGGCCCGCCGAGGAGCCGGAGGCCGCGCCGGAGCCGCTCACGGCGCGTGAGCGCGAGGTCCTGGAGCTCCTGGGCCAGGGGCTGTCCAATCGGCAGATCGCCGAGCGCCTCGGCATCAGCGAGCACACCGCGAAGTTCCACGTCGCCGCGGTGTCGGGGAAGCTCGGAGCCGCCAGCCGGACCGAGGCGGTGAGCCGCGGGGTCCGCCGGGGGCTGATCACGCTCTGACGGATGTCGCGGCGACGCGGTCGGCGACAGCGTCGCCGGCGCTGTCGCGCGCGCGTCTCGTCGGGACTCCGATCGGCGAGGACGTGCGGTGCGTCATCGAGGGCGGGGGGACCGGCCCCGGTGCGGGCGGAACCCGAGGGTCTCCCACACCTGGCCGTCCCGGCTCGTCGCCGGCGTGCGCCGATCGCCCCCGCGGCGGCGCTCCGATCTCACGGCGGGCCGCGACGCGGGCGCCCCCCGCCGCTCGAGTTGACGCCGGTCGAGGACCACGGTGATTCGCGGGTCGTCGCCGAAGCTCTCGGTCAGCTGCTCGCAGAGCTCCGGGCGATCGCGGCGGACCACCACGAACCAAGGACCCAGCCGGGACCGCGCCGTCCCTGCGCCCTCATGGCCCCCGTCCGCGCAGGGAGCCGCCCACGGAACGGCGCACACGCGTCCCCCGTGAGCCCACTGTCGATCGCACTCCTCGCAATAGTGCGTGTGGTGGCCGGCGCTCGGCGAGACGGGCAGGAGCTCGGTCAGGGAAGCCGTCAGTCGCCTCCACGGAGTCTCCAGACGCTTCCAGAGCATCTCCCCGCGCCGCAGGAGGCTGCGCGGGCGCAGGCGCTCGAGCTCCTTCGACCACTCGTGCCGGAACCAATTGTCCATCAGGAGTCACCGGGCCGGCTCCACGGTGGCGTGCGTTCCCGCACGAGGTCCCTTGAGCCCGTGCCATTGCTGGAGGGGCGGGATCGTCAGGGAGAGCGCCTACACGTGGGTCGCCGTCGACCTCTCCATCATCTCATTCGCTGCGGGGGCGTCGAGCGCCGGCGGGTCACGGCGAGCCTCAGCGGCCCGGACAAGGGGACTCCAGCCGCTCGATGAGCGCCTGGACAGAGCGGTGGCGGCGCCCCGAGCGTGGGGCGGCGCGGATTGTTCGGGAGACCTCCGAGCGCGGTCGCGGGCGGCCCTACCCGAGGAGGGTGACGGCTCCGCTGGCAAGGTCGTAGTGGGCCGCGACCACCTTGATCTTGCCTTGTGCGGACAGATCCGCGATGACGGGCGAAGCGCTCCTCAGAATGCCGCCCTGGATGCGGGCGTTGGCGCGGATCGCTGCGTCGGGGTCGGGACCGGCCTGCTCCACGGCGGCGCGGAGGGGCGCGTAGAGGGCGCTGATCTGTCCGGGAACGGCCTTACCGGCGATCGCCGCCATCACCGCGCCGCACGCTGCGTGGCCCAGCACCATGATCACTCGCGTGCCCAGGACAGCCGCCCCGTACTCGAGGCTAGCGATGACCTCCGGCGTGGCGACGTTGCCGGCGAGCCGGGTCACAAAAACGTGGCCGATGGTCTGGTCGAAGATGAGCTCGACCGGCACCCGCGAGTCGGCGCAGGAGAGCACGGCGGCGAAGGGCTCCTGCTTCTGGGCGGTCTTCTGGGCCAGCAGCCTCGGGTCCGCGTGGGAAGAGGTCAGGCGGCCGGCGACGAACCGTCCGTTGCCGTCCATCAGCAGCTTCAGGGCCTCGTCGGGGGTCAGCGCAGATTGCGCCGGCGCCTTCCGTGGGCTCCCGAGGCTCGCTCCCAGGCCGAGCCCCAGGCCGAGGCCGGCGGCCATCCGGAACAGGTCGCGCCGGGCTACGTCCCCTAATTTTCGATTGGACGGCATGTCTCGGTCCTCCTCGTCACGGGTGATCCAGGCTCGGCGACTGCGGGGCGGATCGTCGGAGGAAGCCTCGACCGCTGTCAAGAGACCCGACGACGACGAGCCGCGCCACGCTCCGCGATCGGGGATCGGCGTTCAGGGCTTGGCTCGCTTGAAAGTGATGAACACGTGCCCGGACCCGCTCTTGGCCTCGAAGGCCGCGGGCCGACCCTTGTCCGGGTTCGGGGCATTGTCACAGACCCGCAGCGTGTCCCCGTCCAGGGCATAGATCCCCTTCCACGCCTTCCCCTTCATGGGCCCGTCCGTGTGCTGGAAGTCGATGGCCGCGGGCTTCGCGGCGGGGTTCGCCTGAAAGGTTCCCGCGAACAGGGGCTTGCCGTCCTTCGACTGGATCTGGAACCGGCTTCCCGTGAAGGACAACCGATTCCCGACGACGTCATCGGCGGCCTTGCCGTCTCGCTCCGCCTGGGCGGCCGTCCACGTCCCCTGGAGCTTCTTCCCGGCGTCCTCGGCCGGCTGCGCGAAGGCCGGCGCGAGCCAGGTTCCGAGGATCAACCAGCACGTCAGCGAGGCCAGCCAGCGCATGATGCTCCTCCACTTCCCGCGGGACCCGCGAGCACGTGGGCCACGATAGCACGGCGCCAGGTCGGGCTCAGGCGGGAGATGGAGGCGAAACACGTCCGGAGCGAAATCCCGGCGCCGGAGGGCCTCGCGGCGTCCGGCTCGGTCGAGGAGGAACGGATCGAGCGGTGTCGGCCGGGTGGCTGTCCCGCGAGACTCCTTGTCTCAGTGGCCTTCGGCGGAGATCCGGTGCGCCGGCGTGGGGCGGGCGACCGACCAGACCTCCACGCGCGCGGGGAACGGCGGCACGTCGGGATCGGCTGGCCGGCTCCACGGGACCGCGGTCCGCACCGCCCGCTGGAGATCGGCGAGGTCGAACGGCTTGAGGAGCGTGGTCTCGACGTCGAGCTCGGCAGCGGCCGCCGCGAGCGGCCGGCCCTGGTAGACGGCGTCGGCGCTCATCACGACGGCGGGCAAGCCCGGGTAGAGGCGTCGCACCGCCCGGATGAGCTCCAGGCCGTCGAGATGTGGCAGGGCCACGTCGGTCACCAGGAGGTCCACCATCCAAAACTCGGCCAGCCTCAGCGCTTCCTGGCTGTCGGACGCGATCAACACCCGGAGATCGTCCAGCTCCAGGACGTCGCGGAAGACATCCCGGAGCGATCGATCGCTTTCGGCCACCAGCACCATCGGGACCAGATCGAGCGAAGCCGCCGTGCCAACGGGCGCGCGATGGGCCGAGAAGCGATCCGTCATGGTCGGTCCTCCTGACGCGTTACGGGGATTGCGGAACCGGGAACGGATGCGTCTCAGAGCAAGAACAGTGCCGCGCGATGTGACTGCGCGGAGGCCCCTGGGTCGGCGAGAGGTGACTGCGTTTCCCGGCCCGGGGGGCGGTGTTCGCGACGTGACGAGGAGTGCGGTGTGCCCGATCTCCCCCCCTCGGCCAACGTGAGGCAGCCGCCGTGCTGTCGCCCCGGCGTCACGCTGACGCGGTCGCGGCCGACTTACCGGCTCGCGGCGCCAGTGCGATGGAGGAGTCGGCGAGCGGCGGCGGCGGTCTCGATCATGACGGGGGAGAGGCGACGGGGGCTCCGCCCGGGCTTTCCGCTGGTCCCCTCCTCTGCTAAGTTCGTATCGTCGACCCGCAAAAGCGGCCGGCAACTTGCCATACCCCTGAGGCGACACCGTGATCCCCAAGACGATCCAGGACCTGGTCGGGCGCGTGATGATCGACCGGGAGTTCCTCGAGAGACTGGTCCGCGACCCCGACGGCGTCCTGGCCGCCTACGAGCTCAGCGTCGACGAGCGCCAGGCCGTCGTCCAGGCCCTGGGCCGCGTGGCGCACGTCTCGGAGGAGGAGCGGGCGCACGTTCTGGAGAGCGTGATGCTGAAGCGATGGGCCACCTGACGCGCATCCGACCGCGACCGGGGCGGGCCTGATGGCGCGGCCTCCCGAGATCGCCTTTCTTCGCCGGGTTCCGCTCTTCCAGGACGTCGAGGAGCCCGTCCTGCGGGCGCTCTGGCCCAGCTTCCGCGAGCGGCGGCTCCGCGTCGGAGACGTGGTGTTCCGCATGGGCGATCGGGGCGAGGAGCTGTTCCTCGTGAAGGAGGGACGGATCGTCGTCTCCAAGCCCGTCACCGGGCGCATCGAGCAGGTGCTCAACCGCGTCGAGCCGGGGGAAGCATTCGGCGAGATGAGCGTCTTCGGCGACGAGCGCCACCGATCGGCGACCTGCCAGGCCGAGACCGACGTGATCCTCTACAGCCTCGACCGTGAGAGCCTGAACCGCTTCATCGCCGACAACCCGCTGACGGCCGCCCGGTTCTTCCAGCAGCTGGCGATGGTGGCGTTCAAGCGGCTGCGCGACTCGTCCGACCTCGTCGCCGAGGTGACGCGCTGGGGCCTGGAGGCCACGGGCCTGGACGTCGAGCACACGTAGTTCCCGCGCGTTCCGGGGAGCGGGTCCCGAACACGATGACGGTGGAGCATCGGCCGAAGCGCGCCCGCCTCGAGCTCCTGGTCCGCCAGGAGGACAGCGCCGGCTTCGAGGTTCGCGAGATCCCGAGCGCCGTCGCGTATCTCCACAGCCACCCCCAGCGCATCCCCGACGCCCAGTGGGAGCTGGCCCAGCTGCCCTACGCCGCGGGGGGGGCCGTCACGTACGCGCTGAAGAACCTGCGCACCGAGGAGATCATCCAGATCTCGGAGGCCGAGAAGTTCCTGTGGGAGCAGATGGATGGGCGAGCCTCGCTGCAGGAGATCGCCACCGCGTACCTCCTCCGCTACGGCTCCTTCGACTTCACGATCATCCCGACCCTCATCGTGAAGCTCTTGCGGGCGGATCTCCTCACCATGCGGCCCGTCTCCCGCCTGCGGGCGGTGCTGGCCCGCAACCACCGCAACGCGGCCGCGCGGGCGATGGAAGGCACGCTTCACGCCCTGGAGCGCCTGACGGTCACCAGCCGCCGGGCGCACCGGTTCTTCGAGCGCCTGTATCGCTACGGGGGGTTCGTGCTCTTCACGCCGTGGACCATGCTGGCGCTCGTCGTCATGGTCGCGCTCGGCGCGTGGAGCGGCGTCCGGATCTGGCATGCGCTGGACGACGTGACCCACGGGCTCGCGCAGCACCCGCTCGTCGCGATTCTCCTGGTGAAGGTCGTCTTCTGGCTCACCGTGGTGAACCACCAGGTGATCCACGCGCTCGCCTGCATCCACTACGGGCGGCGGGTGCGCGAGTTCGGCTTCACGATCCTCCACGGCTTCATCCCGACGTTCTATGCGGACGTGACCGACATCTTCATGTCGAGCCGGCGCGCCCGCATCGTCAACGCGGTGGCGGGCCCGCTGTTCCATCTCTTCCTGGGCGCGGCCTGTCTCTGGATCGCCACGCTGACGTCGCCGGGGCTCATCCAGGGCTTCCTCGTCGCCTCCGCCATCCTCCAGCTCCAGTCGTTCGTCGTCAGCCTCTACCCGTTCTGCTTCCTCGAGATGGACGGATATCACGTCTTGGTCGAGTGGCTCGGTCTGCCCACGCTCAACCACGATGCCGTGCGCTTCGTCCGGGAATCGCTCTGGTCGCGCCTGCGGAATCTCGACACCCTGACGCGCCGCGAGAGGATCTACGTGACGTACGTGGCTCTGTCGCTGGTGTCGGTCGCGAGCTTCGTGATCGGCATCGCGTGGCTGCTCGTTTACGCCGGAGAATCGTAGGTCCCGAGTGTCCGAGGAGGTCCCCATGTGCCGGAGCATCCGAACGCTCTACAATTTCAAGCCGCCCGCTACCGAGGACGAGATCCGCGCGTCGTCCCTCCAGTTCGTCCGCAAGCTGAGTGGATTCCACCGGCCCTCCAAGGCGAACGAGGTCGCGTTCGACCGCGCGGTCGACCGGGTAACCCGGGCGGCGCGCGAGCTCATCGACTCGCTCGTGACCTCCGCGCCGCCTCGCGATCGCGTCGTCGAGGCGTCGAAGGCCCGGGCCCGGGCCGCGCGGCGGTTCCGGGAGAGTTCGGCGGCGGCCCGGTAGCGCCCGCAGTCTCGCGTCCGTTCACTCGCCTGCGTCGTCATTCCGGACGCTGACCGCCGCGCGAGCGCGGCGCGAGCCGACGGGAGAGTTCGCGGCCGCGTGGTAGCGCCCGCAGTCCCGCGCCGCTTCACTCTCCTGCGTCGCCATTCCGGACGCTGACGGCGCGCGTGGCAGCGCGGTCGTCGGTCGCGGCGAGCGGCCTCTCACGCGCGAATCCGTGGCATGTGCCTTGCTCGCCTCGGAGCGGGAACGTCATCCATCCGAGCCATCGTCGATGATGCTGGCACGTTTGGACGCTCGTGAGCCAGGACGGCTTGTCGTCGTGACGACACGCTGTCTAACGCCTGCCGGAGCTTCGCCCCAGGAGGCAACTCGATGCACGAGGACAGAACACCGGACGTCGGCCCCGCCGGGTACTACCGCGGAGAACCCTCCGACTCCCGCAGGCTGCGGAGCGTTGCGGCGGGAACGAGACCGGACGAGCACGCGGGGCGGGACATCACGCTGATGGCCCTGGCCGTCGGGGCGGGCGCCCTGTGGATCTGGTCCCGCGCTCCGGGGAGCCGGAAGACCAAGCGACGGCCCGACATGCCCGCGCTGGCGGCCGGGCGCGGGCTGCACGTCGAGCGGACGGTCACCGTGCGGCGATCGGCCGATGAGGTGTACCAGGCCTGGAGGGACTTGGAGCGTCTGCCGCGGCTGCTCCCGGAGACTCTCGTCGCGGTGACTCCCTCGGGACCCAGTCGATCCGACTGGGTCGTCCGTGGGCCCGGCGGGGTCCGGCTATCGTGGCAGGCCGAGCTCATGGCCGACGAGGAGGATCGCCTCCTCGCATGGCGATCCGTGCCCGGCTCCAACGTGGACATCGCGGGCTCCGTCCGCTTCACTTCGGCGCCCAAGCACCGCGGGACCGAGGTCAAGGTGATCCTCACCTACTCGCCGCCCGGCGGGAAGCTCGGGGCGGCGGCCGCGACCCTGTTCGGCCAGAACGGCGACCGCCTGGTTCGAGAGGCGCTGCGCCGCTTCAAGCAGTTGATGGAAGCGGGCGAGATCGCCGTGGGCTCGCCCTGGCGCGCGTCTGAGTCGCGGGCGGCGGCGGCGCCGATCCGCCGGACCGCGTAGCCATGCGCGCGGCGTGCTGGCACGCCCCGGGCGACATCCGCGTCGAGTCGGTGCCGGATCCCGAAATCGTCAACCCGCGCGACGCGATCGTCCGGGTGACGTCAACCGCGATCTGCGGCTCCGACCTCCACCTCTTCAACGGCATCATCCCGACCATGAAGGCGGGGGACGTCCTGGGCCACGAGTTCATGGGGGAGGTCGTCGAAGTGGGGCCGGGCGTCACCTCGCTGCGTCGCGGTGCGCGCGTGGTGGTGCCCTTCGCGATCGCCTGCGGAGCGTGCCTCCCGTGCGTGCAGGGGCTTACGTCTCTCTGCGACAATTCCAATCCCAACGCCGAGGAGACCGAAGCGCTCTACGGGTTCTCCGGGAGCGGGCTGTTCGGCTACTCGCACCTGTACGGCGGCTACCCCGGCGGCCAGGCCGAGCTCGTGCGGGTGCCGTTCGCGGACGTCGGGCCGATCGCGGTGCCGGAGTCCCTCACGAACGAGCAGGTCCTCTTCCTGTCCGACATCCTCCCGACGGGGTTCATGGCCGCCGAAAACTGCGAGATCCAGCCCGGCGACGTCGTCGCGGTGTGGGGATGCGGGCCGGTCGGCCAGTTCGCGATCCAGAGCGCGTACCTCCTGGGCGCCGAGCGCGTGATCGCCATCGATCGATGGCCGGCGCGCTTGCGCATGGCCGAGACGGCGGGCAAGGCGGAGACGCTGAACTACGAAGCCGTGGACGACGTGGTCGAGGAGCTGAAGCAGCGGACGGGCGGCCGCGGGCCCGACGCCTGCATCGACGCCGTCGGCACCGAAGCGCACGGTACGACGATGGACGCGCGATACGATCGCGTCAAGGTCGCGGTTCGGCTCGGGACGGACCGCGCCCACGCGCTGCGCCAGGCGATCCAGGCCTGCCGGAAGGGCGGCACGATCTCGGTTCCGGGGGTCTACGGAGGCTTCCTGGACAAGCTTCCGTTCGGTGCGGCGTTCGCGAAGGCGCTCACGTTCCGCATGGGACAGACGCACGTCCACCGGTACCTCCGGCTGCTCCTCGAGCGGATCGTCCGCGGTGACATCGATCCCCGCTTCGTCATCAGTCACCGCATGCCGCTCTCCCGGGCGCCCGAGGCGTACCGGATGTTCAACGACAAGGCGGACGACTGCACGAAGGTCGTCCTGGACCCGGCCGCATGACGACGGAGACCTCTCGGACTTCGCTCCTGCCGCTGCTCGCCGGCGGAGCCGCGCTCGCCGCCGCCTACGCCCTGACCCACCGCCCTCGACCGTACGACCTCGCCGGGCGGACCGTGCTGATCACGGGAGGCTCCCGCGGGCTGGGGCTGGTGCTGGCCCGCGAGTTCGCGCGAGCGGGGGCGCGCATCGCGATCTGCGGGCGCGATCCCGCGACGCTCGACCGGGCCCGGGACGACCTGGAGCGGCGGGGCGTGCGCCCGCTGGCCCTTGTGTGCGACGTCAGCGTCCGCGAGGAGGCGAGCGAGCTGGTGCGCGAGGTCGCCCTGCGGCTGGGACCGATCGACGTCCTCGTCAACAACGCGGGCATCATCAGCGTGGGCCCCGTCGAGACCATGGACGTGGAGGACTTCGAGCAGGCGATGGCGACGAACTTCTGGGGCCCTCTCTACACCATCCTGGCGGTCCTTCCCGACATGCGCCGGCGCGGGGAAGGGCGGATCGCGAACATCGCCTCCATCGGCGCCAAGGTCAGCGTGCCGCACCTGGTGCCCTACAGCGCGAGCAAGTTCGCCCTCCTTGGCTTGTCCGACGGCCTGCGCGCCGAGCTGGCCAAGGACGGCATCCCGGTCGTCACGATCTGTCCGGGCCTGATGCGAACGGGAAGTCCGCGCCACGCGACATTCAAGGGCCGGCATCGGGCCGAGTACGCCTGGTTCAGCATCAGCGACGCCTTGCCGCTGCTCTCGATGGACGCCGACCGGGCGGCCCGCCAGATCATCCGGGCCATCCGGCGAGGCGAGGCGGAGCGCGTCCTCTCGCCGCCCGCCAAGCTCGTGGCGTTGGCGCGTGCCCTCGCTCCCGAGACGACGGCAGGGGTGCTGGCCATGGTCAATGGCCTCCTGCCGCGGAGCGACGGGGAGGCCGGCCGGCAACGGCGGAAGGGCGAGGCGAGCACGTCCGCGGTGTCGCCTTCTCCTCTGACCGTGCTGGGGGAGCGCGCCGCCCGCCGGAACAACCAGGTCGGCGACGTGAAGGGCCGCGACGCCGGCGCGGCATAGTCGACGCTTCGGACCCGCCCCCGCGGCGGGGCCGGAGCCGTCCGCATGCCCCTGCGGATCCGAGTACCTGCCCGAATCCGCCGAGCGTCTCGGCCACGCGTCGATCTCGACGGCAGGTCGCCGCGCCGAGCGGGCGCCGGGCTTCGGCACGCCGGTTGCTCGTCACGAGGATGATCCGACACGTGAAGCGGCAGGAGGAGCCATGAAGCGGAAGGCGAAGCGATCGGCTTCACCGAAGCGCCGGAACGAGCCGGAGCGAGGTCGCGAGGCCCGACCGACGGAGGCCAGACGAGACGGAGGCGTGAGTCCCGTGCTGTCCGGCGGAGACGTGGACGCGGACTGGCGAAGCGGGGAAAGCGCGGGGGACGAAGCGGTGGGGGGCACGGTCGCCACCCCTGACCAGGACGTCGTGGACCAGATCGGCCGAGCCGTCGGGGTGGTGCACGAGCCGGCGGACGAGGTCCGCACGTCGGAGGAGATCCTGCGAGACCGCGATGAGCATCGCTGGCAGGCGGAATGGGAGGCGACCGGTCGACGGCCACGCTGAGAGGCTGTCGGGGCAGGGACGGAGCGGCCCGGGGCGGAGGATCCGGCCGACTGGAGACGCTCGCGCGCGGGGTCGGAGTCTCGGCGCGCGCGCGTCCTAGGGCGCCTCGGTGTATCGCGCCTCGATCAGCGCGCGAACCTGGCGGCGGGAGTCGTCGGCCGGCAGCCGCTGCGTCGCCAGGGTCGCGACCTGCTCCGCGAGCTCCGGGTCCTTGATCGCGTCGCGCAGCCAGCGCGAGACGTCGCCGCTCTCGAAGTGGTGGCGCCACGTCGCCTGGTCGACGCCGTCGGCGACCTGGAGGAAGAGCTTGAGGTTCTGAGCGCGGAGATTCAGCGCCCCCTGCGGTCCCCGGAAGTAGAAGGAGCGATCGGGCGGGAGCTCGCCCTCCGCGTACTTCCGTCGGTGGCGCCGCCGCTCTTCCCGCGGGATCACGCCGTGGAACCGCACCGGGTTCCCGCCGCTGGCGGGCCGCCACGCCAGGCCCTCGCCCGTCGGGAGGTCCTCCGGCTCGACTTCCGGCGCCGAGAGATTTTGAGCCGCGGCGAAGCTCGTGAGGGTCTGGCGCGGGGTCTTCCCGATGGCCACGGCGACGTCCACCGATCCGAGCGTCTCCGATGATACGTGCTCCGGGTGGACGGTGATCATGAGGATGCCCTTCATGCCGTGGGGGACCGTCAGCTCCGCCTCGGCCCGCTCGCGGGGCAGCAAGTGGTGGGCCTCGTCGATGATCAGCCAGTGCGGCCGGCCGGTCCGCGTCCGGAGCTCCAGCATCGCGGTGAGGATCTGCGCGAAGAAGCTCGGCCGATCCTGGAGCCCGACGCCGAGGAGATTGACGGCGACGTTCTGAGCCGGCGGCTCGAGCAGCTGAATCACTTCCCGCACCGTCGGCGCCCGCTCGGCGTCCCCGATCGTCGTGACCGCCGTGGTCGTCTGGAAGTCCCCTTCCGGATCGAGGATGCAGAACTGATAGCTGCGCTCCCGGAGCTGCTCCAGGAACGCGGAGGCGAACGTCGACTTCCCGCTGCCCGACGGTCCCGCGACCAGGACGTTCTCGCCGTGGCCGGCTACCGTCACCGGCGTGCCGTCCGACCCGTGCCCGAGGAGGATCGCCCGGCGCGCGAACCCGGCAAGGTCGTCCCCCAGCATCCGCGAGACCAGCTCGGAGACGCCTTGGCCATTTTCGCTTTCAGTCACGAAGGCGGCGCGCTGCCCGACCGCCGGAAGCGCGTTGGCGACCGCCACGGCGCACTCGCAGAGATCCAGGAAGCCGTGGTCGTTCTCGGCGTCGCCGATACCGACGACGTTGTGGAACGACAGCCCCAGCTCGTCCAGCGCGGCCTGCAACCCGGTCCCCTTGTTGACGCCGGACGGCAGCACCATCACGGCATCTCGGTTGAAAACGACATGGAGCTCCAGGCCGAGGTCGCGGATGGTCGAGAGCACGGTGGTCTCGTGGGGCCGCATCGTCGCCGCGATGACGCGCCCCAGCTGCAGCGGCGCGACCCCGCGCGCGGCGAGCGTCGAGACGAAATCCGCCGGCATCGACTCCGCGAGGGCGCGCTCTTCCTTCCCCGCGGGCCGATAGAGGACGGCTCCGTTCTCCGCGACCACCCGGTCGAAGAGGTCGAGCGGCTCGAACAACTCGGCGAGGTCGGGGAGGAGGCGGCCGGTGACCAGGATGAGCTTCCGGCCCGACTCGCGAAGCCGGCGGAGCGCGTCAAGCGTCGGCTCGGCCACGCGGCCGTCGGTGGCCATCGTGCCGTCGTAGTCGCACGCCAACGCGAAGAAGCGCACGTTCAGCTCCGCGCGGCGCGCGCGAGCCGGCCCCGGCGCGGAGAGCGAGTCATGGTGCGCGGCGACGCGGAGGCGACGAGAGCGGGCGCCCCAACGGACGGATCACTTCGACTTTCTGGGAACCTTGGCGCCCTTCTCGCGCGCCTCGGACAGCCCGATGGCGATGGCCTGCTCTCGGCTCGTGACCCGCTTTCCACTTCCCCCGCTTCGCAGACTGCCCTTCTTGCGCCGCCGCATGGCGGACTTGACCGACTTGCTGGCGGCTTTGCCGTAACGAGCCATGTCACCCTCCGGAGCGAAGCGCTCCCGGTCGTTCGAGCTCGAGACCTCCCGTGACGGCGGCCTCAAGCCGATGTCGGGCTGCAATTCCGCTGCCGGGGAGCCGCGCAGCCCCCGGATTCCGGCTCACCCATGGCCAATGGCTTGACGGCATCCGGCTCGGCGGAGTTCTCGGCGCGCCTGCGTCACGCTGTCGCCGCGAGGACGAAGTCGCGCGTCCGGCCGGTCACCAGACGAGCCGCTAGCTCGCGTCGTACCCCGGCGGCTTCCGGTAGCCGCCGATCTCGCGCGCGAGGAGTGCCGCGAAGCGCAGCGGGGTGAGGTCCTCCAAGTACGGGCCCACCGCCTGGAGGCCGATGGGCAGCCCGCCGCGCGACACGCCGACCGGGAACGCGGTCGCCGGCTGCCCCGCCACCGTGGACAGAGAGGGGTAGACGAGACCGTGCGAGTACGGCACGGCGCGGCCGCGCACGTCGAGCGTGAGCGCGAGGTCGCTGTCGTCCCGGGGCCATGCCCGCTCCACGTGGGGGTACGCCAGCACGTTGATGGTCGGCGCGAGCAGCACGTCCCAGTCGCGGAAGAAGGCGCGCCACGCCTGCCGGTATCCCTCGCGCTGGGCACCCCACACCACGAAGTCGCCGGGAGCGCCTTCAAGACCCCGCAGGTCCGAATGGGCGAAGTCGTCCGGATCCTGCCTCGAGAGCTCGATCCTCCGGCGGCGCCTCTCGGGGGTCTCGCGCGCGCTCGTCATCGCGGCCAGCAGCGAGCGGTAGAGCTGGTGATGCGCACGATGATCGTGGAGCGCGTCGGGTTGGACCTCCTTGACGCTGGCGCCCAGTCGACCGAGGCGCGCCGCCAGGTCGTCCAGCGCGCGGCTGATCTCGTCGTCCACGGGCAGCCACGGGATCGCCGGGAGCACCGCCACTCGGAAGTCGGCGAGGCGGTGCCGGCGAGGCGGGGGCAGCTCGACCCGCCAGGCGACGTCCTCGCCCGCGTCTGGGCCCAGGAGGACCGAGAGCGCCAGCTCGAGGTCCTCGGCGCTGCGGGCGATCGGGCCTTGCACGCCCATGACGGCGACGGAGTTCGGCAGGGGCGGGAAGGGAAACTGCCCGCTCTTGGGCAGGAGCGTCTCGCTCGGCCGGTGGCCGTAGACGCCGCAGAAGGCGGCGGGGACGCGAATGGAGCCGCCGATGTCGCTGCCCACCTCGAGGGCGCTCAGACCCGCTGCGATCGCCGCCGCGCTCCCGCCGCTCGAGCCGCCCGGCGTGCGCCCGAGATCCCAGGGATTGTGCGCCCGCCCGTGGATGGGATTGGCCGACTGCCAGTCGGCGAGCATGGGCGGCACGTTCGTCTTGCCCAGCAGCACCGCGCCGGCCGCGCGGGTGCGCAGGACCGCGGGGGCGTCGTGCTGGGACACGAAATCGCGCCACTCGGGCACGCCGCAGGTGGTGGGCAGGCCGACCACGTTGAACGATTCCTTGATCGTCATCGGAAGGCCGAGCAGGAGGCCCTCCTCGCCGCGCGCCATGGCCTGGTCGGCGGCGCCGGCCTGCCGGCGGGCCCGCTCGAAATCGCGAACCACCACCGCGTTGAGACGCCCGTCGTGGCGCTCGATCCGGCGGATGTAGAGATCGGCGAGCTCGCGGGCGCCCACCCGCCGGGCCCGCAGCCCGGCCAGGAGCTCGGTGGCTGTCGCGAAGGGATCGACGTCGGCCATGGTGGGCTCCTCGCGTGCTCGGACGGCGCCGCGACGTGATGTCGGCGGCTCGTGCACGCAGCGGTATCCGAGTAGCACCCGGTCCGTGGCGTGTCAACCGAGGCCGGCCGCCCGGGTCAGCTTCGGCTTGACGACTCCCGATCTCCATGGACGACTGGAAGGCGAAGGGACGCTCACATCCACGGGTCACGCGACCCGGAGGGAGGAACGACGTGGCGACGATGCTGAAGATCACCCCGTGCTTGTGGTTCGATCATGAAGCCGAGGAAGCGGCCCGGTTCTACACAGGCATTTTCGAGAACGCCAGGATCCTGAAGACCTCCCGCTACACCGAGGTGGGGCGCGAGATCCACGGACGGCCACCGGGGTCGGTCATGACCGTGAGCTTCGAGCTCCTGGGCCAGCCGTTCACCGCGCTCAACGGCGGGCCGGTGTTCAAGTTCACCGAGGCCATCTCGTTCCAGATCGGGTGCGAGACGCAGGCGGAGGTGGACCGCTACTGGAGCCGGCTCACGCAGGGCGGCGACGCGACGGCCCAGCAGTGCGGTTGGCTGAAGGACAAGTACGGCGTGTCGTGGCAGGTCGTGCCGGCGGTCCTGCCCGAGATGCTCATGGACCCGGATCCGGCGAAGGCCGGGCGGGTCATGGAGGCGGTGCTGGGGATGAAGAAGCTCGACATCGCCGCCTTGAAGCAGGCCTTCGCGGGGTAGGGGCGTGTGCGCCGGATGGCGGCGGGCGGCGACATGCGCCTCCGTCGTGGGCCGCCGTCAGAGAGTCACGATGAGGACCGTGCGGTCGTCCGTCCACGTCTCGGGCGTGCTGCCCTTGACCGACGCGTAGCGGCCGATCTTCTCGGGGTCGACGCGCTCCACCTCTGACAAGGCAGCCTCCCACGCGGCCACGTCCGGCGTCGCCCCGGGCTCGAAGTAGCCGTCCGTGAAAAGCTCGATGATGTGGACCGACGCCCGGGGACGGTCCACGACGCGGACGAGGGCCATCGGCACCTCGGAGCCGTCGAGGACCGCGTAGCCCAGCGGGCTCGCCGCGCTGTTCTGGTACTCGCCCTGGCCGGCGATGCCGCGGTCCAGGAGGCGCTCGAGATGATCCTCGGGCACGTGCGGAAACTGCGCCCGGCACCGCGTGAGCGCGGCCCGGCGCAGCGCCACCAGCCCCGGGACGTCCAGCCAGGGCCGCATCTCCGCGCTGAGGGCGCCGGCCCCCTGAAAGGCGCAGGCGCGGCCTACCTGCCGGCAGGCGTCCAGGTCGCCTCCCGCGCCCTGGACGACGCGATAGGCCTCCTGGCGCAGCGACGCGGTCACCCGGTCGAGCCCCGAGTCGACGATCATCACCTCGTCCCCGTTGAGGCGGAGCCCGCTGTCCCCGATCAGCATGAAGCGGAACCATCCGCCCAGGTCCACCGCCATGGTCAGCGTGGCCGCGAAGCGCCCGCCGGATTCCCCGCGGGCTGCGCTCGGGGCTCCGTAGCGCGCGCCGGCGGCACGAAGCTCCGCCGACACGTACCGGATCAAGCGGCCGGGGTCCGCCTCGACCTCCGCCGGGTCCACGAGGAACCTGGCCACCGCGTGCTGCACGATGCGGCTCGCCGCCTGTCCGGCCCGCTGCCCGTCGTAGCGCTGCCCGCCGATGTCGCTGACCCCGTCGATGACGGCGTAGCCGCGCCCGGGCAGCACCAGGAACTGGTCCTCGCTGGCGGCGGGATCGGCCCGATCCTTGCCTCGGCTGAATGCCTCGATCCGCATCCTCGGGGGTGTCGCCCGACGGCTCGACTCGGCTCGTCACCGGTTGCGGCACGGGAGCGACTGGGCCAGTATTGTGCCAGAAGCTCCGGACCGAGACCCGTTCTCAGCGCGATCGAGGAGGATTCCATGTACGCATGGCTCGCACGTCTCGCGCTCGGCGTCGCCGTCGTGGCGTCCCTGGTCGTCCCGGCTGCGGCGCAGCAACGCGTCAGCGTGTACACGGCTCACACGGCCAACATCGTCGAGCGACTCGTGCCCGACTTCGAGAAGGCCACGGGCATCAAGGTCGACGTCGTGAAGGCTGGCTCCGGCGACATCATCAATCGCGTGCGGGCGGAGTCCGCCAGCCCGAAGTGCGACGTCATCTGGAGCATCGGGGCCGAGCTGCTCGAGGCGAACCAGGATCTCCTCGAGCCGTACCAGCCCAAGGAAGCGGCGATGATCGCCGACGCCTTCCGGACCACCAGCGCGTGGATCCCGTACACGGGCATCATCAACGTGTTCGTGGTCAACACCAAGAAGCTCAAGCCCGAGGAGTATCCGAAGACCTGGCTCGATCTCGCCCAGCCACGATTCAAGGGGCTCGTGTCGATGGCCGACATCGAGAAATCGGGCTCCGCCTACATGCAGCTCAACACGTTCTTGGCGATCTACGGTGACAACGAGGCGGGCTGGGGCAAGTTCAAGGGCGTCTTCCAGAACACCGCCATCTCCACCAGCTCGGGCGCGGTGCCGCGCTTCGTCAACGACGGGGAGGCGGTGGTGGGGGTCACCCTGGAGGACAACGCCTATCTCTTCGTCAAGGGCGGCGGGCCCGTGACGATCGTCTATCCTGAGGACGGGACCTCCGCGATCGCCGACGGCATGGCCCTGGTCAAGCGCGGGCCGAACCCGGCCGCGGGCAAGGCCTTCATCGACTGGTCGCTCAGCGCGCCGGTGCAGCAGCTCGTCGTCCAGGAGCTGGGCCGCCGGCCGATCCGCAAGGACGCCAAGCCGCTGGCCGCCCTGAAACCCATGGAGCAGATCAAGATCGTCCGGTACGACATCAAGCGGGCGGCCGAGAAGCGGAAGGACTACGTCACCAAGTGGCACGAGCTGGTGCAGTCTCGCTAGACGCGCTTCCTGTCGGCTGAGCGGCGGCGCCCGGGCGCCGCCGCCCTCCGAAACGTCGACGCACGTACCGGCGAGGGGGGCGTGGCCCGCGTAGATCTCCAGCGCATCAGCAAGAGCTATCCGGGCCTGAAGGTTCTCGACGACGTCAGTCTTTCCATCCGGTCGGGCGAGTTCTTCACGCTCCTCGGGCCGTCGGGCTGCGGCAAGACCACGCTCCTCCGCACCGTGGCCGGCTTCAACAAGCAGGACGAGGGGCAGGTGCTGGTGGACGGCGCGGGCATCGACGACGTGCCCGCCCATCGCCGCAACATCGGGATGGTGTACCAGGACTACGCCATCTTTCCGCACCTCACCGTGGCCGACAACGTCGCGTTCGGGCTCCTCATGCGCGGCGTGCCCCGCCGCGAGATCGTCGAGCGTACGGGCCGCGCGCTGGACCTCGTCCAGCTCGGGGGGCTCGCTGCCCGGTTGCCCCACGAGCTGTCCGGGGGGCAGCAGCAGCGCGTGGCCCTCGCCCGGGCGGTGGTGGTCAGCCCGCGGATCCTCCTGATGGACGAGCCGCTGTCCAACCTGGACGCGAAGCTCCGCGTCGAGCTCCGTGACGACATCCGCGACCTGCAGCGCTCGCTCGGCATCACGACCATCTACGTGACGCACGACCAGGAAGAGGCCCTGGTGATCTCGGACCGCGTCTGCATCATGCGGGCGGGCCGGGTCCACCAGATCGGCGCGCCGCAGGACATCTACGCGCGACCGGCCACGCTGTTCGTGGCGTCGTTCGTGGGCGCGATGAACGTCCTGCCCGACGTGGCGATCGGTCCGCGCGGGGAGGTGGCGCTCGGCTCCGGGGCGCCGAGCCGCCTGCCCCTCGCGGGCCACTCGCGGGCCACGCTGGCGATCCGGCCCGAGGACGTCGTCCTCGGCGACCCTCCGGAAGACCCGGGCATCGTCCTCGGCGGCGTGGTGACCAAGGTGAGCTTCGCGGGGCGCGAAGCGTACTACCGCGTCGAGGTCTCCGACGGTCCGACCCTGCTCGCGCACGTCCATCGGCCGCACGAGCGGCCGATGGCGGCGCTCGGCGAACGCGTGACGCTCACTCTGCCGACGGGCCGGCTCCATGCCTTCGCCCCGGGCGAGGAGCGGCGCATCGAGATGCGCCAGTGAGCGGGCGACTGCGGCTCGATTTCTGGACGGTGGTCCTGCTCGGCGTGCTCGCGATCGTGGCGGCGCTTCTGGCGTGGCCGCTGAGCAGCATCCTCCAGGCCAGCTTCCTCGACAACCGCACCGGCGAGGTGACGCTCGGCAACTATGCGCGGGTCCTGGGCCAGCCCTTCTTCCGGACGGCGCTGGTGAACAGCCTCATCGTCGGGGCCGGCGGGATGGCGGGCGCGTTGCTCCTCGGAGTGCCTCTGGCCGTGCTCACCACGCGCTACGTGATCCGGGGCCGCCACCTCATCTCGACGCTCGCCGTGCTCGCCCTCGTGTCGCCCCCGTTCATCGGCGCGTACGCCTGGATCATGATGCTCGGGCGGAACGGCCTGGTGCGCCACCTCGTCGAGCCCTGGGGCGTTCCCGTGCCCCCGATCTACGGCTTCCTCGGGATCATCCTGGTCTTCAGCCTGAAGTTCTACCCGTTCGTCTTCCTGTTGACGGCGAGCAGCCTGCGGACTCTCAACCCCTCGCTGGAAGAGGCGGCCGAGGGGCTCGGCGCGGCGCCCTGGCAGCGTCTCCGCCGGGTGACGCTGCCCCTGGTTCTCCCCGCCATCAGCGGCGGCGCCTTGCTGACCTTCGTGCTGTCAATCGCGGACTTCGGCACGCCGTCGATCGTCGGGGGACCGGTGCGCGTGCTGGCGACGACCGCCTACAACCTGTTCACGAGCGAGATGACGGGCAACCCCGGCCTCGCGTCGGCGACGAGCGTCGTGTTGGTCACCCTCTCGATGGTGGCGATCACGCTCCAGCGCTGGTCGGTGCGGCGCCGCCAGGTGGCCGCGTCGCTCCTGCGCCGCCCCGTGCCCCGCCGGCTGGGGCCGCTCGCCTCGGCGGCCGCGCACCTCGCGTGCTACGCCATCGTGCTCGCCAGCTCGCTCCCGGCGGCCGTGGTCGTCTACACCTCGTTCCGGAAGACGAGCGGCCCCGTCTTCCATCCGGGGTTCGGCCTCGACAGCTACGCCCGCGTCGTGCGCGAGGTGCCGCACGTCATCAGCAACAGCGCAATGTACTCGATCGTGGCGGTGAGCCTCATCACGGTCGTCGGCACGCTCGTCGGATACCTCCTGGCTCGCCGCGAGACCTCGCTGACCGGCGCCCTCGACGGCGCGCTGCTCGTGCCCTACGTCGTGCCGGGCGTGGTCTTGGGTCTGGCGTTCGTCGTCACCTTCAACGTGCCGCCGCTGCCGCTGACCGGCACCGCCACCATCATCGTCCTGATGCTGTTCATCCGCCGATTGCCCTACGCGGTGCGGGCCAGCGCCTCCATCCTGCGGCAGATCCGGCCCAGCCTCGAGGAGGCCGCGGTGTCGCTCGGCGCGTCGCCGCCCCGGGCCTTCGGCCGGATCACGCTCCCGCTCATGCTGCCCGGCGTCGTCGCCGGGTTGCTCATGAGCTTCATCACCGCCCTCAACGAGCTGTCGAGCTCGCTGATCCTCTACGTCGGCCGAACCATGACCATGCCCGTGCGCATCTATCTCTCGGTGCTCGACGGCGAGTTCGGCCCCGCCGCCGCCCTGTCGACCATCCTGCTGATCGTCTCGGGCGCGGCGGTCTACGTGGTCTTCTGGCTGTCCGGCCGGAACGAGAGCGCGCTGCTCTGATCGCCGCCGACCGGCGTCCGGGGCGCGCGGACTCGACCGCGGGCGCCGGGCCCTGGCTTCCCGCCCTCGGCCCGCGCTCCCGTCTACGGTATCGTCGGGCCGGAAGCTAGCCGCGCACCGCGAGCGGCTTCCGTCCTCGCACGAACGCGATGGCCCGGTGACGGGTGGGTCCCGTCTCGACCGCCTCGAAGCCTGCCTCACGGACCATGTCCCGAATTCGCTCGGCGTGGTCCTGCCCGGTCCGGAGACGCAGCACGCAGAGGAGATGCCCCAGGCCGTCCCGCGGCGTGGCCCCGAAGTCGACCGCCACCACGCGCCCTGCCGGCTTGAGCACTCGATAGATCTCAGCCAGCCCTCGACGCTTCAGGTCATCGGGCAGGTGGTGGAGCATCAGGGCGCTCAGGACCACATCGAACTGCTCGTCCGGAAACGGGAGGGCTTCGATCACCCCCACGTCGAAGCGCGCCGGCGCGCGGGCTCGAGCCACCCTGCCGCGCGCCAACTCGATCATCTCCGGGGCGGGGTCGATCCCGCGGACCTCGCCGCCGGGCCCTGCCGCGGTGGCAGCGACCAGGGCGAGCCGTCCCGGGCCACAGCCCACGTCGAGGATCCGTTGGCCCGGCCGGATTCCGGCGAGCCCCACGATCGTCCGGTGCAGCGCCGCCAGCGTCCCGAAGGACAGGAGCCTCGTGCCGAGGTCGTAGAGACGAGCCCAGCGGATCGTCCTGCCTGTGGTGTGGGGCGCGCGGACGGCGGGATTTCGCTGTTCCTTGGGACGCGTCGGCGCAGTCATCGTGCCGGCTCCAACCGACGTGACCCAGTGTACCGGGCTTCCTGACCGTTCGCACCGTGCCCGGGGGCCACGTGCATCCCACGGTGCCGCAGACCGCCGGCAACGCCACCGCCCCTCGACGTGGTGTTCCCGCTGTCCGGGGGCCGTGCGAGCGGATCTCGCCTGTCGGCCTTACCCTTCGGGGCCCGTGTCGATTCTGCCCGCGGCCGGGCGACTATCCGACGGGGGACCGGGAAAGGCATCGTTTCCGGTCTACGATGAAGAGAAGACCGGTCGACGCGATCGGGAAAGGGAATTTGGCGTCACGTGCCGAGCATCGAACAGAGCCCCGCGCGAAGGCGAACTCCCGCGGGCGGGGCTCATGCGGCTAAGGATCGACGACGAATCAGGAGGCAGGACATGAGCGACAACCCAACGGTCAAGACTGCCGCCAAGGCGCAGGCCGAAGGCGCTTCGGCGACGGGAAGCGTCCGCCTCCACCGTTTCCTCAAGGCACCGCCCGAGCGCGTGTACAAGGCCTTCCTCGACCCCGACGCGATGGTGAAGTGGCTGCCGCCGCACGGCTTCACGGGAAAGGTGCACCGGATGGACGCGACCGTCGGCGGTAGCTACAAGATGAGCTTCACGAACTTCGGCACGGGCCAGACACACAGCTTCGGCGGCACCTACGTCGAGCTCACTCCCCACCGGCGCATCCGCTACACGGACCAGTTCGACGACCCCGGCCTGTCCGGCAGGATGCAAGTCACCATCGAGCTCGAGAAGGTCATGACGGGGACGGAGCTCCGCATCGTGCAGGAAGGCTTGCCTCCGCAGATCCCGGTCGAGTTCGCGTACCTCGGCTGGCAGGAGTCGCTGGCGCTGCTTGCCCAGCTGGTGGAGCCGGAGATTCCGGCGACACCGTGAACACGCGCACGCCCGATCGGGAGGTCTGACCATGTCGCCAGCACGAGCCGAGGAGCAGACCGGCTTCCATGCCGTTCTCGCGGCGACGGGTCGGTCCCCCGCGATCCCCGAGTCGATGGACGTGTACGGGTGGCTCGTCGGAAGCTGGGAGCTCGACGTCCTGCGCTACGCGGGCGTCGACGTCGCCGCCAGCGGGCTCAAGGGCGAGGTCCACTTCGGATGGGTGCTCGAGGGCCGCGCCATTCAGGACGTCTGGATCATGCCGCCGCGTTCGGAGCGCACCGGGCGCGAGGCGGCGACGCAGAACATGTACGGCACCACCTTTCGGATGTGGGACCCGGCCATCCAGGCCTGGCGCATCACCTGGAAGAATCCGGCGGGCGGGCACTACGAGGAGCAGATCGGCCGGCGGGTCGGCCCGGACATCGTCCAGGTCGGCGCGCGCTCCAATGGCACCGCGACGCGGTGGAGCTTCAGCGAGATCACGCCGGAGTCGTTCCGATGGCTGGGCGAGGCTCTGGAGCCCGACGGCAAGACCTGGCGCCCCGAGGGCGAGTTCCGAGCCAGACGGCGCCGCTGAGCTGCCCGCCTCGTTGGTCCCCTGTGCGATGCCGCGCCCGCGGTTCGCGCGGCCGATGCTCCCGCGCATGTTCCCGCCCCCGGCGCGACGGGGCCTTCTACCCGGGAGACACCTGGACTACGATAGGGCGGCGAGCGTCACCCTAGCGGAGGGCTTCGGCATGCTCACTCGGGAGCAGGTGCAGTTCTATCGGAGAGACGGCTACCTCCTGATCGAGGGCGTCCTGAGCGCAACCGAGCTCGACGCCCTGCGTCGGGTGATCGACGGGCTCGTGGAAGCGTCCCGCTCGGTCACCGCGCACGACCACGTCTACGATCTCGAGCCGTCTCATTCGCCCGAGGAGCCGCGCGTGCGGCGAATCAAAGAGCCGCACAACGTCCATCCGGTCTTCCGGGACGTTGCCTTCAGCAAGAAGATCGCGGACATCCTCACCCCGTTGATCGGCACCACCTCGGGCATCCGGTATCAGACGGGCAAGCTCAACATGAAGTCGGCGGGCTACGGCGCGGCGGTGGAATGGCACCAGGACTGGGCCTTCTATCCGCACACCAACGACGACCTGCTGGCCATCGGCCTGTACCTCGACGATTGCGGGCCGGAAAACGGGCCGCTCATGGTGATCCCGGGCAGCCACACCGGGCCGGTCGTCGATCACCACGTCGACGGCGTGTTCTGCGGCGCGATCGACCCCGCCACCGCCGGCATCGACTTCTCGAAGGCCGTGGCCCTGACCGGCAAGGCGGGCAGCATGACGATTCACCACGTGCGGATGGTCCACGGCTCGGCGCTGAACACCTCCGATCGGCCGCGCCGGCTGCTGCTGTTCCAGTACACGGCGGTCGACGCGTTCCCGCTCCTCGGGATCCCGAGCTGGGAGAAGTTCAACGCCAGCATCGTGACGGGCCAGCCGACGGTGCATCCGAGACTGACCCCGGTGCCCGTGCGGATCCCGCTGCCCACTGCGCCCTTCGAGGGCTCGATCTACGAGAACCAGCGCTCGCTCGGCAACCGCTACTTCGAGGTCTACGGGGAGGCGCAGACCGTCAAGCCGAGCTAGCCGGACCACACGGACTCCCGACGGCACGAATCTGGAATCATGCGGCCGAGCGTTCGGCCGCTCGTTCCGACTGATGTGTCCTGTCACCCATGGCTGGAGGTGCGTCATGCAGCGGTGGCCTTCCGGAACGTCGAGGATTCTCGGCCTCATCGGCGTCGTCATCCTGGTCCTGGGCATCGCGTACGGGCCCGCGGCGCCACCGACCGACCTGCTCGGGGTCTCGCCTGGTCCCGCGGCGGCGCAGACACCGCCGACGAAGGCCGGCGAGCCGTTCCTCCTGAAGGCGATCGACCACGAGAAGGCCAAGCGCGGCGGCACCCTGAGGCTCGCGGCGCACGGCCCGCCCTCGATGTTCGACATCTACGCGTCCGGGACCATCGCCAACGTCGGCGCCCAGGCGCCCATGTACGACCTGCTCGTGCGGCAGGACCCGCGCGACCCGAAGCTGCCCATCATCCCGAGCCTGGCGACCAGCTGGACCATCTCGCCGGACGGAATGACGTACACTTTCAAGCTCCGGCAGGGCGTCAAGTTCCACGACGGGACGGACTTCACGGCGGAAGACGTCAAGGCGACGTTCGACCGGATCGTGTTTCCTCCGCCCGGCCTGATCAGCCTGCGGATCCTGCCCATCAAAGAGACCGTCGTGAAGGACCGCCACACCGTCGAGATGAAGCTCTCCGAGCCCCGAGACTCGTACACCTTCCTGGCCTCTCTCGCCGGCGGCTGGAACGTCATCACCAGCAAGAAGGCTCTCGACCAGCACAAGGGCGACCTGAAGCAGGTCGACAACTTCCCGGGCACCGGGCCGTTCATGTACAAGAACCGCACCACCGAGTCCTGGGAGCAGGTGCGAAACCCGAATTACTGGAACCCCAATACGCCGTACGTGGACCGCATCGTTCACGTGTGGCTGAAGGCCTGGACGCCCGAGCTCGCCTCAGCGCTGCTCGGCGGGCAGGTGGACTGGGCGATGTGGCTCGATCCGACCGCGTACCAGAAGGTGAAAGCCAACGCCAACATGTCCGGTCTCGTCTGGATGGCGCCGAACCTCGCCTCGTGGATCGGCTTCAACAACGAGCGGGCTCCGTTCAATGACAAGCGGGTTCGGCGCGCGCTCCACCTGGCCCTCGACCAGGACGCGCTCAGCAAGATCACCCAGCAGTTCGACGCGACCCAGCAGATGGGCGACTACCTTCCGCCGCCCTTCGGCAAGAGCTACGCGGAGCTGATGAAGGAGTACCCGTACGCGCCGGCGACGCGGGAGAAGGCCATCGCCGACGCCAAGAAGCTCATGGCCGACGCCGGGTTCGCGAGCGGCATCCCGCAGACCTTCAACTTCGTGGTCAGGGAGTCCCCCCAGAACCGGCAGCTGGCGGCCTACGCCCAGGCCGAGTGGGAGCGTCTTCTCGGTGTGAAGACCAAGCTCGAGGTCGTGCAGGTCTCGGCGATGGTGGACCGGCAGGTGGCGGGGACGTTCGACATCATCTCCCATGCCACGTGCCTGGGCGGCGCGGACCTGAGCGCCACCATCCGGGCGTGCTACGGCGTCAACAAGACCACGGGCAAGAAGTCGGACAGCAACTTCACGAACTTCAAGAACGCCGAGTTCGACAAGGTCCTGAACCAGTTCTCCGTCGAGGTGGATCCGCAGAAGAAGCTCCAGCTCGGGCGGCAGCTGAACCAGATCCTCAACAACGAGATGCCCAATACCGGCGTGACCTACGGCGGCCGGGCCTACGGCTGGTACAACTACGTGAAGGGGCTGCCCAAGACCGGTGGCAACTCCGACTACAACACCTACC
>JBIOVM010000142.1:0-36523 GCA_044867785.1 Candidatus Rokuibacteriota bacterium | reverse complement strand
AGCGCCGACAACACGACCCCGAAGGGGCGGGAGCAGAACCGTCGCGTGATGGTCCGGACGTTCGCGCCGCCCGGGTGTTGGACCGGGGGATCGTTCTCGAGTCCGCGCTGATCTGAGCGCGAACTCGCCGCTCGCTCTACTCGGCCGGCGCGAACGTCCGGACCATCACGCGACGGTTCTGCTCCCGCCCCTTCGGGGTCGTGTTGTCGGCGCTCGGCTTGATGTCTCCGAGGCCGATCGACTGGATCCGGTGAAGCTCCACGCCCTTTTCCACGAGGAAGCGCCGGACCGCCTCGGCTCGACGCTGGCTGAGCTGGATGTTGTAGGACGCGTCGCCGGCGCTGTCCGTGTAGCCCTCGAGCTCCACCATCAGGTTGGGGTTCTCCTGGAGCTGCTTGGCGAGATCGAGCAGCCCGGTCTGCGCGCGGTCGTCCAGGTCGGCGCGGTCGAAGCGGAAGAGGACCGCCATGGTCTCACCGGGGACCCGCTTGTTGCGGTTGGCCCAGAGTCGGGTGAGCCGGGCGCCGGTCTCGTCCGCCTTCGCGTTGGCCTGCTGAGCGCTGACATGGGCCTCGTCGGCGCGGGTCTGGGCCTGGCCGGCCTTGGTCACGCCCTCGTCGGCGCGGGTCTGGGCCGTCTTGGCCAGAGTCGTCGCTTCGGTGGCCTTGGTGTCGGCCTGCTCGACGGCGGTCTTCGTCTGCCCCAGCTGGTCGCTGAGCGCCGTCGTCCGGGTGCGCTCCTGGGAGAGAGCCCCCTCGACGCGACCGACGTCCGCACCGAGCTTCGCCTCGCTCTTGCCGACTTCCTCGCGAACAAACTTCTTCGTCGCGCAGCCGGCGGCGACGATCGGTAGGGTGGCGGCCAGCAGGATGATTATGGAACGTGTCCGCATGAGACGTCCTCCTCTGTGCGGGGGCATTCCCCGCTAGGTGACGGATCAGTCCGTCGACGGTCCTCGCAAGGGACGTGCCGGACCGCCCTCGAGTGCCATCCAGGCCGAGACTGCTCGGAAGCGCCTCGAAATCCTGAGTCCGGTCGATGCGGACCCGCTCCCGGCCGGTTTCCAGGTGACCCGTGCGCGGTGTAAGAGTTACCACGGGGCCCAGGTCGAGCCGATGTAAAAAGTGACCGGTCGACGGGCCGATCAGCGCTGGGTGCTGAGGTCCTCGGCGAGGGTTCGCGCCTTGATGGCGAGGTTCGCGGCGCGCTCGAACTCCGCGCTTCCTAGGGCCTTGCGGGCCTGGAGGATCAGGCTCTGGGCGAGCTGAAGGGTCTCGAGCTCCCGGGAGGCGAGAGGCCGGCCTTCGAGCTGACGGAGGAGGCGCTCGGCCTCGTCGATCCGCCGCTGGGCGTCGTCCTGGAGCTTGCGCATCTCCCCGGCCGGGAGGCTCGCCGTCAGGGGAGGGCCGGGAGCCGCGGTCGGGGTCGAGGGGGGAGTCGGGGCCGGCGGCGGCCCCATCGGGCCGGGAGTGGAGGTCGGTCCGGGAGTGGAGGGAGGAGGAGCCGCAGGAGATGGCGCGGCGGGGCCGGCGCCCGATGCCCCTCCGCCGCCGGGCGAAGACGCCGTGGCCGCAGGATCGGGCCGCGCGAGCGGGGGAGGCGCCCGGTGGAAGGTGGCGCACCCCGACAACGTCAGCAGCGCCGCCACGAGCGCGGCTCGCCTCATGGTGTCGCCGGGACGGCGGGGAGCGTGACCACGACGGTGGTGCCCTTGCCGGCGGTCGACTCCACGTCGACTCGCCCGTCGTGCATCTGCACGATGCGATAGACCATGGCGAGCCCGATCCCCGAGCCGCCCGCCTTCGTCGTGAAATAGAGGCGAAAGATCTTGTCGAGGTTCTCGGGCGGGATCCCCACTCCCTGGTCGGCGACGCGAATCTCTACTCCCCCCGACGCCGCTCGCCGGCTCACGATCGTCAGCGTGCCGCCTCCGGGCATCGCCTGGATCGCGTTGTGGACGAGGTTCCTGATCGCCTGGGCGATCAGCTCGGCGTCCGCCGTCACGCGCGGCAATCCGCGCCCGGCGTCGAGGATGATCTCGACGCCGGTTCTCGCCGCCTCCGGTCGCGCCACGCGCACGATGTCCTCCAGGGTGGCGTTGAGGTCGACGGGTGCGAGGCGGAGAGCTTGGGGGTGCGCGAAGCGGAGGAACCCTTGGACCACGCGATCCAGCCGCTGGATCTCCTGGGCGATGATGTCGATGTTCTCGGCGATCTCGGGAACGATCGGCTGGCCGCCCTTGGCGAGCCGGGCCCGCAGGAGCTCCAGGTGGATCCGCATCGCGTTCAACGGGTTCTTGACCTCGTGCGTCACCCCCGAGGTCAATTGCCCGAGCGCCGCCAGCTTCTGCGAGTAGCTCACCAGGGACTCGACGGCGCGCACCGGATCGAGGTCGCGCAGGACGAGCAACGCTCCGTCGGGACGCGCGTCCGTGCTGAGCGGGTACCCCGACACCGCACACTCCCGGGGCTCGTGCGCGCCCCCGGACAACGTGACCGTCTCGTGTCGCGGCTGCGCGCGCTGCTCGAGGACGGCGGCGGCCAGGGCTACCAGGGGGTGCGTGGCCGAGAGAGCGTCCGCGAGCGTGCGGTCCGTCATCTTCCGGCCGATCAGCCGCTCGGCCGCGGCGTTGGCGAACCCCACGACGCCGTCGGGCCGCAGGAGGATCACCGCGGCCTGGAGCTGCCCGGCGCCTTCGGCGCCGGCGGTCCCGTCCGTGCCCCGGAGGCGCTGTCCGAGCCCTTTCATTCGCTCGGCGAGTCGGCCCATGTCGTCGCCGGGGGCGAAGTCCAGGCCCGCATCCCGTCGCGCCAGCCGCTCGACGCGCCGCGCGATGCGCCGGAGATATCCGAGGAGCACGCGTCCGGCGCCGAGGCCGATCGCGATCGCGAAGGCGAACGCGGTGGCCCCGAAGGCGAGGCTCCGCACCAGCGCGTCGCGCAGCGCTTGGCGGACGAGACTCGTCGACACGCCGACGTGCACCGTCCCGAACGGGCGCTCTCCCTGGCGGACGGGGAGGCGGACCTCGTAGATCTGAGGGGGGCCGAGGAGAAGCCGCGCAAGCTGCGACGGATCGGACGCGAGCACGTCGTCGAGGAGCGGGCGGGCGGGAAGCGCGCGCCCCTGGAGCGTCGGGTCGCTGTGCAGGAGCGCCCGGCCCGAGTCGTCGAGAATCGCGCCGTAGACGACGACCCGGGAGTAGCCCACCAGCCCGTCGAGCACCGCCCGCAGGCTTGGGTCCTCGGTGAGGGTGGCGGAAGTCGGGTTGCCGGCGGTCTGGATGACGTGGGCGGCTTGGTGGAGGAGCTGTCGCGAGAGGAGATGTCCCTCGTCCGCCGCGCTGCCCAGCGTGAGGCGGGCGACGGTCGCCAGGTGCGCCGCGGTCGCCACCGCCACGACGAGGAGGACGACGAGCGTCAACCCGAGGATCTCGCGAGCCCGGGCGCTCAGGATCATGCGGAGACGGGGCGCGCGCGGATTCGCCGAGGCGGTCGTCACGCCGGGCGGTTGTACCGGTTCAGCTTGTTGTGGAGCGTCTTGAGGCTGATCCCGAGGATCTCCGCCGCCCGGGTCTTGTTGTTGCCCGTGTGGGCGAGCGTCCGGAGAATGAGGCGCCGCTCGGCTTCGTCGACCGTCGTGCCGATCTGGAGCTGGACGTCCTCGGCGGCCCGGTCGGCGGGAGACTCGACCAGCACGGGAGTGGCCGCGGGTGGGGCGGGTAGGTGGGCCACCCCGATCAGGTCTCCCGGGCAGACGATGACGGCCCGCTCGAGGACGTTCCGGAGCTCCCGGACGTTGCCGGGCCACGCGTAGCGGCTCAGGATGGCCAGCGCGTGCTCGTCCACGCCGCGCACGGCGCGGTGATGGCGCTCGTTGATTTCGTCCAGCAGGGCGCGGATCAGCTCGTCCAGATCCTCGGGCCGGTCGCGCAGCGGGGGCAACGCCAGCGTGAAGACCGCGATGCGGTAGTAGAGGTCCTCGCGGAGCGCGCCCTCCTGCAGCGCTTTCGCCGGGCTCTTGTTCGTCGCCGCGATCACGCGCACGTCCACGACGATCTCGTTCTGACCTCCAACGCGGCGGAACCGGCCGTCCTGGAGGACGCGCAGGAACTTCACCTGGGTAGCCGGGCTCATCTCGGCGATCTCGTCGAGGAAGAGGGTTCCGCCGTCGGCGAGCTCGAAGCAGCCGGGCCGGCGTCCGGTGGCACCGGTGAAGGAGCCCTTCTCGTGCCCGAAGATCTCGCTCTCGAGGAGGGTTTCCGGGATCGCGGCGCAGTTGACGGCGACGAACGGCCCGCGCCGGCGCGCGGAATGGTCGTGAATCGTGCGGGCGACCAGCTCCTTCCCGGTCCCGCTCTCACCCAGCACGAGCACGGTGGCGTCGGTCGGCGCGACCTGCTCGATCTGCCGCGTGACCTCCCGCATGACGGGCGCTCCGGCCACCAGCCGCCCGAAAGCTCCGCGCTGGCGCAGCTCGCGTCGCAGGCGGTGCACCTCACGAGCCGTCTCGGCCCGGTCCAGAGCGCGCTCCAGGAGCACCTGCAGCCGGGCGGGGTCGAGGGGCTTGGTCAGGTAGTCGTAGGCGCCCTCCTTCATCGCCTGGACGGCGCTCTCGATCGAGCCTTGTCCCGTGAGCATGATGACCGCGGCCTCGGGGTGATCGGTCCGGAGGGCCGAGAGGAGCGCGAGACCGTCCATGCCGGGCATGACGAGGTCGCTGACGACGACGGCCGGCGGCTCCTCGGCGGCGCGCTCCAAGGCTTCGGCGCCATCGCCCGCGGTGGCAACCTCGTACCCCCACAACGCGAGGAGGTCGGCGAGGCCCTTGCGGGCGACGTGGTCGTCCTCGACGATCAGGACACGATGACGCATCGGGATACCGGGACGCCGGCTTGCTGGCCATGGTAGCAGAATCCGCGCTTCCTGGGCTCGCGCGCTTCGGCTACCATCGGGCCGAGTTCGCCACGCAGCGCCGACGGCGTCGCGGTGAGCGGGCCTCGAAGGAGGCGATCGGATGACGGCGCTCGTCCTGCTGGGGATCGTGGTGGCGCTTGCGCTCGTGGTCGTGGGGCTCTACAACGGGCTCGTCCGGTCGCGAGTGCGGGTCGACGAGGCGTGGTCCGGCATCGCGACGCAGCTCAAGCGACGGCACGATCTCGTCCCGAACCTCGTGGAGACCGTGAAGGGGTACGCCGCTCACGAGCGCGGTGTCCTGGAGAAGGTGACGGAGCTCCGCAGCCGGGCGATGGCGGCGACGACCCCCGCCCAGTCGGCCCAGGCCGAGGGGCTCCTGACCCAAGCGCTGCGCGGGCTCTACGCCGTGGCCGAGGGGTACCCGGACCTCAAGGCCAACCAGAGCTTCCTGTCGCTCCAACAGGCGCTGGCCGACACCGAGGGCGCGATCGCCGGCGCGCGGCAGGGGTACAACGCCGCCGTGCGGGACCTGAACACGCGGATCGAGACCGTGCCGTCGAACCTCATCGCGGGGACGTTCGGCTTCAGCCGCCGAGAATTCTTCGAGCTGGAGGACCCTGCCGAGCGCTCCGTCCCCCAGGTCCGGTTCTGATCGCGCCGGTCATGGCACACTGATCGGAGGACATTCGCATGGCGGACATCCGGCTGATGAGCGCGTTCGGCACCGTGCCCGGCGACGCCCAGGAGGGCATCCTGCGCGTCTTGCGCCACGCGCTGGAGACCGTCGCGGCCGAGGACGGCTCGTTCACGCGCGCCAAGGCCGTCTTCACCGAGTCCGACGAGCAGTGCGTGTTCACGGTCGAGCTGGATGCCGGCAAGAAGGCGGCGCTTCCCCTCGTCCTGGATCTCGAGCTGCTGGAGGACGCGGTGACGGACAGCGGGCGCCAGGCCCTCCTCACGGAGGAGGTGCGCCAATACGTGCGGCGCACGCTCGGCCAGTGACCCGATGAGCGCGGCGGCCGCGCGGCGGCTCATCGTCAACGCGGACGACTTCGGCCTCACCGCCGGAGTGAGCCGCGGCATCCTCCGCGCGCACCGTGAAGGGTTGGTGACCAGCACGACGGTTCTGGCGAGCCTGCCGCCCCAGCCGGAGCTGGACGCGACGGCGGCGGCGCTCCGCGGCCTCGGGCTCGGTCTCCACTTCAACCTGACGTGGGGCCGTCCCGTCTCTCCTCCCGAAAGCGTGCGGTCGCTTGTCGATGCCGATGGGCGCTTCGGCCGTGATCTCGCGGTGCTGGCGGAGCGTGCGCGGCCCGAGGACGTGCGTCGGGAGGCCGACGCCCAGATCGAGGCGTTCGCGCGGCGGTTCGGGCGCGCCCCCACGCATCTCGACAGCCACCATCACGCGCACCGAGTGCCCCGGGTGATGGACGCCGTGGTCGACGTGGCGCTCGGCGCGCGGCTCCCGCTCCGCAGTCAGGACGCGGGCTTTCGCGACGGCCTTCGCCGCCTCGACGTCGCCACCACCGACCACTTCGTCGGCGACGCGCAATCCGAGCCGTACTGGACCTCCGAGCGCCTGTTGGATCAGCTCGCGGTCTTGCCGCTCGGGCTCACCGAGCTCATGTGCCATCCGGGCGTCTTCGACGACGACCTGGCGTACAGCCGCTACGGACGCCAGCGGGAGGTCGAGCTCCGGGCGCTGTGCGACCCGGAGGCGCGGGCGACGGTCGAGCGACTCGACATCCGGCTCTGTCACTTCGGCGCGCTCGACGCGGCCGAATGAGGGCGGAGGACCGCGAGCCTCCCCTCGTCGTCCTGCGCGGCGTCACGAAGACGTACCGGGAGGGTGGCGCCGACCGGGTCGTCCTGCGCGGAGTGGACGCGACGATTCGCCGCGGCGAGCTGTGTGTTCTCGTCGGGCGCAGCGGTTCCGGCAAGTCGACCCTGCTCAACCTGATCGGTGGGATCGACGTGCCCACGGCCGGCGAGGTGACCGTCGACGGCGTGTCGCTCGGCCGCGCCGGGGAAGCGGCACGGACCGCGTTCCGGCGGCGCCATGCGGGATTCGTCTTCCAGTTCTTCAACCTGATTCCGACGCTCACCGTCGAGGAGAACCTCCGCCTGCCGCTCGAGCTGAACGGCCGCCGGGGTGACGTCGCCACCGCGCGCGTCCGCGCGCTCTTGGCCGAGGTGGGGCTGGTCGAGCGGGGCGGCGCGTTCCCCGAAGAGCTCTCGGGGGGCGAGCAGCAACGCGTGGCCGTGGCGCGAGCCCTGGTGCACGAGCCGTCCCTGGTCCTGGCCGACGAGCCCACGGGGAACCTCGATCTCGAGACGGGCCGGCAGGTGATCGACTTGCTCGACCGGCTGACGCGGCGCGCGGGCCGCACGATGGTGATGGCGACCCACAGTGCGGAGGTCGTCGGGCTGGCCGACCGGATCTTCCGGCTGCAGGACGGCCGGCTGGTGGACGCGGCGGAGGTGCGCTGGGCGTGACGCTCCTGCGCGCCAGCGGTCGCCACTTCTGGCGCCATCCCTGGCAGTTGTTCCTGTCGATCCTGGGCATCGCGCTGGGTGTCGCCGTGGTGGCGTCGGTGGACCTCGCGGGGGAGAGCGCCCGGCGGGCGTTCGGCCTGGCGGCCGAGGGCGTGACGGGCCGCGCCACGCACCAGGTCGTCGGTGGTCCGGGCGGGTTGGACGAGCAGGTGCTGGTCCGGCTCGCCCGAGACGTGGGCGTGCACCCGATGGCGCCGGTGCTCGAAGCGTGGGTCGGCGTCGCCGGGCACCCCGGACGGACCGTGCAGCTCCTCGGCGTCGATCCCTTCAGCGAGGCGCCGTTCCGTTCCTATCTCGAGCGGCGTAGCGGCGAGAGCAGCGGGGCGCTCGCGCGGTTCGTCACCGAGCCCGGAGCGGTCGTGCTCACGCCCGAGACCGCGGCGGAGCTGGGAGTGACCGTGGGTGAGGGCCTCGTCCTTCAGGCATCGGGGCGGCGGCACCCCGTGCGGGTGGTGGGGCTCATCGAGCCGGCCGACGCGCGGGCCCGGCGGGCGCTGGCCGGGCTGGTGATCGGCGACGTCGCCACCGCGCAGGAAATCCTCGGCCGGCCGGGGCGGCTGTCCCGCATCGACCTCGTGATGCCCGGGGGCCCGGTCGGCGATGCGACCCTCGCCCGGGTGCGGGGCGCGCTCCCGCCGGACGCCGACGTCGTCCCGGCCGCGGAGCGGGCGGCGTTCGTCGGCCAGCTGACCCGGGCGTTCGACGTGAACCTGACGGCGCTGTCGCTCCTGGCGCTGATCGTCGGCCTGTTCCTCGCCTACAACACCATGACGTTCTCGGTGGTCCAGCGCCGCGCGACGCTCGGGATGGTGCGGGCCCTCGGCGTGACGCGCGCCGAGGTCGTCGCGGTCGTCCTCGCCGAGGCGCTCGTGCTCGGCCTGGTCGCGACGGCGCTCGGGCTCGCTCTCGGCGTCTTCCTCGCGCGGTGGCTGGTGGAGCTCGTGACGCAGACGATCAACGACCTCTACTTCGTCGTGGTCGTGCGGGACGTGGCGATGTCGGCAGCCGGCCTCGCGAAGGCAGCGGCCCTCGGCATCGGCGCGACGTTGTTGGCGGCGGTCGTCCCTGCGCTCGAGGCGACGGGGACGCCGCCCGGCGCCGCGATTCGCCGGGTGGCGCTGGAGGCGGGCCTCCGCCGCGCGGTCCCGCGCGCCGCGGGCACGGGCCTGGCCATCCTGGCCGGCGGGGCGATCGTGGTTGCCGGCGCGGGAAGGAGCCTCGCCTGGAGCTATGTGGGGCTCTTCGCGCTCATCTTGGGCGCCGCGCTCCTGACTCCGCTCGCGATGGTCGTGGTCGCGCGGCTGAGCGGGCCCTGGCTCGGCCGTCTGCTCGGCTTGCCGGGCCGCATGGCGGCGCGCGGCGTCGTGGCGACGCTCTCGCGCACCGGCGTCGCGGTGGCCGCACTGATGGTCGCGGTGGCCGCGACCGTCGGCGTCGGCGTGATGATCCGCAGCTTCCGGGCGACGGTCGCGAGCTGGCTCGAGACCTCGCTGGTCGCGGACGTCTATGTGGCCGCGCCGGCCCTGGCCGCGAGCCGGAGCGGAGAGTCGACGCTCGACGCCGCCGTGGTGTCGCGTGCCCGGGAGACCCCCGGTGTGGCGGCCGTGGGCACCTACCGCGGCGTGCGGGTGGCGTCGCCGCTCGGGCCGACGCAGCTCGTGGCGCTGGAGATCAGCCGCGGAAGCTACCGGCAGTTCCGGTTCGTGGCCGGTTCGCCCGAGTCCGTGTGGCCGGCGTTCCAGGGCGCGGAGGCGGCGATCGTGTCCGAGCCGTACGCGTACCGCCACGGCCTCGCGGTCGGCAGCCTTGTCCCGCTCCGGACGGACCGCGGCGAGCGGAGGTTTCCCGTGGTCGGCGTGTTCGCGGACTACGGATCGGATCAGGGGGTCGTCATGGTGAGCCGCCGCACCTACGAGACCCACTGGGACGACCGCGGCGTGTCCTCGATCGGGCTCACGCTCGAGCCGGGCCGGGACGTCGGGGCGGTCGTCGCCGATCTGCGGGCGCACGCGGCAGAGGGCCAGGACCTCCAGATCCGCTCGAATCGCGCGATCCGTGCCGCCTCGCTCGAGATCTTCGACCGCACGTTCGCGATCACCGGCGTTCTGCGCGTCCTGGCGACCGTGGTGGCGGCGATCGGAGTCCTGAGCGCGCTCATGGCGCTCCAGCTCGAGCGCGCCCGAGAGCTCGGGGTCCTCCGCGCCCAGGGGCTCATGCCCCGAGAGGTCTGGAGACTGGTCATGGCGGAGACGGGGCTGCTGGGGGCGATCGCCGGCGTGCTGGCCGTCCCGGTCGGCCTCGGGATGGCCCTGGTGCTGATCCACGTGATCAACCGGCGCGCCTTCGGATGGTCGATCGACACGACGATGCCGGCGGAAGTCCTGCTCCAGGCGGTCGGCCTGGCCGTGCTGGCCGCCCTCGCGGCCGGCGTGTATCCCGCCTGGCGTCTCGCGCGGACGTCGCCCGCGGCCGCGCTTCGGGCGGAGTGACGAGGGTGCACGAGTCCCGGGGCTGGGGACTCCTGGGCGTGGTTCTCGGAGCGATCGCACTCGTGTTTGCCGCGCTGGCGGCGGCGATCGCGCTGGATCCCGGGCCCGCGTCGACGGCTCCGCTCCGCGCCAGGCTCTCGGTCGCCGGGGCGCTGGGGGCGGACCGCGCGGACGGCTTCGCGCGGGCGCTCGTGCCGCGGCCGTTCTCGTTTCCGGCCGATCACGGCCCCCATCGGCCCTTCCGGACCGAGTGGTGGTACTGGACGGGGAACCTGCGGACGGTGGGCGGCGACGACGCCGGCGCGCGTCGGTTCGGATTTCAGCTGACGTTCTTCCGCACCGCGCTCGCCGCCGCGGTGGGCGCGCGTGACTCGGCCTGGGGGACGCGCGACGTGTACCTGGCCCACGTGGCGCTCACCGACGTCGAGTCCGGTCGGTTCCATGCGCGAGAGCGCTGGGCGCGAGCGGCGCTCGACCTGGCCGGCGCGACCGCCAGGCCGTTCCACGTCTGGCTCGGCGACTGGGCGGCCGAAGGCCAGACGCCGGACGGATTCCCGGTGCGGCTCCGGGCGGGTGAGGGGGACCTGCGGATCGACCTCACGCTGGCAGCCGGGAAGCCGCTGGTCCTCCACGGCGAGGGCGGACTGTCGCGGAAGAGCATCGAGCCCGGGAACGCCTCCTACTACTATTCGCTCACCCGGATGCCCGCCGCCGGCGAGGTGCGCGTCGGCGGGCGAGCGTACCGGACCGAGGGCGCAGCGTGGATGGACCGGGAGTGGAGCACGAGCGCGCTCGGTCCGGACGTGCTCGGCTGGGACTGGTTCGCCCTCCAGCTCGGCGACGGCCGTGAGCTGATGCTCTACCGGCTGCGCCGGCGCGACGGGAGCGCCGACCCGGCGAGCCAGGGGACGCTGGTGGCCGCCGATGGCACGTCGCGCGGGCTCGACCGGGACGCCGCCGAGGTGCTGATCCTGGGCCACTGGAATAGCCCGCGCGGCGGGACGCGCTACCCGGCCCGCTGGCGGATCCGCGTCCCCTCGGCCGGGCTCGACCTCGTCGTGACGCCGCTGGTGCCGGACCAGGAGCTCGACCTCGCCGTGCGCTACTGGGAGGGCGCGGTCGTCGTCGACGGCACCGCGGACGGCCATCCGCTGGGAGGCTCGGGCTACGTCGAGCTCGTCGGCTACGAGGCGGGCGCGGGGCGAGCGGCCGAGGCTGTGCGACAATGACTCGCGATCGGCATCGGCCGCACGGCCGCCGGACATTCGGCGGCGCGCGGTGATCGGAGGAGAGCGATGAGGCGGAGGGTGGCCGAGGGAGCGATGGGGGCGTGCCTGCTCGTCGTGACGGCGACGGCGTGGGCCGATGGACCGTCGCCGACCGCGCCGCCGCCCGGCGTGCCCTCCTCGGCCGAGCGCCATTTCCAGACGGGCCTGGACGCGCAGCAGAAGAAGGACTGGCGCCGGGCGGCCCAGGCGTACGAGGCGGCCGTCAAGGAGCGCGAGGCGTTCCCCGAGGCGTGGAACGGCCTCGGGTACTCACTCCGCCAGCAGGGGAAGTATGCGGAAGCGGTCCGCGCCTACGATCGCGCGCTCAAGCTCCGCCCCGATTACGCGGAGGCACTCGAGTATCTCGGGGAGGCCTACGTCCAGATGGGCAAGCTCGACGACGCGCGGGCGGTGCTGAAGCGTCTCGAGCCGCTCGACCCGAAGGAAGCCGCCGCCCTCCGCGCCGCCATCGACAAGAAGAAGTAGGGGGTCAGACTTTGACTTGCCGACATTTCGGGCGGCCGCCCGGAGTCGCTCGATCGCCTGAGGCAGAACCCTCACTGCGTGAGCCGCCAGGCTCTCGTTCCGGGCGGATTGGAAATGTCGGGAAGTGAAAGTCTGACCCCGGTGGGCAGCGATCTCGAGCGGGAGCTCCGGCGCGTGGTCGAGGGCGAGGTGCGCTTCGATCAGTACTCGCGCCTGCTCTACTCGACCGACGCGTCGATGTACCAAGTCGAGCCGATCGGCGTGGTCCTGCCGCGCTCGCGGGCCGACGTCCAGGCGGTGCTGGAGCTGGCCAACCGCTACAACGTGCCCGTCCTGCCGCGCGGCGGCGGCACGAGCCTGATCGGCCAGACCGTCAACCACGCGATCGTCCTCGACTTCTCGAAGTACATGCATCGCGTGCTGGAGGTCAGCCGGGACGAGCTCTGGTGCCGGGTCGAGCCCGGGGTGATCCAAGACGAGCTGAATGCCCACGTGCGTCCGCTGGGCCTCCTCTTCGGGCCGGACACCTCCACCTCGAACCGCGCGACCCTCGGCGGGATGTCCGGCAACAACTCCGCGGGCTCCCACTCGATCGCGTACGGCAAGACGATCGACCACGTGCTCGAGCTCACCTGCCTCCTGGCCGACGGCTCCGAGGTCACGCTCCGGGACCTGACGCCGGCCGAGCTCGAGGCGAAGTGCCGGGCGGACGGCCTGGAGGGACAGATCTATCGCGAGGTCCGGCGGCTGGTCGACCAGCACGCCGACGAGATCCGCGCGCGCTACCCGAAGCTCATGCGCCGGGTCTCCGGCTACAACCTGGACGAGTTCGTGAAGCCCCAGCCCTTCGGCCTCCACCGGCTGGCGGTCGGGTCCGAGGGCACCTTGGTCTGCGTGGTCGAGATGAAGATGCGGCTGGTCCGCCGCCCGCGGTTCACGGCCGTGGACGTGATCCACTACGACGACCTGCAGGCCGCGCTCGAGTCGTCGGTCGATCTCCTGACGACGGGCCCGTACGCGGTCGAGATCACCGACAAGATGATCCTGGACCTCGCCCGCGAGAACATCGAGCAGCGGGCGCGCATGGGCTTCGTCCAGGGCGACCCGGCGGCGATCATGATCGTCGAGTACTCGGGAGAGACCGAGGCGGAGGTTCGCGCCAAGGTCGAGGCGCTCGAGGCGCTGCGGGCCCGGAAGCGGATCGGCTACGCGGCCCACATCGCCTACGATCCCGCCGCGCAGCAGTCGATCTGGAAGCTTCGCAAGGCGGGGCTCGGTCTGCTCCTCGGCACGAAGGGCGACCGGAAGCCGATCGCGTTCGTCGAGGACACCGCCGTCGAGCCGGCCAAGCTCGGGCCCTTCATCGCCCGCTTCCGGGAGGTCCTCGGCCGCCACGGCGCCGCGGCCGGGTACTACGGCCACTGCTCGGTCGGCTGTCTTCACATCCGGCCGCTCATCAACCTGAAGGACGCGGGCGAGATCCGGAAGATGCGGGCCATCGCGGAGGAGATCACCGCTCTCGTCATGGAGTTCGGCGGCGGTCTCTCCGGCGAGCACGGAGACGGCCGGGCCCGCAGCCCCTTCAACGAGACCCTCTACGGGCCGCGGCTCTACGACGCGTTCCGGCAGGTGAAGCGCACCTTCGACCCGAAGGGCATCCTGAACCCCGGCAACATCGTGGACGCTCCGCCGATGACCGAGCATCTCCGCTACGGGCCGGAGTACCGCGCGTGGGAGCCGGACACGCTCCTCGACTTCTCCGGCCAGGGCGGCTTCGCCGGGGCCGTGGAGATGTGTAACGGCATCGGCGTCTGCCGGAAGAAGCTGGAGGGGACGATGTGCCCCTCGTACATGGCCACGCTCGAGGAGGAGCACTCGACCCGCGGGCGCGCGAACGCCCTTCGCGCCGTGCTGTCGGGCAAGGTCCCGCGGTCGGAGTTCACGGGGCGTCGCCTCTACGAGGTGCTCGACCTCTGCCTCGAGTGCAAGGCCTGCAAGGCCGAGTGTCCGGCCAACGTCGACATGGCCAAGCTGAAGTACGAGTTCCTCGCGCACTACTACCGGGCGAACGGGCTGCCCCTGCGTAACCGGGTCTTCGGCCGCATCCACACGCTCGCCCGCCTCGGGTCGGCCTTGGCGCCGGTCTCGAACTGGATCGCGCGCTCGGCGCCCCATCGCTGGCTCCTCGAGCGCGTCGCCGGAATCGACCGGCGCCGGCCGCTGCCCGAGTTCGCGCCCCGGTCCTTCGAGCGCTGGTTCGGGCGGCGGAAGCCGGAGGGGACCGGAACGCGTGGCGAGGTCGTGCTCTTCCACGACACGTTCAACACGTACCAGACTCCGAGCGTGGCCATCGCGGCGACCCGGCTCCTGGAAGCTCTCGATTACCGCGTCGTGCTCGCCGATCGGCGGTGTTGCGGGCGCCCGATGATCTCGAAGGGCATGCTCGGCGAGGCGCGGGCGGTGGCGGCCGACAACGTCGCCCGGCTGGCGGGCGTCGCGCGCCGAGGGCGGCCGATCGTGGGACTCGAGCCGTCGTGCCTGCTCACGCTTCGCGACGAGTACCCCGAGCTGGTGCGCACGGAGGATGCGCGGGCGGTCGCCCGCCAGAGCTTCCTGCTGGAGGAGTTTCTCCAGCGAGAGTGGGCCGACGGCGACCGTCCGCGATTCGCCGGGAACGGCCGCCCGGCGCTCCTGCACGGGCACTGCCACCAGAAGGCGATGGTCGGCACCGGCCCCACGGTGGCGGTCCTCAAGGCCGCGGGCTACGAGGTGCGCGAGGTGGACGCAGGTTGCTGCGGGATGGCCGGCTCCTTCGGCTTCGAGGCCGAGCACTACGACCTCTCCATGAGGATCGCCGAGCGCCGCCTGGCCCCGGCGGTGCGCGCCGCCGGCGCGGACGTCACCGTCTGCGCGCCGGGCATCTCGTGCCGTCAGCAGGTGGAGCACACGACGGGCCGCACGCCGAAGCATCCGGCCGAGCTCCTGTGGGAGGCGCTCCGGCGCTGAGCGCTCCAGGCCCCCGCGCCCGCTAGGAACCCGGTGAGCGCCGAGGCGCTGGTGTGGGCCCTGGGACTGTGCGGGGTCGCCGTGGCGGCCTTCGTCAAGGGCGCCGTCGGCTTCGGCTACCCGCTGATCGCCACCCCGCTGCTGGCCCTGGCGACCGACGTGCGCACGGCGGTCGCGGTGCTCCTCGTTCCGAACATCCTGATGGACGCCCTCCAGATGGCGCGCCGGCCTGGTCTGGTCGCCGCGCTCAGGCGTCACGCGTCGTTGATCGTGATGGGCGTGCTCGGAACCGTCGTCGGGACACAGTTCCTGGCGGTGGTCTCGACCCGCGCGCTCTTCGTGATGCTGGGGGGGACGGTGCTCGCCTTCGTCGCCTTGTCGCTCGCGCGTCCCTCGTGGCGCATCTCCGCCGAGATGGAGCGACCGCTGGCCCCGGTGGTCGGCCTGGTTGCCGGCACGCTCGGCGGGCTGACCAACGCCCCCGCGGTGGCCGTGACGCCCTACTACTATGCGCTCGGGTTGCCGAAAGCCGAGTTCGTCCGGGTGCTTTCCGCCACCTTCCTCACGTTCAAGTTGACCCAGCTGGGGGCGGCCTGGCACGTTGGGCTCCTCGACGCGCGGGTGTGGCTGCCCTGGGCCGGCGCGACCGTCGTGAGCCTGGGCGCTTTTCGTCTCGGGCTCGGCGCCCAGGACCGAGTGCCGCAGGCGACGTTCAACCAGGCGGTGTTGATCCTGTTGGCGCTCGTCGGGCTGGCGATGCTCGCCCGGGCGCTTCGGGCCTGACGGGCCTCGGGCCTACCAGACCGCCCGGGGGAGAGGCAGCCCGGCGAGCAGCGACCGGTCCAGCGGCTCCTGCGGGGGGACGCCCGCCTCCTCGAGGAGCGCGTGGAGCTGGCGAAGGTGCTGCGTCGCGTGCCACACGGTGCGCTCGAGGAGCTCGTGGGCGGTCTGGGAGCCGTAGTAGGTCTCCACGATCCCGCTCGTCGCGCCGTCAGTCTCGAGCCACTCCCGCAGCGCATCGCGCACCGCCGCGCCGTATCCGGCGAGCGCCACGCCGTCGGCCATGCCGGGTGGCGCCAGCTCCTGGAGCCAGGTCTCGGGCAGGCGCCGCTCGATCGCGGCGTCTCGGAAGGCGAGGCTCAGGCGGAACAGGTGATACGCGAGCTGGTGGAGCGATCGATCGCGCCCGGGGTGCCGGAGCGTGAGATGCTGCGGCTCGACGTTCGCGATGAGCCGGCCGGCGGCGCCGAGGACATGGTCAAGCCGCCGGGCGAGCGCTGCCGGGGAGAGGCGGGCGGCGCCCTGGTACGGCACGCCGAGCAGGGCGGCGAGGGCGGCGGGATTCCAGCCGTGCACGACACCGCCGACGGCGACCACGGCGGGAACGGCCGGCACGCCCAGCTCGCGGAGGCGCTCGCGCGCCGCCGGCTCCGCCTCGATGTCGACGGCGTCGAACGGCACGCCCCACGACGAGAGCAACTCTCTCGTCTTGGCGCAGGAGCTTCAGCCCTGGCGGTGGTAGAGGAGCGTTCTCGTTTCGGCCATGGCTTCAGCGGGACCTCCAGGCGGCATCTTAGCCCGAGAGCGTGGGGATCCGGTAGAGGAGGTTGACCCGATGGAATCGGAAGCGCGTTCGCGGCATCGCTTCACGAAATTTTGGGCCGAGCTGTCGATCGGCTTCGGGTATCTCCTGATCACGCTGGGCGTCCTGATCGGAGGCGCCGGCCTCTTCCTGATGGCGGCGAGCTATCCGATGCCGGACATCCCCGCGCTGACGCGAATCGGCTTCTTGGGCGGGGCTCTCCTCAGCATGGGCCTCGGCGTCATCATCGGCGGCCCCTTCATCGTGGCGGGCCAGTGTCTGCTCGTCTTCCTCGAGCAGCGCCGACTCCTGGCCCGGATCGCGAGACGCGTCCGGTCACTCGATCGAGGCTAGAGGGACGAGACGCCCGCCCCCTCGCCCGCGCGCCGCTGGGGTATGATCGGGGCATGTCACCCTCGGGACGACTGCGTCCTGAGCGGGCCGCGAGAGGGCCGTCGCGGCTCGCGGCACGCTGGCTCGGCGCCGCCATCGCGGCCGCCTGGCTCGCTGCGGGGTGCGGCAACGGCCAGTCCCCGACCGAGACCGGCCGGCTCGCCGAAGGCCGTCAGGCCGAGGTGCGCGAGACGTTGAAGACCACCGAGGTCATCGACGCGCTCTTCCTCGGCTCGGGCGCGCTCATTCCCCGCGATGGTGCCCCCGAGTGTCCCTTCCAGGGGTTCTGGAGCGGTTACCCGCGCGGCAGCAGCGTCCGCCTGCGGGTGTCGAGTGGCGTTCCCGGTCCGGTTCAGTCGGCGCTCGGCGCGGCGATCGGCCCGGTGAGCGACGCCACCGGCGGCGCGGTGATCGTCGCCCTCACGGTGGTCCCGGACACCGATCCGCAGCCCGGCGTGAACGAGGTCACGGTGACGGAGGTGCCGTCCCCGCGCGCCGCGGGGTGCTCGGCCGACAGCGGGTGCGTTCAGTACCGCTTCGCGGGGCGAGGGCTCCTGATGAGCGCGCGCATCGTGGCGTCGCCGGGCCGCAGCGTGTCGGCGTATGTTCACGACGTGGTCGGTCATGGCGTGCTCGGACTGTGTCACATCGGGGCCGATCAAATCGGCGGCGCCGAGCTGTCGCTGATGAGCTCCGGATTCGGGGCGCCGCCGGGGTCGGGCGCTTCGAGCTTGACCGCGCTCGACCTCGAGGCGATCCGCACCGTCTACGCGTCCGGCGTGAATCCCGGCGCCAACCGCTCGGCCTTCCTCGCCGCGCGGCTGGTCGACCTGCAGGCGGGCCAGCTGCCCCGATTCCCGTAGCGCGCGCCGAGCGCTTCGCCGGCCCGGTGACGGCGACGGCGCTCGTCGCGCCGTCAGGCCCCCGTCACGGTGTCTCGGCGTCGAAGACGGCCTGGGCCGCGCCGAGCGCTTCGCCGGTCTCCGCGCGATATCCGAGGTCGCGGAGCGCCATGCCGAGCGCGGACAGCGTGGGCAGGACGTAGAGCGGGCTGGCCGTCATCCCCATCGTCCCGACGCGGAGCACCTGCTCCCGCATCTTCTCGATGCCGGTGGAGATGAGGATGCCGTAGGCGTCGCGCATGCGCCGGACCACCTGGGTGGCGCCGAGCCCGCCGGGCACGCGGAAGCACGAGACGGTGTCGGAGGCGATCGACGGATCACCGAAGAGATCCACCTTGAGCGCGGCGAGCCCCGCCCGGAAGGCCTTGCCCGCGATGCGATGCCGTCGCACCCGGTTCGGTACGCCCTCTTCCAGGATCAGGAGCACCGCCTCGCGCAGCGCCTGCGCGAGGTGCGTCGGGATCGACACCGGCTGGTTCCGGCGGCCTCCCTCGGGCACGCCGCCGCCGCGCGAGGCGGGGACCCACTGACGCTTCCATCGGATCAGGTCGTTCGCGAAGCTGACCGACGGACGGCTCCGCCGCTCCATGGCCTCGAACGCCCGCGGCGACACCGAGACGACGGCCAAGCCGAGCGGCATGGCGAGGCACTTCTGGGATCCGGTCATGTTGATGTCGACCCCCCAGGCATCCGTCTGGACGTCGAGCCCGGCGAGGGAGGACACCGTGTCGAGGAGGAACAGGGCGCCGTGGCGCCGCGTGATCTCTCCCACCGCCGCCGCCGGGTAGGTGACCCCGGTCGAGGTCTCGTTGTGCACGAGGGTCACGATCTTCGGCCGCACCTTGGCGACCGTTCGCTCGAGTCCTTCCAGGTCGATCGGCCGACCGAGCTCGACCTCGAAGGCGGTCACCGCCGCGCCGGCGCGCTCCATGACCTCCTTCATCAGGGCGCCGAAGACGCCCGCCACCACCACGACGACACGATCGCCCGACTCGACCAGGGAGACGGCGCCGGCCTCGAGTCCAGTGCGTCCCGAGCCCGGCAGCGCGATCACCTCACCCGAGGTCTGGAAGACTTGGCGGAGGTCCAGGCACGCCGGCTCGAGGATCTCCTCGTCGAACGGCGGCTCGTACTGGATCATTGCCGGCTGCGCCATCGCCCGGATCACCCGCCAGGGGACCTCGGTCGGGCCGGGGATCATGAGAATCGGGCGGTCGAGGCCTCGTCGCCAGTGCTGGGTGCTCACGCGGTATCTCCTTCTCGCCCGTTCGGGCGTGGTCGCGAACCCGCCTATCTTACGTCGGCCGAGGTCGCGTGGCCAGCGCCGCGACCGGTCGGCGGCTCCCCGGGTGATAGAATGGCGATCACGTCGCTCGCCGCAGCAGCGCGATCCCGCATCCGCAACTACGACGGCTCGTGGATGGAATGGTCGACGACGCCCGCACTCCCGGTCGCGAAGTGACGGGCGCCGGCGCCGATGCCGGCGGTCCCGTGGAGCTGGATCTCCACGGGGAGGTGTGCCCGTACACGTTTCTGAAGGCCCGCCTCGCGCTGGAGACGCTCCCGGCGGGTACCGTGCTGCGCGTGCTCGTCGACAACGACGCCTCGGCCCGGGACGTGCCGCGGAGCCTCGCCGCCGCCGGGCACACCGTTCTCGACTGCGCCCGCGCCGGCGACCGGTCCTGGGTCATCGTCGCGCGCCGGGCGGGGCCCTGAGCCGGAGGATCGCGTCCGTCAGCCGACCTCGACCGGCTGTGGGCGAGGGACGTCGGCCGGGCGCCGCATGGCCCAGACCAAGGGGACCAGGGCCACGAACAGCATCCCCAGCTGCACGAAGTCTTCGGCGAACGCCTTCATCTCGGCCTGACGCCGCACCTCCTGGTAGAGATGGCCGAGCGCCTGCTGACGGGCGGTGTCGGCGTCCACGCCGCCGGCCAGATAGATGTCCTGCAGGCGGGCCAGGCGCTCGGCCGCGGCCGCGCTCCACGGCGTGACGTGGCCGATGAGCGTCTCGAGGTGCACGTGGGTCTGGCGGGAGAGCCAGGCGGTGGTCACGGCCACGCCCACGCTGCCCCCGATGTTCCGCACGAGGTTGAAGAGCCCGCTCGCCGTCGGCAGGTCCGGCACCGACACGGCGGCGAGTGACATCGTGGTCAGCGGCACGAACACGAGCCCCATCCCGAACCCCTGGACGAAGCGCGGCCACATCACCGCCCAGAAGTCGGCGCCGAGCGACAGCGAGCCCATCAGGAAGAGCGAATAGGCGATGATCGCCATGCCGGTCGACACCAGCCAGCGGGGATCGATGCGGTCGACGAGGCGGCCGCCGATCGCGAGCGAGATCAACGACCCGACGCCGCCGGGCGCCAGCACCCAGCCGGCGGTGAGGGCGCTGTACCGCAGGAGGTGCTCCGCGTAGAACGTGAGCAGGACGAAGCTCCCGTAAAGCCCGAAGCCGACGAGCGTCATCAGGAGCGTGCCGAGGGCGAACGTCCGGTTCGCGAGCACTCTCAGGTCGACGATGGGGTGGCCCACCGTCAGCTCCCACCACACGAACGCGCCCAGGGCGACGATGGCCAAGACGACGAGCGACGTGATCACGCCCGAGTCGAACCAGTCGAGGCGCTGCCCCTGGTCGAGGGCGATCTGGAGCGAGCCGATGCCCGTCACGAGAAGGCCGAGGCCGACGCCGTCCAGTGTGCTCGAGGTCCGTCGGCTGGTCGCCTCCGGCGAGTCTTCGAGGAAGGCGGCGCCGAGCGCCAGCGCGACGGCGCCGAAGGGCAGGTTCAGGTAGAAGATCCACCGCCAGGAGTAGTTGTCCGTGAGCCAGCCGCCGAGCGTCGGCCCGATGATGGGCGACACCATCACCCCGAGTCCCCAGATGGCCATGGCCATGCCGCGCTTGTGCGGGGGAAAGATCTCCATGAGGATGGCCTGCGAAAGCGGGATCAGCGGGCCTCCGCCGAGGCCCTGGAGCAGCCGCGCCCCCACGAGAAACTCCAGGCTGGTGGCCGCTCCGGACAGGAGCGAGCTCGCCATGAACACGATCGTCGAGAGCAGGAAGAAGCGCCGGCGGCCGAGCCGGGCGACGAGCCAGCCCGTCGCGGGCAGGATCACCCCGTTCGCCGCGAGAAACGAGGTGAGCACCCACGTGATCTCGTCCAGGGAGGCGGAGAGCGAGCCCTGCATGTGGGGCAGCGCGACGTTCGTCACGCTGGTGTCGAGCACCTGCATCGACGCCACCAGCATGACGGCGATGGTGACGAGCCAGCGTCGACTGGCGCTTTCGGCGGTCATCGGGGCGCGCCCCCTCGGAGCGGCGGGCTAGCGGACGTCGATGGTGACCGTGGCCGACATGCCGGCCCGGAGGAGATGCGGGTTCGCGCGGTACTCGTCCAGCACGATCTTGACGGGCACCCGTTGCACCACCTTGACCCAGTTGCCGGACGCGTTCTCCGGCGGCAGCAGGCTGAAGCGAGCCCCCGTTCCGGCGCTGATGGAGTCGACGCGGCCGCGGAAGACGCGGTCGGGGAACGTGTCCACCAGGATGGTGGCGGCCTGGCCGGGGCGGACGCGCCCGACCTGGGTCTCCTTGAAGTTGGCGACGACCCAGACGCTTTCGAGGGGGACGATGGCGAGCAGCGGCTGGCCGACCTGGACCATCTGGCCGGGCTCGACCGTCTTCTTCGCGATGGTCCCGCCGAGCGGGGCGACGATGCGCGTCTTCGCCAGCTGGAGCTCGGCCGCGGCCAGCTCGGCCTGCGCCTGCTCCACGCTCGCGCCGGCTCGGCCGGCGGCGGCTTCCTTGACGGGGACCTGGGCCTGCTGCGAGGAGGCGTCGGCCATGAGGGCCTCGGCTTCCTCGACGCGACGCTCCGCCTGCTGGACGGAGAACGCGCGCCGCCGGGTCTCGACGTCGGCGGCGTCGGCGTCGCGCTCGGCCTGACCGAGGCGGCGCCGCGTCGCGTCGAGCGTGGCGAGCGACGACCGCGCGCCGGTGCGGGCGGCGTCGTGCTCCTGAGCGGCGATGAGGCCCTGGGTCGCGAGCCGGCTCGCCCGCTCGAGGTCGAGCCGTGTGCGCTCGGCGACGGACTCGGCCAGCGCCACGTCCGCCTGGGCGGCGGCGACGGCGGCGCGGCGACTCTCGGCGCGGGCCCGCGCCTCGTCGGCTTCGGCGCGGCTGACGTCGACCGCCGCCCGCGCGGCGGCAACCGCCGCCCGGGCCTGCTGCAGGCGGCTCTCCGTGCTCTCGCGGGCGAGGGGAATCTCGGAGCGCGCGCCCCGCGCCTCGGCGGTCGCCATGCCGAGCGCCGCGCGCGCCTGGTCGACGCGGATCTGGTGGTCGCGCGGGTCGATCTCGACCAGCAGCTGGCCGGACCGGACGTCCTCGTTGTCGCGCACGTGGACGCGGGCGACCGGGCCCGGGACGCGAGCGCTGATGATCACGATGGTTCCCTCGACGTGGGCGTCGTCCGTCGAGACCCGGTGCCGGGCGTCGACCCACGCCCAGCCGCCGTAGGCGACGGCGGCGAGCACCGCCAGCGCGAGACCGAACGGCAGGAGGCGACGCGGCACCGGGATCGCCTAGGCGAGCTCGACGACGAGGTCGGCGCCGGCCACTCGCACCGGGTAGACGTCGACCGCGAGGTCGGGCGAAGCCGAGCAGCTGCCGGTGCCGACGTCGAAGTCGAAGCCGTGCCACGGGCACATGACGCGGTCGCCGAGCAGCACGCCGTCGCCGAGCGGCCCCCCCTCGTGGGGGCAGGAGCCCGACACCGCGTGATACCGACCGTTCCCGGCGTTGAACACGGCGAGGAAGAGGCCCTCGATCTCGACGGTCTTCCCTCGGCCGACCGGGATCTCCTCTGCGCGGGCGACGCGGACCAGGCGCGGCACGGTCCTCATTATAGCGGTCGCGGCCGGCCCGGGGGGCGCGCGGACGTCCGCGCACCCCTCTCCCTCGTGGGACCGTCGCGCCTTGACACCACCCAATGCGCCCCAGTAGGGTGGGGGCGGTCAACGGCCAGCCCACAGGAGAGGAACGCCATGCGGTGGCTCGAGCAGGTCGATCCCGACGTCGCCAAGGCCATCCGCCTCGAGACGGAGCGCCAGTCCCGCAACCTGGAGCTGATCGCCTCCGAGAACTTCGTCTCCGAAGCGGTCCTCGAGGCGGTCGGCTCCGTCATGACGAACAAGTACGCCGAGGGCTATCCCGGACGCCGGTACTACGGCGGGTGCGAGCACGTGGACACCGTGGAAGAGCTGGCCGTCCAGCGAGCGAAGGAGCTCTTCGGCGCCGAGCACGTCAACGTCCAGCCGCACTCGGGATCGCAGGCGAACATGGCCGTCTACTTCACCGTCTTGACGCCCGGCGACACGATCGTCGCGCCGAACCTCTCCCACGGCGGCCACCTGACCATGGGCAGCCCCGTGAACTTCTCCGGCAAGCTCTACCGGGTGGTGCACTACGGCGTGCGGCGCGAGGACGAGCGGATCGATCTCGAGCAAGTGCGCGCGCTCTGCCGCGAGCATCGCCCGAAGCTCCTGGTGGCGGGCGGCTCGGCCTTTCCGCGGGCCATCGACTTCGCGGCGTTCCGCACCATCGCCGACGAATCCGGGTGTCTCCTGATGGCGGACATCGCGCACCCGGCCGGGCTCGTGGCCGCCGGGCTCCATCCGACGCCGATCCCGCACGCGGACTTCGTGACCAGCACGACGCACAAGACGCTGCGGGGCCCCCGTGGCGGGATGGTCATGTGCCGCGCCGCGCACGCCCAGGCGCTGGACAAGGTGGTGATGCCGGGCATGCAGGGCGGGCCGCTCATGCACGTGATCGCCGCCAAGGCCGTCGCGTTCCGCGAGGCGCTGACGCCCGACTGGCGGGCGTACCAGCGTCAGATCGTCGCCAACGCGAAGGCGCTGGCGGCGGCGCTCCTCGGGCATGGCTACCGGCTGGTGACGGGGGGCACGGATACCCATCTCATGCTCGTCGACCTCGCCGCGACCGGGCTCACCGGCAAGGAGGTCCAGGAGGCGCTCGACCGGGCCTGGATCACCGTCAACAAGAACACGATCCCGTTCGAGACGCGGAGCCCCATGGTCACCAGCGGAATCCGCGTGGGGACGCCGGCGGTCACCACGCGGGGCATGCGAGAGCCCGAGATGGAGGCCATCGCCGGATTCATCGACCGCGTGATCAAGGCGCGCGGGGACGCGAAGGCCGAGGCGTCGGTGCGGGCCGACGTCGCGTCCCTCGCCGGGCGCTTCCCCCTCTACGCGGAGCGGCTGGCGTGAAGTGTCCCTTCTGCGGGCACACCGAGGACCGCGTCGTCGACTCCCGGGTGGGCCGGGACGGAGAGTTCATCCGGCGGCGGCGCGAGTGTCTCAAGTGCAACCGGCGCTACACGACCTACGAGTACATCGAGGACATCCTGCCGATGGTCGTGAAGCGGGACGGTCGGCGAGAGCCCTTCGACCGGGCGAAGCTCCGCAACTCGGTCCTCAAGGCGTGCGAGAAGCGGTCGGTCGGCGTCCAGGCGGTCGACGACGTCGTGAGCGACATCGAGGGGAAGCTCCACGAGCGCGCCGAGAAGGAGGTGTCGAGCCGAGAGCTCGGCGAGCTCGTGATGGCGCGCCTCCAGCGGCTCGACCAGGTGGCCTACGTCCGCTTCGCGTCGGTCTACCGGCAGTTCAACGACGTGACGCAGTTCATGGACGAGGTCAAGGGGCTCATCAAGAAGGAGCCGAAGGAGCCGGAGAAGTCCAAGCGCCGGAAGGCCCGCGCGTAGGCCGCGCGCGCTGACGACCCGAGCGCGGACAGTAGCGCGCGCCGGCGGACGGCGCGCGACGCCGGACGCGACGCGCGGCGCCCGCCTCGTGGCCGAGCTGGCCGAGATCGCCCCCAGCTTCGCTCCGGAGGGCCGGGCCCGGAAGCGCGCGCTGCTGGCGGCCCTCGCCGCGGTCCGGGCCTTGCGTCCCGGCGCGCTGCGCCGGCTCCACGAGTCCCTCTGCTTCCTGCAGGCCTATCCCGACGATCGCGACATCCTCGCCCGCGTCGATGCGCGTCTCCGGGAGTTTCCCGATCGCCTCGAGGCCCTCGCGCCGCGGTCGCTCCGCCGGCTGCACGATTCCGGCATCGCCGGCTCGACGATCGAGTATCCGTTCGGCCTGCCGATGAGCCGCTGGCTCGCCGCCTGCCTGCGGGAGCGGGCCGACGTTGCCTGGGCCGGCGTCGCCGACGAGGAGCGGATCGCCGAGGCGCTGGACCTGCTGGTCACGCCGGCCGAGCGGGATGCGTTCAGCGAGGGTGGCGTCACCGTCCGCCAGTGGCTCGCGACGGCCCGCGCCGGCCGCCGCCTGACGGACCTCGAGGTCCTGATCGAGGCCTTCGATCGGGCGCCCCTCGAGCCGGAGCTCCGCGACTGGCTCTACGAGAGCCTCGGGCTCCCGATCCGGGCGCGCCTGGCCGATAGGATCTCGCGCACGTTCGCGAAGAGCCGGGTGGGGCGCGTCACGTTCCAGCGCGCGCCCCTTCGGCGCTCCGGCATCGATCTCGTGAGGGAGGCGACGCGGCCGCTCCGGACCTGGCGCCGCGCGCCGCCGGCCCTTGCCCGGGAGATCGTCGAGACCGCGCGGGCGGCCATGGCGACGCGCTCGCGCGAGCTCAACGCCTTCTCGTATCCGAATCCGGACGACGTGATCGTGGGAGACCTCGGACGCGGCCTGCGAGGCGCGCTGATCGGCCTGGCCCCGAGCGCGCGCCTCCCGTTCGAGGGATATTACGCGTTCCTCGTCCTCCGGAACGGCGTCCCCGTGGCATACGGTGGCGGCTGGTGCCTGTTCGAAACGCTGGAGTTCGGCTTCAACGTCTTCGAGTCGTTCCGCCAGGGGGAGTCGGCCTTCGTCCTCGGCCAGGTGCTCCGGGCCTACCGCCACGTCTTCGCGATGCGCACCGTCGTGGTGGATCCCTACCAGCTGGGGGCGGACAACCCGGAGGCGCTCCGGTCCGGTGCCTTCTACTTCTACCATCGACTCGGGTTCCGGCCGCGCGATCCCGGGGTCCTCGCGGTCCTGGAGGGCGAGCTCGCCAAGATCGCGGCCGACCGCAGTTATCGGTCACCGCTTCCCGTGCTGCGACGGCTGGCGCGCGGCGAGGGATATCTGACGCTTCCCGGCGGCAGCCCGGAGCCGGAGCGGCGGGTGCGCGCCCGCGAGCTCGCGGCGCTCGTGACCCGCGAGCTCGCTCGTCGAGGCGACCGGAAGGCGGCCATGAGGGACGCCGTGCGGCGGGTGGCCGCGATCCTGGGCGTGGCTCGACCGGGCAGCTGGCCCGAGGCCGCACGCCAGGCGTTCGAGACCTGGGCACTCGTGCTGGCGCTCGTCCCGGATCTCGAGCGGTGGCCCGCGTCGGAGCGTCGACGCCTCGTCGATCTCATCCGGGCGAAGGGCGACCGGGGCGAGGGGCCATATGTGCGCCGGCTTGCGGGCCGCGCGCGGCTCGAGCGGACCCTCGCCGGTCTGATCCGTCGGCGCGCGCCCCGCGCCTAGCGCCGAGGCGCGACGCCCTGCTCGCGAAGCGCAGGCGGCTCGCTTGGCCGGGTCGCCAGCAGGACGCCGGCGATCACGACCATCGCGCCGAGGACGTGAGCCCAGGTGACGGGCTCACCGAGGAGGAGCCACGACACCAGCAGCACCTCGAACGGCAGGAGATTGACCGTCAGGGACGCGACGGCGGCGGACACCACCTGGAGGCCCCGGTAGAACCAGACGTGTGACACGGTGACGAGGCTCGCCGCGTAGAGAATCGCCAGCACGGTGCCCGCCGTGACGCGGGGCAGAGTCGTCCAGGGGCGCTCGATCAGTGACAGCGGCACCAGGAGCGTGGCGGAGACGATGTAGGTGCCCGCGGTGATCACGGCGGGCGAGAACTGGCGGGAGACCTGGCGGGCGTACACGGAGTAGAACGCCCAGATGCCTTGGCCGGCGAGGATGTAGAAGTCACCCGGATGGAGGTCGAGGTCGAGGAGCGCCCGGACCGACCCCCGGGTCACCGTGAGCACCACGCCCGCCGAGGACACCAGGATTCCCAGGAGGTTGAGCCGGGAGAGCCGCTCCTTGAGCCACGTCGCCGAGAGCAGCGCCACGAAGACGGGGCCCATCGCGCCCAGGATGGCGGCGTTGATGGCCAGGGTGCGGTGCATGCCGTAGTACCAGAGGGTCGTGTTCGTCACCAGCCCGGAGAGCGCCAGGATCACGAAGATGCGGAGGTCACCGGCGTTCACGCTTGGCCAGGTCTGGTGCGTGAAGCGGACGTACCAGAGCAAGACGCCGGTCGCGAGCCCGGCGCGGAGAGCGCTCAAGGTCAGCGGCCCCACGACTTCGAGCGCCACCTTCGCGGCGAGGAAGTTGCCGGCCCAGATCAGGCTGACGAGGAAGAGGAGACCGTAGGCTTTGCGCTCGCTGATGGGCGGCCCGGTCGGCGCCACGCGCCTACGCTACCAGAGGGCCGGTCGGGAGCCGGGGCCGTGTCGGGAAGGGGGCGCCGCTCGAAGCGCGGAGGCCCCGCCGTGCGTCCGCGGGGCCTCCGAGGTGATCACGTACCGCGCCTACTTCTTCTTCTTCGTCGCCTTCTTCTTCGCCATCCACGTCACCTCCTTTCGTCCCGGCGCGCCGCGCGCCGGCGGCGCGTCCTTGGCCGGATGCTAGGGGGAGCGGCCGGACGCTGTCAAGGGGAAAATGCAACCGGCGGCGTCCAGGGACCTTGCCGCCCCCTATGGGTTGTGCCTGCAGGCCGCGCGGAGATCCGGGCTCGCCATGTCTTGGACGAGAACGGACGGCGAAATGCTGCGGCGCGCTCCGGAGCTCGCGACGTTGACATGGTGCGAGACCGGGTGCTACGGTTGGTCGATTCCGGGCCGTAGCCCGGCCTTGCTCCACGCGACGTCCCACGGAGGCCCGTGCATGATCTCCTTCGCCGGCAAGACCCCGAAGATTCTGTTCGTCAATCCGCGGTTTCCGCGGTCGCTGTGGGGCTTCCAAGGAATCCACGAGATCGTCGGAGTGAAGTGCGGCCAGTCGCCGCTCGGCCTGGCCACCGTGGCCGGCATGACCCCGCGTGAGTTCCCGGTGGAGCTGCAGGACGAGAACGTGGAGCCGATCACGCTCGACACCGACGCCGATGTGGTGGCGATCGGATGCTGGAACGTCCAGTACCACCGGGCGCACGAGCTGGCCCGGGAGTTCCGGCGGCGCGGGAAGATGGTCGTGGTGGGCGGGCCGTACCCGACGCTGTGCCCCGAGCGCTTCACCGACGGGACGTTCGACGTCGTGTTCGACGGGGAGACCGAGAACACCTGGCCGGAGTTCTGCCGGGACCTGGTGGCCGGCACCCCCAAGCCCGTCTACAAACAGGTCGGCAACATCGACATGCGGCAGTCCCCGATTCCCCGCTTCGATCTCATCAAGAAGGGTGACTATCTCTACTATTTCGTCCAGACCACCCGGGGCTGCCCGTTCGCGTGCGAGTTCTGCGACATCATCATCACCGACGGGCGGATACCCCGACTGAAGGACATCCCCCAGGTCCTCAAGGAGATCGAGGCCGTCGCCGCGCTCGGCGGCAAGTACATCAGCTTCTCCGACGCGAACCTGGTCGGGAACCAGAAGTACGCGGAGCAGCTGCTCGAGGCGCTCGGCGACTTCGGGCGCAAGAATGGGTACCCGGTCCAGTTCTCGGCCGAGATGACGATCACGGTCGCCGAGCGACCGCGGCTCCTCGAGCTCCTGCGCGAGGCGAACTTCACCGGCATCTTCCTCGGGATCGAATCCCCGCGGATCGACAGCCTGATGGAGACGAAGAAGCGCCAGAACGCCCACCGGCCGCTGCTCGACGCCATCCGGCTCATCCAGTCGAACAACCTCATGATCGTCGCCGGGATGATCGTCGGGTTCGACCATGACGACCACCGGATCTTCGAGGAGCAGTTCGACTTCCTGATGGAGGCGGGGATCCCCTTCACGACGTGCGGGGTCCTGACCGCGATCGAGAAGACGCCTCTGCACGCGCGGTTGCAGAAGGAAGGACGCCTCCTTCCGTACGACTCGTCGACGATGATGGGCCACGGGGCCGCCGACCTGAACTTCCTCCCCAAGCTCATGACGGTGGAAGAGGTCCAGCGAGGCTACAACTGGCTGATCCGGTCGCTCTACCGCTACGACAACTACGCGGCGCGGCTCGTGCGGGCGTACCAGCCGTTCCAGGAGCGGCCGGAGCGCGACTCGCGGGCGGCCGGCCGGTTCGACTGGGCCCAGATTCGGATCGCGCTCAAGGCCGCGCGGTACTTCCTCCTCACGACGCATCACGTCCGCCGCCGGACGTTCATCCGGACGATCCGGGCGGCCATGGGCGACCGGTGGTCCGTCGAGCGGCTCGTGGGTGCGATCGCGTACATGATCGGCCACAAGCACTTCCACGAGTACGTGACGGAGGTGCACGGCGACCCCGAGACCGTTTCCCCCCGGTCCCCGTTCGCCGACCCGTCCCTCGAGCGGTGGTGGGAGGGCGAGTTCGGGATCGACTATCTGGCGAGCGTCCGCCGCGAGGCGAAGGCCGACGGTCCGCGGCTGAGCCACTGGCTCGGCTGGTTCCGGCCCGGCCTGCGCCGGGCGGTCGCGGTGCCGGAGGCCTTTCTCACCGAGCGGGTGGGGGAGTGCCTCCGCCGGTACCTGGACGAGCTGGGGGTCGAGGTCATCCCGGTGGCGACCGCGGCGCTCTCCCGCCTGAAGGGCCGCGCCGATCTCTTCGTGCTGCCGATCTTCGGGTCGGTGCGGAAGGGGCGCGAAGACCTGCACCAGGTCGTGCAACAGCTCCACGAGCGGGTCCAGGCGGACCTCGACAAGCTGCCGCGGGTCGTGCATCTCTCGATCGACGGCGGGCGCGAGGCGATGTTCCAGGCGTTCGCGCGCATCGGTCTCACGTTCACGCGGCGGGTCGAGCGACTCCGGGCGGCCTTCGAGACCGCCGTGGAAGCGGCGCTGGTCCAGTCGGTGCCGCGGCCAGCCGGCTCATCGGAGCGCCTGGCCTCCTGACCGGGCCCGCCATGGAGTGGCGGGCGTCGAGCCGGGCGGCCCGGCTCTAGGTCGAGCGCCGCCGCGGGCGAGGCGACTTGAGCGGGTCCTCGACCGGAGGCTCGGCGCGCGCGAACTCGACGTTGAGGGGAACGCCTCGCGTGCAGAGCGGGCAGGCGCCTGGTGCGTACGTCGGGAAGTCCCGCTTCACCAGGCTGAAGACTTCCTTCCCGAGGTCGATCTTCGTCGCCCGCTGCCAGAGGCACCCGATGCCGACCACCGTCCCGCCGCCCTCGCTGACCATTCGCATGAGAAGCCGGATCGTCTCGCCGGTGGTGATCAGGTCCTCCACGATGAGCACCTTGCTGCCCTTCCGGACGAATCGCGTGAACTCGTCGGGGAGCCGCACCTGCCGACCTTGTTCGGTCACGCCCTTGGTCGCGTAGACGAGGATCGGGCGCGACGGCAAGGCGCGGGCGACGCAGTGCGCGAGGATCAGGGCGCCGGGGCCCGTGGACAGGATCACGTCGGCCGGCCAGGGGGCGAAGTGCTTCGCGATGACGTCGCCGAGGCCCTCGGTGAAGGAGGGCTCCGTGGTGACCAGCGCCTTGTCGATGAACTCCGGCGCGTGATGTCCGGACGGGAGGAGGAAGTGGTCCCCCGTTCGGTAGGCGCCGGTTCGCCGGAGGATCTCGAGGTGGATCTTCTCGCGTACACCCGGGTCCAGCTGAGAATCGAGATCGGCCGAGGTCGACGGGCGGGGTCGCAGGGGCATGGCGAGGACGCTCAGCGCGGCAGGCGTCGGCCGGGCGAGATGCGGCGAGCCCGAGTCGCGGGATGAGGGCGAGGCTCCTGGGTCACTAGCTCCTCATGGCATGCCGGACACATCGCGCGCCCGTCCTTCCGGACGGCCTCGCCCGGTCGGAGATGCTGGTCACAGCGCTCGCACGCGGGGTTGTTGCAGAACCGGACTGCTCCGCTCGGACGCCGCTGCATGGTCCCGTCGTGGTGAGGCTATCGTGGGCTTCGGGGCGCTGGATGTCAACCCGGACGTGACCTTGCGGCCCGTTCCTTGACGCTCGTTCCCAGGGCTCGCTAGACTGGGCTGGTGCGGATCCTGGCGGTCGAGACCTCGACGCGGACCGGAGCGCTCGCTCTCCTCGAGGCCGGGGTCGTGGTCGCCGAGTCACGGGTCAACATCACGGTCACCCACGGGGAAAGACTCCTGGCCGCGATCGACGGCGTGCTCAGGGCCGCGCGCTGGCAGCTGGCCGACGTGGCGGCCTTCGCGGTGGCGGTCGGCCCCGGCTCGTTCACCGGGCTCCGGATCGGCCTGAGCACGGTCAAGGGCCTGGCCTTCGCCACCGGCCGGCCGGTAGTAGGCGTGCCGACCCTCGACGGGCTGGCCTGGTCGTTGCCGTTCTGCGCCTACCCCGTCTGCCCGATGCTGGATGCCCGGAAGAACGAGGTCTACGCGGCCGTGTACCGCACGGGCGAGGGGCGGCTCGAGGTCTTGGAGCCCGCCCGTGCGGTCGCGCCGGCGACCCTCGCGGAGGAGCTCCGGGCAAGCATGGAAGGACCCATTGTCTTCCTGGGAGATGGCGTCGCACCCTTCGCACCCGTTCTCACCGACGTCCTCGGGGGCCGCGCCCGGTTGGCGCCGGCCGCGCTTCGCCTCCCCTCTGCCGTCACGGTCGGGGAGCTCGGAGGCTGGGCGCTGGCCCGGGGAGACGCGACCGCCGCGGCCGACCTCGTGCCCCTCTACCTGCGTCCTTCCGAGGCGGAGCTCGCGCGCGAGCGACAGCAGCATGCCGGACATCCGAGTTGAGCCGATGCGGGCCGCCGACCTCGAGGCGGTGCTGGAGATCGAGCGCCAGTCGTTTCGAACCCCGTGGTCACGTCGGGCGTTCCTGCACGAGCTGGAGCGGAACCGCGTCGCCGGCCTCTGGGTCGCACGCGGTGAGCGCAGTCGAGACGAGGCGGCGGCGGTGCCCGTTCTCGGCTATCTCTGCCTGTGGGCGGTGGCTGACGAGGTGCACGTGACCAATCTCGCCGTGCATCCCGCCCGGCGGGGGGAGGGTGTGGGGCGACGGCTTCTCGGTACCCTCCTGGCGCACCATCGGTCGCGCGGAGCCCGGCGCGCGTTTCTCGAGGTCCGCCCCGGGAATGCGGAAGCGCGCCGCCTGTACGAGGGCCTCGGCTTCAAGGAGGTGGGGCGCCGGCGCGGGTACTACGTCGACACGGGCGAGGACGCCCTGCTGCTCGAGGCGCGCCTCGACGAGGGTCCGTGGGCGGACGCCACCGAGCCGCTCCGCCCGGGCCACCGGAACCCTCCTACCGTTTGATGCGTTCTAGGAGTTAAGGCCATCAGCATGCTCACGTGCCGTCGGGGGAGGCTCGCGTCGACGTGGCTCGGGGCGGCGCTTCTGCTGTCCACCGCGACGTCAACCGGCGCGCAGGGGTCGAGCGCGTCGGGATCCGACCTCATCCCGCGCGGGAAATACGTGTTCGCTGCGACCGGCGGCTGCGGGTGCCACACCGAGAAGGACAAGCCGCTGAACAGCGGCGGACGGAAGTACGAGGGGGCGTTCGGCACGGTCTACTCGACGAACATCACCCCGGACCGCCAGACGGGGATCGGAGACTGGACCGACGAGCAGATCATCGCGGCGATCCGTCTCGGGCGTCGTCCGAACGGCGAGCGGCTCGTCCCCGTGCATCCCTACCCCGTGTTCAACGGGATGGCCCAGGAGGACCTGCGCGCCCTCGTGGCCTACCTGCGCAGCGTGCCGCCGGTCAATCGGGCGAACCAGCCGAAGAAGGTGATCCCGATGTTCGAGAGCGTGTTCCTGCCGGCCTGGCTCGCCGCCTTCGCGCCGCGCGAGCAGCCGCCGGCGGCCGCCCCGACATCGGGGCTCGCGCGGGGCGAGTACCTCGTGCGCGCGGTGGGGCACTGCGGGGAGTGCCACACCCCCCGGGGCATCACGCAGGCTAGCGACAACACGCGCTTCCTGGGCGGGAGCCCGAAGGGCCCCGACGGCGACCCGGTCCCGAACATCACCCCGGACAAGGACAGCGGGCTCACGTGGTCGGAGGAAGAGATTGCGGAGTACCTCGGCAGCGGAAACAAGCCCGACGGCGACGTCGCCGGCGGGTTGATGGCCGAGGTGATCGAGGGCACCAGCGGGGGCTACAAGACCCTGACCAAGGAGGACCGGCTCGCCATCGCCCGGTACCTGAAGACCGTGCCTGCCGTGCGGAACAAGGTGACCAAGCCGTGATCCTGTCCACCCCACACCGGGCGGGACCCCGACCCCGCCTGCCCAAGGAGGCCGAATGAACCGCTTCGCCGTCCGTGCCAGCGTCGTCGCCGGTAGTCTCGCCGCTTTCCTCCTCGGATGCGCGATGAGCCAGGCCCAGATGAAGGCCGGGTCGGGCGATGTGGTCGCCGACCGCCAGCGCCTCATGAAGCTGAACGGCGCGAGCGCCAAGGACCTGAACGACAAGGTCAAGGCCGGGCAGATCGAGGCGATGGCGGTCAACGCAGAGACGATCGCCGTCAACGCCCAGCACGTCCCGATGCTCTTCCCCAAGGGCTCGCTCACCGACAAGTCCAAGGCGAAGCCCGAGATCTGGCAGAAGTGGGCGGAGTTCGAGGCTGCCGCCAAGAACCTGGAAGTGAAGGCCATCGAGGTCCGTGACGCGGCCCGGGCGAAGGACCAGGCGAAGGTCGAGGCGCTCATGAAGGACTTCGGGCGCCAGGCCTGCGGTACCTGCCACCAGCCGTTCCGCCAGCCCCAGCAGCAGTAGAGAGTCCGCTCGTTCCGGCGCGGGGGTCGACCTCCGCGCCGGAGCGAGAGTGCGAGCTTCCGGCGATTCCGGGAGACGTGCCGGCCATCGCCCCCGAAGCCTGAGCCCGACCCCGTATAATCGGCCCCATGGCGGGAGCGTTTGCGGGTGTCCGGATGCTCGATCTTTCTCGCCTTCTGCCTGGACCCTACTGCTCGCTCCTGTTCGCCGACCTGGGCGCCGAGGTGATCAAAGTCGAGGAGCCGGGCCGAGGCGACTACGCGCGTCACACTCGACCCTTCTGGGGTGCGTCCGAGATCGGCGCGTACTTCCTGCTCCTCAACCGCAACAAGAAGAGCGTCTCGATCGACCTCAAGACGGAGGCGGGGAAGGCGATCTTCCGCCGGCTGGCGTCGACCGCCGACGTTTTGCTGGAGAGCTTCCGGCCGGGCGTCATGGACCGGCTCGGACTCGGCTGGGAGACGCTCCGGCGCGAGACCCCCCGCCTCGTCTACTGCGCGATCTCCGGCTACGGCCAGGACGGTCCCTACCGGAGCCTGGTCGGCCACGACGTCAACTACATGGGCTACGCGGGGGCCCTGTCGGTGACGGGCCCGCGGGAGGGGCCGCCGCTCACGCCCGGCGTCCAGGTCGCCGACTTGGGCGGGGGCGCCCTGATGGCGGCCTTCGCGATCGCCGCGGCGCTCCACCACCGGCGCGAATCGGGGGCCGGGCAGTTCGTCGACGTGTCGATGACCGACGGCGTGGTGTCCTGGCTGATCCCCCATCTCGCCGCGTTCTTCGCGACGGGCCGCGTGCCCGAGCGCGCACGCGAGCGGCTGAACGGCGGTTGGCCGTGCTACGGCGTGTACGAGACCGCGGACGGCGGCCACGTGACGCTGGGCGCGCTGGAGCCCCAGTTCTGGGCCAACTTCTGTCGCCTGGTGGGGCGAGAGGACCTGGGGCCGCTCCAGCACGCCGAGGGGGCGGCACGCGACGAGGTGGAGGCGACGCTGCGCGAGCTCTTCCGCACGCGGAGCCGCGCCGAGTGGACCGAGCTCTTGCACCGGGCCGACGTGTGCGCAGGCCCCGTGCTGGCCCTGGACGAGGTCGTCCAGGACCCGCAGCTCCGTCAGCGGGGGCTCTTCACCGCGGTCGAGCACCCGAAGCTTGGCAGCGTGCCGCAGGTCGCCTTCCCGGTGCAGATGTCCGCCACGCCCGGGCGGGTGGAGACGCCGCCTCCCGAGCTGGGCCAGCACACGGACGAGGTCCTCCGCGGTCTCGGCTACGACGCGGCCGCGATCTCCGGCTTTCGGCGCGATGGCGTGATCGCGTGACCTCCGAGGCCGAGGGCGGCGTCGACGGCCGGCTCCACGCGCTCGTCGAGCGGATGCTCGGTGGCGACCGCCGGGCGCTCGCCCGGCTGATCACGCGCGTCGAGAACCGCGAGGCCGGCGTGCCCGAGATCATGGAGCGGATCCACTCGCGGACCGGGCGGGCCTACACCGTGGGCATCACCGGGCCCCCCGGGGCGGGGAAGAGCACGCTCGTGGACCGGCTGGTGGCGACGATCCGCAAGACGGAGGCGACCATCGGCGTGGTGGCGGTCGATCCCACGAGCCCCTTCACCGGAGGCGCCGTCCTCGGCGACCGCATCCGCATGCAGGCGCACACGCTCGACCCCGGCGTCTTCATCCGCAGCATGGCGACCCGCGGGAGCCTGGGCGGGCTCTCCCGCGCCACCGCCGAGACCCAGAAGCTCCTCGACGCCTTCGGCTTCGACTGGATCGTGGTGGAGACGGTTGGCGTGGGGCAAACGGAGCTCGACGTGGTTCAGCTGGCCGACACGACCGTGGTCGTCCTGGTCCCCGAGTCCGGCGACGGCATCCAGACCATGAAGGCAGGCCTCCTGGAGGCAGCCGACGTCCTCGTCGTCAACAAGGCCGATCGGGAGGGCGCCCAGCGGCTCGTGACCGAGCTCAAGCACATGGTGCACCTGCACCGCGAAGGGCAGCAGGCTTCGAGGGACCTGGACTGGGAGGTGCCGATCCTCGCGACCGAGGCGGTCCACGACGTGGGAGTGGGCGAGCTGTGCGACACGATCGGCCGGCATCGCGCGGTGCTGGAGGCCTCGGGGGCGCTCGCGCGGCGTCGGCAGGCGCGCCGGGCCCGCGAGCTCCGCGGGCTGATCCTCACCGCGCTTAAGCGGGAGGTCGACCGCGCGCTCGCCGACGGCGGGGAGCTCGAGGCCGTGCTGGCCGACGTCGAGGCCGGGCGAGTGGATCCCTACGTGGCGATCCGGCTGATCGGCGAGCGACTGCGTCTCGGCGGCGTCCGCGCCGACTGAACCGCCGAGTGGCGTCCGGGCGCGCCTTCGCGCCTTGACCCTCGTCGAGACGGCATGCTGTAATCTGCGGGCGTGAACCCGATCGCGCGACCGCTCGCCGACGTCCCGTTCCGCGACACGTTCTGGAACGTCCCGGGCTGGGCCCAGTTCCTCCTCTACGCGCTGTCGATCGTGGCCATCGGCGTCTTCGCGCTCGGCATGTGGCAGCGCTGGGCGCTCTGGCGCGAGGGCGGCCCCGAGAACCGCCTGGACCGGATCCCGGAGCGGATCCGGTTCCTGGTGCGCCACGGTCTCCTGCAGGGGCGGATCCTGACCCAGCGCTACCCGGGCGTGATGCACGCCCTCATGTTCTGGGGGTTCTGCGTCCTGTTCCTGGGGACCGTGCTCGCGACGATCGACTACGACATCACGATCCGGCTGCCGTTCGGCCTCGCCTTCAAGCTGCTCCAGGGGCCGTTCTACCTCGGTTACGAGCTATCGCTCGACCTCTTCGGGCTCTTCTTCGTGATCGGGCTGGGCCTCGCGCTGTACCGCCGGTTCGTCGTCCGCCCGGCGCGGATCGATCCCACCCCGCACTTCGCCTGGGTGCTCGGGCTGCTCTTCGTCATCAACGTGACGGGCTTCGTCATGGAGGCGTGCCGGCTGGCCGTCGTCAAGCCCTGGTGGGCGCCATGGTCGCCGGTCGGCTGGGCGCTCGGCCAGGGCTTCCTGGCCGTGGGATTCGAC
>JBIOVM010000141.1:0-12009 GCA_044867785.1 Candidatus Rokuibacteriota bacterium | reverse complement strand
GACCTGGAACGTCAGCCCGTCGTCGCTGGTCAGGATGAGATCGGTGAAGGTCCCCCCGATGTCCGACCCGATCCGGTAGCCCACCGGCATCACCCCCCGCCGAAAACCAAACTCGGGGTCAGGCCCTGACTTTGACTTCCGAGGTTCCGCAGCGGCCACGGCGAGGCGCCGGAACTCACGGTCAGGGCCTGGCCCCGCTTTCGAGGAGGGGGAAGGCGCTCAGGACCGACGGCGGGGTCACGGGAGTCTCCGCGCAGAGGTAGCTCGCGTCGAGCTCGTCGAAGCGCGTGACGCCGAGGAGCCCCAGGCAGACCCGCACCTCGTCCTCCAGCAGCTCGAGGACCCGGACGAGCCCCGAGTCGCCGGCGGCGGCCAGGCCGATGCACGCGATCCGTCCGAGCCCCACCACCTCGGCTCCCAGAGCGATCGCCTTGACGATGTCCGTGCCGCGGACGAAGCCGCCGTCGACCCACACGCGCGCCCGGCCGCCGACCGCGCGGACGACCTCGGGCAGCACCGCCAGGCTGCCGCGGCCGTGGTCCAGCTGGCGCCCGCCGTGGTTCGAGACGTACACGACCTCGACGCCGTGCTGGCACGCGAGGTCGGCATCCTCGGCGGTGGCGATGCCCTTGAGGACGAGCGGGACGTCCGGATGAGCGTCCTTGAAGCGCTTCACCTGGTCCCACGAGAGGCTCTGCTGGTACTCGAGCCCGGTCGCCGCGGCCCGCCACGGCTTGACGAACCGGCGCGCCAGGTCTCGCTCCCGCCGGCTGTAGTACGCGCTGTCGACGGTCATGCAGAACCCGCGGTAGCCGTGGTCCCGCGCGCGCCGCACCCAGTCGTCCACGAAGGCGTCGTCGCCGCGGACGTAGAGCTGGAAGATGCGGAGGGTGTCGGCGGCCTGAGCCGTCGCCTCCAGCCCCGGGTTGCACGCGGAGCTGAGCATCTGCGGGGCCCCGAAGCGGGCCGCGCCCTTCGCCGCCGTCGCCGCGCCTCCCGCCGCGAACGACTCGATCGAGCCGATCGGCGCGAGCATGACGGGCAGGCGCACCGGCTGGGCGAGCCACGTTCCCGAGACGTCGACCCGCGACACGTCGCGAAGGACGCGGGGGCGAAAGGCGACCGAGTCGAGCGCCTGGCGGTTCCGGAGGAGAGTGGTCTCCGTCTCCGTGCCGCCGACGAGATAGTCCCACGGGCCGGGGGCGAGGTTCGCGCGGGCGGCCTGGACGATCTCGTGGAGCGTCTGGAAGCGCTCCTCCAGGCCGGACGTCATCGGCCGGTCCTCCCGTGTCGCGCGATCGCGCGGCTCCGCACGCCGATGAACGGTACACGCAAACTCCGCGGCCGCCAACCCCGCTCGGATCGCCAGGCGTTCCCCCACCAGGACGGAACGAGCGAGTTCGGCGTAGTATGCCGCCACGTGACCGACCTCTCGGCGTTGACGATCGCGCCGCGCTTCAACGGCCCGCCGGGCTCGGGCCATGGCGGCTACGTCTGCGGCCGGGTCGGGACGCTGCTCGACGAGCCCGCGCGGGTGCGTCTTCACCGGCCGCCGCCGCTCGGCCGCCCGCTCGCCGTGCGTCGTGGCACGGATGGGGTGACAGCGCTCGACGGCGAGCTCGTCGTCGCGACCGGCGCCCCGACGACGGCCGAGGTCACCCCGCCGAGCGCCGTGACGCTCGCCGAGGCGGAGGCGGCGGCACGCGCGTATCCCGGCTTCAGGGACCACGCGTTCCCACGCTGCTTCGGGTGCGGGCCCGCGCGGGCGCTCGGAGACGGGCTCCGGATCTTCCCGGGTCCCGTCGCGGGGCGAGACCTGGTCGCCGCGCCCTGGCTCCCCGATGCCTCGCTGGCCGACGAGCGCGGCGTCGTCCGGCCCGAATTCCTCTGGGCGGCGCTCGACTGTCCCAGCGGCTGGGCGCCGATCGTCGCGGCCGGCGGGCAGCCGATGCTGCTGGGCGAGCTGGCGGTGCGCGCGCAGGGGACGGTGGACGTCGGCGAGCCGTGCGTCGTCATGGGCTGGCCGCTGGGGGGCGAGGGGCGGAAGCGCCTCGCCGCCGCCGCGCTCCTCGGGGCGGACGCCACGGTCCGTGCGGTCGCGCTGGCCACCTGGATCGCGATCGCACGCCCCTGAGTCGAGCGAGGGGCGGGAACCGATGGCGCCGCGCCGAAGGCTGGCGTACGCTTCCCTCCGTGGCGGAGACTCGCCCTCAGCTTCCCCATCAGCCAGCCGAGGCTAAGGCCGCGCTGCGCCGGGAGATCCTCGCTCGCCGGGACGCCCTCGACCCGGCTGTCCGGGCGCGCCTGTCGGCGGCGGCCACGGCGCGCGTCGCCGCGCTCGGCGCCTTCCGGCGAGCCCGGGTCGCGCTCGCGTACGCGTCGTTCGGGAGCGAGCTCGACACGCGCGGCTTGCTGCGCCACGTGCTGGACGGCGGGCGCGTGCTCGTCCTTCCGCGCATCCAGCGCGCCGAGCGGCGGCTCGCGCTGCACGAGGTCCGCGACCTCGACGCGGATCTCCGGCCCGGCGTCTGGGGCATTCCGGAGCCCGCGCCCGACCGCTGCCGCCCGGTGGCTCCGCACGAGATCGACTTCGTCCTCGTTCCGGGCCTCGTGTTCGACCCGGACGGAGGCCGCATCGGCCACGGCGCCGGCTACTACGACCGGCTCCTCGGCGCGTGGCCCGAGCCCGTGCCGCCGCTGGTCGCCGCCGCGTTCGAGCTCCAGGTGGTGCCGGCGGTGCCCATGCTGCCGACCGACCGGCGCATCGACCTCGTCGCCACCGAGCTCCGGACGTACCCCCCGCTGCCCCCCGAACCCCCGGAAGACCCGCAGGAGGATCCGTAGATGGAGATCGATCTCGAGGGCAAGGTCGCGATCGTCACCGGCGCCGGCCGCGGCATCGGGCGCGAGATCGCCGAGACGCTCGGGCGCGAGGGCGCCACCGCGGTCGTGACGGACGTCCGCCAGGACCTCCTCGACGACGTGGCGGCGACGTTCCGGCGACACGGCTGGGCCGGGCGCCAGTACGTCTGCGACGTGCGGGACGCCGCGCGGATCCGGACGGTCGTCGACGACGTGGTCCGGACGCTCGGCCGGATCGACGTGCTGGTGAACAACGCCGGCGTCGCGCCGGGCGGCCCCGTCGAGAGCCTGTCGGAGGAGACCTGGGACCTGAACCTCGACGTCAACCTGAAGGGCACGGTCCTCATGTGCCAGGCGGTCATGCCGGCCATGAAGCGGCAACGGTCCGGCCGGATCATCAACGCGGCGTCGTTCGCGGCGATCGTGCCGATCACCGGCAGCTCGGCCTATGCGGCGTCCAAGGCGGGAGTGCACTACTTCACGCGCGCGCTCGCGGGGGAGCTCGGTCCCTGGAACGTCACGGTCAACTGCTACGCCCCCGGCATGATCCCGACCGAGATCAACCGCTTCGTCGAGCTGCCGGCGGAGCGCCAGCGCCGCCTCCTCGACACGCTCACGCTCCGCCGGTGGGGCGAGCCGCGCGAGGTGGCGAACCTCGTCTGCTTCCTGGCGTCCGACCTGGCGGGGTACATCACAGGCACCCTGATCGACGTGAGCGGGGGCAAGCTCGCCACCCAGATCCCCCGCCTCACGTGGGAGGCGGCCGCGGCGGAGGGCGTCGTCCCGCTCGACTGACGGGATCGGGCTGGACGTCCAAACATTCCCCCGCCGGCACGGATTCCGCGCATGATTGTTCGGAAGCAAGGCCTGACCCCGGGAGAGGAGCGTGGATGACCGGGAGCTGTTCGACGAGCTGGCGCGCGTCGCCACGCGCCTCGGCATCGTCGTCCGCGTCGAGCCGTTCGAGACCCCGCCGGCGCGCGGCGGGGGCCGCTGCCGCGTCGCCGGTCGCGAGTTCATCCTGCTGGACGCGCGGACTCCGCTCGCGGACCGGGTGGGGGCGCTCGCGTCGGCGCTGGCCGACCTGGACCTCGACGACGTCTACGTGATGCCCGAGGCGCGCGACCGGGTGGAGGCCGAGCGGGACGCGCGGGTCGCGCCGCAGCCCTCCGCGCCCCTCGCGCCTCTCTCCACGATGGGCGTCGGTGGCCCGGCGCGCTGGTACGTCGAGGCGCGGGACGAGGGCGCGGTGCGGGCCGCGCTCGAGTGGGCCGAGCGGCGCGGCCTTTCCGTGCGCGTGCTCGGCGGCGGCTCGAACCTCGTCGTCGCCGACGCGGGAGTCGACGCGCTCGTCGTGCGCGTCGCGCTCCGAGGGGTGGCGGTGCGGGAGGCGGGCGCGGCGATCGAGCTGACCGCGGCCGCCGGCGAGCCGTGGGACGACGTCGTCCGCCTCGCGGTCGAGCAGGGGTGGGCGGGGCTCGAGTGCCTGAGCGGCATCCCGGGGCTCGTGGGCGCGACGCCGATCCAGAACGTTGGCGCCTACGGCCAGGAGGTGAGCGAGACCGTCGCCGCGGTGCGCGTCCTCGACCGGGCCACGCGGACGGTCGTGACGCTCGATCCGTCGGCGTGCGGGTTCGCCTACCGGGACAGCGCGTTCAAGAGCACGGCGCCCGACCGCTACGTCGTCCTCGGCGTGACGTATCGCCTGCGGCCGGGCGGGGCCCCGGCCGTTCGCTACGCGGACGTCGAGCGTCACCTCGCGGAGCGCGGGATCGAGCGGCCGGGGCTCGCCGACGTGCGCCGGGCGGTGCTCGAGATCCGCCGTGCGAAGTCGATGGTGCTCGATCCCGACGATCCGAACCGACGGAGCTGCGGCTCCTTCTTCGTGAACCCGGTCGTGTCGCGGACGGAGGCCGACCGCATCGCGGCGGCCGCCGGCGCGCCGACGATGCCGCGATGGCCGGAGCCGGGGGGCCGGCGGGTCAAGCTCGCCGCCGCGTGGCTCGTGGAGCGGGCCGGGTTCGCGCGCGGGCACGCCGACGGGGCCGCGGGGATCTCCACCCGCCACACGCTGGCGATCGTCGCCCGCGAGGGCGCGCGGGCGGCGGACGTGGTCCGCGTCGCCCGGCGGGTGCGCGACGCCGTGCGCGCGCGCTTCGGCGTGAGCCTGACGCCGGAGCCGGTCTTCTGGGGGTTCGCGCGCGCGGACGACGGTCTGCCCGAGGTCTGAGCTCGCAGCGGCCGCGCCCGCCGGTCGTTTGCGAGGCGCTCGGCGGTCCCGTATCGTACCGGGCGTGCCGCGACTCCTGATCGGTCTCGCCTACGATCTGTTCGGCAGCTACCCGACGCGACCGGGAGACCCGCCGGACGCCGAGGTGGAGTACGAGCCGGAGGCGACCGTCCTCGCGCTGGAGGCGGCGCTCGCGCGCCTCGGCCACGGGACGACGCGCCTCGGCAACCCGCACGCCGTGCTCCGCGCGGCGGGGCAGGGGATCGCCCCGCGCCTCGACGCCGTGCTCACCATCGCCGAAGGCTACGGTCCGCGAAACCGCGAGGCGTGGGTCCCCGTGCTCTGCGAGATGGCCGGGATCCCGACACTCGGCTCCGACGCGCTCACGCTTTCGACGACCCTCGACAAGCTCTGGGCGCATCGGATCGTCGCCGCGTCGGGCGTGCCGGTCCCGCCTCACGCGAGCTTCGGCTCGCCGGAGGACGCGGCGTCGGCGGCGCTGCCTGCGCCCTTCCCGCTGTTCGTCAAGCCGCGCTGGGAGGGGACCGCGAAGGGCATCGCGCCGAGCTCTCGGGTCGAGAGCCGCGCGGCCCTCGTGGGCGAGGTCGCGCGCATCGTCCGGACGTACGCGCAGCCGGCGCTGGTCGAAGCGTTCCTCGAGGGCCCCGAGTACACGGTCACCGTGGTCGGGCACCGGCCGCCTCGCGCGCTTCCCACCCTCCAGCGGGCGCTCGAGGCCTCGACGCGGATCGGGGCGCACGCGATCGAGCGGCATCCCCCGCCGCCGGGCGGCTGGCGACACGTGACGCCGGGCGAGCTCGACGGGGCGCTCGAGGCCGAGCTCACGTCACTCGCGCGCCGCGCGTTCGACGCGCTCGAGTGCCGGGACTTCGCCCGCGCCGACTTTCGCGTGGACCGCCACGGTCGGCCGCATTTCCTCGAGATGAACCCGCTGCCGACGTTCGCGCCGGACGGCTCGTTCGGCATCATCGCCGAGCTGCTCGGGCGCCGGCTGGAGGATCTGCTCGCGGAGATCCTGGGCGAGGCCCTCGCCCGCCTCGGCCTGTCAAACTCCGGGGTCAGGCCCTGACTTTGATTTTCGAAGGAGGAGAGATGAGCGAGCAAGCGTACCAGGACGGACTCGAGGTGAAGCGGCGGCTCTTCGGGGCGGGCAAGGAGCGCCCCGTCGCCCACGGGAGTCTGGCCGACGACCTCCTGCAGCTGTCCGACGAGACGGTGTTCGGGCGCATCTACACGCGGCCGGGCCTCGACCTGAAGACACGGAGCATGCTGACGGTCGCGGCGCTGACGGTGCTGGGCCGCGACGACTACCTGCGCCGGCATCTCCAGGGCGCCCTCCACGTCGGCGTCACCCCGGCGGAGATCAAGGAGATCCTGATGCAGATGGCCTTCTACGGCGGCATGCCCGTCGCGCTCCGAGCCCTCCGCATCGCCCAGGAGGAGATCGCCGCCTGGGAGAAGGCCGGCACCTGAGCGGCGGGTCCGTCGTGACGGATACAATGCCCTTGGGGAACCGGACCCTAGGAGGGTTCCGGGCCTCGGCCTGGAGCTGAGAGTGAGCGAGCCCGGACGGAACGAGCCCTGTCCCTGCGGCAGCGGACGGAAGTACAAGCGGTGCTGTCTCGCCAGGGCGGAGACAGTGACGGCGGCGGCCTCCACGGCCGAGGAGCGCCGGAGCGCACAGGCCGCCCTCGGGCAGTTCGGCATGCGCCGCGAGTTCGAGGAGGAGCGCGAGGCGGCCGAGGGGGAGTTCTGGGACGACGCCCTCGAGGTCCTCACGGAGGACGAGGAAGACGAGATCGGCGAGCAGGGTGACGCGTACTTCCTGGAGTGGTTCGTCGTCGACTGTCGCCTCGCCGGCGCCCAGACCCCGCTCGAGCTGTTCCTCGAGCGTGAGGGTCGGCGGCTCCGTCCCGGCGAGCGCCGCTACCTCGAACGGGCGCGGGCGACGCACCTCCGGCTCTACGAGGTCCTCGACGTCCGGCTCGACGAGGGGCTCGACCTCCTGGACCTCTGGGACGAGACGCGCATCAGCGTCCGCGAGCGCCTCGCGACGCGTCAGCTGGTTCGGTGGGACGTGCTGGGTGCACGCGTGACGCGGGACCACGACGACGTGCCGGTCATCGACGGAACGCCGTACCTCTATCCCGCGCTGGCGAAGGACGCCATGCTGACTGACCTGCACCGGGGCCACCGGCGATACCGGAAGCGGGTGCCCGGCGACGACACGGAGTTCTTCAAGGCGTCCGGGCCGATGTTCTTCCAGTGGTGGATCGAGCACGCGGTGCTGGCGTCGCGGATGAGGATCCGGACTCCCGAGGGCGACGACGTGGTCCTCGCGCGCGCCGTGTTCGACGTCCTCGACGCCGCGGCTCTGGAGCGAGCTCTCGCGAGCCATCCGGCGCTCGTGCGCGGGGCCGGCGCCAGCTACACCTGGCTGGAGCCCGAATCGGCCGACGGCTTTCGCCGGAACCTCGGGATGTTCATGGTCGAACGCTCACGGCTCGTGCTCGAGACGCCTTCGAAGGCCCGTGCCGAGCGGGGTCGCGCGCTCCTGGAATCCATCGCGGGAGGCGCGGTGCGGTATCGCGCGACGAGCCTCGAGAGCGTCGAGCAGGTCTTGCAGCGCCAGCCGCCCCCCGCGTCCCCGGACGTCGACGCGGTGCCGAAGGAAATCGCCGCCCAGATGGCGCAGGCGTTCTACGAGCGGCACTACCGGGGCTGGGTGGACACGCCGCTGCCGGCTCTCAGCGGGAAGACCCCGCGCGCCGCCGCCGCCTCGAAGTCGGGCCGGCCCCGAGTCGTCGCGCTGCTCAAGGAGATGGAGACCCGCGCGGCCCGCCAGCGGCTTGCCGGGGAGCCGGCGTATGACTTCGGCTGGATGTGGGGCGAGCTCGGCCTCGAGCGTCCGGAGCCGGAGTAGGCGCTCGGCGGATCGACGTGGAAACGCTGGCTCGCGAGAAGCACCCGCGCGCGGGCGGCTCGTCCCGGCCGCGTCGTCCCGCGTCCGCGAGGCCGCGCCGGTGACCGACGAGCTGGACATTCTCCGGATCGTGACCGAGCGACTCGACGCCGCCGGGATCCCGTACATGCTGACGGGGTCGATGGCCGGCAACTACTACGCCGTGCCTCGCATGACGCGCGACATCGACCTGGTGGTCGAGCTGTCCGCCCGGGACGAGGAGCGCGTGTGCGCGCTGTTCGAGGCCGATTTCTACGTCGAGCGCGACGCCGTGAAGGCCGCCATCGCCCGACCGCGGCACGTTCAACCTGATCCACGAGGATCGCGTGGTCAAGGTCGACTGCCTGGTGCGCAAGGACACCGAATACCGACGCGAGGAGTTCCGGCGGCGCCGCCGCGTGGCGGTCGAGGGGATGCGCCTCTACATCGTGACCCCGGAGGATCTGATCATCTCCAAGCTGGAGTGGGCGCGGGATTCCCGCTCGCCGACGCAGCTCAACCTCCTGGCGGCGGCTCCCGATCTCGACCGCGACTATCTATCAACCTGGATGAGCCGGCACGGTCTCGCCACGCTCTACCGTGAGGTCGTCGATGCCTGACACGGCGGCGGCAGTCGAGCGGCGGTACCGCCGGATGCTCCTCGAGCGCTCCGGCGCCGAGCGGATGAGGATGGGCGCCTCGATGTTCGCCACCGCGAGGGCGCTGATCCTGGCCTCGATCCGGGCCGAGGATCCCGGGGCCACGGCGGCGGAGCTCCGGCGCGCCCTGTTCCGGCGGCTCTACGGCGGCGACTTCGATCCCGAGATGCGGGAGCGCATCGCGGCGTGGCTGGGCGGCGACGTCCCGACATCCCCCGGCGGTGCCCCGAGACGGGTGGCGGTGAACTGGGACGACCTCGAGATGGCCCTCACGCGGAACGAGGCCGAGTGGGCGTGCTATCTCGACGTCAGGACCGGAGACGTGCAGATGGTCCCGGTCGATCGCCTGGGCGAGGACGACGACTGGCCCTCCGAGGAGGACATCGACGACGCGGTCGACGCCGGCCACCTCGTGCCCGTGGAGCCGCTCGGTTCATCCGTCGAGTACGGATGGATGGCCGATTTCGCCGCCACGGTCGGCGATGCGCGCCTCCGCGACCGGCTCGAGCGCGCCCTCGAGGGCCGCGGGGCGTTCCGGCGGTTCGAGCAGGCCCTGCTCGGCGCTCCGCGGGAGCGCGAGCGCTGGTTCGCGTTCCGCGACGCACGACTGCGCGCGGCGGCGCGGGACTGGCTGGCCGAGCAGGGGATCGAGCCCACGACGCGCCCGCGCCCGGGAGCGGCCCCCTGACCCGTGGGCGCCCGGCCGCGTGCCCGCCACTGTAGACTGGGACGGCCGGGGGGATCGTTCTCGGCGTGAGGAGGCATCGGGTGCCGCTCGATCTGTCTCACGAGCTCGACCGCTACGTGACAGCGCTCGAGGCGCGATTCGGCGCCGATCTCGTGAGCGTCGTCCTGTTCGGCTCGCGCGCGCGAGGCACGGCCGGGCGGGACAGCGACCTCGATCTCCTGGTCGTGGCGCGGGGTCTCCCCGGAAGCCGGCTGGCGCGACAGAGTCTCCTGTTCCGGCTGGCCCGGACCGTGTCGGAGGAGTTCGCCGACGCCCTCATGCCCGTCCCCCTGACACCGGAGGAGGCGGCCACGGTCAAGCCCTTCTACCTCGGATGCTCTCGGGCCACCGGATCCTCCGGGACGCCGGCGGCTTCTTCGCCGGCGTGCTGGCGCGACTCGAGGCGCGGCTGCGCGAGCTGGGCGCCCGACGCCACGTGGACGCGGACGGCCACGAGTACTGGGATCTCAAGCCCGACTTGAAGCCCGGAGACGTGGTCACGCTCTGACGTCGGACCGTCTGGCCGCGAGCTGGGCGGTCTCCCGGGGACCCGAGCGGCGCCGGCATGGGTCGAGTATGGGAGGTGCCCGTCGTCCCGCCGTCCGAGGTTCGGCCTCATGCGCTGACGCGTGCCTCCTGCCGGGCCCCTTCGCTATGGCGCCGGCGTCGATGACCCCGCCGGCCGGGCCGTCACGCTCATCACCATGACCCTTGCGCCCGGCGGCGTCTTCCGCTATAGAGTCGGACCGATCCAGGGCCCAGTCTGCCCGTGTACCTCGCCCACGGAGAGAGGTGCGGATGCCCCGGAACGACCAGCTCGCCCGCCAGTGGCACATCCTGCGGCGCCTGGAGGGCCCGCGGGGCGTGACCCTCGGGGAGCTCGCCGGGGCCCTGCCGGACGATTTCCCGAAGCACCTCCGAACGCTCCGCCGCGACCTCGAAGCGCTCGAGGGAGGTGGCTTTCCGCTGCTGACCGAGCGGGCCGACGGGCAGACGCGCTGGCGGCTGCTCGATGGCGCGCGGGCGCCCGTGATCGGCTTCTCGCCCACCGAGCTGATGGCGCTGGCCGTGAGCCGCGACCTCCTCCGCCCTCTGGAGGGCACCCAGGTCCGGACCGCCCTCGATTCGGCGCTCACGAAGGCGACAGCCGCGCTGCCGCCGGGCGGGTCGGAGCTGGTCCGGCAGATGCGGGACTGGCTCTCCGTGCACCTCGGTCCCTACAAGCCGTACCGGAAGCACCGGGACACCATCGATCGGCTCACCCGGGCGATCGCCGAGCGGCGGACCATCCAGGTCCGCTACTTCACCGCGTCGCGCCAGGTCACGACCCGGCGCGAGATCGACCCCTACCACCTCCGCTACGTAGGCGGCGCGCTCTACCTCGACGGCTACGATCATCTCCGGCGCAAACTGCGGACGTTCGCCGTCGAGCGGATCCGCTCGCTGACCGTCACGGACCACGCGTTCCAGCTGCCCCTCGGCTTCGACATCGGCGAGTTCCTCGGCGACGCGCTGATCGTCATGCAAGGGCGGCCGGTGGCGCTCGAGCTCCACTTCGACAGGCCGACGGCCGCCTGGGCCCGCGATCGGCTCTGGCACCCCAGCCAGCGGCTCGAGCCCCTGCCGGGCGGGCGGCTCCGGATGACGCTCCGCGTGGCCGACACGCGCGAGCTGCTCGGCTGGATCCTCAGCTTCGGCCGGGGCGTGAAGGTGGTGCGGCCGGCCGCGCTGAGAGACCGGGTGCGCGCGGAGGCGCTGGCCGTCGCGCGTCAGTGAGGGATGGCGATGACCGGCAGGCCCAGCCGGCGGAAGTCCTCGTCGAACGCGAAGCAGGGCATGCGCTCGAGGAGCGTGGTGACCACGACGAACGAGATCGCGTCGCAGAAGGAGAGCCGGTGATCGCGAGCATGCCGGCGGAACACCTGCTCGGCTTCGACACGAACCTCCGCGCCGTACTCCGCGATGTGGAGGGCGGGCCTGACGTCGTCGAGGAACCGGATGGCCGCCGCGGGGCTGTGACGGTAGCGCAGAAGCGTGACCGTCTCGCTGATCACGTCCCAGGTGGTCCAGAGCTGGGTGCCGCGGCGCGCCGCCTCGCCGGCCAGCGCCATCGCTGCCCGGTAGTGGTCGTCGTCGGTATCGGCGCACGCGTAGAAGTAGGAGGTGTCGCAGAAGACCCGTGTCGGCAGAGGCACGGGTCCCTCAGGCCTTGCGGCCGTACAGGTACTCCTTGACGTGGGCCGACACGTCGGTCGGGAGGCCTCGCCGCCGCTTCGGAAGCTTCTGCGCCAGCTCGAGGAGCGCCCGCGCCGCCGCCCCGGGCTCGGGCGCGGGCAGAGCGGCGCGGAGCTCCGCCACGACCTCGTCGCGCACGGTGATCTGCACGACGGAGCCGCGGTCCTGCTTGACCTGGCGGACCAGCTGGGGGAGCCGCCGCCGCGCCTCGCTGATCGAGACCTTCATGGGGACCTCCAGGCATCGGGAGTGTACAGAGCTGTACAGGATGGGTCAACCGACGCGTGACCTTACCTGTCACACACGTGGTCCACACTCGGCCGCACCGGACGGG
>JBIOVM010000140.1:0-18675 GCA_044867785.1 Candidatus Rokuibacteriota bacterium | reverse complement strand
CCGCGAGGCGCGCCTCGGCGGAGCGGGGTGAGAGCCGCCTAGTTCGGGCGGCGGTGCATCTGGACGTGGCGGTACATCCCGGCCACGTTCAGGGGGAACATGTCCCTGTAGCCGCCCCATCCCTCGTACTTGGGAAGCTTCACGGCCTGGACGACCTCCTGCTCGGTCTTGCCCTCCCGGGCGAGCCGGAGCACTTCGACGTGGAGCTCCTCCATGTACTCGCGGAACGCCCGCACGTCGGCCTTGGTCCCCACGGCCCCGTGGCCGGGAACCAGCTGGTCGAAATCCATCGCCTCGACGCGCCGCAAGGACTCGATCCAGTCCTCGATGTAGGCGTCCGGCCAGTCGCGGAACCCCACCGACTTCACGGGGATCCAGTCCACGGCGAAGAGGAGGCGCTCCTTCGGGAACCGCATCACGATCGAGTTGTCCGAGTGGTTTCGGCCGACGTAGGAGAGCTCGAGCGTCGTCCCCCCGAGCTCGATCGTCATGCGGTCCGAGAACGTGACGGTCGGCACGGCGGTGGGGCGCTTCTCGGCGACGATCGTCCGGCGGGCGTTCTCGTGGGCGACGACCTGGGCGGTATCGGCCAGGACCTCCTCGCCCGAGATGTGGTCCGCGTGGTCGTGGCTGTAGACCACGTAGCGAATCGGCTTCCCGAAGCGCTGGGCCACCTCCGCCTTGAGCCATCGCGCCGCGTCGGCGTTGATCGGGTCGGTGGCGATCACCCCATCCGGGGTCGCGGCGAGGACCGAGTAGTGGAAGTTGTTCCGGAACCGGTGGACCGGCCCGGCGATCGGCGTGATCTCCCGGACCGGCGCCCCGGTCTGAGCCGACCCGAGGCGCTGGCCGAGCTGGAGAAATGCGAGCCCGAGGCTGCCGCCGAGAAGGGCGCGGCGCGTGATCGTCATGGACGTCCTCCCTCCGGATCCTCGAGGCTGCCCGCGCGGCGCGTGGCGTCCGGCGCCGCTCACCAGTCGACACTCGATCAACCGGCGGGCGGGCCGGGAGGTTTCCAGTCGACTCAGTACATCAGGTAACCGCCGTCGACCGTCACGGCCTGCCCCGTCATGTAGCTGCCGGCCGGGGACACCAGGAAGACGATGACCCGCGCGATGTCCTCCGGCTCGGCCAGCCGGCCGAGGGGGACCGTCGCGGTCCGCTGCTTCATGAACTCGCCGGCGGCGAGGCCCTGCTGGCGGACGCCGAGGAGATCGTCGAGCCGCCAGTTGAAGTCGGTGTCGACGACCCCGGGGCAGATCGCGTTCACGCGGACCCCGTGGCGGGCCAGCGCCCGGGCCGCCTGCTGCGTCAGCGAGATGACCGCCGTCTTGCTGGCCGCATACGGCGGCGACAGGCTCGCCGAGCCGCGGCCGGCGATCGACGAGACGTTGACGATCGCGCCCGTCCCCTGCCCGATCATCACGGGCGCGACCGTCTGCATGCAGAAGAAGAGACCCCGGGCGTTGACGGCGAAGGTCTCGTCCCAGTCGCGCTCGGTCACCCGGCCGAACGGGGTCGGCCGGATGAGCCCCGCATTGTTCACGAGGACGTCGAGGCGCCCCAGGCCGTCGGTGACGCGCGCGACCATCCGCTCGATCTCCGGCACCGCGGCGACGTCGGCGGGGACCGCGAGGGCGCGCCGCCCGAGCGCCTGTACGGCTTCGGCCACGCTGGCGGCGGCGTCCGGCCTGAGATCGTTGACGGCGACGTCGGCGCCGGCCCGGGCCAGCGCGAGGGCCGTGGCGCGGCCGATCCCTTGCCCCGCGCCCGTGACGAGGGCGACCCGCCCGGCGAGCTCGCCCGCCGCGTCAGGCACGGCGCCGCTCGCGGCGAGCCCGGACGGCCTTCGCCAGGTCGTCCAGCACCGGAACGGTGTCGTCCCAGGCGAGGCACGCGTCCGTCACGCTTTGCCCGTAGGTGAGGGCCTGACCGGACTTCACGTCCTGTCGTCCGCCCACCAGGTGGCCCTCGATCATCAGCCCGAAGACGTGACGGCCGCCCTCGGCGATCTGCGCGGCGAGGTCCCGGGCCACCGCGGGCTGGCGCGTGTGGTCCTTGCCGCTGTTGCCGTGCGAGCAGTCGACCATGATGCGGGGCGGCAGGCCCGCGCGCGCCAGCGCCTTTGCCGTCTGCTCGATGTCCTCGGCGTGGTAGTTCGGTCGCCGGTGGCCGCCACGGAGGATCACGTGGCACGCGTCGTTGCCTCGCGTGACGACGATGGCCGCCAACCCCTGCTTCGTCACGGACAAGAACTGGTGCGGGTGCATGGCCGCCCGGATCGCGTCGACGGCGATCTGCACGTTCCCGTCGGTGCCGTTCTTGAAACCGACCGGCATCGAGAGCCCGGAGGCGAGCTCCCGGTGCACCTGGCTCTCGGTGGTGCGGGCGCCGATCGCTCCCCACGAGACGAGGTCCGCGATGAACTGGGGCGTGATCGTGTCGAGGAACTCGCAGCCGGCCGGGAGCCCGAGCTTCGCCAGGTCGAGGAGCAGGCTGCGCGCCAGCCCCAGGCCGTCGTTGATCGCGAAGCTTCCGTCGAGCCGGGGATCGTTGATGAGCCCCTTCCATCCGACCGTCGTGCGCGGCTTCTCGAAGTACACGCGCATGACGATGAGGAGGTCGTCGGCCAGCCGATCGGCGGTGGTCCGGAGCCGCTCCCCGTACTCCCGCGCCGCCTGGACGTCGTGGATCGAGCAGGGCCCGACGACGCAGAGCAGCCGGTCGTCCTCGTCTCGGAGGATGCGGTTGATCGCCTCCCGCGCCTCCGCGATGGTGGCCGAGGCGGCCTCGGTGAGCTCGTACTGCTCCATCAGGATGGCGGGGGGGATCAGCGGCCGGAGCCTCTCGATCCGGAGGTCGTCGGTCGGATGCAGCTTCATGGGTGAATCTCGGCTTTGAGCGGCACGGGTTTAGGCCTCCGGGTCTGTCTCGGCGCGTGAGGTCCGCCGATGACTTCGGCCCGACCGGGGGGTCGGGCCGTGGCCTCGACTATAGGGGCAGGGCCCTGCCGGCCGCAAGCGGGCCGCCGAGGATGCCGGGGTGGCGACCCGTTGCGTCGGCCCCGGTGCCGTCGCAAGGTATGAGGCGGTCGGCAACCCCCGACGCGGACCCTATCCGTGACCAACCCGATACCGCCCGCTGACTTGGATGGCCGGGATGCAGCCGACGACCGGTCGCGCCGGGTTGCCGCCCTGTTCGACGACGCGGCGGGGGACTACGAACGGGTCGGCGAGACCCTGGCCCTCGGGTCGGGAAGCTGGTACCGGCGATTCGCTCTCCGCCGGGCGGGGCTGCGACCGGGCATGACGCTCCTCGACGTGGCCACCGGCACCGGGCTCGTCGGGCGCGCCGGCGTGAGGATCCTGGGCGATCCCGGCCGCGTGGTCGGGGTCGACGCGAATGCCGCCATGCTGCGGGAGGCGGCGCGCAGGGCCGGCGCGAGCTCGCTGGTCCAGGGGCGGGCCGAGTCGCTGCCGTTCAGAGCCGGTCGCTTCGACGTGGTGAGCATCGGCTACCTGTTCCGCTACGTCGACGACCTCGAGACGATAGTCCGCGAGTGCCGGCGTGTCCTGAAGCCCGGAGGGCGCCTGCTTGCGCTCGAGTTGTCGCGCCCGAAGTCACGCGCCGCGCGCTGGCTGGTCCAGACGCACCTCGAGCGGGTGCTGCCGAGGATCGTCGCGTTTCGAACGAGGAGCCGGCCCGCGGAGGTCCTGACGCGGTACTGCTGGGTCACCATCGAGCAGGGGGTCGCGCCCGAGACGATCCTGGCGCTGCTCCGGCAGGGCGGCTTCGTCGATGTCCGGCGGCACGTGTGGTTCGGGCTCTTCGGCGAGTACTTCGCGACCAAGCCGGCGGCGAGCCCCGCCGTCGCCGCGTAGGCGCCCCCAGACCATCCTGGTCCCTCCCTCGAAGGAGATCTTCGCCGATACGATCGGCGGAGCCGGAGCATGCGCCGGTGGCTAGAGCCGGGATGCTCGTTTGTCGACCCGTCGCGGAGGTGTTCGAGGCACGAATACCGGGCTCTCGGGCGACGCGGAGCAGGTCGTGAGGCAGGCCGTGGAGGCGACCGAAGGATTCACCCTGGTGCTCGCGGACTGACGACTCTCCTGGAGCACGGTGTCCGCCTGAACCTGGTGGCGGACCGGCTCCCGACGGATCGGCCGGCTGACCCGCGGCGTGCGGCCGCGCCGGCCGTCCTGCCCCGGAAACGTTGCCGGGCGCGTCCCCGGGAGCGATCATGAGGGCCGTGAGACTCGGCCGGAAGGCCCGCAATCCGGAGTGGGGCAAGTCCCCGGGACCGCCCGAGGAGATCCAGTTCCTCCACGGGCCCCAGCCGCGGCGCTTCGAGCTGTGGCGCGCGTTCCGTATCTTCTGCGAGTTCGTCCGCGGGTTCCGCACCTTCCACTTCGTCGGGCCCTGCGTCACGGTGTTCGGGTCGGCGCGCTTCCCCGAGACGCACCCGCATTACGCCGTCGCCCGCGAGCTCGGGCATCGCCTGGCTCGAGCGGGCTTCACGGTCATGACCGGCGGGGGTCCCGGTCTCATGGAGGCGGCGAACCGCGGCGCCCGCGAGGCGGGCGGCCGCTCGGTCGGCTGCAACATCGAGCTGCCGCAGGAGCAGCGGCCGAACTCGTACCTCGACCGCTGGATCACCTTCCGGCACTTCTACGTGCGCAAGGTCATGCTGGTGAAGTACTCGTACGCGTTCGTCGCCATGCCCGGCGGGTTCGGCACCCTCGACGAGATATTCGAGACGGCGGTGCTGATCCAGACCGGCAAGATCCGCGACTTCCCACTGATCCTCATGGGTCAGGAGTTCTGGCAGCCGTTGATGGAATTCCTGGAGAGCCGCCTCGTCCGGGAAGGCACCGTGGAGCCCGGCGACGTCAAGCGGCTCACGGTCACGGACTCCGTGGACGAGGCGGTGACGGCGATCCTCGACGCCGCGACCCGCCGCTTCGGCCTGAGCTACCACCCGCCGATCAAGCGGCGCTGGCTCCTCGGCGAGTAGCCGCGCGCCAGGCGGTCAGGCGAGGACGACGCGCTCGCGGTAGTCCGGCACCACCGCGTCCCAGCCGAGCTCCGCGCGGATCCGGGCCGCGAGCGCGTCGGCGGGCGCCGGGTCGCCGTGGACCACGAAGACGCGGCGCGGCCGACCGACGGCGGTCCGGAGCCAGCGCATGAGACCGTCCGCGTCGGCGTGCGCCGAGAGCCCGTGGATCAGCTCGACGCGCGCCCGGACGGGCACGTCCTCCCCGAAGATCCGGAGCGTGCGGGCCCCGTCCTGGAGCAGCCGCCCCCGGGTCCCGACCGCCTGGAAGCCGACCAGGAGCACGGTGGTCTTGGCGTCCGGCAATCGGCGGCGGAGGTGGTGGAGGATGCGCCCGCCGGTCGCCATGCCGCTCGCCGCGATGATGATCGCGGGACCGCGAACGTCGTTGATGGCGCGCGACTCCTCGACGGAGCGCGTCAGCTGGAAGCGCGCCGTGTGCAGGGGACACGTTCCGGACAGCACGGGCTTGGCCGTGTCCGGGTCCAGGTCCTCGGGGTGCGCGCAGTAGAGGCCCGTCGCCTCGATGGCCATCGGGCTGTCCACGTACGTCGGCAGCTTCGGGATGCGGCCGGCGTCCTCGAGCGCGCGGAGGTGGTAGATCAGCTCCTGGGTGCGGCCGACCGCGAAGGCGGGGACGACGAGGGCACCGCCGCGCTCGTAGGCGGAACGGACGACGCGCTCCAGCTGCTCGGGCACCGGCGTGGGATCGTGGCGGCGGTCGCCATACGTCGACTCGACGAACACGTAGTCCGCGTCGCCCACCGGCTCCGGGTCGAGGAGCACGGGCGCCGCGTACCGGCCGACGTCGCCGGAGAACACCAGCCGCCGTGGCTTGCCGTCGCCCTCGAGGTCCAGCGCGATGGACGCCGAGCCCAGGATGTGCCCCGCCCGGCGGAACGCCGCCTGGAGGCCCGGCCCGAGGCGCACGCGCGCGTGGTACTCGAGGCCGCGCACGCGCTCGGCGGCGCGCGCCCCCTCCTCCGCCGTGTAGAGCGGCAGCGCCGGCGTGTGCTTCGAGGTCCCGCGGGCGTTGTGATACGCGGCCTCCTCCTCCTGGAGGTGGCCGGAGTCCGGCAGCATGATCCGCGCGAGATCGGCGGTGCCGCGCGTCGCCCAGACCTGCCCCTCGAACCCGTCCTTGACGAGCCGGGGCAGGTAGCCGGTGTGGTCGATGTGGGCGTGCGTGAGGGCGACGACGTCGATCCGCGCGGGGTCGACGGGCAGGCGCTCCCAGTTCCGGAGGCGCAGCTCCTTGAGCCCCTGGTAGAGGCCGCAGTCCACGAGCAGCCGGCGGCCCTCCAGCTCCACCAGGAACTTCGCGCCCGTCACCGTCTTCGAAGCGCCGAGGAACTGCACGGCGGCCGCCGGGGCGGGCGTGGCGCGCATCGGACTCCGTGCCCTCCTGGTGAGCGTCGTGGACCCGAGATCCCGGACGAGCCTATGTCGAGACCGGCGCCCCGTCAAACGCGTCGCGTTCCCGGCGGCGGCGCTCTTGACGAGGAACCCCGCACGGTGCGATAACCCCGAGCGATGACCGCGCGCCGCGTCCTGGTCACCGTTCCGCACACCTACCAGCGGGACGCCCCGTATCTCCGCCGCCTCGAGACCGCCGGGCTCGAGGTCGAGCGCCGCGTCGGGCGCCACGGCAAGCTGACGGAGGACGAGCTGCGCGAGGCCCTGCCGGGGGTGTTCGCGACGCTCGCCAGCAGCGAGCCGTATACGGAGCGCGTGTTCCGCGGCGCGCCGGAGCTCCGCGTCGTCGCCCGCTGGGGCGTGGGATTCGACGCCATCGACGTCGATGCCGCCTCGCGCCACGGCGTCGTCGTGTGCACGGCCGTCGGAGCGAACCACGAGGCCGTGGCCGACTACGCGGTGGCGCTCATGTGCGCGCTCCAGCGGGGTCTCGTCCGGAACCACCGGCTGATCACCGGGGGCCAGTGGAAGACCGAGTTCCGGCCGGGCCTCTGGCGCGCGACGGTCGGCATCGTCGGCCTCGGCCGCATCGGCCTGGCGGTGGCCCGGCGCTGCCGCGGCTTCTCGATGACCATCCTCGCTTACGAGCCCTACCCCGACCGGGGCTTCGTGCGCGAGCACGACGTTCAGCTCGTGTCGCTCGAGGAGCTCCTCCGCCGCTCCGACCTGGTCACGCTCCACTGCCCGGCGACGCCGGAGAACCGCCATCTGATCAACCACGAGCGCCTGGCCCTCATGAAGCCGACGGCGCACCTCGTCAACACGGCACGGGGATCGCTCGTGGACGAGGCGGCGCTCCACCAGGCGCTGGCCACCGGCCGGATCGCCGGCGCCGGCCTCGACGTATTCGAGAAGGAGCCACTCTTCGACTCGGCGCTCTTCGGGCTCGACACCGTCGTCCTGAGCCCCCACGTCGCCGGCATCGACGAGACGTCGGAGATCGCCATGGCCGACCGCGCGATCGACGCCATCCTGGCCGTCTGGCGAGGGGAGCCGCCGCCCCGCGAGTGCGTCGTCAACCCCGAGGCGATTCGGCCGCGCTAGCGCGACCTCGCGCGCCGGTGTCCGAGATGGCCCCGACTGCTCCGGGCGGGGTGTCTCCCACGCTCGACCTCCTCCTCGACTGCGCCTCGGCCCACCGTGTGGCGGAGGTCCGCGCGCGGCTCCACCGCCGGCTCGAGGGTCCGGTCGAGTGGGAGGATGCCCGCCAGGCGGCCCGCCGGCACGGCGTCACCCCGCTGGTCCACCGCGAGCTGCGCGCGGCTCCCGCGCACCTGGTGCCGACCGACGCGCTGGACGCCTTCCACCGGGAGGTGCGCGAGAACACGCGACGCTGTCTCCTCCTCACCGGCTGGCTCCGCCGGGTCGTCGACGGCCTCGCGGCGGCCGGCGTGCCGGCGATCCCCTACAAGGGGCCGGTGCTCGCCGCCGCCGTCTACGGGAGCATCGCCGATCGTCGCGCCGGCGACCTCGACGTCCTGATCGATCCCGGTGACCTGCCGGCCGCGAAGGCGGCGCTCGAGCGCGAGGGATTCCGGCCCACGGTCCCGATCGAGCCCTGGCAGGAGCGCCACCTCGTGCGCGCAGCGCACCCGTACGGCTTCGTCCGGGACCCGGAAGCCGTCGTCGTGGAGCTTCACTGGCGCGTCTCGCCGCGCTCGCTCTCGGCCGGGCTGGGCGAGGCGCTGCCCCGCGAGCGCCTGGAGGAGGTCGTGGTCGCCGGGACGCCCTTCCGCACGCTGCCGAGCGACGTGCTGCTCCTCGCGCTGTGCGTGCACGGCGCGAAGCACGTCTGGGGACGGGTGTCCTGGATCGTCGACGTGGCGGAGCTGATCGCCGCTCGCCCCGCTCTCGACTGGACGACGTTGCTCGCGCGCGCCGACGAGGCGGGCCACGCCCGCGAGCTGCTCCTCGGCTGCCTGCTGGCCCGGGACCTCCTCGGCGTCGCGCTGCCCGAGGTGCCGTCGCGTCGCATCGCCGCCGACGCGAAGCTCAAAGGGCTGGCGCGAACCGTCTGCGCCCAGCTCGCGCTGCCGCCCCACCACGAGCTGGGACTCGCCGAGACCGCGCGATTCCACCTCGGAATCCGAGGGACCTGGGGGGCCCGCATCGCCTATTGCCGCTTCGCGATGATGCCGACCGTGGCCGACTGGTCGGCGGTCCCCCTACCGCGGTGGCTGGCGCTGCTCCACTACCCCCTGCGCGTGGCGCGCCTGCTCCGCGGCGGCGCGGCCCACGCTCACCACTGAGGACGCCGACCCGCGTCGTGGAACGGCCCGACCTGGCGGCGGGCGCGCGGCACGCGTCGCCACCGGGACCGCCCGCCGGCGGCCGGCGGTCCCCCGCGGGACACGCGGAGCCCGCGGTCAGGCCGGCGCGCGCGTCACGGGATCAGGAGCACCTTGCCGGTCGTCCGGCGTCCCTCGAGGTCACGGTGCGCCTGCCCCGCCTCGGCCAGCGGGAACGTCGCGCCGATGCGAAGCGTGAGCTCACCCTTCTGGATCCAGCCGAGGACGTCGCCGGCGCGTCGCACCAGGTCCTCGCGCGAGGCGATGTAGTGGAAGAGGCTCGGCCGCGTGAGGAACAGCGAGCCCTTGGCGTTCAGCACCTGGGGATCGAGCGGAGCCACCGGCCCGCTCGATGCGCCGTAGAGCACCATGTAGCCGCGCATCGCCAGGCAGTTGAAGCCCTTCTCGAACGTGTCGCGCCCAACCGAGTCGTAGACGACCTGGAGGCCCTTCCCGCCGGTCAGGCGCTTCACCTCGGCCTCGAAATCCTGGCGCGTGTAGAGGATCACGTCGTGAGCGCCCGCCTCGCGGGCGAGCTTCGCCTTCTCCTCGGTCGAGACCGTGCCGATGACGCGGGCACCCGCGCGCCGGGCCATCTGGCAAAGGAGCAGTCCCACGCCGCCCGCGGCGGCGTGGACCAGGCAGGTGTCGCCGGACTTGACCGGATACGTCGAGTGGGCGAGATAGTGGGCGGTCATCCCCTGGAGCATCGCCGCCGCGCCGGAGCGCGCGTCCACGCCGGCGGGGAGCGCGACGAGCCGGTCGGCCGGCACCACGTTGTGGGTCGCGTACGATCCCGGCACGCCCGTCCAAGCGACGCGGTCACCGACGTGTACCGTGGTCACGCCGGAGCCGACCGCCTCGACGACCCCCGCTCCCTCCAGCCCCAGACCGAACGGAAGCTGCCCCTTGTAGAGCCCCGAGCGCTGGTAAACGTCGATGAAGTTCACCCCGGCCGCCTCCAGGCGAACGAGGGCCTGTCCGTCCGCGGGCTTCGGCGTGGGCAGCTCCTCGAGCCGCATGGCCTCCGGGCCGCCGTACTCGTGGACACGGATCGCACGCATCGTAGGCATCCTCCTCGTGGTGTGGCTCACTCTCGCCAGGTGGACAGGACCCGTGATCGAACCGGCGGTCGAGCCGCGTGCATCACGAACGCGCGAATCGCGGCGCTCGGTGAGGCCGGCTAGCGCCGCCGGGCGCGGCGAGGCCGGGCGCGCCGACGGCGGGACGGCTTTGACTTCCGCGCCTGACCGCCCGCCGGGACGGCGGACGCCAGCAGGCGCTTCGCCTGACGCCGTCCGAGCCGGCGCAGGCCGACGAGGGCCGCGCGGTTCTTGCCGGTAGGGGTGGCGCGGCCCTGCTCCCACTGCACGACGGCCGCAGGGCTCACACGGACCAGGCGGGCCACCGCCGCTTGGCTCAGGGCGAGACGAAACCTGAGCTTCCGGATGAGGCCGGGCGAGAGCCTCGCGGACCGCGCCTCTTCCTCGGACACGGCGGGCTGCCACCCCCGGCCGGCATGGGAGTCCGACCAGCGCGCCGCCACCTCGCGGAGACTCGCGAGCTGCGCGCGAATATCCCGCACGGCCTGCCGGAGCCTGCGCACGTCGCGACGGAGCGGAGTCGCCGCGCTCCGGACCTGCTTGCGCGCTCCGCGCGCTATCGCGTCCCTGATTGCCGTTTCGATCTTGGCCAAACGGGATCCTCCGGACCTCGCGTCGTTTTGAGCGATTCGGCGCGCTCGATACCTCGACGCTAGCAGCGGGGTCAGGGCTTGTCAAACGACGGCCGGGTCGGAACCGCGACGCGTTCGGCAGCCGGAGCGCGCTAGAATCGTCCTCTCGGGAGGTGCCAACGATCATGCGCGTGACGGTCATGGGCAGCGGCGGGACCGGGGGTTACTTCGGCGGACTCCTCGCCCGCGCGGGCGAAGACGTGACGTTCGTCGCGCGCGGCGCGCACCTCGAGGCCATCCGGGCGAAGGGCCTCGCCGTCCGGTCGCGCCTTGTCGGGGACTTCACCGTCACCGCCCGGGCCACCGACGATCCGGGCGACGGCGGCGTGGCGGACCTGGTGCTCTTCTGCGTCAAGGCGTACGACACCGAGAGCGCGGCCCAGCGGGTGCGGCCCGCAGTGGGGCCCGACACGGTGATCCTGCCCGTCCAGAACGGCATCGACAGTGCGCAGCGCATCGGGCGCATCGTCGGCCGCCAGCACGTGATCGGCGGGTTGGCCGCGGTGTCGTCGGTCGTCGCCGCGCCCGGCGTCATCGAGCACCGCGCGGGGCCCGACGCGATTCAGCTCGGCGAGCTGGATCGGCCGCCCGGCGCACGCACGGAGCGGATCGCCGACGCGCTTCGCCGGGCCGGGGTCAAGGCCGAGGTGCGTCCGGACATCCAAGTGGCGCTGTGGGAGAAGTTCGTCCTGATCTGCGGGCTCAGCGGGATGACGGCGCTCACGCGGCTCCCGCTCGGCGCCGTCCTCGCCTGCGGCGAGACGCGCATGCTCCTCCAAGAGGTCCTGGAGGAGACCGACGCGGTCGGTCGTGCGGAAGGGGTCGGGCTGCCGGCGGGGCTGGTCGAGCGGCTGCTCCGCTTCTTCGACGGCTCGGACCCGGCGATCCGCGGATCCCTCTACTACGATCTCGCCGCCGGCCGCCGGCTCGAGATCGAGACGCTCAACGGCACCGTCGTCCGCCTGGGGCGCGAGCGCGCCGTCGCCACCCCCGGCAATTTCGCGGTCTACGCGGCGCTCAAGCCCTACGCGGAGGGTGGGCCTCCATCCGGGGCGCCCGCCTGACGACCGGCCCCGGCTCACGCGCCCGTCGACGGGCGCGTGCTAGGATGAGGGCTCCGATCTTCGAGCCATCGGCGCGCAGTCGGCCACGGCGCCCGCGCCTCCGCGCCGGAAGGAGTCGCCCATGTCCGGTCGGCCGTTCCTGCAGATCCCCGGCCCCACTCTCGTCCCCGAGCGGATCGTCCGCGCCATGTCGCAGTCGATCATCGACCACCGCGGCCCGAAGTTCGCGGCGCTGGTCGGGGAGATCCTCGCCGGGCTCAAGACCGTGTTCCAGACGGAGCGGGGCCAGGCCATCGTCTATCCGGGCTCGGGAACGGGCGGCTGGGAGGCCGCCGTCGTCAACACGCTGTCGCCCGGGGACCGGGTCCTCGGCGTGGTCAACGGGCACTTCTCGAACCATTTCTGTCGGACGGCCGCGGCCCTCGGCGTCGAGGTGGATCGCCTCGAGGTTGCCTACGGCGAGGGCGTGCCCGCCGCGCGCGTCGGCGAGCGCCTCCGCGCCGATGCGACCCATCAGATCCGGGCGGTCCTCGTCGTCCACAACGAGACCTCGACGGGCGTCACCAGCGACGTCGCGGCGGTGCGCCGGGCGCTCGACGACGCGCGCCACCCCGCGCTCCTGCTGGTGGACGTCGTCTCGTCGCTCGCGTCGATCGACTTCCGCTTCGACGAGTGGGGCGTCGACGTAGCTCTCACCGGCCCCCAGAAGGGGCTCATGCTGCCGCCGGGGCTCACCATCCTGGCGGCGAGCGAGCGCGCCGTCCGCGCCAGCCAGGCCGCCAAGTGCCCGCGCGCCTACTGGGACTGGGGGCCGGTACTGGAGCGGAACAAGCGCGGCGAGTTCCCGTACACGCCGGCGACCGCGCTCCTCTTCGGCCTCCGCGAGTCCATGGCCATGCTCCAGGAGGAGGGCCTGACCGAGGTGTTCCGGCGCCACGCGCGCCTGGCCGAGGCGTGCCGCCGCGCTGTCCGCGCGCTCGGGCTTTCCATCCTCTGCCGCGATCCGCGGGAGCACTCGAACACGCTCACCGCCGTGGTGATGCCACCCGGCTTCGACTCGGACGCCTACATCGCCCACGCCAACCGCACGCTCGACATGTCGCTCGGCGTGGGACTCGGGGACGTGAAGGGCAAGGTCTTCCGGATCGGCCACCTCGGGAGCCTCAACGAGCTCGAGCTGCTCGGCGGGCTCGCCGGCGTCGAGATGACCCTGAAGAGCTTCGGCGTCCCGGTGACCCTCGGAGCCGGGGTTGCCGCCGCCCAGGCCCATCTCTTGGACGCTTGATCCCCTGGCCGCCGGGATCGGGCCTTCGAGCCCGCGCGCGGCGGCGGAGTCGAACCAGCTAGAGAAGGAGATGCCCGCATGAAAGGCCGCCTCGCCGTCATGACGAAGTTCAGCGCCGACTTCGACATCCGGGAGTACACCGTTCCCGAGATCGAGCCGGACGCCGCCCTGGTCCGGATCACGCGCGGTGGGATCTGCGGGTCGGATCTCCACATCTGGCGCGGAGAGCTCCAGGACCTCCTCGGCGCGCCGGACCGCGGTCAGACCTTCGGCCACGAAATGTGCGGCGTGGTCGAGCGGCTCGGTCGGAACGTCACGACGGACTCGACCGGCGCGCCGCTCCGGGAAGGCGACCGGGTCACCTATTGCTACTTCTATCCGTGCGGCCGCTGCCCGGCGTGCCTCGACGGCCATCGCGCCGCGTGCCCCAACAAGCGCCGCGGCACCCGCTACGCCGACGATCCCCCGCACTTCGTGGGGTCCTACGGGGAGTACTTCTACCTCCGCCCCGGCCACTTCGTGTACCGGGTGCCCGACAGCATCTCCGACGACGTGGCCACCCCGGTCAACTGCGCCCTCGCCCAGGTTCTCTACGGCCTCGAGCGAGTCCGCGTCCGGGTCGGGGACACGGTCGTGCTCCAGGGCGCCGGCGGGCTCGGCCTGAACGCGGCCGCGGTCGCCAAGGAGATGGGGGCGGCCCAGGTCATCGTGATCGACCAGATCCCCGAGCGGCTCGAGCTGGCCAGGCGGTTCGGAGCCGACAAGACGCTGAGCCTTCAGGAGCTTCCGCGACCCGAGGACCGCGTGGCGGCGGTGAAGGAGCTGACCAAGGGCTGGGGCGCCGACGTCGTCTGCGACTTCGTCGGGTTCCCGAGCGTGATCCCCGAGGGCCTCCAGATGCTGAAGAGCGGCGGCACGTACCTCGAGATCGGCCACATCAGCCCCGGGCACAAGTTCGAGTTCCATCCGGCGTCGATCGTCTGGCGCTCCCAGACCATCGTTGGCATGATCCAGTACGAGCCGTGGGCCATCCAGCGGGCGCTCACGTTCCTCGAGCAGAACCAGCGGAAGTACCCGTTCACCGAGGTCATCTCGCACGTCTACCCGCTGGAGCGGATCAGCGAGGCGTTCCGAGAGGCCGAGTGGCTGGGCCGCCAGCAGAGCCCGCACAAGATCAGCCGCGCCGCGATCGCGCCCTGGGGCAAGTAGGAGGCCCGACCGCTCGGAGCGGCGGCCACGATGCCTGGGGAGCGGATCGAGCCCTGGATGATGGACGAAGTGAAGAAGTTCATCGAGCACGCGTTCCTGGAGACGACGGTCGACTACTTCCCGCGAGGGAACGGGTCGGCCGTCCTCTTCCGCGCCGAGGGCCGGGCGTCGCACACCGGCCCACGGCAGCTCCTCCACCAGCTCTGGATCGACAAGAGCTTCTTCCTCCGGTGCATGGACCGGACCGCTCTAGTGAACGCGCTGGAGGGAGCCGACGTGGCGGTCTCGATGAAGAAGGCCGGCGACAAGATCGTGGAGCTCCATTGAAACGCCGGGAGCGGAGGTCGGTGAAGTCCCGCGCGCGTGCGGCCGCGCGCCCGAAGGCCCGCCGGAGCGCCGCCCGGCGAGTCCCCGGCACGGTGGCGCTCCGCCCGGCCACCCGGGCCGACGTGCCGACGATCCTTCGCTTGATCCGCGGTATCGCCGAGTACGAGCGCCTCGCCCACGAGGTGAAAACGACCCCGCCCCTCCTTCGCGAGCACGGGTTCGGGCCGCGGCGTGTCTTCCACGCGATCCTCGCCGAGCGCGACGGTCAGGCGGTCGGGTTCGCCCTCTACTTCTTCACCTTCTCGACTTTCACGGGACGGCCGACGCTCTACCTCGAGGACCTGTTCGTGCTCCCGGAGGAGCGGCGCGGCGGCATCGGGAGCCGTCTGCTCAGCCGCCTCGCCCAGATCGCCGTGGAGCGGCGCTGCGGGCGCATGGAGTGGTCCGTTCTCGATTGGAACACCCCCGCCCGCGACCTCTACTTCAAGCTCGGCGCGAAGGCGATGGAGGAGTGGACGGTCTTCCGCATGACGCCCGACGCGTTCGAGCGCCTCGCGCGCGAGGGCGTGACCGGCGCGCCGGCGGGATAGCCCGGCTCCCGCCCGCGCCCTCGCGGGCGCGGGCCGCGCGAGGCCTCGAGCGGCCGCGCGTCGAACTCGAGCACCCAGAGGCCGATCGGCGCGAGATCCGGAGTACGCGGCCGGCCGGCCTGGTACCCGAGCCCGCCGATCAGGAGAACCGGCAGGACGCCCTCGACGAAGGCACCCCCGACCCGACGTTCACCGACAGGAGGCGATCGTCGCGTTGACCGGGACTACGCCTCGTCCATCGAGAGCTGCAGCCGGTGCCGGGCGAGCACCGCGTCGCCGCCGACGCCGTGAGCCGCGAGGGCATCGGGCTTGAAGTAGCGGTCCGCGATCGCCGCCGAGTACCCGTCCCCGCCCGTCTCGACGAGAAGCACCCATGGCCAGGGCTCCTCGCCCTTGGCCACCTCGCCGCCCTTCAGCTTGCCCTCGGCGGTCTTCACCTGGGTCACCTCGGGGACGGTACTCAGGAGGTGCACGCCGACGACGCCGGTCTCGTCCAGCAGCGCGGCCGGCCCCGTGTCCCGCAGCCATCGCTCGAGATCCGCCGCGCGACCCGGGGCCGGGCGCGCCCGGAGCGTCAAGAGCCCGCCCCCCTGTCCGCGGCCCGTGCTGAGCGCGACCCGGCATCCGAGCCGCACCGTGTTCCGGAAGTGCGGTAGGACACGCTTCGTCCACTCCGTGGGAAAGTTCAGCCGGAGCACGTACGCCGCGCTCCGGACCGTCTCGACGCCCTCGGTCTCGTAGACGTCCAGGTACTCGCGCGGGCGGTCCGGGCTGTCGTAGCGCCGGCCGCGCAGGAACCCCGGGATCCCGACGCGCTCGGCGACGTGCTCGCGGTCGTGCCAACGGATCATCTCGAGGTCGCCTTCCGGAGTCATCGCGTGCCAGATGATGAGAACGCCGTGCCCGATCAACGCCATTTCGGGTCTCCTCGCTCGGGGTCGATGCTGATCTGCAGCTGGTAGGCCTCGCTCGCCGCGATCTCGGTCCCCGCCGTCCGGAGCCGGTCGAACGCCAGGAGGCCGGCCCTCAGCTCGCCCAGGACCGACGCGTCGTCCGCCTCGACCAGGAGGCACCACGGGTCGATCGCGCTCCGGTCCCGGTCACCGGGGCCTCGCAGCCGCTTCTCCTCGGTGGCGATGCTCGTGACTTCGGGCGTCGCGTCCAGCAGGTGGACCGAGACCACTCCCGTCAGGTCGTGGATCGCCGCGAGGCTGGATGGCGCCAGCGCCGCCGGCGCTCCGGAGCCCGACCCGGCGCTCCGCAGTCGCACCGTGAGCAGCACGCCCCCCTGTCCGCGGCCGGTGCTCCGGGCCACCCGGTATCCCACCCGGAGCGTGTCCCTGAAGTGGGGCACCATGCGCCGGGTCCACGGCGTCGGATCGTTCAGGCGCGCGAGGTAGGGCGCGCTTCGCAGCGTCTCGGGATCCTCGACCTCGTAGAGGTCCAGGTAGTCGAGCGAGCGCTCGAGGCCCCGGTACCGCCGGCCGCGGAGGAACCCCGGCACGCCGACGCGCTCCGGGATGTGCTCCCGGTCGTGCCAGCGCCAGTAGTCGGCTTCGGCCTCGGGAGCGATCGTGTGCCAGATCGCCAGCGCTCCTCGTCCGAGTAGCGGCATCGATCGATCCCTCCTCAGCGGGGTTCGCGGGTCGGCGTCACGGCGCCACCGCCTCGAGCGTCGCGCCGGCGTGGGGCGCCTCGGGCGGCCCGATCGGCCGGACGACCGGCAGCGTGGCTCCCGCGCCCCGGTAGGCCTCCACTTCGGCGCGCGCACGGCGCGCGTCGCCGATCGCCCCGAGCGCGGCGACCAGCGTGGAGGGCACGGCGTCCGCGTCACGGCCGGGGGCACGGTCGCGGTCGAACGCGTGGAGCGCCTCCGCGAATCCGCTGGCCCGGAACATCGTCCGGTAGTACGGGAGCGAGAGATAGCGGACCAGCTCCTCCCGGAAGAGCCGAGTGGCGCCGGCGTGGTCCTCGGTGACGGCGAGCGGGACCGGCGCGACGATCTCGAAGCCCTCGAGGGGCTTGCCCGCCCGCGCCCGGCCGCGAGCGAGCGCGGGCACCGCGACGTCGCGAACGTAGGCGGGATTGCAGAGCCAGAGCACCACGCCGTCGGCCAGCTCGCCGGCCAGCTCCAGCATGGAGGGCGCCAGGCCGGCCAGCAGGACCGGAGGCGCCGGGGCCCGGAACGCCCCGGCCCAGCGGACCCGGTAATACCGGCCCTCGAAGGTCACTTGCCCGTCGAGCGCTCCCCGAAGGACCGCCAGATACTCGCGCATGACGGCCAGCGGCTCTCCCATGTCGAGGCCGAGCGCGTCGACCATCGACGGCCGGTGGCTCAGCCCGATGCCGAGCCGGAAGCGCCCGTCCGACACCTCCATGAGCGTCGACGCCTCCTGGGCCATCGCCACGGGATGGCGCGGATAGATCGGGACGACACCGGTCCCGAGCCCGATGCGCTCCGTCGCGTGAGCGTACGCCGACAGCACGACGAAGCCGTCCCGGCCCAGCCCGTGGGTCACCCACGCGCTGTCGTAGCCGAGCGTCTCGGCGCGCCGCGCGAGGTCCAGCGCCGTGGCGAGGCGCTCGCGGGGCGAGAGATAGGCGCCGAGGCGTCGCGCTGCGGCGGTCACGGCCGACAAGCATAGCAGACGGCGCGGCCGGCGGCGGTTGCGCCCGCCCGGACAGGTTCGGTACCATCGCGCCGTGCTCCTCCAGCAGGCGATCAACGCCCTCACGCTGGGCAGTCTCTACGCGCTCATCGCCATCGGGCTCGCCATCACGTTCTCCATCCTGGACGTCGTGAACTTCGCCCAGGGCTCGCTCGTGATGTGGGGCGCCTACCTGGGCGTGGTGTTCGCGGTCGGCCTCGGCCTGGGGCTCTTCGTCCCCATGCTGGGATCGATGTTCCTGGTGGGGCTCATCGGGATCGCGCTCGAGCGCGCCGCGCTCCAGCCGCTCCGGGTCCGCAACGCGCCGCCGATCGCCGCCCTGCTGGCGACGCTCGGCGCGGCGACGATCCTGGATCATCTGATCCTCATCGTGTTCGGACCCGACACGCGCGCCTTCCCGACGCCCTTCCCGATCCGCATGATCCAGCTCGGCAACGCGCAGATCTCGACGCTCGAGCTGACGATCACCGGGATCGCCCTCGCCCTCCTGCTGGCCCTCCAGGCGATGCTGAAGCGCACGCGGCTCGGCCTCGCCATGCGGGCCATCGCGCAGGACGGACGGGTCGCCGGCCTCATGGGAATCGACACCAACCGCGTCGTGGCCCTCGCCTTCGGCGTGGGCGCCGCCGTGGGGGGCGTGGGCGGCGTGCTGACCGGGATCTACTACAACTCCGTGGACATCGGCATGGGATACTCCGCCGGGCTCAAGGGCTTCAGCGCGATGGTGATCGGCGGCATGGGCAGCTTGCCCGGCGCGATCCTGGGCGGATTCCTGCTGGGGACGGCCGAGACCGCCGCGACGGCGGTGTTCTGGTCCGGCTATCGCGACATCGTCGCCTTCAGCCTCCTGATCCTCGTCCTCATCGTGCGGCCCTCGGGGCTCCTCGGCACCCCCGAGATCCGCAAGGTCTGACGGTGGGGTCAGACTTTGACTTCTAAACAATTCGGTTCCCGGCAACCGCCCGCCGGGAATTGTTAA
>JBIOVM010000139.1:0-36578 GCA_044867785.1 Candidatus Rokuibacteriota bacterium | reverse complement strand
CTGACCCCGAGTCAGCGCTTGAGCCAGACGTCGTAGTACATCGGCGTGCCGGTCCCGTCGTACTTGAATCCCTGCACCTCCCGGCGCGCGGCGATCATGAAGTCGTCGCTGAAGAGCGGGATGATGGCCGCGTCCTCCAGCACCATCTTCTGGACTTCCTGAAGGACCGCCATCCGCCGATCGGCGTCCATCGTGGCGTCGGCCCGGTCCAGGAGCGGATCGAGCTTCGGGTTGCCGTAGTGGTTCCACCGGCCGGGACTCTTGACCAGCCGGCTCAGGCCGTTCGGATCCGGGAAGGTCATGCGCATCAGGTCGAAGTCGTGCTTGCCCTCGGGGAGCTTGGCGAGGAAGGCGCCCGCGTCCGTCTGGACGAGGTCGCACTCGACGCCCGCCGCCTGGAGCTGCGCCTGGATGACCTGGGCCGCCCGGGAGATCTGGGGCGCGACCCACGTCGTCAGCGCGATCTTGACCGGCTTGCCGGCGGCGTCGCGGAGCTTGCCGTCGCCGCCCTTCGTGTAGCCCGCCTCCTTGAAGAACGCCGCCGCCTTCGCCTCGTCCCGCCGGTAGCCGTACTGGCGGCCGACCTCCGCGGAGAAGCCCGGGACCCCGAGCGGGAGCGGCGCCTGGATGACGGTCCCGTAGAGGTACGAGGCGTCGAGAATCTCCTTGGACTCGACCGAGTAGGCGATCGCCTTCCGGAGGGCGAGCTTGTCGAAGGGCGGCTTCTTGGTGTTGAACTCGAGGAAGATGTAGGAGACGCCCTTCGGCCGGCGGAGGATCTGGAGCCGCGCGTCCTTCTGGATCCGCGGCACCTCCTCGAACGGCGCCCATGACATGTGGAGCTGGCCGGTCTCGAGGGCCGCCATGCGCGTGCCCTCCTCCTTCACGATCGAGATCTGCCACTCGTCCGGGTACGGTGCGCCCTTGTTCTCGACGTCGGCGCGAGAGTTCCGGTAGCTCGGGTTCCGCGCGAAGAGCAGCGTGCTGCCGGCCTTCCAGTCCTTCAAGGTGTAGGGGCCGGAGCCGACCGGCCGGCGCCCGAACTCCTCTCCCGCCTTCTCGACCGCGGTCTTCGACACGATCCCGAGATACGAGAAGTCGAGCGCGCTGAAGAGCGCCGCGAAGGGGCGCTCGTAGGTCAGCCGCACGCTCCCGCCGTTGCCGACGACCTCGATCTTCTGGAGCGGACCGAGGTCGGCGTTCCGCTTCGAGGTCTTGAGATACCGGTCCAGCGAGTAACGCACGGCCTCGGCATCCACCGGCGTGCCGTCGGTGAACGTGACGCCCTTCCGGATGACGAAGGTGACCTCGCGGCCGTCCTTGTCGACCGACCACGATTCGGCGAGCCACGGACGGGGGCGGCCGGTCTGGTCGATGTAGACGAGCCGGTCGTAGAGGAGCCCGAGCACGTACTGCGAGACGAGCAGGTTGGCCCGCGCCGGGTCGAGGCTGTCGGGCTCCGAGATCAGAGAGTCGAGGACCCGGCCGCCGCGGGTGGGCGGCTCCTGCGCGGACACGGGCGCCGGCCCGGACCAGAGCGGCCCGCCGACGAGACCGAGCAGCGAGAGGCCGAGGGCGATCGAGCGGAGCGACCAGGGGCGCGAGGCACTTGATTCCACGTCAGGGTCTCCTTCTCTCGTTGGCCGTACGGAGGATGACCGTCGGGCGCTGGCGGCCCGTCACCAGCCGATGGCGTACGCCGGAATGATCGTCGCGACTTCGCCGCGCGGGTCCGCCCCGCCCATGAGGCAACCTCGCTCGTCGTCCACCACGATGGCGAGCACGAAGCCTTCGACCCAGTCGGGCCGGAGCTCGAGCTGGTGCCCGCGGGCCATGAGATCCCGCCGCACGTCGTACGGGACCCGCGCCTCGATGCGCAGGTGTCCGGGCCGCGCGGCGTGGGGATAGAAGGTGTTGGGCGCGTGCTGGGTCGAGACGCGCGGGGCCTCCAGAGCGTCCTGCACGGGCATGTCGAAGACGGCGAGGGCCAGGAACGCCTGGAGGTTCCACTGGTCCTGGTTGTCGCCGCCCATCGTCCCGAGCACCATGCGGGGTCGCCCCGCCTTCGTCACGAGGGTCGGTGTCAGGGTGGTGCGCGGCTGCTTCCCGGGCGCGACCACGTTCGCGTGCGTCGGATCGAGCGAGAACGTCTGGCAGCGGGACGAGAGCGGGAAGCCGAGGCCCGGCACGACCGGGGACGCGCTGAGCCACGCGCCGCTGCAGGTGGCGCTCACCATGTTGCGCTCGCGGTCGACGACGTTGACGTGGACGGTGCCGTGTCCGGGCGGGCCCGGCGTGGGCCGCGGGGCCTCGAGCAACGGCCGGAGCCGGCGGGGGTCGCCGGGGCGGAGCTCGAGGGAGGCTCGCCGGGGATCGATCAGGGCCCGCCGCTTCTCGGCGTACGCGTCGGAGAGCAAGGTATCGAGGGGCACGTCCACCCGCCGCGGGTCGCCGTAATACTGCTCGCGGTCGGCGAAGGCCAGCTTGAGGGCCTCGATCACCCGGTGGAGGTAATCGGCGGAGTTGTGGCCCGCGGCACGGAGATCGGTCGGGTCCAGGAGAGCGAGCGTCTGGAGGAAGAGCGGACCGTTGGTCCACGCCGGGCACTTCCACACGGTGAGGCCGGCGTAGCCCCGGCTGACCGGCGACTCGGCCCGCGTCGTGAACGCCTCGACGTCCGCCTTGTCGAGCACGCCGCCGTGCTCCCGGACGAAGCGCTCGATCACCTCCGCCGGCTCGCCGTGGTAGAAGGCGTCGCGCGCGGCGCCGAGACCCGCGGCCCGGCCGCCGCCGGCCCGGCGCTCGGCGTCCACGAGGAGGTCGAGCGTGTCGGCGAGCGCCGGGTTCGCGAAGAGCGCGCGGACTTCCGGCAGCCGGCCCCCGGGGAGATAGAGCGCGGCGGAGCTGGGCCACCCGCGCACCCGCTCCTCGAACGCGGCGATGGACAGGTGCTCGCCGGGGCCGCGGAGGCCCGGGTGCATCGGGAAGCCGCGCCGAGCCAGATCCTGCGCCGCGGCCGCCACCGAGGCCAGCGGGCGTGTGCCCCAGCGCTCGAGCGCGGTCAGGAGCGCGTGCGGGGTGGCGGGGGCGCTCCAGGCGAGCGGATGGTCGGTCGGCAACCCGATGGTCAGCCCTGCCGCGCGGCAGCGCTCGAGCGTGAGCCCGCGGGGCGCGACGGTGTGACCGTTCAGCGCGAGGACCTGCCCCGTCCGGGCCTCGTGGACGAGCATGACGACCTCGCCCCCCAGGCTCAGCATGTGCGGGTTCACGACACACTCGGCGAGGATGGCGGCCACGGCCGCGTCCATCGCGTTCCCGCCGTCGCGCAGGACGGCCGCGCCGGCCTCCGCGGACAGGTAGTGCTCGGTGGTGATCAGCCAGTCGCGGGCGAGCAGCGTCGGGCGGAACGCCATGGTCAGAGCCTCACGGTGTGATGGCGGGCGGCCAACGGTCGGCCCAGGGCGCCGCCCGCTCGAAGGCCGCCGCCGCGGCGAGCAACCGGGCATCGTCCAGCCGTCGACCGACGAGCTGGAGCCCGATCGGCAGGCCGGACGCGGTCGAGCCTGCCGGCACCACGATCGCCGGCAGCCCGGTGACGTTGAAGGGATACGTGAACGCGATCCACCCCCGAGGGCCGACTGTCCGCCCCTCGATCTCGAGCGGCGGCGGCTGATCGACGGGGAACGGGGGCACCGCCACCGCCGGCGTCGCGAGGATGTCGTGGCGCGCGAAGAAGCGATCGAGCGCCGCCCAGAGGGCGTGGCGACGGACCGCGGCGCGGGCGACGTCGACCGCGGCCATCCGTCGGCCGGCCTCGACGAGCGCGACGAGGGTCGGCGCCATGCGGGACCGCTCCCGCTCGAAATCGTCCTCGAGGGCCGCGGCCAGCCCCGGATATCGGAACGCGTTGGCCACATCCGCGGGATCCTCGAAGCCCGGGTCCGCCTCCTCCACCGTCCAGCCCAGCGCGGTGAGGCCGCGTACGGCGGCGCCGGTCACGCGCAGGACCTCGGGATCGACCGGCGCGTAGCCGAGCCGCGGGCTCCAGGCGACGCGGAGGCGCTCCGGCGGCGGCGCCAGCGCGCGGGTGTAGTCCAGAGGCTCGACCGGCAACGACCAGCCGTCCCGGTCGTCTCGACCGGCCGTGACCGAGAGGAACAGCGCGGCGTCCTCGACGGTGCGACAGAGGGGGCCGAGGTGCGTCAGCATCTCGGCGACGCCGACGGGAACCCGGGGAATCAGCCCGAACGTGGGCTTCAGCCCGACCACGCCGCAGTAGCTCGCCGGGATGCGGATCGATCCGCCCTCGTCCGTCCCGACGGCGAGCGGTCCCAAGCCCGCCGCCGCCGCGACGGCCGCGCCGCCGCTCGAGCCGCCGCAGGTGAAACCGGGCGCCCACGGGTTCGGGGTCACGCCGAAGAGCGCGCTGTCGGTCACGCCCTTGTGGGCCATCTCGGGGGTGGTCGTCTTGCCGACGAGGATGGCGCCGGCCCGGCGGAGGCGCGCGACTACCAGCGCGTCCGCGTCCGGCACCCGATCGGCGAAGCGCGCCGACGCCATCGTGGTCCGGACGCCGGCGGTGTCCAGCGTGTCCTTGACCGAGAAGGGCACGCCGTGGAGCCGCCCGAGCGGTTCCCCGCGCATCAGGGCGTCCTCGGCCCGGCGCGCGTCCGCTCGCGCCGCTTCCGCCGTCACGGTGCAGAACGCGTTGAGGCGTCCGTTCAGTCGCTCGAGGCGTCCCAGGACCTCGTCGACGACCTCGACCGGCGACAGGTCCTTGCGCGCGATGCGCTCCGCCAGGTGCGCGGCCGGCCACGTCCACGGCTCGGTTCGGAGCTTCGTCGGTCCCACCTGTCCCATCGCTCGGCGTTCCCGGGCGATTTTCGGGGGCGCTCGATGGCCTGTCAAGGCAGCGAGCCACCGCCGCCCTGACCGCAGGCGGCGCCACCACCGAGGGGCGGGCGCCCGTCGGCCATGTCTCAGGTGGTCTGCTCATGCGCGAGTCTCCGTTGACGGGCGGCGGCGCGCCGCGGGGACTGGAGGGCGGCCGGGGCTCTCACGCCGCGGGGTCGGGCCGGCTGAGCAGTCGGAGCAGGCTCCCGGTGATCACGAGGACGATCGGCCCGACCACGAGGCCGATGAACCCGAAGGCGGCCACGCCGCCGAGCAAGCCGAAGAAGATCACGAGCCCGCTCACCGACGTGCGGCCGCTCAGCACGAGCGGGCGAAGGACGTTGTCGACGAGGCCGATCCCCAGCACCCCGACGAGGAGCATGATCACCCCGCGCGTGATCTCGCCCGACGCGAGCAGCCACACCGTGGCCGGCAGCCACACGAGCGCGGACCCGACGAGGGGGATGAGGGAGCAGAAGGCGATCGCGACGCCCCAGAGCACCGGCGCGCCGAGGCCGAGCATCCAGAACGCCGAGCCGCCGATCACCCCCTGGGCGGCCGCCACGAGCAGGCCGGCGCCGACACTCGCGACCACCAGGTCCCGGGTGTCGCGCATCAACCGCGCGGATTCGTCCGCGGGGAGGGGCAGGAGCGCGCGGAGGGCCTGACTCATGGCGTCGCCGTCGCGCAGCATGAAGAACAGCGCGAACAGCATGGCGGCGAGCGCCCCCAGCGTCGCGAAGGCGTCGGCGAGGATGGCGCCCGCGCGCGGCGCCAGGAACGCGAAGGCGCGCCGGGCGCCCTCGGTCAGGAGCGCGGTCGGGTCCGGGGGCAGCATCACCGGGCTTCGGTCTCGGATCCAGACCCACAGCCGCTCGATCTGGGTAGGAACGCTCCGCGACATCTGTTGCAGGTAGTCGGTCGCTTGCGGCACCTCGCGCACCAGCGCGGACACGAGGAGCCCCGCCGGCACGACGATCACGATCCCGGCCAGGACCGTCGTGACCAGCGCCGCCCACGACGGGCCGAGCCGGGCGGCGAGCCGCGCGTGGACGCCGTAAAAGAGAATGGCGAAGATCGCGGCCCACGCCAGCACCCCGAGGAACGGCCCGAGGACGAGATACGTGAGGTAGAGGGCGAGCAGCACGAGGGCATAGAAGAGGGGCCGCTGCCGAGCCGCTCGTTCGGTCTCAGCCACGGAATCCGTCCGCCACCGCGCGCCTGAGAGCCGGCCGGCGCGCGTCACGGGCACCAGGGAGCGGGCGCCGGAGGATGCGTCGCACGTCGGATGACCGGGGGGCAGTGCAGCACCATTCCCCCGAGGCGTCAAGGGCGCGCCCCCGGTCCGCGAGCCCGGCTCCGCGCGCGAGCGGCGTGAGGCCGGCTCGCCGGGCACCCGGTGCGCGGACATGCTATCCTCGGCGTGGCATGCCGCCGGATTCGAGCGCGAATCCAGCCTCGCCGCCGACAGCTCCCGCCTGTTCGGGGCGCGAACCGACGTCGCGGAACCGGTGAGCCCCGCCTGTGGGGTTCAGTGGAGAGGTGGTGGACCGGCCAACCGAGATCCGACGCGACCGCCGGGCCGCGCGGGCCCTCGGCGGACCTGCCCGCGCGGGCTCCGGGTCGGCCTGATCCGAGATGGGCATGCGCACCGCGCGCCCCCGCGAGTTCTGGTGCCCCGTCGTGTCCGAGTCGGTGCTCATCCGGTTGACGCGGCCGAGCGGCCTGACGCGGCCGACGGGCTACTTCGTCCAGTGCAACCAGGTGGAGTGCCAGTACGTCGAGGTCAACGCGCCTCCGTGCCCTCTGAACGTCGACATGTTCGCCGAGGAGATCAAGGCGGCCGAGGCGCTCCGGGCGGCGCGACGCGAAGGCTACTGAGGCGCCCGTCCCGACGGCGCGTTCGGCGCGGCGGCCAGCCCCCCGGACACGCATCGTCGTCGGGATCGGAGCCGGCGCAGCGATACTGGGGCCGCCACCCTGGGGCGGCGGCGAGATGGGGACCAACCTTCGAGGAGGAGAGGGGCGCGGGCATGGTGCGACGGATGACGATCGCGGGACTCCTCGGCGGCGTGCTGCTGGTGACGGGATGCGCGACGAAGAAGTTCGTGCAGGACGAGGTGGCCAAGAGCCAGACGAAGGTCGGCACCGACGTCGGCCGGGTCGACCGGCGGCTCGAGGAGGAGAAGGCGCGGATCGACGGGCTCCAGAAGGCGCTCGAGGAGACCCGCGTCGCGACCGACGAGGCCGCGCGGAAGGCCAGCGAGGCGAGCACGGTGGTGGGGCAAGCCGCGCGTCGGGCCGACGAGGCGAGCGCGAAGGCGACCGACGCCGCCAACCGGGCGGACGCCGCCGGCGCGGTGGCGCGGGACGCACTCGCGAAGGCGACCGAAACCGATCAGCGCTTGACCAAGCTCTGGGCGATCCGCGACAAGCGCTCGCTCGCCGACACGCAGGTCGTGCTCTTCGCGTTCGACAAGTGGACGCTGGACGACAGGGCCCAGACGACGCTGCTCGCCCTCACGAAGCTCCTGCAGGACCAGCCCCAGCTGTCCGTCGAGCTCGAAGGCTACACGGACAACGTCGGCGCCAGCGCCTACAACATCCAGTTGAGCCAGCGGCGGGCGGAAACGGTGCGCCGGTTCCTCGTCGAGAAGGGGATCGAGCTGCCCCGGATCCACAACATCGGCCTGGGGGACATCCGGCCGGTGGCGGACAACAAGACCCGCCAAGGCCGCGACCAGAACCGGCGGGTCACCATCCGCGTCTACGCGCCCGCGGAGTGACCCCGTCGCGTCGCGCCCACTGAGACGCGGTTTCTTGCCCGTGCTTCCCCCGTCCGGTATACTCGTCGAGCCGGGACAAGGAGACGCGCGAGGCAGGGAGGTCCGACGCCGCCGCGACCGTCCAGGACGCGCGAGAGTGGCGGAACTGGCAGACGCGCTGGACTTAGGATCCAGTGGGCGCAATCCCTTGGGGGTTCAACTCCCCCCTCTCGCACCACACCTCGCCTAGGACAACGACGGTCAATCAGATGAAGGTCGAGGTTCAAGAGCTCGATCCGTGCAAGCGGCAGCTGGTTGTCGAGGCCCCCGAGGAGGAAGTGCGGGCGGCCTGGACGGCCGCGTGCGGTCGCGTCCAGCGTGACGCACGGCTCCCCGGTTTCCGGCGGGGCAAGGTGCCGATGACCCTCGTCCGCTCGCGGTTCGCCGACGAGGTCCGGCAGGCGGTGGCCGAGGCGCTGATCCCGGTCGTCTACCGTCGCGCCGTGGACGAGGCGAGGCTCCGCCCCGTCGAGGATCCCGATTTCCGGGAGCTCGACCTCGAGGAGGGTCGGCCGCTCCGCTTCACGGCGGTCGTGGAGATCAAGCCCGCGATCGCGCTGGGCGAGTACCGGGGGCTCACCGTCCGGCACTCGCCTCACCCCGTGACGGACGCCGACGTCGAGACGACGTTGAACACCCTCGCCGAGCAGCGGGCGACCCTCGTCACCGCCGCCCGCCCCGCCCGCGTCGGGGACTTCGTCGTGGTCGACTACGAGCTCACGCCGGAGGGGGCCGAGCCGCGTCGCGAGCAGGGGTACGCCTTCGAGGTCGGCGGCGGGCGGGTCCTGCCCGAGATGGACGAGGCGGTCATGGGGCTCGAGGCGGGCGCCGAGCGGCGGGTGCGGGTGCGGTTCCCGGAGCAGCACCCGCGGGAAGAGCTGCGGGGGCGCTCGGGGGACCTCACGCTTCGGGTGGTCGAGGTGAAAGAGAAGGAAGTGCCCCCGCTCGACGACGATCTCGCCCGGGCCCTGGGGATGCACGACACCCTCGCCGAGCTGCGCGAGGCGGTGCGCGCGCGGCTCGTGGCCGACCGGGAGCGGCAGGACCGACGCGCCCTCGACGACGCGGTGGTGGACGCCGCGCTCGCGCGGCACGACGTCGTGGTGCCGGAGAGCCTGGTCGGCCGGGAGATCGCGCACCGGATCGGCCACGCCCGCGAGAGCCTCCGCCGGCAGGGCGTCGATCCGGACGCCGTGCGGTGGGACTACGAGAAACTGGGGAGCGAGCTTCGGCCCGACGCCGAGCGCGCGGTGCGCCGGGCGCTCCTCCTCGAGGCGATCGCCGAGCGCGAGGAGCTGACCGCCGACGACGCGGACGTCGAGGCCGAGATCGCGCGGCTGGCGCGGGACTCCGGGCGGGCGCCGCAGGCCGTCCGGAGCCTGCTCGAGCGCGGCGGGGACCTGGACGGGCTGCGCCTGAACCTCCGCGAAGCCAAGACCCTGGCCCTGCTCGTCGAGCACGCGCGGATCGAACCGGCCGAACAAGCGACATAGGCCCCGACGGACGGTCGGGCCTGGTAGGAGGCAGCGTGGCACTCGTTCCGATGGTCGTGGAGCAGACTCCGCGCGGAGAGCGCGCGTACGATATCTTCTCGCGCCTCCTCAAGGAGCGCATCATCTTCCTGCCGAGCTACATCGAAGATGACATGGCGAACCTGGTCATCGCCCAGATGCTGTTCCTGGAGGCCGAGGACCCGGACAAGGACGTCTACCTCTACGTGAACAGCCCGGGTGGCTCGGTGACCGCGGGGATGGCGATCTACGACACCATGCAGTACGTCAAGCCGGCCGTCTCCACGATCTGCATGGGCCAGGCCGCCTCGATGGGGGCGCTCTTGCTCTGCGCCGGGGCCAAGGGCAAGCGCTTCGCGCTGCCTCACTCGCGGATCATGATCCACCAGCCCCTCGCGGGCGTGCAGGGCCAGGCGACGGACATCGACATCCAGGCGCGGGAGATCCTGCGCATCCGCGACGAGCTGAACCGGATCCTCGTGCACCACACCGGTCAGGCGGTGGAGCGGATCTCGCGGGACACGGACCGCGACTTCTTCATGACCGCCGAGCAGGCCAAGGAGTACGGGATCGTGGACCAGGTGATCGTCTCGCACACCCCGGTGCTCCGGGCGGCCCAGACCGCCGGCGACGGGCGGCGCAGCTAGGGCCGGCGGGGAGCGGGCGTGGCGCGCGCGCGGGAGACGAACGGCGGGGTCCTCAAGTGCTCGTTCTGTGGCAAGAGCCAGAACGACGTGCGAAAGCTCATCGCCGGCCCGACCGTCTACATCTGCGACGAGTGCGTCGAGCTCTGCAACGACATCATCGCCGAGGAGTGGGAGGAAGAGCGCAGCCGCGAGATCCGGAGCCTACCGAAGCCCGCCGAGATCAAGGCGATCCTGGACCAGTACGTCGTGAACCAGGAACGGGCCAAGAAGGTGCTGGCGGTGGCGGTCCACAACCACTACAAGCGCATCGAGGCCGGCGCCGGCGCGGGGGACGTGGAGCTCCAGAAGTCCAACATCCTGCTGATCGGGCCGACTGGATCCGGCAAGACGCTCCTCGCCCAGACGCTGGCCAAGATCCTTCACGTGCCGTTCACGATCGCCGACGCGACCAGCCTCACCGAGGCCGGCTACGTCGGCGAGGACGTGGAGAACATCATCCTGCGCCTGCTCCAGGCGGCGGACTACGACGTGGAGCGCGCGGAGCGGGGCATCGTCTACATCGACGAGATCGACAAGATCGCCCGGAAGTCCGAGAACCCATCGATCACCCGGGACGTGTCGGGTGAGGGTGTGCAGCAGGCGCTGCTGAAGATCCTCGAGGGCACGGTCGCGAACGTGCCGCCCCAGGGCGGCCGGAAGCACCCGCACCAGGAGTTCATCCAGGTCGACACCACGAACATCCTGTTCGTCTGCGGCGGCGCGTTCGTCGGTCTCGACAAGATCATCGAGAGCCGCACCGGGAAGTCCGGCATCGGCTTCGGCGCCGAGATCAAGGGCAAGTCGGACCGCCTGCTGGGCGATGTCCTCGCCCAGGTGCAGCCGGAGGACCTCCTGAAGTTCGGGCTGATCCCGGAGTTCGTCGGCCGGCTGCCGGTGGTGGCGACGCTCCACGACCTGGACGAGGCCGCCCTGATGCGGATCCTGCTCGAGCCCAAGAACGCGATCGTCAAGCAGTACCAGAAGTACTTCGAGCTGGAGAAGGTGCGGCTGAAGTTCACCGACGACGCGACGGCGGCGATCGCCAAGGAGGCGCTCAAGCGGGGCACCGGCGCGCGCGGGCTCCGGGCCATCCTCGAGGACGTCATGCTGGACGTGATGTACGACCTCCCGTCGATTCCGGGGCTGATCGAATGCGTCATCACGCGGGACGCCATTCTCGGCACCGAGCGCCCCATCCTCGTCACCGAGCGGAAGGCGGAGACCGCCTGATCGGGCCGGGACCCGCGCTCGCCGTCCCCGCCGAGCCGGGTCGGGCGGCTGGCGCCGCGCCGCACGCTCCGGAGTCGACGGCGCCCCTGCCGGCGGGAACGCTCTTCGTCGTCGCGACGCCGATCGGCAATCTCGAGGACATCACGCTGCGCGCCCTCCGGGTCCTGCGGGGGGTCGATCTGGTCGCCGCCGAAGACACCCGCCGGACGCGGAGCTTGCTCGAGGCGTACGGCGTGCGGGTGCCGGTGGTCTCGTACTTCGAGCAGAACCAGGCGCGCCGGGGGCCCGAGCTGCTCCGCCGGCTTCAGACCGGCGCGCGGATCGCGCTGGTGACTGACGCCGGCACCCCGGGGGTGTCGGATCCCGGGTTCCGGCTGGTGAGGCTCTGCCGCGAGGCGGACGTCCCGGTGGTGCCGATCCCGGGCGCCTCCGCCGTGATCGCCGCCCTGTCGGCGGCCGGCGTTCCCGGCGACCGGTTCGTCTTCGAGGGGTTCCTCCCGCCGAAGCCGGGCCGCCGGCTCACGCGGCTGCGCGCGCTCCACGCGCTCGACCGTCCGGTGGTCCTCTACGAGAGCCCCTATCGCGTCCTCGCGACGCTGGAAGCGATCGAGGCGGTCTTCGGAGACGCGGAGGTGGTGCTGGCGCGGGAGGTCACCAAGCGCTTCGAGGAGTTTCGCCGCGGCACCGCGGCGGCGCTCCGGGCGGCCCTCCGGGGCGCGGAGATTCGCGGCGAGGTGACCCTGATCGTGAATCCCCGGGGGCCGGTGCCGCCCGCCCCGCCGGCCCTCGCGGACTGATGCGCTTCAGGAAGCGGCTGCCGGCCGGCGTCGACCCCGCGGACGCCGACGAGGGGCGAATGCCCTTCCTCTCGCACCTGGGCGAGCTGCGCCAGCGCATCATCGTGTGCCTGATCGCGCTGATGATCGGCTTCGCAGTCACGTTCAGCTTCTCGGAACGGATCATCACGTACCTTGCCCGGCCCCTCGAGCCCGTGAAGCTCGCGTTCCTCGAGCCCACCGAGCCGTTCTGGGTCAACATGAAGGTGGCGCTGGTGGCCGGCGCCTTCCTCGTCCTGCCGGTGCTCCTCAGCCAGGTCTGGGGGTTCATCGCGCCCGGCCTCCTGCCCCACGAGCGCAAGTTCGCCCTGCCGTTCGTCATCCTGTCGACGCTGTTCTTCTTCGTCGGGGCCAGCTTCGCCGTCACCATCATCGTGCCGAAGGCCGTGCAGTTCCTGATCAGCTTCAAGACGGGGAACCTGGTGCCGACGCTCTCGGTGAACCGGTACGTGGACTTCGTCCTGAAGTTCACGCTGGCGTTCGGGCTTATCTTCGAGCTGCCGCTCGCCCTCACGCTCGGCTCGCGGCTCGGGCTCGTCACGCCGGCCTTCCTGTCGAAGAACCGGAAGTACGCGATCCTCCTCTGCTTCGTCGCGTCGGCGATCCTGACGCCGACGCCCGACGCCTTCAACCAGCTCTTGATGGCGGGCCCGATGATCCTCCTCTACGAGCTGGGCATCGTCGCCGCCCGGCTCTTCGGCCGGCGCAAGCCGGTGGCGGCCTAGGGCGATGCGGTTCGCCGAGCTCGACCTCCCCCCTGAGATCCAGGAGGGCATCCGCGCCGCCGGCTTCACGACCGCCACCCCCATCCAGGAGGCCGCCCTACCGGTGGCGCTCCGCGGAAAGGACGTGGCGGGCCAGGCGCAGACCGGGACCGGCAAGACGGCGGCGTTCCTCATCGCGACCTTCACGCGACTGCTCCGCCACCCGCCGGCGAGCGCCCGCGACGCGTCGCCCCGCGCCCTGATCATCGCGCCCACCCGCGAGCTGGTCGTCCAGATCGACGCCGACGCCCGCCTGCTCGGCCGGTTCACGGGGCTCCGCTCGGCGCTCGTCTTCGGCGGCGTCGACTACGTGAAGCAGCGCGATTCCCTCCAGGGCCCCCTGGACCTCCTGATCGGGACCCCGGGCCGCCTCATCGACGACCTGAAGCAGCGCGCGTGGTCGGCGTCCCGCGTCGAGGTGCTCGTGCTCGACGAGGCGGATCGGATGTTCGACATGGGGTTCATCGCCGACATCCGGTGGATCCTCCGGCGCCTGCCCCCGCCCGAGGCCCGCCAGTCGTTCCTGTTCTCGGCCACCCTCTCCTTCCGCGTGCTGGAGCTGACCTACGAGTTCATGAACAACCCCGCGCAGATCACGGTGTCGCCGGAGCAGGTGACCGTGGAGCGCGTCGAGCAGCTCCTCTACCACGCGGGACGGCACGAGAAGTTCGGCCTCCTGCTGGGTCTGCTCGCCGCCGAGCCGGGCGGCCGCACGCTGGTGTTCGCCAACACGCGCGACGAGGTGCATCGCCTGGTCGAGCGGCTCGAGCGGAACGGCCATGCGGCCCGGGCGCTCAGCGGGGACGTCGACCAGCGCAAGCGCCTGCGGACACTGGAGGGGTTCAAGGACGGGAGCGTGCCCATCCTCGTGGCGACCGACGTGGCGTCGCGCGGGCTCCACATCCCGGACGTGACGCACGTCTACAACTGGGACCTCCCGCCGGACCCCGAGGACTACGTCCACCGGATCGGCCGGACGGCCCGGGCCGGGGCGACCGGGAAGGCGATCAGCCTGGTCGACGAGGCGAGCGCGTTCTCGCTCGAGGGCGTCGAGCGGTTCATCGGCCAGCGCATCCGCGTGGAATGGGCCGAGGACGCGGTGTTCCTGCCGGAGATCAAGCCCACGGCGGAGGAGCGTCGACGCTCGGCCGAGGCCCGGGAGGCCCGCCGCGCGGGGTCCGGGGGCCGTGGGCCCCGCTCGGCCGGTCCGCCGCGCCGCCCTCCGGGGCGCCCCGTCGACGGGGCGCGGCGAGACGGCAGGCCGCCCGCCCCCGAGCGCCCGGCTTCCGTGGCGGGCGCCGAGGCCGCGCCGCGGCCCCGTCGCCGGCGTCGCCGCGGGCCCGGGCGCGGGCCCGCGCCGGACGCGCCCGGCGCCTGACGCCCGCCCCGGTCAGAACTTCAGCTCGATGAGCGCGTGGGCCTCATGGCCCCCGAAGCCGTCGTTCCGGGGAGCGTCGATGCCGTAGCCGTACCCGACGACCACCGTCACCGCGGGCGTGACCGCGACCGACAGGTCGCCGCCGACGCCGCGCAGGATCTTTCGCGGCAGCCGGTGCCCGGCGACGTAGTCGACGCCCGCGACGTCGCCGCTGATGCGGAGATGCACGCGGCGTGAGCCCGGCCAGGCGGGGAACCGGTACGAGGCATTGAGCAGCCAGAAGCGCTTGGCGAACACTTCCTCGACGAAGTAGCCGTGCAGGATCAGCGGGAACTCGCTCCGGAACGGGAGCGCGCTGCCGAGCCGGTAGCTCGACAGCAGGTCCGTGTTGCGCGTCGTCCCCGCCGTGACCATGACGTTGACGGAGTGCCCGTCGGCCGGCGCCAGGACGGCCGCCAGGCGTCCCCAGGCCTTCTGGGTGAGGTCCTGGAGCTCCTCCTCTTGGCCCGGCATGCCGAAGGATCCGGGATTCGTGCGGTAGGTCGCCTCGTACCAGGCGGACGCTTCCAGGGCGAGCTTCGGGAGGAGCTCGGGCGGCACCCCGCCCAGCCGCAGCCCCACCCGGCCGGTGACGAGGCCGGTGTCCGGCGGCAGCTCGAAGCTGTCGGCGGTGTCGAACGAATCCTGGTAGACGACGAAGGAGGGCGTGACGCGGATCTGCCCCTGGAGCGGCAGCTTGTCGAACAGCTTCGTGCTCGCGTAGTAGGAGAGCGGGATTTCGGCGCCGTGTCCCCAGAACGATTCCTCGCCCTGATAGCTGCCGTGCCGGTACTCGTAGTGCCCGTACCGGATCCCGCCGCCGTTCAACCCGACGCTGACCGCGTGCCGTCCGAAGGGAAAGTGATCCTGGACGAACTCGCTCAGCACGTAGGTCGGGGCGACGACGACGCGCAGGTACTGGTCCTCCTCCGGGAAGTGAGGGCGGTTCCAGAGGAAGAACGCGTAGCCGTTGAGGGGGGCGTTGCCCTTGAGCGGAATCTCGGTGCCGACCTCGAGATACGCGCGCTCCTCGGGGTCGGCCTGCGGGTGGGCGGGAACAGCGGCGATCAGGAGGCCGGCAACGGTGCCGAGCCCGGCGAGGTACCGCGCGGCTCTAGAAGCGGCGTCGCCCAACCAGCGCTTTCTTTCGCAGGCGGAGGGACCGCGGAGTCACCTCGAGAAGCTCGTCGTCGCGGATCCATTCGAGGCTCTGTTCGAGGCTCATGATCCGCGGGGGCGAGAGGCGGATGCCCTCGTCCGAGGTCGACGCGCGCATGTTCGTGAGCTTCTTCTCCTTCGTCACGTTCACGTCGAGGTCGTTCTCGCGCACGTGCTCGCCGACCACCTGGCCCTCGTACACGGGGTCGCCGGGCCGGACGAAGAAGGTGCCCCGCGGCTGAAGATGGTCGATCGCATACCCGGTGGCGTGGCCCTCGCGGTCCGCGACGAGCGCGCCGGTCGTACGGCGCGGGATGTCCCCGTGCCACGGCGCCCACCCGTCGAAGAGGTGGTTGAGGAGCCCGGTGCCCCGCGTGTCCGTCAGGAACTCCGAGCGATAGCCGATCAGCCCCCGGGCCGGGATCCGGTACTCCAGGCGCACGCGGCCCGTGCCGTGGTTCGTCATCTTGACCATCTGGCCGCGCCGCGCGCCGACCTTCTGGGTGACGATGCCGATGTAGTCCTCCGGGCAGTCGACGACCAGGTGCTCCATCGGCTCGAGCCGCTGCCCGTCCTCGGTCCGGGTGATGACCTCCGGTTGCCCGACCTCGAGCTCGTAGCCCTCGCGCCGCATCATCTCGATCAGGATGGCCAGCTGGAGCTCCCCGCGGCCGGAGACCCGGAACGTGTCGGGGACGTCGGTTTCCTCGATCCGGATGGCGACGTTCGCGCGCGCCTCCTTGAAGAGGCGCTCGCGGAGGTGCCGGGAGGTGACGTACTTGCCCTCCCGGCCGGCGAACGGGGACACGTTGGACGAAAACAGCATGGCGACCGTGGGCTCGTCGATCCGGATGGGCGGGAGCGCAACCGGGCGCTCGGGATCGGCCAGCGTCTCCCCGATGTCCATCGCGTCGATGCCGGCGACGGCGACCAGCTCCCCGGGCCCGGCTTCCGGCACCTCCACGCGCCGGAGCCCCTCGTACACGTAGACCACCGTGAGCTTCGCGGCCTCCACCGCCCCGGACCGGCGGACGACCGCGACCCGGTCGGTGGCCCGGATCGTGCCGTTCGTCACGCGGCCGATCACCAGGCGCCCCACGTAGTCGTCCCAATCGAGGCTGGCGGCGCGGACCTGGAGCCCCATCGCCGGATCGTAGCGAGGTGCGGGCACCGCCCGGAGCAAGGCCTCGAAGAGGGGCTCGAGCGAGCGCCCCGGCTCGTCCAGGCGCGTCGTGGCCGTGCCGCGGCGGGCGTCGGTGTAGAGCACCGGGAACTCCAGCTGGGTCTCGTCGGCGTCGAGGTCGATGAAGAGGTCGTAGACCTCGTCGAGCACCTGGGTCGGACGGGCGTCCGCCCGGTCGATCTTGTTGATCACGACCACCGGGGGAAGGCCGGCTTCGAGGGCCTTGCGCAGCACGAACCGCGTCTGCGGCAGCGGCCCCTCGGCGGCGTCGACCAGCAGGAGTACGCCGTCGACCAGGGTCAAGGTCCGCTCGACCTCGCCGCCGAAATCGGCGTGGCCGGGGGTGTCTACGATGTTGATCTTGACGCCGCGATACGTGATCGCGGTGTTCTTCGCCATGATCGTGATGCCCTTCTCGCGCTCGAGGTCGATCGAATCCATGATCCGTTCGGGCACCGTCTCGTTGGCGCGGAAGATGCCGCCCTGCCAGAGCATGGCGTCGACCAGCGTGGTCTTGCCGTGGTCGACATGGGCGATGATGGCGACATTGCGGAGGTCCGGCCGCGTTTCCATGTTTTTTCCAGTGTAACAGAGGCGCGCCGGATTGCGGGCGCGCCGCGCGCTCCGCCGCCCGACCGTCGGCGCCGCCCCGAAGCAGCGCGCGGTCCCGTGCGGTAGAATGACCCGCGCTTCGCGCGGAGAAGGAGAGCGGCATGCGGGTGTGGCGATGGCTCGTGGTGACGGGGTTCGTGGCGGCGCTCCCGGTGTTCCCGGGCGGCGCGGAGGGTCAGCAGCGGATGCATCCGACCGCAGTGATCGCGATGGAGAAGGGTGGCGAGATCCGGATCGAGCTCTATCCGGAGGACGCGCCGAAGACGGTCGAAAGCTTCATCACGCTCGCGAAGAAGGGCTTCTACGACGGGCTCACGTTCCACCGCATCGTGCCCGGCTTCGTGGCCCAGGGTGGGGATCCCAAGGGCGACGGCACCGGAGGGCCCGGGTACACCGTGAAGGCGGAGTTCAACAAGCGCAAGCACGTGCGCGGGACCGTGGCCATGGCCCGATCCCAGCATCCGGACTCGGCCGGCAGCCAGTTCTACATCTGCTTCGCGCCGGCGCCACATCTCGACAACAACTACACCGTCTTCGGCCAGGTGACGGCCGGCATGGACGTCGTGGACCGCATCAAGCCGGGCGACAAGATGCGGAGCGTGAAGATCGAGGAGGCGAAGCCCTGACCGGCGCGGCGACGCCCGGCGCCGCGCCCGCCGGGCTTCACTGAGGTCGCCGATGGCGTTCGACTGGCTGATCCGCGGCGGGACGGTGCTCGACGGGACCGGCGGCCCAGGGCGTCGGGCGGACGTCGCCCTGGTCGGGGACCGCATCGCGGCCATCGCCCCGGCCCTGGCCGGCGAGGCGGGCCGGGTCATTGACGCGACGGGGCTGGTCATCGCCCCGGGCTTCATCGACATGCACGCCCACTCCGACTTCGCCTTGCTCGCCTGCCCGTCGGCGGAGGCGAAGATCCGTCAGGGCGTGACGACCGAGGTGACCGGCATGTGCGGCTTCTCCCCGGCGCCGGCCCCGCCGGGCGGCGGGTTGCTGCGCGAGTGGGCCGCGTTCCTCTCGCCCACGCTCGATTGGGGCTGGACCAGCTTCGGGTCCTGGCTCGACCGGCTGCGCGCGGCGGGACTCACGGGTAACGTCGTGCCGTTCGTCGGCCACGGCACGCTCCGCATCGCCGCCATGGGGTTCGAGCAGCGCCCCCCGACCGCGGACGAGGCTCGGCACATGGCGGCGCTCCTCGGCGAGGCCCTCGATGCGGGCGCGTTCGGCCTGTCGACGGGCCTCATCTACGCCCCCAGCGCGTACGCGGACATCGCCGAGCTGATCGCCCTCGCCCGGATCGCCGGGCACCGGCCGGGCCGCCTCTACTCCTCCCACATCCGGGGCGAAGGGCCGACGCTCGAGTCGGCGCTCGCCGAGGCGATCCGCATCGGCGACGAGGGCGGCGTGGCGGTCCAGATCTCTCACCTCAAGGCCTGCCTCAAGGCGAACTGGCCCAAGATGGGAGAGGCCCTGCGCAGCCTCGAGCGCGCCCGGGCCCGGGGCGTCGACGTCGCGGCCGACATGTACCCGTACACGGCCGGGTCGACCACGCTCGCCAGCCTCCTCCCGGTGTGGGTCCACGAGGGCGGCACGGGGGCGCTCCTCGGCCGCCTGGCGGACGGCCCCACGCGTCGCCGGATCCTGGACACCGGCCGGGCCGGCGAAGGCGGCTGGGTCGGGCCGAACGGCGCGATCGAGTGGCCGGATGTTCTCATCGCAGAGTGCCCGCGAGCCCCGGGCGTCGAGGGACGGACGCTGGCCGAGATCGGCGCCGCGTGCGGCGTCCCGCCGGAGGACGCCATGATCGATCTCCTCCTCGAGGCGGATGGGCAGGTCTCGATGATCCACTTCCTCATGCTCGACGCCAACGTGGCCCGGGGGCTCCAGTTCCCTCACGTGACCATCGGCTCGGACAACCTCGGCCTCTGCGCCGGCCCCGAGGACCATCACGCGGGCCGACCCCACCCCCGTCAGCACGGCTGCTTCGCGAAGGTGTTGGGCACCTACGTCCGGGAGCGCGGCGTCCTGAGCTGGGAAAGCGCGGTTCACAAGATGACCGGCCAGTCGGCCGCCCGGCTGGGGCTCGTGGATCGGGGAGTCCTGCGCCCCGGCGCGCTCGCCGACGTCGTCGTCTTCGACCCGGAGACGGTGGCGGATCGCGCCACCTACCAGGACCCCCATCGCTACCCCGCAGGCATCCGCTGGGTGTGGGTGAACGGCGGCGCGGTACTGGAGGCGGAGCGCTTCCACCCGAGACCGACGGGCCGGGTGCTCGCGCCCGCCCGCTGAGGGGTCCCCCCTCACTCCCCGTCCCGCGGTCTGGCCGGAGCCCGGCCCGCCGGCCTCGCTAGCGACACGTCTCACGATCCCGCTTTGATGGCCCATCTTTGGGATAATCTTGATGCTGATTTGATCTGATTTGATCATTCCGCAGCACCGTGCTACGGTGCCCTCAGCGATGGAGTCGCGCTTCCTCACCGTGGCCGAGGCGGCTCGCTATCTCCGGCTGAATCCCCGCTCGGTCTATCTGCTCGCCCAGCGGGGGGCCATTCCCGCGAGCCGCGCGACGGGCAAGTGGCTGTTCCCGGTGCAGCTCCTCGACGACTGGATCGAGGCGAGCGCGCGCCAGCGTCGGGGGGAACACCCCGGCCCGCGACTGCCCGCCGCGCCGCCCGATACCCTGCTCCTGGCCGGCAGCGACGACCCCGCGCTCGAGCTCCTGCCGGACGCGCTCCACGGCGAGGCAGGGCGCCCGTTCCTCTTCACCGCCACCCTCGGCAGCGTGGGCGGGCTGCATGCCCTCGCCGCGGGCCGCGCCGACGTCGCCTGCGCCCACCTGGTCGACCCGGTCTCGGGCGAGTACAACTTGCCGCAGCTTCCCCGATACCTCCCGGGTCGCCCGGCGGTCCTCGTGAACCTCTTCCACCGCGAGCTCGGGCTCGTCGTGTGGACGGGCAATCCCCGAAAGGTCGAGGGGGTGGCGGATCTCGGGCGCCGCGGCCTCCGCTTCGTCAATCGCCAGTCCGGTTCCGGCACCCGCGCCTACACCGACGAGGCGCTGGGCCGGGCCGGGATCGCCTCGACGAGCCTGGTGGGGTATCGCGAGGAAGTCTCGACACACTGGGCCGTGGCCCTGCGTGTCCAGCGGAGCGAGGCGGACGTCGGCGTGGCGACCCGGTCGGTGGCCGCCGCATTGAGCCTCGGCTTCATTCCGCTCACCCGCGAGCGGTTCGATCTCGTCGTCCCGAAGGACGCCTTCTTTCGGCCCCCGGTCCAGGCGCTCCTGGAGGCCGTGCGCTCCGATCGGTTCCGACGGGGGCTCGAGCGCCTCGGAGGGTACGACGGCGGGCAGACCGGTCGGGTGCTCGGCGAGGTCGCGTGACCGCGCTCGCGGCCAGTGAGGCCGCGCCGCGTGCGTCCTGGCGGCCGCCGGGAGGCCTCGGCGCGGGACTCGCACTGGCGGCCGTGACCCTCTCGCTCGGGCACCCGGGTCCGGTCGCGGGGCAAGGCGAGACCGTGCGGCTCCATGCTGCGGGCAGTCTGCGCGGGGCCCTCACCGACCTGGCACGGGACTTCACGGCGACCTACGGCGTCCCGGTCGACCTGGTGTTCGGGGCCTCCGGCCTGCTCCGGGAGCGGCTCGAGCGGGGCGAGCCGGGCGACGTCTTCGCGTCGGCCAACATGGAGCATCCCCAGGCGCTGGCGCGCAGCGGCAAGGCCGGCCCGGTGGTGCTCTTTGCGCGCAACCGTCTCTCGGCCCTAGCCCGGTCGGAGGTCGGCGCCACCACGGAGACCGTGCTGGATCGAATGCTCGATCCGGCAGTCATCCTTGGCATCTCGACGCCCCGTGCCGATCCGTCGGGCGACTACGCGTGGGAAGTCTTCCGCCGCGCCGACACGCTGCGGCCCGGAAGTCGGGCGCGGCTCGAGGCGAAGGCGCGCCCTCTCGTTGGCGGGCCGACGTCGTCGCCGCCTCCGTCGGATCGGAGCGTGTACGCCCAGCTCCTGGCGGATCGACAGGCGGACGTATTCCTCACGTACTGCACGAACGCCGCCCAGGCCGGTCGCGATATGCCGAGCCTCCAGGTCGTACCGTTGCCCGTCGCGCTCGCGGTGGGCGCCGAGTATGGGCTCACGGTGGTGAGCGGGGCGCGCGCCGAGCGGGCGCTCCGCCTAATGGCGTTCATCCTGTCCCCGGACGGCCAGGCGATCCTGGCGCGCCACGGGTTCACGGCCCCCACCGCGCCGGGCGGCTGAGCCCCCGGGACGCCCGGGTCCTGAGAGATCCCAACCGGAAGGGAGACGCGCATGACTCGCCGTCGATGGCTGCTCGCCGTGCTCGCATTCTTCGTCGCCGCCGGCCCCCTGGTCGCCCAGACGCCGGCCCCGGCCTCGCGGACGCTCATCCTGTCGACCACGACCAGCACGCAGGACTCGGGGCTCCTCGACCTGCTCGTGCCGATGTTCGAGAAGGCCACGGGCTACTCGGTGAAGACCATCTCCGTCGGCACGGGCCAGGCCCTCGCCCTCGCCGCGCGCGGCGAGGCCGACGTCACGCTCGCCCACGCGCCGGCCCTCGAGAAGAAATACGTCGAGGAGGGCAAGATGTCGAACCGGCGCCTGGTGATGGACAACGACTTCGTCGTCATCGGGCCCGCGGAGGACCCGGCGCGCGCGAAGGGGCTGCCGGCGGTCGAGGCGCTCAAGCGGATCGCCGCGGCCGAGGCGCGGTTCGTGTCGCGCGGCGACAAGTCGGGCACGCACGCCCTCGAGCTGGGGCTCTGGAAGCAGGCGGGCGTCGAGCCGAAGGGGGCCTGGTATGTCGAGTCCGGTCAGGGCATGGGGCAGACCCTGCTCATCGCCAACGAGCGCAAGGCGTACGCGCTGACGGACCGGGGCACCTACCTCGCGTTCCAGAAGCGGGTGGATCTGCCGATCCTGGTGGAGAAGGACCGGGCCCTCCTCAACATCTACTCGGCGATGGAGGTGAACCCCGCGAACGGGCCGCGGGTCAATGCCGCGGCGGGGAAAGCGTTCGCGGCCTTCATGGTGAGCCCTGACGTTCAGGCGGTGATCAAGACCTTCGGCGTCGAGAAGTACGGGCAGCCCTTGTTCGTGCCGATCGCCGGTCAGCGGGAGGAACAGGTCGGCGGGTGAGCCTGCCGCGCGCCGCGATCTCGGCCGGCGCGGGTCCGCTCCGAGCGCCGAGGGCGCCGTCGATGGTCCGTCGGGCAGCGAGGAGGCGGCGTGCCAGCTGGTCCCCGAGCGCGGTCAGGACCGTCCCGCGCGCCCGCCCCTTGCCCGGCCGGGTGGCGGTGAGCGGGGCGCCGAGGACGGTCTCCGCCCGCCGGAGGTACCCTTAGGCGTGCCGGTAGGACCAGCCGATGTGTCGCACGGCCGCGGCCAGTGATCCCAGGCGGCGGACGCCGAGGAGGAGCTGAACCCCGCCGGCCCCGAGGGCGAAGCGGCCGTCCACCTCGAGCCAGAGCCGCGTCCGGAGTCGGGCGCCCGGTATGTCCGGTCGAGCCGTTTGACGCGATTCAGGGCTGTCGGTACCGTCGGAACGAGCCATGGGCGGATCATAGGACACACCGGACAACGCCACGAAGGGAACGGCGCATGCTGAAGCGGCGCTCGCTGCTGGGATTCCTGGGAACGCTCGCGCTGGGGATCGGCACGCCCTCCGCGGCGGAGGCCCAGGAGGTGACGCTGTCGGTCGCCATCAGCATGAAGGATGCCGTCGAGGAGCTGGGGCGTACGTTCGCGCGCCAGCGCCCGCGAGTCCAGCTTCGGTACAACTTCGGATCCTCGGGCGAGCTCCAGAAGCAGATCGAGGCGGGGGCGCCGATCGACCTCTTCGTGTCGGCCGCCCAGCGTCAGATGGACGAGCTGGACCAGAAAGGCCTGATCGTCCGCAGCAGCCGGCGGGTCTTCGCGCGCAACGTCCTCACGGTCATCAAGCCGGCGGATTCGCCGCTCGACGTCTCCAAGCCCCCGGACCTGCTCGACCCCCGCGTCGGCCGGATCGTCATCGGGAATCCGAAGACGGTGCCGGTGGGCCAGTACGCCGAGGAGAGCCTCCGCGCTCTGGGCCTCTGGGACCGCCTCCAGCCGAAGCTCGTCCTCGCCGAGAACGTGCGCCAGGCGCTCGAGTACGTGGCGCGGGGCGAAGTCGACGCCGGCTTCGTCTACACGACCGACGCCGCCGTGCGGGCCGATCGCGTCAAGGAGGCGTTCCGCCCCGGCGAAGAGACGTACCGACCGGTCGTCTACCCGGTGGCGGTGGTGGGAAGCGCGAAGCAGCCGGCCCTCGCGCGGGCGTTCATCGAGCTCTTGACGAGCGCGGAAGGCCAGGCCGTGCTCGTCCGGCTGGGTTTCCAGCCGCCCCCGCCCGGGAGCCGGTGAGCACGCGGTTCGACCTTCCCGACACGGAGGATCAGCGATGCGGATCAGCGCGCGGAACGTCATCAAGGGGCGCGTGGTGGAGGTCGTGAAGGGTGCCACCACGGCGCACGTGCGGCTCGACGTGGGTGGCGGCACCGTGATCATGGCGTCCATCACCAACGAGGCGGTCGAGGAGCTGCGGCTCGCGAAGGGGGACGCCGCGTATGCGGTGATCAAGGCCTCGGACGTGATGGTCGGCAAAGACTGAGCGCTCGGGCTCCGGCGACGGGACCGCGGGAGGGTGGCATGGGGCTGATCTGGGACGGGCTCGTCCGCGCGGTCGGGCTCATGTGGAGCGGCGACCCCGAGGTGCTGGGGATCACGTGGCTCTCGCTCAAGCTTTCGGCCACGGCGACCGTGCTCTCGCTCGTCGCCGGCATCCCGCTCGGGACGCTTCTCGCGCTGGCGCGCTTTCCCGGCCGGGGGCTCGCGATCGCCGTGGTCAACACCGGGATGGGCCTCCCGCCGGTCGTGGTCGGGCTCTTCATCTCGATCCTGCTCTGGCGGAGCGGGCCGTTCGGCGCCCTCGAGCTTCTCTACACGCCCTCCGCCATCGTGCTCGCGCAGTTCGTCATCGCGGCGCCGCTCGTGATCGGCCTCACGCTGGCGGCCGTCCAGCAGATCCCGGAGCGGTTCCGACTCCAGATGCAGGGGATCGGCGCCTCGCGCGGCCAGCTCCTGTGGGCGCTCGTCCGCGAGTCGCGCCTCGGGCTCCTGGCCGCGCTCATGGCGGGCTTCGGCGCCGTGATCTCGGAGGTCGGGGCGTCGCTGATGGTCGGCGGCAACATCCGAGGCCAGACGCGCGTCCTCACCACGGCGACGGTGCTCGAGACCGGCAAGGGGAACTTCGACGTCGCCATCGCGCTGTCGGTGATCCTGCTGGGGCTCACCTTCCTCGTGAACTGGGTCCTCACGACCCTCCAGCAGGGCCGCCGTGTCTGAGCCGATCGCGAGCGCGCTCTGGCTCTCGGTGCGCGTGTCGATCCTGGCGACCCTGGGGGCCGCCGCGGTGGGGGTGCCGCTCGCCTACCTCCTCGCGAAGCGGCGCTTCTGGGGTCGGCAGGCCCTCGACGTCCTCGTCATGCTGCCGCTGGTCCTGCCCCCGACGGTGACGGGCTACTATCTCATCGTCCTCCTCGGTCGCCGGGGCTGGCTCGGCGGCCCGCTCTACAGCCTGACGGGCTTCAGCCTCCCGTTCACGTGGTACGCCGCGGTGGTGGCGTCGGCGGTGATGGCGCTGCCCCTCCTCGTGCGGCCGGCCCGCGCCGCGATCGAAAGCGTGAGCCCCGACCTCGAGCGCGCCGCGTTCGTGCTCGGCCGGTCGGAGTGGCGCACGGCGCTCGAGGTGACGCTGCCGCTCGCCCGGCGCGGCATCGTCGCCGGCATCGTGCTCGCCTTCGCGCGCGCGCTCGGGGAGTTCGGCGCGACGCTCATGCTGGCGGGGAACATCCCGGGGCGCACGACCACGGTGCCGCTGGCCATCTACACGGCGGTGTCGACGGGCGAGACCGCCCAGGCGCAGCTCTTGGCCCTCCTCCTCACGGGGCTCTCCTGCGCGGTCGTGCTGGTCGCCGGGCGATTGGGGAGCCGGGTCTGACGCCCCGATGATCGACGTCGCCCTCCGCATGGCGCTCCCGGGGTTCACGCTGGACGTCGCATGGCAGGCCGGCGACGAGGTCGTCACCCTGTTCGGGCCGTCGGGCGCCGGCAAGAGCCTCACGCTCCAGTGCCTCGCCGGTCTCACCCGACCCGATGCGGGACGCGTGGTCGTGAACGGGCGCGTCTTCGACGACCCGGCGGCCGGGATCCACGTGCCGCCCCAGGCCCGCCACCTGGGCTATGTGTTCCAGGGCTATGCCCTGTTCCCGCACCTCACCGTGGCGGAGAACGTGGCGTTCGGGCTCCGGGACCGCCCGAAGCCGGAGCGCCGGCGGCGGACGCGGGAGATCCTCGCCCAGATGGCCCTCGAGGACCTGGCGGCGCGGTATCCCCGGGAGCTCTCGGGAGGCCAGCAGCAGCGCGTGGCCCTCGGGCGCGCCATCGCGCCGGACCCGGCGGTGCTCCTCCTCGACGAGCCGCTCTCGGCCCTCGACGCCCCGCTCCGCCGGCAGCTCCGCGAGGAGCTGCGCGCCCTGGTCGTCGGCCTGCGGCGCACCGTGGTGCTCGTCACCCACGATCTGGGCGAGGCCTACCAGCTCGGCGATCGCCTGATCCTCTACGAGGCGGGTCGGGTCGTGCAGGCCGGGCCCAAAAGCGAGGTGCTGGGGCGCCCGGCCTCGCCCGCGGTGGCGCGGCTCATCGGGCTCCGCAACGTGGTGCACGGCACCGTCGTCAAGGCCGCCACGGATCGCGTCGAGATCGCGTGGCGCGGGCACACCGTGGAAGCGGTGAACTCGCCCACCGCGCCCTTCCGCGCGGCGCCCGGGGCGCCGGTGGCGTTCGTCGTGCGGCCCGAGCACGTGCGGCTCATCCGGAAGGACCGGGTCGGGCCGGATCCCGCGCACCACATGAACCTGCTCCACGGCACGATCGTGGACGCGATCGACCACGGCACGACGTGGACGCTCCTGTTCCGGCTGGACGCGCCGGGCCCGCCGAGCCAAGGTGGCCACGACATCGAGATCGAGGTGCCGCAGCTGGTCTACGAGATCCTGGACATCGGCCGCGATCGCGAGTGGCAGGTCTCCATGCACCGCGGGGCCCTCCAGGTGCTGGGAACGGGTTGAGCCGCGGCGCGGGCAACGGCCCCCCCGTCCTGGCGCTCGAGGACGTCGAGGTCCGGTACGAGGGCCAGGTCGTTCTCGACGTGCCGTCGCTCGAGGTGCTCCCGGGCGAGGTGCTGACGGTGATCGGCCCGAACGGGGCCGGGAAATCGACGCTGCTCCGCGTCCTGGCTCTGCTCGCTCGCCCGAGCCGGGGCCGCCTGCGCCTGCACGGCGTCACGCCGACGTCCGAGGCCGAGCGACTCGCCTGGCGGCGCCGCATGGCCTGCGTCTTCCAGGAGCCGCTCCTCTGCCGAGGCTCCGTGCTCCACAACGCCCGGCTCGCCTGCCGCCTGCGGGGGATTGCGCGCGCCGAATCCGACCGCCGAGCGCGGGATTGGCTGGAGCGGCTGGGCATCGGCGCCCTGGCCGACCGGTCGGTCGCCGGGCTCTCGGGCGGCGAGGCGCAGCGCACGAGCCTGGCCCGGGCGTTCGCCGCCACGCCGGAGGTCCTGTTCCTCGACGAGCCGTTCGCGGCCTTGGACGCGCCGACGCGCGAGGCCCTGCTCGACGACTTGGGGCGGCTCCTCGCCGCGACGCGAACGACGGCGGTCCTGGTGACCCACGACCGGGCCGAGGCCCTGCGGCTCGGCGACCGTCTCGCCATTCTCCTCGAGGGGCGGCTCGCGCAGGTCGGCCCCCCGGAGCACGTCTTCGGCGCTCCGGCCGGCGAAGCGGTCGCCCGGTTCGTCGGCGTCGAGAATCTGCTCCCCGGCCGCGTCCTCGGAGTGACGGGCGGCCTCCTCGAGGTCGATGTCGGCGCGGTGCGGCTGACCGTCGCGGCCGCGGCCAACCCCGGCGAGCGCGTCCTCGTCGGATGCCGACCGGAGGACCTCACGCTGATGCCGGCGCGCGCCGGCGGCCCCACGAGCGCCCAGAACCGGCTCCTCGGGCGGATCGTGCGGGTCGCTGCGCTCGGGCCGCTCTGGCGCGTCGGGATCGACTGCGGCGTCCCGCTCACGGCCCTCGTCACGCGCCCCGCGATCGAGACGCTCGCGCTCGCTCCCGGCGTGGCGGTCGAGGTCGCGATCAAGGCGACGGCACTCCACCTCGTCCGGCGCGCCCCGCCACCTCGTCCTGACGGTCGCGGCGCTCAACCGCAGTAGACTGGGTCGGCGACGACGGACATGGTCGACGAGCCGCTCGTGCGAGCGAGAGCGCGAACCCGGCCGTGGCATTCCGTGGGCGCCGCGGCCCAGGCGTGTCTGCGCATCCTTTGGGTCGTCACGGGATATCTCGTGGGCGTGTTGTTGCTTGCCGCCCCCGGCGTGCTGCTCCCGTCGCTCGGCGGCATCGCATGGCATCTGCTGGCCGGGCTGAACCTCGCGCTGCTCCTCGCCGTCGGCATCCGGTACGGCCCGCTCCTCATCCTGGGGCCGATCCTCCTCGGCGTCTGGCTCGATCCCGTGCCCGTCGACGTCCCGACGCTGGTCGTTTGGGGGGCGCTCCTCGCGATCGCCACCGTCTTCGGGGCGGCCGCGCTCCGGGACGGGCTCGGGATCGACCCCCGGCTCCTGAGCGTCCGCGACGTCAATGGTCTCGTCGGGGTGGCGCTGCTCCAGCCGCTGCCCGTCGCCGCCGCGGCGATGTTCCTGGTGGTGCGCACCGGGCTCCTCTCCTGGGACATGTATCCGGCCGGCGTGGTCACCTGGTGGATCGGCCAGGCGCTGGGGACGCTCATGATCGCACCGGCGCTCCTCGTGTACGGTCGCCCGCTGGCGGCCGCGCTCGCGGCCTCCACGGGGCCCTTCGCGCTCCGACGCGCGCGGCGACCGCGTCGACCGCGGCCCCGCGCGCCCCGGGACCTCGCCGAGGGACTGGGACAGGCGGCGAGCCTGGGGGTCGCGGTCTGGCTCCCCTTCGCCTCGGCGCTCGCGCACGAGGTTCGGCTGCTCTATCTCGGGTTCCTCCCGCTCCTCTGGATCGCGCTGCGCCGCGGCCTGCGCGGCGCGAGCCTGGCGGTGGCCGGGCTGAACCTCGGCGTGGTGGCGGCGGTGCGTAGCACCACCGAGCCCGCCGTCGGCCTCCCCGACCTGCAGGTCCTGCTGCTGGCCTTCGCCCTGACGGGACTCTACGTGGGGGTGGTCACCTCGGCGCGGGCGCGCGCCGAGCGCGCCCGCCAGGCGAGCCGTGCGCGCTTCCACGCCGTGTTCGACCGGGCGCTCGACGCGCTCGTCGTGCTGGACGGGCAGGGCCGGTTCCGCGAGGCGAATCCCGCCGCCGGCGCCCTCTTCGGCCTCTCGCGCGCCGATCTCCGACGGCACGCGCTGTTCGACTTCGTGGGGCCGCGCCAGGCGCGCGAGGCCCGCCGCGCGTGGCGCACCGTGCTCGAGCGGGGCGAGGGCGCGGGCGCGCTTCAGCTTCGCCGCGCCGACGGCAGCGTCCGCGACGTCGAGTACGCCGCCAAGGCCAACATCGTCCGCGGCCGCCACCTCTCGATCCTGCGCGATGTGACCGAGCGCCGCCGGCTGGAGGCCGACTTGCGGCGCTCCGAGACGACGGAGGCGATCGGCCGGCTGGCGGGGGGCATCGCCCACGACTTCAACAACCGGTTGGCGGTCATCCTCGGATACGCCGAGACCATGGCGAAGGAGCTGCCCGAGGACGATCCGTATCGGCACGACGCCGAGGAGATCCGTGCGGCCGCCGAGCGGGCCGCCCAGCTCACGCGTCAGCTCCTCGCGTTCAGCCGCCGCCAGGCGTTCGACCCCGTGCGGCTCGACCTCAACGGTCTCCTGCGGGAGCTCGAGCCCACGCTCCGGCACGTGGCGGGCGACCGCGTGGAGTTGGTGCTGGATCTCGCCGAGCCGCTGGGCGCCGTGCGCGGGGATCCGGGGCCGCTTCGGCAAGCGGTGCTGAGTCTCGCGCTGAACGCCCGGACGGCCATGCCCGAAGGCGGCCGGCTCACCATCGCCACGGCGAACGCCGAGCTGGACGAGGCGTTCGCGCGCGCGCATGCGGACGCGGTGCCCGGCACGTACGTCCGGCTCGCGGTCGCCGACACGGGCGCCGGCATGAGTCCCGAGGTGCGCGCGCACCTGTTCGAGCCCTTCTTCACCACGCGGGAGATCGGCGAGGGCGCGGGACTCGGGCTGGCGACGGTGTACGGCATCGTGCGGCAGCATCACGGGCTGGTGACGGTCGAGAGCGAGCTGGGCCGCGGCAGCATGTTCACGCTCTACCTGCCGCGGCTCGACCGCACGGTCCTGCCCGTTCCGGCCGGCGGGGCGACGATTCTCCTGGTCGACGACGACCGCGGCACGCGGCAGGGCGTCGGGAGCTTGCTGGCGCACCAGGGGCACACGGTGCTCGAAGCCGCCAATGGCGGCGAGGCGCTCTTCATTGCGGAATGGCACGAGGACCCGATCGACCTCTTGCTGGTGCCGGTCGACCTGCCGCAGCTCTCCGGGCCCGATCTGGCGCTCCGGCTCCGTGCCGCGCGCCCGGAGCTGCGCGTGCTGTACCTCGTCGAGGCGGAGGCGCCGCCGGGCGGCGAGCAGGCGGAGGTGCCGCTCGGCGCGCCTCGGCTCGGTTGGCCGACGACCGCGGGCGTGCTGGCCGGGCGGCTCCGCAGCGTCCTGGCCGCGCCGCCGGCGCCGTCGTGAGTCCTCGCGCCCTCGCGCGCGCGGCGGATCACTTGACAGGGCTTCGAGCGGTCTGCTACAAGGACCATGAACGCGGCACGCCAGGACCCGGACGTCGACGGGAGGCCGAGTGCGTGACAGCGAGAAGCGGAATCCGATCACGGAGATGGCCAGGGGCCCGTTCGGCCGCTGGCCGTTTTGTTTTCCTACGCGGGAGGAGGCGAGCATGTCCGATCGCGAGGCCGTTGTCCAGCGTCTGACCGAGCTCAACGAGGAGTTCCGGCGCTTGCGCGCTGAGCACCAGGCGCACGAAGCAGAGCTGGTCGCGCTCCAGACACGGCCGTTCCTGACGAGCGAGCAGCAATGGCGCGTCAGTGAGCTGAAGAAGCTGAAGCTGATCGGCAAGGACCGCATGGAGCGCCTCATCCGCGAGAGCCAGACCGCGCCCCAGATGTCGGCCTGAGGCCGACCCCTTCCTCGGCCCATGCCCCGCGCGACCGCGGGCGCCCGGGCCCGCGTGCGGTCCGGTGCGCCCGGGGCGCGTCCCGCGCGGGGCCCTCGCCCGTCGACTCTCCAGCGTGACGCTTCCGCCGGGCTGGCGGGACTGAGTCATCTCGACGCGCGCGGCAAGGCGCGCATGGTCGACGTGTCCGCCAAGCCGGACACGGTGCGCGAGGCGCGCGCCCGGGTGACGCTGCGGGTTCGCCCGGCGACGCTGCGGGCGATCCGGCGGGGCGAGGTGGTCAAGGGGGACGTTCTGGGGGTCGCCCGCCTCGCCGGGATCATGGCCGCCAAGCGGACCGCCGAGCTGATCCCGCTCTGCCACCCGCTCCGCCTCACGGGCATCGACGTGCGGTTCGTCCTGGACCGCGCGCGCGCGGCGGTGCACGTGGAGACCGCCGTCCGCACGGTGGACAAGACCGGCGTCGAGATGGAGGCGCTGACCGCGGCCGCCGGGGCGGGCCTCGCGATCTACGACATGGTGAAGGCGATCGACCGGGGCATGCGCCTGACCGATCTCCGGCTGGTCGAGAAGTCCGGCGGTCGCAGCGGGCACTGGATCGGGCGATGAGGCGGACCGTGCTCGTCCATTCCGACGCGTACAAGCGCTTCGACTACGGGCCGGAGCATCCCCTCCGCATGGAGCGGCTCGGGCTCACCTACGCCCTGATGGAGGCCTACGGCCTCACGCGGCGTCCGGGCGTCGAGGTCTTGCCCCCGATGCCGGCGCCGGAGGCGGCGCTCCGAGAGTTCCACGGCGCGGAGTACCTCGCGGTCCTCCAGGCCGCGAGCGCGGGTGAGGCGGTGCCGGATGCCTACCGGTACGGCCTCGGCCCGGGGGACAACCCGATCTGGCCCGGCTGCTACGAGGCCTCGGCGCTCGCGTGCGGGGGCTCGATCCTCGCCGCCGAGCTGGTGGCCCGGGGAGAGGCGGAGCGCGCGTTCGCGTTCGCGGGCGGGCTCCATCACGCGATGCCCGATCGCGCGTCGGGGTTCTGCTACCTGAACGACGCCGTGCTCGCCATCCTGGCGCTCCGTCGGCACGGGCTCCGGGTCGCCTACGTCGACATCGACGCGCATCATGGGGACGGCGTCCAGGCGGCGTTCTATCGGAGCGCCGACGTCCTCACGATCTCCACCCACGAGCGCGGCGACCGGCTCTTCCCGGGCACCGGCGGGGTGGACGAGCTCGGCGAGGGCCCCGGACGGGGCTACGCGGTGAACCTGCCGCTCAACCCGTACACCGACGACGCCGTCTATCTCGAGGCGTTCGAGGCGGTCGTGCCCCCGGTCCTGCGCGCCTTCCGGCCCGACGTCGTGGTGGCCCAGCTCGGCATCGACGGGCATCGGACCGATCCGCTGACGCACTTGGCGCTGTCGATCGACGGCTTCAGCGAGGCCGTGCGCCGCATCGTCGGACTGGCGCCGCGCCTGGTCGCGCTCGGCGGGGGCGGCTACGACCTCGGCAACGTCGCCCGGGCCTGGACCGCCGCCTGGGCGCTGATGAACGAGGTCGCCCTGCCGGCCGCGCTGCCGGCGGCCTTCGTGGCCGACGCGGCGCCATACCTCGGGGCCCGGCGCACGCTGGGGGACACCCCCCTGGTGCTGCCGGTCGAGGCGGTGCGGCCGGCACGCGAGTTCGCCGAGCGCCAGGTCGGCGAGCTGCACCGACTGGTCTTTCCGCTGCTGGGTGCGCGCGCCCCCGCGTGACGCCCCGCCCCGCGTGTGATAGCGTGACGACACCATGGCGGCCGAGCGTTCCGACGGCCCCCGGGGTCGCCTGATCACCGTCGAGGGCGTCGAGGGGGCGGGCAAGTCCACCCAGGTCGAAACCCTGCGAGCCTGGCTCGCGCAGCGAGACGTCCCCGTCGTCCAGACCGCCGAGCCCGATGGCACGTCCCTGGGCGCGCGCTTGCGCCGAGTCCTCGGCGAGGTCGACCGGGTCACGCCGCTCACGGAAGCGCTCCTGTTCGCGGCCGCCCGGGCGGAGCACGTCCAGCGGGTGATCCGGCCGGCGCTCACGCTCGGCCAGATCGTCGTCTGTGATCGGTACGTCGACTCGACGGTGGCCTATCAGGGGCACGGCCGGGGCCTTCCCCTCGACACCATCGCGCAGCTGAACCGCCTCGCCGCCGGCGATGTCTGGCCCGAGCTGACGCTCGTGCTGGATCTGGACGTGGCCGAGGGCTTGCGGCGGGTGCGGGCCCGGCAGGGCGCGCTCGCCGCCTGCGATCCGTTCGAGCGGCTCGCCATCGAGTTCCACGAGCGGGTGCGCAAGGGGTACTGGGCGATCCGGGACCGGGAACCCGACCGAGTCGTTCTGATCGACGCCGACCGCCCCGCCGCGGCGGTCGCCGCGGAGATCGCCGCGGTCGTCGCCGGCCGGCTCGGCCTCGCCTCGCCGTGACCGGGCCGGCCGCGCCCGCGGTCTGGGCCGGGATCCTCGGGCAGCCGGCAGCGCTGGCGCTGCTCCAGCGTGCGATCGCGCGCGACCGCCTCGCTCACGCGTACGCCTTCGTCGGCCCATCGGGCGTCGGGCGCCGGCTCGCGGCGCTCGCGTTCGCGCAGGCCGCGCTCTGCGCCGCGCGCGGGTGCGGCGCCTGTGCGGTCTGTCGACGGGTGGCGGCCGGGCAGTTCCCCGATTGCCAGCTCGTCGCGCCGACGCCGCCGCCGGGGAATCCGAAGGGCGTGCCGACGATCCGCATCGAGCAGGTCCGCGACCTCGAGCGGGCGGCGGCGCTCGCGCCGCTCGAGGGGGCCCGGAAGGTGTTCATCCTGGACGACGCCGAGCGCATGACGCTGCCGACGGCTCAGGCGCTCCTCAAGACGCTCGAGGAGCCCCCGCCCCGGACGCACATCGTGTTGATCGTCGCGAACCCGCTGGCGCTCCCGCCCACGGTGCTCTCGCGCTGCCAGCGCGTGCGGTTCGGCCCGCTGCGCGAGGGCGACGCCGTCCGGTTCCTCGAGGGACGCGGGGCGTCCCCGGCCGCGAGCGCCCTGCTGGCCCGACTGGCGCAAGGGCGGCCCGGGCTGGCCATCGAGACGGACCTGGACGCGCTTCGGGCGCGCCGCCAGGCGGCGCTCGCGCTGGCCGCCGAGCCTCGGACGCGCCTGGGCGTCGCGCTGGACGGCGCGCCCACCGATCGGCAGACCGTGGCCGGCTACCTCGAGCTCTACTGGACCTGGTACCGGGACGCACTCTGTCTCGCGGCGGGCGCCTCGCCGGCCCTGATCGTCCACGCCGACCAGGAGGCGCCGCTCCGGGCGCTGGCAGAGCGTGTCCCGATCCCGGCCCTGGCGGCCGCGCTCGCGCGCGTGAAGGCGGCCTGGCTCGCCCTCGAGGGCAACGTGAACCCGCGCCTGGCGCTGGAGACCGCTTTGCTCGGTCTCGGCGAGGCGGCGACGTAGGAGCGCGCATGCCAGAAGAGACGGGCGAGCAGGCCGTCGCGCCGGCGTCCGAACGCCGACTCATCGGCGTGCGCCTCCGCGAGAGCGCGCGGGCCGACGACTACCTGGTTGAAGGCGTCGTCCTCCATGTGGGCGATCACTGCGTGGTCGAGGTGCCGAGCGGCCAGGCGGTCGGCCAAGTCCGGCGCCCGGCGCGGGACGTGCCCGAGTGGAAGCGCGACCGGACGTATCCGTGGGTACTCCGGCTCGCGACCCCCGAGGAAGTGACGGAGCTTCGCCGGCGGCGCGAGCGCGAGCTCGACGCGATGCGCACGTGCCAGCTCCGCGCGCAGGGGCGCGGACTCGCCCTCAAGGTCGTGGACGTGGAGATCATGCGCGATGGCCGACGCATGACGGTGCTCTTCGCCGCCGAGTCGCGGATCGACTTCCGCGAGCTGGTGCGGGATCTGGCGCGGGAGTTCCGCGCCCGCATCGAGATGCGGCAGGTCGGCGCCCGCGACGTGACGAAGGTGCAGGACGGAATCGGGCCCTGTGGGCGCCAACTCTGCTGCTCGACCCATCTTCGCGGGTTCGAGCCGGTCTCCGTGAAGATGGCCAAGAGCCAGGACGTGCCGCTGAACGATAGCCGCCTCCTCGGCAACTGCGGCCGGCTGAAGTGTTGTCTCCTCTACGAGTTCTCCCTCTACGAGGAGCTGCGCGCCCAGCTGCCCCGGGTCGGATCCGCGTGCCAAGCCGACTGCGGCGGCGGCGGGTGCATGGAGGGCCGGGTCCGGGCGGTGCGGGTGCTGAAGGAGGTGGTGCTGGTCGGCTTCGCCGACGGCACCGAGGCGGAGGTGCCGCTGGCGCAGCTCACCTGGGAGGGACGGCCGCATGTCAAGCCGCTCCCCTGAGCGCGTGTTCTACCTGACCACCCCGATCTACTACATCAACGGGCCGCCGCATCTCGGGCACGCGTACACGACGATCGTGGCTGACGCGATGGCCCGCTACCGTCGGCTGGCCGGCGACGACGTCCACCTCCTGACGGGGACGGACGAGCACGGGGACAAGATCGCCCAGGCGGCCGCCCGGGGCGGCGAGCCGCCGCAGGCCCTCGCCGACCGGAATGCGCAGGCGTTTCGGGACGAGTGGGACGCGCTCGGGATCACGCACGACGACTTCATCCGGACGACCGAGCCGCGCCACGCCCGAGTGGTCCAGGACATCCTGCAGGCGCTCTTCGACAAGGGCGAGATCTACTTCGGCAAGTACGGGGGGCCGTACTGCTTCGGGTGCGAGCGCTTCTACACCGACAAGGAGATCGTCGACGGCAAGTGCCCGGACCACCAGACGCCGCTGACCCACATCGAGGAGGAGAACTACTTCTTCCGGATGTCGGTCTACCAGGAGTGGTTGCGCGGCTATCTCGAGCGCCGCCCCGACGTCGTCCAGCCGGACCGCTACCGGAACGAGCTCCTCGGCTTCCTGCGAGAGCCTCTCCAGGACCTGTCGATCAGCCGCCCGACGAGCCGGCTCCAGTGGGGCATCCCGCTGCCGTTCGACGATCGGTTCGTGACCTACGTCTGGTTCGACGCGCTCCTCAACTACGTGTCCGCGCTTGGCGGGCCGGGGGCCGAGGACTTTCGACGGTACTGGCCGCATGTCCACCATCTGATCGGCAAGGACATCCTCAAGCCCCACGGGATCTACTGGCCGTGCATGCTGAAGGCGGCGGGCCTGCTCCGCGACGACGAGGCCCGGGCCGAGCTGCCGGGCTTCGCGCGGCTGCGGGTCCACGGGTACTGGACGCTCGGCGGCGGCAAGATCTCGAAGAGCGTCGGCAACGTGGTCGAAGCGCTGGCGCTCACCCGGAAGTACGGGAACGACGCCTTCCGCTACTTCGTCCTCCGGGAGATGCCGTTCGGCCAGGACGCGAACTTCACCGAGGACGCGCTCGTCGAGCGGCTCAACGCGGATCTGGCGAACGACCTCGGCAACCTGGTGTCCCGCGCGACGACGCTGATCGTCACGCACGGCACGAAGGGCGCGGCGGCCCGTGGGCGTGTGCTCCAACCGGACTTCGCGCTGAATGATGCATTCGAACACGCGCGGCAGGCGATCGACGCCGCGATGGCGGAATTCGCCTTCCAGCGGGCCCTGGTTGCGATCTGGGAGCTCGTGACGGTTGTGAACCGGTATATCGACACCCAGCAGCCCTGGGCGCTCGCCAAGGATCCCGAGAAGGCGGATCGCTTGGTCGATGTGCTTGTGACGCTGGCCGACGCGCTGCGCTGTCTCGGGCTCATGCTGTTGCCCTTCATTCCGGGCGCGGCGGCCCGGATCCGTGACGCAATGGGCGACACGGAGCGGGCCACCTTGGAGGCTGCGACCTTTGGGCGGACTTGGCGGCTCCCCGAGGACTTCGCCAGGGTTCAGCGTCTATCTGGGCTGTTTCCGCGCGTAGAGCTCAAGGCTGACACTCCGCCTGCTGGAACGACAAAGGGGAGTGGACCGTCGGAGGCGAGCCCCCGCATCTCGATCGACGAGTTCAAGCGGATCGACTTGCGCGTCGCCGAGGTCGTCGCCGCGGAGGCGGTGCCGAAGTCGAAGAAGCTGCTCAAGCTCACGGTCCGGGTCGGCGACGAGACGCGGACGCTGGTCGCCGGGATCGCCGAGCACTACCCGCCCGACGCGCTCGTCGGCCGGAAGGTCGTCGTGGTGGCGAACCTCGAGCCCGCCACCCTCATGGGCGTGGCCTCGAACGGCATGGTGCTCGCCGGCTCGGCCG
>JBIOVM010000138.1:0-11336 GCA_044867785.1 Candidatus Rokuibacteriota bacterium | reverse complement strand
CTCCCGTTGCTCGGGGGTGAGGAGCTCGGCGTCGAGGAGGGGCAGCCGCCATGCGAGTCCGACGCTGCCGTCCGAGAGGATGTGAACCGCGTCGGCCTCCACCCAGCGCCAGGGCAGGAGGTCCCCGAGCGGTGGGGCGTCGGCGTGGAGCGCCGCGATCGCCTCGTGCGTCCACGCATGCATACCCACCTCAGCGTCCCGCTGCCGTCGGCGCGGGCCGTGCTGGCGCCGGGCTCATGGGCGGCGCTCCCGTCGCGCCGGGAGTGAGCGACCGCGGCCCCTCCCCCGTGCCCGTGGACGGAACCTCCACCCACGGCACGCCGCTGGCCGATCCCCCGTTCGCCGCGGGGCGATGCCGGGACTCCGGCCTGTCCTGCGGCAGGCCGCCCGGACTCGCATCGCGCGCCGGGGACGCCTCCAGGAACCACCGGAAGTCCCGCACCCGGAGGAAGACCCAGTGTCCGGCGACCAGCTCACCCTCGGCGTTCTCGTGGGTCGGCACCCACACGCGCCTCACGTCGGGCGCGACGAGCACCGGAGCGGCCGGCTGGCCGGTGCCGAACGTGCCGGGCCCCTGGAGTCCCGCGCGGAGGGACTCGCCGAGCGGCGTGCGGCCGGCCGCCGTCGCCCGCTCCAGCGCCGTCTCCATCGGGACCGAGGGCACCGCGGGCACGTGTCCGGCGCACGCGCCGGCCAGTCCGGCCCCGAGCAGCAGCGCGATCAGTCGAGTCCGTGCCACGACGCGCCTCCCGTGTGCGCGAGCAGGTGATCGAGCTCGACGCCGTCGAGCGTGACGCCGCCCTGGATGACGGCGGAGCCCCTGAGTCCACTGGGCACGTAGACGGCCGGCACCAGGGACTCCAGCTGCCGCTCGTAGAAGGCGGCCATACGGTTGGCCGTGTTCGCGAAGCCCGACAGCGCGCCGTACAGCGCCTCGTTGCCGGTGATCGTCGTGGTGGTGTTCCCGAGGGCGCCGATGCTCGTCGTGGTCTGCGCGGCCGCGAACGCGGCCGACGCGCCGTGGAGGAACCCGGCCAGCGACACGCGCGCGAGGTACGGGCCCTCCCGCTCGACGAGCTCGCCCGGCATCCCGAAGACGCCGTCGGGGCCCGCCACCCACCCGGTCACGGGCTGGCTGACGGCCCGGCCCGAGGGCAGGACGCAGCTCATCGTGTCGAGCTGGAGGCCGGCCCGCTTCGTCGTGTAGTCGCCGAGGGCCCGCGCCACCGCCACGCACCCGTGGAGCGGCACACGCGTCGCGTTCGGCCCGACCGGCGCTTCGGTGAAGTGAAGAAGGACCGGGAGCGGCTGCTGCGCGCCGGTCGGGGCGTACACTCCCGAGAGCAGCGTCGCCTTCACGAAGCTGCCGGCCGGGAGGTGCACCCAGCGCGCGGGAAGGGCCGGGGCGACGGGCGCGGGCTTCCCGACCGTGAAGACCGTGATTCGCGGGAGCTCCGGTGGTGGAGCGATCGGCGCTGCGGGGACTGGCGCCGGAGCGGGCGCCGGCGTCGTGGCCACGGGCATCGGGGGCGGTGGCAGCGGCCCCAGTTCCCGCTTGAGCCGCTCCAGCTCCTTCGCGGACAGCGCCGCGTCACCCGCCGGGCCCTTCTTCTCCCGCTGCTCCTGGAGCGCCCGCGTGACGTCGTCGAGCGACTTTCGCAGGACGGCGGTGTCCTCCTGGAGCTGGCGCACCACGCCGCGCAGCTCCACCTCCGGCGACAGCAAGCGGCCCTCACCCAGCGGGTTGCCGGGCGCGGTCGCCGGCCCGCGCGGCGCGGAACGGCCCGTCAGCCACATCACTCCGAGCAGCGCCACGCCGAGCGCCACCGCGAGGGTCGCGCGCGGGGCGCGGCGCGCCAAACGCCAGAGGGCGGGCAGCATCGCGAGCTCAGCGCCCCTCGGCCATCCGCACGAGGTAGAGGCGGGTGCGGTGCCGGGCCGCGAGCGCCTGCTCGGGCGTCGCCGGGGGCGGCGCCAGCTGCTCGGCCTCGGCGTGGACGGCGAGGAGACGGGGGAACGCGAGGCGGTCGAGCGGCAGCGTGACCCAGAGCGGCCGGAGGTTCTCCGCCGTCAGCACGACGCCCTCGAAGGCCGGACTGGTCCACGTCCGGACGAGCGTCAGGCGGATGGCCCCGTCCTCGTACACCACGCGGCCGTCCCCGGGTGCCGGGCTCACGCCGGGGAGCGGCACGTCGAGGATCATCGCCCGCATGAGGCGGAGCGGCGTCAGCCCGGCTGTCTCGACCGCTCGAGCGTCAGCCTCGGTCGCCGGCGACACGACGCGCACGACGAGGTCGCGCTCCCCCGGTGCCGCCGGCACCACGACGAGCGCGAGCGTCCCGCCGGTCAAGAGCGTCACGAACAGCTCGCCGGAGACGTCGGGATCGAGCGCGCTCAGGAAGAGGCGCGGGCCCGCGGTCTCCAGCGAGACCTGCGGCTTCGTGAACGCGGTGACGACCTGCTGGATGTCTGAGGCGAAGTGCACCTGGGTCATCCGCCGGTGTCCGAGGCGGATCACGATCGGCTCGCCGCGCGCCTCGACCGCGCGGGTCGCGCCGAGGTCTCGACGCGCCAGGAAAGTCGAGCCGGTCAGCGGTGGGAACGCTGGGACCGATGGAGGCGCGCTTCCCTGACCCTGGCCGGGCTGAGACGCGGGTTCCGCTTTGTCTCTCGTGCGGCGTCCGCCGGCCTCCGTGGCCTGGCCGGGATCGCTCCCCGGCGAGCGTCGCATCCAGGGGTCGGCGACGGCACCGGTCGCGAGAAGCGCCGAGACCAGCGCGGTCGCCGTCATCACGGGGAGCAGGGGCCGACTCATTCGGCACCTCTCGCGGCCGCCCGCGGCTCGCGATCCGGAAGGTCCCGCTCGAGCCGGAAGCCGCTGACCTGGAGGCCCCACGGGTTCAGCTCGCTGACGGGGGTCCGCGCGACCTCGAGCGTGTAGCGCATGCGGTCCTCACCGAGGAACTGGCTCCGCGACCAGCTCTGCCGCGTGCCGCGCAGGCTGACCCGCCAGGCCTCGCCGTGCGGCTCGACCGCGGCCTGATGGATGGCGAAGGTCGTGGCGAGCTGCTGATCCGTGATCCGCTTGAGGTCTTCCTGCGCCTGGGCATGGAGCAGGTCCACGAGCCTCGGCGCGAGGTAGCGCCGGCTCTGCTCGTAGCCGGCTGCCGCCGTCGCGGGGGTCAGGTTGCCGAGCAGGCCCACCACGCGGGCGGCGAAGCCCTCGACGACCGCCTCCGGGACGTGCCCCGGCTCGGCGACGCCGCGTGTCGTCGTGACGTAGTAGATGGGCCGCGGCCGGAGGCCCTGGTGCACGAGCAGTCCGACGAGCCCCAGCGCTCCCAGTGCGAGGCCGAGCGCGATCCGCTGCCAGCGGGCGCGCTGGACCTCGAGCTCCGCGCGCCATTCCCAGTACGTCGGCCGGCGCTCCGCTACCACGGGGAGCGCCTCTCGCCTGTCACGGTCGGGGGCGGCGGAAGCGGCCGAAGGGGCAGGCCCAGGCACCAGAGGTGATGGCGCACGACGCCCGGGGGCTGGCCGCGCTTGAGGCCGAGCAACAGCCCGGCGGCGCCGAGCCCGACGACCACGCCCCAGAACGACGCGCCCAGCAGGTGGAGGAGCGTGAACAACGTCAGGCCGACCGCGCCGTCCTCGGCGTCGAGGCCCAGGAACCGGAGCGGCTCGTCCAGGATCCGGGGGCACGGCCGCAGGCCCGGTCGCTCGCCGGGCTCCCCCACGAAGGGCCCCTGCGGCATCACGGCTGGGGTTCTCCAGTGGGTCGCGGCACGCGGCCGCGGAGTCCCTCCAGGAGGAACTCGCCCGTGATCTCGACCGGCGTCAGGGGTCCGGGCGATTGCCCCTCGGGCCGGAGGTAGCGCTCGAGGCCCTGGACGATCGTGTCGAGCTCCACGCGGTAGCGGTCGAGGTCGAACCCCGCCGGCTCTCCCGATCGCCGGGCGGCCTCCGCGTAGTGCCGCGCCCACTCGAGCGCCGCCAGGCTCTGGCTCAGGTAGACGCGCCCGGCCTCGGCGGCATCGGCTCCAACGGCCGCGTCCGGTGTCGTGGGCTGGGCGCTCGCGCCCGAGTCCAGACCGGCGAGCGACATGGCCAGCACCAGACCTGCAAGACAGAAGAGAAGCGCGCGCGCCACGACGGCGTCTCGTCGGCGCTAGCCGCAGATCTGGAGGGCGGTCGCGGTGTTCTGCGAGATCAGCGCGCCGAGGATCGTCGGGACGAATGCCGTCACGGCACCGGCCAGGAGGCCGATCACCGCGACCGACGGCCGTCGGCCGATCATCCCGGCGACGCCGGCGATGATGAACGCCGCGGCCATGATCCGGATGACCGCCCCGCTGGTGAGGTACTCCCAGGCCGTCCTGAGGAGGTTGTCGAGACTCGTGAACTGGATCGCGGTCCCGGCGCAGCCCGCCCCCTGCGCCCACACGACCACGGGCGACCCCACCGCGACCACCAGCGCGAGCACGAGCGCCGTCCACATCGCCACAGGGTTAACCGGCTGGTGGGGGAGACTGGACTGGGTCATTCACGTGCCTCCTTTGGATGCGGTCGCGGGAACCTTCGGCGGCGCCCGTGTCGCGGCATTCACAAGATGGCGCGCGCGGACCGGCTCGCCCTCGCGGGAATCGGCGCAGCGAGCGAGGTCGCCGTGCACCGGGCGTCTCGGTGCGGCCGGGACCGGCGTGCCGAGGATGCGCGTCAGGCGTCCGGGCGGTCGGGTGGGATGGCGCGGCCCAGGCGCCGGATCCGGGAGACCAGCGCTCGGAGGCGGGCCGGCGCGCGCTGCACGCGAGACTGCTCCTCGGTCAGCTTGGGCGTGCCGGACGGGAAGACGACCAGGATGACCTCGCCGGCCAGGGCGGCCGACGGCGCGAGGACTCCCTCGAACCCGGCCGCCCGTGCGGCCTCCCCGAGCGCCTGGCACCGGGTGAGGTCATCGCCGATGAGGTCATCGTCGGTCACCCCGAGCGTCTCGCGCACCCGAGGGTCAGTCAGGTCCAGTACCCGCAGGTTCTCGACTCGCGCGCGCCCGATCCGGCGCCGGACCTCGAAGGGCGAGAGCTCGTTCGAGGTGTGGTGGCGGAAGAGCTCGGCCCACGCCCCGCGCTCGGTTGTCGAGGCGTACCACGCGCCGGGGTCTCCCACGCGATGATAGCGGCCAGGCCCGCCCGCGGGCGAGGCCATGTCCAGGAGGCGCCGGGTCGGCGCGCACTGGCGCCACACCTGGCCGCTGAAGACTCGCACCCGAGCGGCGGCCACGCCGCCGCCCGGATCAGACGTAGGCGCCCTCGACGTAGGCGGCCGCGGCCTCGCGCACGGCCCGGGTCTCGCCCGCGGCCAGGGCCTCGAGCGGCCGGCGGCCGCCGAGGAGCCGGTTGCGCGCGCGGAGCCACTGTCCCACTCCGCGCCGCGTCAGGGTCTCTTGCAAGAGCAGCGCGACCTCCCTGAGGTCACGCAGCCGGTCCTCGGTCTGGGGCCGGATCGCGGACGTGCGCTGCCAGTTCCGCACGGATCGGGCGGAGGCCTGGGTCGCGAGGGCGATCGCCGCCTGCGTGAGCCCGAACTGGCGGAGCGCGTGCACCACGTCCCCGGCCTCGACGGCCCGCTCCAGCGGCACCGGACGCGGCACCGTCGCGGCCCGCTTCACGGCTCGCCGGTGGACCCGAGGCCGCCGGTCAGGGGAGGCAGGCGTACGCGTACGGCATCACTTCCTCTCTCGTTTCCGCTTATACTGCCTCTCAGATTACCTCTTTCGCTGCCTGATGTCCACCCGGAAGCCGGGTCGTCGCGCCGGCCGGCTGACCCCGACCCAGGCCGGTGAAGCCGAGGAGTTGGCAGGGAGAAGGGTCCCCATGGGGCTGGTCCTCAAGACGTCGGGGAGTCCGGTGGAGCGGCCACGTCAGCCGCCGCTGGCCGCGAGAGGTCCATGCGCGCGTCGGCGAGGACGCGAGTCGCCTCGTCGAGGTGGTCTCCCAGACCGCCTTGATCCAGCCGTCCGACCCACTCCGACACCCAGCGGCGGAGGTGCTCGCGAACCGCCCGGGCGCGCGTCTCGGCCGCGTGACGGCCCCATTCCTCCATCAGCACCCCGGCCGGCAGGCCAAGCGCCCGCGCCAGGATCACGGCGTACCCTGGCCGGACTGAGGCCGGCATGACGCGGGCGATCTCCGCGGACAGCGCCCGCAGGCGCGCGGCCGCCTCGAAGGTGACCGGCGGGCACTCCGCGAGCTGGTGGCGCGCGAGCCACGCCGCACCGGGCTCGGCCCGGTCGAGGCTGAAGAGGTGCGTGGCTCCCGCCGCTGGACCCTGCCGGGCGAGGACGTCATCGGGATCCTTGCAGCCCTTCGGCATCGGGAGGATACCCACGTCGATTCCGGCTTCCCAGGCGCAGTGACAGGCGGCCGCGGCCGCCGCCTCGCCGGCGGGGTCGGCGTCGAGCGCGAGGTAGACCGCGCACGCACCCAGAGACCGCAGAGTCCGGAACTTCTCGACGGTCGGCTTCGCCGCGCCGCCGAGCGCCACCAGCTCGAAGTGCCGGCCGACCGCGAGGCTCGCGGCGTGCCAGCCGAGCGCGTCGAACTCGCCCTCCACGACGATGACCCGGCCATAGCGAGCGATCGCCTCGCGGGCGAGGCACACGCCGAAGAGGCTTCGGCCCTCGACGGCACCGCCAAACCCGAGGGCGTTCAGGACGGATTTCTCCCCCAGGCTCGGCTTCCGGCACTTGAACCCGGTGACGCCCTCGGCATCCTCGTACACGAAGAGCAGCGGATGGCTTGGCACGTACCGGGCCAGCAGCCCGTGCTCCCGCAGCAGTCCCGGAGACAGGCGCGCCGCGCGGAGCTGGGCGCTGATGGCCCGCGCGTCGGTCCATGCTCCGACCGGGAGCCGCGGGAGCACGTCCTCCGGCACGCGACGCGCGGCGAGGTACTCCCGGCAGGCCACGGCGCGCGGGTGCTGCGACAGCAGGTTCTGTTTGAGCACGCCCGTGACGACCGTGAGCGGTGGGATCAGGGCCGCCTCCGCCTCGGCGGACGTCGTGGCGAGCGGGATCCCCGCGCGCTCGGCCAGGATCGCCAGGGCGTCGCGAACGACCGCCCCCTGAGCCTCCGGCGAGTGGCCCTGCCGCTCCAGCACGAACCCGATCCACGTGCGGCGGTACGCGCAGGCGAAGCAGCGGCCGAACGCTCGGCCCTGGGGCATCGAGAACGATGGGTGACGATCCGGATGGCCGCCACTCGGACAGCGCGCGACCCAGCCACCCCCCGAGCGCCGGAAGCCCTCCAGTGGATAGAGCCCGCCTGGTCCCCACACGTCCGGGTGTGAGAGCCCTTCGATGACGGTGCGCCAGGAGCCGGACGCCCCGCCCGCTGGGGTCATCCGTGTGAGCCACTCGCGGATGGTGCCTCGTGGACGCGCCGACGACGGCTCGTGATGCGCTCCGGTCAGGCGGAGCGGCGCGCGTGACGGCGACAGTGCCGTGTCGCGTCGCCGGCCGCATCTGTCACGACGGGCTCCCCGCACGACAGGCAGGTCCGCACCCAGAGTCGCGCTGGATGGACCAGCGGCTCGAGATGGCCGTCCCGTCCCGCCGGCTCCATGCGCGCGAGGAACGTTGCCGCCGATTCGGGGTGGACGCCCAGCCGGCTGACGAGCGCGGCTAGGCGAACGGGCCCCTGGACGCACGGACGCACGCCGGCCGCGCAGCACTCGGCGCCCAGCCCGAGGGCTTCTTCCAGGCTTCCGGGCCCGCGATCACTCCGTGGCGCCGGCGTCCTCTGAGGTGGAACAGGCACGTGCAGGCACGCCGGGCAGAACGCGTCGAGGAGCCGGCGGCCTGGCGCCACCGGGGCCAGCGGGCGCCACTCGGCGATCACGGCGCACCAGTAGAGCACCAGCGCCTCCTCGTGCTCTCGCCGCATCCGCCGTCCGACTGTCGCTGACGGCTCCTCGCCATGGCGGCGGGCGGTGTAGCGCTTCACGCTCGCGGGGCTCAGCGACACGTGGCTGTTGATCGCCGTGGGCCGCAGCCCAAGCCGCCGAAGGGTCCGGAAGCCGAAGCCGAGGACGTGGCGGCCGGCCGCCGGCAGGGCGAGGTTCACGCGCGCCGTCCGTTCAGCTCGTGGCGCGCCCGGCGCAGGAGGGCGGCCCGGAGCGCGCGTGATTCGACGCCGGCGGGGCCCTCGTGCCGGAACGTCTCCGCCGCGCTCCGGATGGCCCCGTGATCCCACGGGTTCTCGATGCGGTCCGCGATGGCCACCACCTCGGTCCACGTGAGCCCGAGCAGCGCCTGCCCGGTCTCCGCCGAGTCGCCCAGGGACAGCCCCGCGTCGACCTCGAGCGCCTCGCGCTGGGCGGCTGACAGGATGGCCACCGCGCGGCAGTGCATCAGCTGCGCGAGGACGAGATGGGCCCGCCACGTCATCTCGTCACGCGAGGCGTCCCGGGGCTCGACCGGCGCCGTCACCCCGCGTCCGCCTCTTCGTCCGCCGCCGCGCGGAACCGGTCGAGCCACTGGGCGAACTCGTCGAGCAGCCGGCCGCGCGCCTCGGGCGGGCACGCGGCCCAGGCATCCATCATCCGGGCCATGATGGCGAAGCGCTGCTCGACGTACTGCGCCACCGGCTCGACCTCCTTCGCGTCGCCGTCGGCGCCGACTGTCTTCGCATAGGCGTGCCAGAGCGAGATCGTCCCGCGCTTGAACTCTTCCCGGACCTCGACGTCCCCTCGGTGCGCGAGCGTCAGGAGCCGCTTCAGCCGGCACGCCGGCATGCCGTAGAGGCGCGCCACCGCGTCGATGGTCGGGCCGGTCGGAGGCTCTTCGGACTCCGGTGGGCGCCGCCGCAGGTTCGCCAGGCGCCGGGCCGTTCGCGCCTCCGGCGGGCCCAGGACGGACTCGTGGGCTTCCTCCAGGGTGAGGAAGAGCACGTCGCGCTGGTGTGGCGTGAGGTGCCGCCGCCCCAGGGCCTCGAGCACGGCGGTCCGCTCGATGCGGAGCCGGTCGACGGGCGCGAGGGGATCCTCGGCCGACGAGCCCAGCGGGACCGGCACGACCTGCACCGGGACGGTTTCGAGCCCGAGGGCCTGCGCGATCCGGTAGCGGTGAGTGCCGTCGATCACCCAGCCATTCCGGAGGATGCGGAGCGGCGTGCGGATCCCGTTCGTTGCGACGTCCTCGCGGAGGACCCGCCACTCGTGCATGCCCTCGAAGCTCGGCGGCCAGACCCACCGCGGCGCGTAGGGGCGGAGGCTCGCCAGCGCGCGCGTTTCCGGCGGCCGAGGGACGGGAAGGCCCAGGGCGAGGGTCCGCGTCTCGGGCGGCGACGGGCGGGCGTCAGCGTGGGCTCGGCTCACGGTGGGTGGCCTCCGCGCCTTGCATCCACTCGAGCTGCTCGCTCAGGTGCTCGGCCGTCTGCCGGATCGTGAGGCGTCGCCGGTCGCGCTGCGCGCCGGTCCAGTGCGCCGTCTGCCGGCGGAACCGTTCCGTGGCCGCGTCCAGCTCGTGGCAGAGGGCCACGAACGTTTGAACGGCGGCGGGGAGGTCTACGGACGCCGGCACGTTCGGTGGCCCCGCGATCGGGGCGGTCGCGGCCGGCAGCGAGGCCGGCGCGACGATCGCGAGGGGCCGGCTGGCGCGACTCGCCGCTGTCCGGGACGTGCGCCGTTCCTTCCCGGGGGGCCCCGGATCGTTCCGCCCGGCCTCCGACGGCCGCGCTCGAAGGATCAAAGGGCCGCTCGGAGGTGTGCCGGTTCTGGCCGCGGCGAGTCGCCGGTCCGCCGCCTTGACGCTGACCTCGCCCGACGCGACCGCGCGCCGGAGGTTCTCCGACCCCTCGCGGCCGACCCGTACGAGCCGGCGGACGGTCCGTGGGCTCACGCCGGTGGACGCGGCCAGGGCGCGCTGTGTCGGCCCCTGAGGCCCCGGAGCCGGTGCCCGGCCTCGCCGGAGGTTCACGATGCCGCGGTTCAGCACGCCCGCGGCCAGCTCCGCCTGGGTCAGCCCGAGCAGCAAGCCCTGCACGCGCGACGGCGCGATGTGGCGTCGGCCGGCGGCGAGCACGGCGAGCGTCGTCTCGAGCTGGATGCGATCCGAGTCGCGGAGCGGCTTCGGCACCGTGAGCACGCGCACCGGCACCTCGTGCAGGCCCAGGGCCTTGGCCAGCTCGAGCCGATGCACCCCGTCGACGACCTGGCCGTCGGGCAGGACGAGGAGCGGCTCCCGCACTCCGGATTCCCTGACGAGGTGCTGGAGGATCGCCCAGCTCGGGCTGCCGCGAAACGGCGGCAGCGCGACGTGGCGTGGGACATACGGCTTGAGCCGCTTCGGCGGCCACCACTCCACCGGCCCCACGGCGTCGGCCGGCAGTCCCAGCGCCCACACCGAGCAGGGGAGCCCCTCGCGCGAGGACTCGCCTCCCTCGCCGGCCACCGACACCCCGGCTCCCCGGTTGTCCTGGGACTCCAGGACTTCCGCGAGGGCCATCTGGTCGATCACCTGTTCAGGGATGGCGACCACCTCCTCGTAAGGGTATAGGCGCGAAGGCCCGGTCTGCGTCACCGTTACCCGAAGGCTGTCGGCGACCCCGAGAGGGCGTCGGCGGCGCGGTGCTGACGGCCATTCGAGGGAGCGCACACCCATGGAGCCAGGAGACGGGCAGCGCCCGGAACCCGCGTGCCCCAAGGCCCATCGGCGGCCGCTGTCACGCGGCTCCGCAGGAATCCCAGTGCGTCCTGGAGGAGGGTGCGTACCTCGGCCGGCGTCCGCCCGATCTCGCGGGCTACAGCGTGGACCGGACGGCAGACGGATCCATCCAGACCCCAGTGCAGGATGACGATCTTCTGGATCTCGGCCGGTAGCTCCCGCAGGGACGCGCGCAGCCGTTCGTGCTCGAGGACGCCCGCGGCGGCGGAGTCTGGCCGGAGGCTGTCCGGGTCGGTCAGCCGATCGGCGAGGGTCTCGCCGTCATCGAGGGGCGCGTCCAGGGACAGAGGCGCCGGGCGCCGCGGCCTGCCGGCGCCGTTCGTCGGCACAGTCTGGACCGGAGACGCACCGACGATGGCCGATCGGGCGAGGCCCGGGGTCCTCGGCCCTGACCCCATGCGGCGGATGTATTGCGCGATCGCGTGGCGGATCACGGGCACGGCGTAGCTCGAGAACCGCGCCCCGCGGCCCGGGTCGAATCGCTCCACCGCGCGACACAGCGCCAGCTGGCCTTCCTGGATCAGGTCCTCCCGCGACATGCCAGCCGACCAGCCGTGGCGGTTGACGACGTGCCTGACCAGGCCACTGTGCGCCTCGAGGAACGCGTTTCGCTTCG
>JBIOVM010000137.1:0-8257 GCA_044867785.1 Candidatus Rokuibacteriota bacterium | reverse complement strand
GGCCGGTGGCACGCCGAGTCGCCGTCACGCTCGGTGACCCGATCCTCGCCTACCGCATCGCCCGAGCCGCGGTGCGCACCGGGCGCGCGACGCCCGATCTCGAGGCCCTCCCCGAGACGCTGCGCGCGCTTCTCGACTCGCTCGCGAGCGCCTCGGTGGCCGCTCTCCGGCCGCCCATCCGGACAGACCGGCCGCCCCAATTCCGAACGCGCGTGGCGCGGGCCCTGGTCATGACGCCTCTCGGTCTGGCCGCGGCGCGATGCGGACCGGGCGACGGCGCGCTGTGGGCGGCCGCGAACGAGACCGCCGCGCGCCTCCTCTGGCAGCTGACGGCGCCGTGGCCGTGGACGCCCCGGCCCGTGGTCCGAGGACCGCGGCGCGCGCGGCAGGAAGCGAGACGTCGAGCGGCCACACGGTGACCTGACGGAGGAGAACCACGATGATCGTCGGACTGGACGTGGGGTTTGGCTACACCAAGCGTGTGACGGCGGCCGGCACGGAGGTCTTCCCGTCGGTCGTCGGCGAGTGGCGGGCCGACGGGTTTCGGCTCGGCACAAGACTGAATGGGGTCGATCAGCCGGGCCGCATCGAGGGCGTCACGGTGGAAGGGCGGAGCTATGCCGTGGGCGAGCGCGCCGTCCGGCTCGCGCATCGGCGCTTCGTCGGGCTGCACCGCCGCTGGACGGACAGCGCCGCCTTCCGCGTGCTGGCCCTGGCGGCCCTGGCTCGGGGACTCGAGCGCCCGGGAGAGCGCGTCGTCCTTGTCACCGGCCTTCCGGTCGAGGACATCGAGCCGTACGGCGCGACCTTGCGCCGGCAGCTCGAGGGCGAGCACGAGGTGCGACTCGAGCCGGGAGGCCGCGCCTGGCGGGTGACCATCGGACCGGTCCACGTGGTCCCGCAGCCCCTCGGCACGGTGCTCGCGCAGCTACTCGATGCGCGAGGTCAGCTTGGCGGGCGGGAGGGGCTCGAGGGCCGGGTCGGCGTCCTCGACGTCGGCTTCCGGACGACGGACTACTTCACCCTCGACGGCCTCGAAGTGGTCCCGGCGCACTGTCTCACGCGAAACACCGGGCTGGCGGACCTGCTGCTGGACCTCGGCCGGGAGGTCTATCGGCGCTGGGGCGTCGAGGTCGATCCCCACGCGCTCGACGAGCCCGTGCTCCGCGGCGCGCTCCAGATCGGCGGCGAGGTCATCGCGCTCGGCCCGATCATCGACCCCTGGCTCGACCGCCACGCCGAGGCCATCGCGGCGCACGCGCGGATGCTCTGGGGCGACGGCGCGCGCGGCCTGGCCCGCCTCTGGGTGACCGGCGGGGGTGGCGCGCTGCTCGGCTCCCGGCTCCAGATCCTCGCACCACACGCCGAGCTCGTGCGCCATGCGCGGCTGCAGAACGCGGTGGGGTACTTCCGCTACGGCCTGCGCCTCCACGCGGACCCGGTGGTGTTGCCCGGCCGCGTACCGGCCTGACTCTGCCAGATCGTCTGGCAGAGTCTCTGGCAGATCCGGGGCGCGCCGTGCCCGGAGCGACGGGGCGCGGCGTGGACGAGGAATGCCGGCCGGTCTACCGGGGCCTCTACTTCACCCTGGCGCGGGACGAGGACGTCGAGATCCTCGGGTGGCTCCTCGCGATCCCGCGCTCGCGCCGCATGCGGGCCATCAAGGCGGTGCTCCGGACCGGGCTGCCGGCCTACGCGACCGCCCGCCACCCAGGGCTGACCCCACTGCCTCCCGACACGGTCCGCGCGGCGCTCGGAAGGCCTCGACGTCCCGTCTCGAGCGCACGCGACAGGGTCAGGGCGGACGCGACTCCCGCCAGCGCTCCGTCCCCTGAGCGGAATGGCCCCGGCGCACGGTCCGAACCCGACTCACAACCAGAGCGGATCGAACCGCTAGCCGAGGCCGGAGTCCTCGCGGAGGCCAAGCTCGATCGCCTCCTCCAGTCGTTTCTTCGATGACGGGCCCGGCCGGAACCCCAGGTCTGTGGCTCCCCCCTCGCTCTCACGATGACCGGCGGGCCTCCGTCACATCCGCTCGACACGTGCCTGCCCTCTGCAAGCAAGGTCCGCGCGAATCTGACCTGCCGCGGCAGCACGTTGCGTGCCGGTGTCCGAGTGGCCCCGCCGTGTGCGTGCGCCTCATGAGATTCCTCTGGTGCGCACTGGAGCGTTGGCGTGCGTGAACGAAGGGCCGCGGAGGGAATCGGGGGGCGCGACGGCCGAACGCTGGTGGACGATGACGGAGCTTGCGGGAACCCGATGGCTGGTGCCCGCGGCGTGGCGCCTTCGGCTTCCGCGGGGCGTGCCGTGAGAGCGCGGCGCTGGTCTGAAGCGTTGGCGGTTTGATTCGGTGCGCTGTGGTGATCGTTTCTCTTCAGTCCTGTCGGCCTGCTGGAGGTCCGTCGGTGAGCCTCGCGCGGCTCGGTCGGCCTCGTTTCCCGTCGGCCAAAGTCTGTCTGCGGTCCTATCTGGCCCCTGAGTGGAGGGCGATGTGAATCGTGGAGTGGATCAGGAGATCGGCCCCGGGGGACCTCATGCCTGCGGCCGGGGATGGTCTCCCTCATCGGGAGTCGACGACGTTGTCGGGAGGTGGAGGAATGGCTCAGCGGGGTGGACCATGGCGGCTCGCGGGGTACGCGATGACGGACGCGCGTGCGGCTCGAGGAAGTCGCGGCATGCGAGATGTCGCGGCGCGGGATAGCGAGCGAGTCCTGCGCTGGATGGTGTCCGGATACGTCCTAGCCGTGGTGAGCGGCATCCTCATCGCGCTCGTGGGGCTGTCGGAGGGGTGGTGGTGAGCGTGGAGCGGAGTCGGGAGCGGACCGTCGGGCGACAGGGTGGTGGGCCGCCTATGGCATTGCGGCACACGGTGCTGATCGTCACCCATTCTGGCGGCGTGGAGTTCCACCTCGACCATCGCGTGGACCCGCGACACGGCCACCATCGCGTGGTCGACGAAGCGGGGCTGGTCGCCTGGATCGCCGACGCTGGGGATGCGCACCCGTCGTTCCGGATCGCTGCGGGATGCCCGTGTCAGCGCGGATGCGATGGTCGGGACGCAGCCGGTCGCGGCGACGCCGCGCGAACCGATCGTCCCGAGGCCATGGCGGCGCGCCAGCCCCCGGCGACCTCATCACGATGACGGGTGGCCCGATGGGCCAAGGAGGACGGGTGCGATGTCCGATGTGAACCGCGTAACGCTGTCGGGCCGCCTCGTGGCGGATCCCGAGCTGAAGTATCTGCCGAGCGGGACCGCCGTGACGAACCTGCGGCTCGCCTCGAACCGGAGCTTCACGAGCAACGGCGAGCGCCGGGACGAGGCCCTGTTCGTCGACGTGGAGGTCTACGGGAAGCCCGGCGAGGCGCTCGCGCAGCACAAGGCGAAGGGCGACTTCCTGCTGGTCGATGGCCGCCTCCGTCAGCACACCTGGGAGCGGGAAGGCCAGCGCCACTCGCGACTCGCCGTCGTGGCCGACCAGGTCAGCTTCGGCCCGAACACCAAGGGCGCCGGCAGCGCGGCCCCCGTGGAGGGCGAGGAGAAGGACGACCTGCCATTCTGAGCACCGCCGGCCGCTCGAGGCCAGGCCCGGCCGGCCGTCCAAGGTCGTGATCCGGGCCGGCCGCGTCATCCTCGACGCCTGTCTTCGACGCTCCCTCGACACCGACTGACAATCCCTCCCATCGTGCCCGTTTCGTGCCAGGCGCTGAGCCGGCGCGCGGCGGCCCATCAAGGAGCCCTCGATGCCACGGATGCCTTCCCCTGGCCGCAGCCGGCGCTACCGGCGGGTCGCCGTGACGTACACCGTCGCCCGCGAGCAGAGGCCCACGTCCTGGCCGGCGCTCTCGAGTCCCGACGCCGCGGCCGAGTTCGCCCGAGAGCTGCTGGCCGCGCACGACGACGACCGGGAGCACTTCTGGGCCATCTTCCTGAACGCCCAGAACGGATACACAGGGCACCATCTCGTGTCGACCGGGAGCCTCTCGGCGTCGATCGTGCACCCCCGCGAGGTGCTGGGGCCCGCGCTCCGCGAAGGCGCGGCCCACCTGATCCTCGTCCACAACCATCCCTCGGGGGACCCGACGCCGTCGAAGGAAGACGTGTCCCTCACGCGACAGCTGGTGGAGGGCGCCAGGCTCCTCGGGATCCGGCTCCACGACCACGTGATCGTCGGGAACGGTTCCGGGCACTGGGTGTCGCTCGCCCAGCGCGGGCTCCTGTAGCCGTGTTACTCGTCCTCGACCCGGTACCCACGCTCGCCCAGGACCTCCGGGCTCTGCCGGCGGCGCTCGCCCAGCCCCTGTTCGTCGAGGCCGTGCGGCCGCTCCGCGGGCTGACGCACACGCCGGAGGGCGCCTGGGAGGCGTATCGCGAGGGGCGCTGCCTGCCCGCGGAAGCTCGGGCGATCGAGGCCGCCTTGATCGAGCGCTTCGCGCGCGAGCCCGAATACGGCCGGCTCGCGAGCCTCGGCCTCGCCCACACGGGGCGCCCGGGGCTCTCGACCCTCGTCCTGACCGCCGCGTCCGCTGATGAGGAAGCGGGAATCCTGGAGGCGCTCTGGCAGGTCCTGGCGCGCAGCCAGAAGCCAGACCTTCGCCTCGTGACGTATGGCGGCGCGCGATGGGGCCTCCCGTTCCTGGTCCGGCGGAGCCTCCTGCGGGGACTCGCGCCTTCGGTCCCGCTCCCGCTCGGCCGTCCGCGGCTCGAGACGCACTTCGACATCGACGCGGTCCTCGCGAACTGGGACGCGCGCCGCTCTCGGCCCCTCGAGCTGGCGGCGTGGCAGTACGCGCTGCCGGGCCCCTGGGCCCAGGCCCATGATCCCGCGGGCGCCGACACGACGGTGGGGATCCGCGACGCCCTGGAGGCCGGAGACCGGGACGCGGCGCGCGCCCTGGCCGAAGCGCGGCTCCGAGCCCTGATCAGTCTCCACGAGCGGCTGGCCGCGAGTTACCTCGGGGGCGCCGCGTGAGCCCGTCAAGAGTGGCGGTCCCTTCACACGACAACACAGCCGGCACCGTACGCGGCGGGCGGGCATCCGGCTGGAGGAGCGCGGTGGGATGCCGAAGATGACGGTCACCACGAATGACGGCCGCGTCGTCGCAGACTTCGAGATCGGCGATCTCGACCCCGTCGACTACCAGCCCGAGATCGATGAGGTCCTGCACGAGGCCTTCGAGCTGGAGGGGACGCCGATCCCGGGCTGGCTGCAGCACGACGACGTCGGCCTCAGGATCCCCTCGGTTTCAACGGTAGCGCGAAGAGACGGACCCTCTCATGGGTGAGCGCAGCTGGGCGCGGCTGACGATCGGTGGGACGGTGTCGCGGTCCGCGCTGGCCGGGGCGCTCGAGAGGCTGGAGGGACTTCGGCTCGAGACCTGTCTTGGGGACGACCACGTGGTCGTCGAGGACCCCGAGGCGTCGTGGGGCGGCTTCTCGGAGCTGGAGGCATGGCTCCAGGCACGCGGGATTCCGTTCGACCTCGAAAGCGCGGCGTGCCCTGGGGCCTGGCCGGACATGCTCGTCCACTTTCGCCCCGGGCGGGGCCGCGTGGAGTTCGTGTCGGACGACAGCCATGCGGAGCCGGTGATCCCGCGGTCGGCGCTCCGGACGGCGCTGAGCCGCTGCCGGACGCTGAGGGGCCTCGCCACGTGGCTCGCGCGGACGTACCCGGAGGTCCCGGCCCTCCCACCGATCCGGTGGGCGCGCGCTCAGAAGGCAGACGACGAATAGATGGATGCGCGTCGCGGATCCGGCGTGCATCCCGAGCGCCTCCCGTCGAGGTCACGATCATGCGGACGCTGAGTGACACCGAGGCCCTCGATCGCATCCACGCCTGTCTCACCGGGCTCGAGTGGTCCGCCGACACGCTGGAGGCGATCGCCGCCCTCGTGGAAGCCACGGGCCGGCCCATCGCCCCCCCGTCCCCGGACGATCGACGATGAGCCGCACACCGGAGCGAGGGCGGGAGGTCATGGCCGCGTGGGCCACACCCTCCACCCACGGCGCCGCGGTCTACGAGACCCTCCTCTACGCGGATGGGCAGCTCTCCTGCAACTGCCCGGCGTGGGTCTACGTGCGGAAGGGGCGGCCGCGGGGCTGCCGCCACACCCGGGCCGCCGAAAGCCAGGTCGCGGATGTGCTGGCGGGCCGCGTGGCCGGCACGAGCGGGTCTTCACGGTCCACGCCACGCGGACCGACGGCGACCAGCCGTCTGACGGGTCGGCCGCTCCGCCGGTTCGACGTCTCCTGACGGGGCGGCGCCACGCCCCGGTCGAGCCGGTTCCGCGACGGCCGAGGGTTCCCGCTGCGCCTATGTCCGTCCCGAGGCCTGATCATGGCGGGCCGCGAGGGCGCGCCCTACCCCGACCCGTGCCTGGAGGATGACGCCCCATGTCCGATACTCAGGTCCTGATTCGCGACGCGCAGGACAAGGCGGAGCGCCTGTGCGCCCTCGCCGTCGAGCACACACCCGCCGCGTACCAGAGCTTCATCACCCTCATCGAGCAACGCCGTAAGGTGGGCGGGACGCGCCAGGCGCCCATCTTCGCGACGGTGCGTCAGCCGTACCTCTCCGTCGACGGGCGGGTGAAGTGGGCGCGCGACGAGCACCTCCGGGCGGGCAAGCGCTTCGACGTCCAGACGGTGTTCGTGGTCGAGCCGACCAGCGGCCAGCTCCTCGCGTGCGCCACGGTCACCAGCGAGATCTACGGCACCGCGGTGGCGCACGCGCGGGTGTTCCTGGGCGGCGACGGCGTCAACGAGTCGAACCCCCTCGAGACGGGCGAGACGTCGGCCCTGGGACGCGCCCTCGGCATGTGGGGCTTCGGGTGCTACGGGACCGGCATCGCCTCGGCGGACGAGGTTCTCCGCGTGGCGGAGCGGCCGGACGGATCGTCGCCCGGAGCCGGACGCGGCCCGAACGCGTCCGAGGGCGCCAACGGGACTGGGGGCGCCACGGCCTCGGCGGCGCGCTCGACGGAGGGCGAGACCGGTCGGGAGGAAGACCTGACCCGACTCGGTCAGGCCTTGGGGCTCCGCCCCGGCGAGGTGGCCCTTCGCCGCGCGCAAGCAGCATCGGACGAGGAGACGATGGTCGCACTCCAGGCCGAGCTCGCGGAGCTCTTGCGGAGCGAGGCAACGACACGCGAGGCGTTGCCCGCCCACGCGGGTCGCCTGGGCGTCGAGGCCGCCGCCTATCGCGCCTACCTGGTCGCCCGCTACGAGCTCACGGACCCGGGAGCCCCGGAGTCGGCCCTGGATGACGAGGAGCTCCGCGAGGAGCGCGCGCGTTTCGTGCGGCGCTACCAGGAGCCCGAGGCGACCGCTGGATTCCGGGAGCAGTGCGCGCGCGTCCTGCGGAGCGCTCGCGCCTGATGGTGAGGCAGTGCACGCCGAGCACACCCGACCGACCCTGGGCGATGCACGACTGTGGCCCGCGACGGCTGCCAACAACGCCAGTCAAGGTGAACGAACCGTCATGACGGCACGGAGTCCCGTCGTCCACGTGAAGCGCGCGGCATACGACGTCTACGTCGGACGCCCGTCCCCATTTGGCAACCCCTTTGTCATCGGGCGCGATGGCGATCGCGCGGCCGTGATCGCCCGATACCGCGCCTGGCTCCTGGCACAGCCGGCGCTGGTCGAACGGGTGCGGCGCGACTTGGCCGGCAAGGTGCTGGGCTGCTGGTGCGCGCCCCTGCCGTGTCACGGCGACGTCCTGGCGGACATCGCGGCTGGCGAGAACGCGCTGGAATCGGCCGCGGTCCCCTGATCCGCCCACCGGTCCAAGGGAGAGTTCTCATGAGTCATGTTGCGACGATCGCGCTCGAGTTCCGCGACCCGGCCGCCCTCCGCGAGGCGGCCCGCGTCTGTCGTCTCGATCTCCGCGAGGAAACGGTCACGTTCTACGACGGGACGCGCGTGGCCGGCACGGCGCTCCGGCTGCCGGGGTGGCGCTACCCGGTCGTCATCGACGCGGACGGACGCCTTCACTACGACCACTTCGAGGGACGCTGGGGGGACCTGGCGCAGCTCCATCGCTTCCGTCAGGCCTACGCGGAGGCGGCCACGACCCGCTTTGCGCACGCCCGCGGCTACCTCGTCACACGCACGGCCCAGGCGGACGGCACGGTCCGTCTCGCGCTGAGCCGGTGAGGGCCCCGATGAGCACCCCCACGATTCTCGTCACGATCGGGCCCACGGGAGAGACGACCGTCAGCGTCCAGGGGGCCGTCGGCCCGTCCTGCCAGGACCTCA
>JBIOVM010000136.1:0-10440 GCA_044867785.1 Candidatus Rokuibacteriota bacterium | reverse complement strand
AAGGCCGGCCGCCGGTCGCGTCTGATGCAGGCCTACCTCCTCCGGAGAGTCGGCCAGGCCGCGCTCACCCTGGCCGGGATGTCGGTCCTGGTCTTCGTCATTCTCCGGGTGCTGCCGGGCGACCCCGCCAAGATGCTGCTCCCCGAGGGTGCCCCGCAGTCGGCCGTGGACGAGCTGAACCGGCAGCTCGGGCTGAAAGAACCGCTCCACGTCCAGTACGCGATCTTCGTGAAGAGCGTCTTCCGCGGCGACTTCGGCCAGTCGTTCCAGTACCGCACCCCGGCGCTCACGGTCGTCCGGGAGCGCGTCCCGGCCACGCTCCAGCTCACGTTCTGCGCCATGGTGCTGACCGTGATCTCGGGCGTCACGATCGGGATCGTCGCCGCCGTCCGCCGGGGCACGCGTTACGACTACGTGGGCACCATCCTCGCCGTCCTCGGCCAGTCCTTGCCCAACTTCTGGCTGGGGATCATGCTCGTCTTGCTCTTCGGGGTGACGCTGCGGTGGCTGCCCACCTCCGGGTTCCAGAACTGGACTTACCTCGTCCTGCCGAGCATCACGCTCGCGGCGTACCCGACGGCGCTGGTCGCCCGGCTGACCCGGTCGAGCATGCTGGAGATCCTGAACCGCGACTACATCCGAACCGGTCGGGCCAAGGGGCTGGGCGAGCGGGCGGTGGTCCTTCGCCACGCGCTCCGCAATGCCACGATCCCGGTGCTGACGGTGATCGGGCTCCAGATCGGGACGCTCTTGGGCGGCGCGGTCATCACGGAATCGGTCTTCGCGTGGCCGGGGATGGGGAAGCTCGTCGTCGACGCGATCTACTTCCGGGACTTCCCCGTCGTGCAGACGGTCCTCATCCTCTCGGCGACGATCTTCGTCGTGATCAACCTGCTGGTCGACGCGCTCTACACGGTCGTCGATCCCCGCATCCGCTATCGCTGAGCGGACATGGTCGCCTTCGCGCGCCGGAACCCGCTCGTCCTCGTCGGGGGCGCCATCATGCTGGTGGTCGTCCTCGCCAGCGTCCTCGCTCCGCTCCTGACCGCCTCGGACCCGATCCGCCCCAGCTACGGACAGCGGCTCCGAGCCCCGTGGGGTCTCGGCGGCACCGCCGAGCGCCCGCTCGGCGCCGACAATCTGGGACGCGACCTGTACGCCCGGGTCCTCTACGGCGGGCGGATCTCGCTGGTGCTGGCCACGAGCGCGGTGCTCCTCGCCACCGCCGTCGGCGTCCTGGTCGGGCTCCTCGCCGGCTCCCTCGGAGGGCGCTTCGACGACCTCGTCATGAGGCTCGCCGACATCCAGCTCACCTTCCCCGTGATCATGCTCGCGATCGCCATCGTCGCGGTCGTCGGGACGAGCCCCTTCGCGCTCGTCGGCGTCTTGGCGCTGTCCGGGTGGGTCCTCCACGCCCGGACCGTGCGCGCCAACGTGCTCACGATCCGCCAACTGGAGTACGTGGACGCGGCCTGGGCGCTCGGCGCGAGTCGGCCGCGCGTGGTGTTCCGGCACGTCCTGCCGAACACGCTCGCGCCGATCCTGGTCATCGCGTCGAGCCAGTTCGCCACCATGGTGCTCCTGGAGTCGGGCCTGTCCTTCCTCGGCATGGGAGTCCAGCCGCCACAGCCGTCATGGGGAGGCATGCTCGCCGAGGGACGGGACTACCTGTCGAACGCCTGGTGGCTCGCCACCGTCCCCGGTGTGGCGATCTCCCTCGTGGTCCTCGGCGCCAACCTGCTGGGCGACGGGCTCCGCGACCTCCTCGACCCGCACCTGGGCACCTGACGCGCGGGCCCGCGCGAAGACACGACGGCCCGGGGGCCGCTCCCCGGCCCGTCGCGACGGCGGGTCGCCCGGCGAGGCGCCCTACCTGCCTTCCAGGAACGCGCGCAGCATCCAGGCCATCTTCTCGTGCCGCTCCATCAGCCCGGTCAGGAAGTCGCTGGTCCCGGCATCCCCATGCTTGTCCATGGCGGTCTGAAGGTCCTTCCGAAGGACTTGAACGATCGCCTCGTGGTCCGCCAGGAGGTCCTGGAGCATCTGCCGGGCGGCCGGCCGGCGGCCCGGCTCTTCCTTGATGCGGCCCAGCTGCTTGAACTCGGCGAGCGTGCCCACGGCGTGGCCCCCCAGGGTGCGGGCTCGCTCGGCGACGTCGTCGATGAGCTCGTCGATGGCCTCGTACTGGCTCTCGAAGAACTTGTGGAGGTCGTTGAACTGCGGGCCGACCACGTTCCAGTGATAGTTCCGCGTCTTCGTGTAGAGCAGGTACTCGTCGGCCAGGAGCCGGGACAGGATCTCGACGACTCCTCGCCGCTGCTGCGCGTTCAATCCGATGTTCACCGCCACGGTCGACCCTCCTTGGAGAACCTCCACCGCCCGGACGTACGATCCGCTCCGCCCCGGCGCTCGGGATCGGGCTCTCCCGTTTCGATGGCCCCGCCCCGACGACCGATTCCGGCCGCCGGGCACCCTGGTCGCGCTATCATGAACCCAGTCCGCGTCGAGCGGAGAGCTTCGAGAGCGACCGGTGCGCGCCGTCAAGATCCTCGCCGTCGTCCTCCTCGGGGCCGTCGCCCTGCTGGGCGCCGGACTCTTCGCGCTGAGCCGCTACCTGGACTCCGAAGCGTTCCGGCGAGCGGCAGTCGCGGCGGCGCAGGAGGCGCTCGGCGCTCCCGTGACCGTCGGCCAGTTCGAGGTCTCGCTCCTCTCGGGCGCCATCCTGCGGCAGGTCGTGGTGGGAAGCCCACCGGGACTCCCCGGCGAGATCCTCCGGGCCGACGCACTGGTCGTGCGCCCCCGCTTCCTGCCGCTCTTCAGACGTCGCCTGGAGATCGCGGAGATCCGCCTCGACGCCCCGGTCGTGACCCTGGCCCGGAGCGAGGGGGGCGAGTGGAGCTTCGAGCGTCTCGCCGCGCGTGCAACCGCGCCCGTCGCCGGGGCGCCGGCCGGCTCCGCCCCGCCCGCGCCGGCTCCCGCGCCCGCGGCCCTCGACCTCGTCGTGCCGCGCCTGGCCATCAACCGCGGCGCCCTCCTGGTGTTCCGCGACCGCAAGCAGCCGCTCGTCGCCGCCGAGGGCGTCGAGCTGGGCACCTCGCTGGCGAGAGTCGGCGGCGCCGTCAGCGGCCAGGGCCAGCTCACCGTCACGTCCCTCCGCATCGCCAATCGGGTCGAGGTGCGAGAGATCACCGCCCCGCTCCGGTTCGGCGCCGGCGAGCTCACCCTCGCCCCCCTGAGCGGCCACCTGGCCGACGGGATGATCGACGGGCAGGCGACCGTCCAGCTGCCGGGATCCGGCGGCCGGTACGCGGTCAACTTGGAGCTCCGGGACGCCCGGGCGGAGACCCTGCTGGCCGCGCTCGGGAGCCGGAGCCTGAGCGGCCGCCTCCAGGCGACGGCGACCCTCACCGGAACGGCCGAGGGGAGCGGCGGCCAGGGCCACGCCGAGATCCGAGACGGTCAGCTCAGGGACTTCCCGGTGCTCGGCGCCGTCGCGGCGGCGCTGAACCTCCCGCTCCTCCGCGAACTCCGATTCGACGAGGGCGCGATAGACTTCGTGCTGGCGGGCGACGTGCTCCGGACACCGGTGGTTCGCTTCATCGCCGGCGACGTCAAGATCCTCGGCAAGGGCGAGATCCTGCTCCGCTCCGGCACCCTGGCCCACGAGCTCACCCTGCTGGTTCCGCCCGCCGTCGTGCGCCGCGCGCCGCGCGAGATGCGGACGGCGTTCACCGAGCGGCCGAACGGGCTGATGGGCGTCGACTTCCGGGTGTGGGGATCCTACCATTCCCCGCGCACGGACCTGCAGGACCGCGTGCTCCGCGGCTTCGCGGAGTCGATCCTCCGCAAGGGGCTGCGGCAGTTCTTGCGATGAGCGCGGGCGATCGCCGCGCTCGTCGCGCGGTTGTCGGCACATGACCCCTCGGTTATAGTGGGCGCGGATCATGGCGCGGGAGCGACTCTTCTACGGCTGGTGGGTCGCCATCGCCTTCGCCGTGATGGTGTTCCTGTCGACCGGCGTGCGCTTCTCGATCGGTCCGTTCCTGAAGCCCATGGTCACGGACCTCCAGACCGACCGCGCGAGCTACTCCCTCGTCGTCGCGATGAGCCTCCTGCTCTACGGCGTGTTCATGCCGTTCGTCGGTCGGCTGGTGGAGCGCTGGGGAGCCCGCCCGGTGGCGGTCTTGGGCACGCTCGTGCTCGGCGCGTCGTTGGCCGGCACCGGGGCCGTCACCCGGCTCTGGCAGCTGGCGCTGGTTCACGGCGTCGTCCTGGCGCTCGGACTCTCGGCCACCGGGCACGTCGTCGGCTCGGCGGTCGTATCCCGGTGGTTCACGCGGCGCCGCGCCACCGCGCTCTCGCTGCTCGGATCGGCCTCGATGGCCGGGATGAGCGTGCTGGTACCGGTGTCGATGTGGCTGATCCTCACCGTCGGCTGGCGCGCGGCGTACGGTCTCCTCGGTCTGGCGGCGGTCCTCCTCCTCTTGCCTCTCTCCATCTGGGTGGTCCGGGACTCGCCGGAGTCGATGGGGCTCCATCCCGACGGCGTGGCTCCCGACGCCCGCCTGGCCGACCCGACGGGCCCCGAGCGCACGCCGCTCGGCGATGCCCTCCGCACCGCGCCCTTCTGGCAGCTCTGCGGCGGGATGTTCACGTGCGGGTTCTCGATGAGCCTGCTCTCCGCGCACGGGGTGCCGATGCTCACCGACCACGGCTACCACGCCATGCTGGCCTCCTGGGCGATGGGGGTCCTCGGCGCCTCGAGCTTCGCCGGCGCCATGGCGCTGGGCGCGATCGCCGACCGCCTCGGTCGCCGGCCCGTCCTCGCCTGGCTCTACGGCACGCGCGCCATTCTCTTCGCCGCGATGTTCCTGGTGCACGACAGCCCGGCCGCCCTGCTCGTCATCTCGGCTCTGGGGGGCGCGAGCATGTCCGGCAGCCTGGCCATGACCTCGGCCCTCACGGCCGACCTCTACGGGCGGCTGTCCGTCGGCTCGATCTTCGGCTCGATCTTCGTCGTCCATCAGGGCGGAGCGGCGCTCGGGTCCTGGCTGGGTGGACTGCTCTTCGAGCTGACCGGGGGCTACGGCACGGCGTTCACCATCGCCAGCGTCCAGCTCCTCGCCGCTGCAGCGATCAGCCTGGCGATCCAGGAAGGCACGCGCTGCGTGCCCACGCTCCGGACCGTCGCCGGCGAACGCTAGCGCATCGGAATCGTCATGGGGCTCGAGGTCGTGGTGCCCCGGGTGGCGGCTGTGGACATCCGGGCCCTCCTCGACCGGCTCGCCGAGGCGGGGCTGCCCAGCACCCTCGCCATGGTGGACAACGTGCTCCAGGGACCGGGCGCGGCGGCGCCGGTCGCCTGGCACGACGTGCGGCTCCGGACGCCGGCCGGGACGGTGACCTTGCGGCGGATCCCGAGCGGGATCGCGGTCGTCGTCTTCGGCAACGCCGAGCCACCGCTCCGGGCGGCCCAGCGCACGATCGCCGAGACCCTGCTCGGCCTCCACTGACGCCGATCCGACGGCCCTGGTGACGCGAGGGCGGCCGTGAAGATCACCGACGTCGAAGTCTACGTCGTCGACCCCACCCGGGGCGCGTCGACCTACAACCAGGAGCCGCAGGCCGTCTGGACGTTCGTGCGCGTCCTCACCGACGCGGGCGTGCACGGCTGGGGCGAGTCCTCGAACTTCCCGAGCCACGGCAGCCTCATCATCGCCGATGCCATCCGCCATCTCCGTCCCTGGATCGTCGGGCAGGACGCCGCCGACATCACCGCCATGTGGCACCGGCTCTTCCGCAAGGCGGCGTACCTGGGCCCGCGCGGCCTGCCCACCGCCGTGGTGAGCGGGATCGACATCGCGCTCTGGGACATCAAGGGCAAGGTCGCGGGCCGGCCCGTGTACGACCTGCTCGGAGGCCGGGTGCGCGACAGCGTGCCACTCTACGCGAACGGCTGGTTCGCCGCGTCGGACGGCCATGCCGCGTGCGAGACGCCGGACGACTACGCGGGGGCGGCCGGGCGTGTCGTGGCGCGCGGGCACACCGCCATCAAGCTCGACCCCTTCCACGAGATGGTACCCCACCATACCGGATACCTCGCCGGCCAGATCTCGCCCGCCGGCGAGGAGCTCGGCGTCGCGTGCGTGGCCGCGGTGCGCGAGGCGGTCGGCCACGGGGTCGAGGTCCTGATCGACGCGCACGGCCACTACAACGTGCCGACCGCCGTGCGCCTCGCCCGCCGCCTCGAGCCCTACCGCATCGGTTGGCTGGAGGAGCCCACGCCGCCGGAGAGCCTGGACGCCCTTCGCGCCGTGCGGGAGCAGGTCTCGGTCCCGATCTGCGTCGGCGAGCGGCTCTACACGCGATGGGACTTCGCGCCGGTGCTCGCCGGGCGGCTGGCGGACTATCTGATGCCGGACGTGGTCTGGACCGGCGGCATCAGCGAAGTCATGCGGATCGCCGCGCTGGCGGAGACCTACCACGTCCCGATCACGCCGCACAACGCGATGGGCCCGCTCCAGGTGGTGGCCGGGGCCCACGCCATGCTGGCGGTGCCGAACTTCTACCGGCTCGAGCACAACGTGTCGAACGTCTCGTGGTACAACCGATGCCTCGACCGGCCGCTCGACCTGCGGGGCGACCAGCTCCACGTTTCGCCGCGCCCGGGACTCGGCGTCGACCTCGACCCCGACTTCCTGCGCGCCCATCGCGCCGCCGGCTCCGCGGAGTAGGCAGGATCCCCCGGCGCTCGGGGGAGCCTACCTTGACACCCGATCGCGCGTCCTCAACGATTGAAGGCGCCGTCGGGCGGCGCGCGGGCGGCCAAAACGGCCGCACCGCCCATCATGAACTCGGGAAGGAGACCGACCATGGCGGAGCATGTCCGAGCTCACGACCCTCTCTCCCGGCGCGCGTTCCTCGTGCGCGGTGGCGCCGCGCTCGGAGCGGTAGGACTCGCCCCGCGTCGCGCTCGGGCTCAGGGCAAGGCGGGCGGCGTGCTCACCGTCGCGAGCGCGGCACTCCCGCCGAACATCGAGCCCCACATGCAGGGGCTGGACATCTTCCAGCGCCGGAAGCCGCTCGTCTACGAGAACCTCGTGTGGATCGACCACGGTCTCGAGCCCAAGCCCGAGCTGGCCGAGCGCTGGGAGCAGCGGTCGCCCGTCGAGTTCGTGTTCCACCTGCGCCGCGGCGTCCGCTTCCACGACGGCAAGGAGATGGACGCGGACGACGTGAAGTACACCTACGACCGGGTCCGTGACCCGAAGGTGAGCCCGGGCGCGAACGACCTCACCTTCGTGAAGCAGATCGATGCGGTCGACAAGTACACCGTGCGCTTTCTGCTGGCGGGGCCGGCGGCGACGTTCCTCGTGAACATCGGCGGCAAGTACAACGGAGTGATCCCGAAGGACTCCGGCGGCGACGGGAAGGCCCTCCTCACGAAGGCCGTCGGCACCGGCCCCTTCATGGTCGAGGAGTTCGACCCGAGCCGGCGCTGGGCGCTCAAGCGGAACCCGGCCTACTGGGGGCCGCAGAAGCCGCTGCTGGACGGCATCGTCTACCAGGCGGTTCCGGACGAGTCCTCCATCGTGGCGGGCCTACGGACCGGCCAGGTGCACTTCGCCGAGTTCGCCTCGGCCCTCTCCTTCCAGGTGGCGAAGGGCGTCGGCACGGTCGAGGCGATCCAGGCGCCGTCGACGCGGTGGGTCGTGCTCGACCTCGCCGGAGACCAGGAGCCGACGTCGAAGCCGGAGGTTCGCCAGGCGGTCGCCCTCGCGCTCGACCGGGCGGCCATCCTCCAGATCGCCGGCTCGGGCCTGGGGCAGCGGCTCGGCGTGCTGCCGCCGGGCCTCCGGTACTGGGCGACCCCGTGGGCGGAGCTTCCGAACCAGCAGCGCGACGTGCCGAAGGCGAAGGCGCTGCTCCAGCAGGCCGGATACGGCGGACGGGTCTCGATGAAGATCCGGAACATCGTGGGGTTCCCGGCGCTCGCCGCCGCGCTTCCGATCATCGTCGAGAACCTGAGGGAGGCCGGCATCGACGTGACCGTCGAGACCGTGGACGGCGGGGTGTGGATCAAGGACTGGGTCGTCCCGCAGTCGCCTCCCACGATGAACGAATGGGGCGGGTTCGTCGACCCCGACCAGGCCTTCCACCGGCACTTCCACTCGGCGCCAGGCGGGAAAGACTTCCGGCGGTGGAAGAACGCCAAGGCCGACGAGCTGCTGGACGCCGGCCGCACGACCCTCGACCGGGGCCGGCGCAAGCAGATCTACGACCAGGTCCAGCGCCTCCTCGCGGAGGACCCGATCTCGCTCCCCCTCTACTCGCCCGATCTTCTCTACGCGATGCAGAAGACGGTCAAGGGGTTCCAGCCCCACCCGACCGGCTTCCACTACGGCCTTCGGTTCGTTTCGCTCGAGCGCTGACGCGTTCGAGCGCTCGCGGAGCCGGCCCTCTTGCGTCGTCGGAGGGTCGGCCCATCAAGTAGGCGCCATTGCGAACCTATCTCGTGAGCCGGCTCTCCGCCATGGCGCTCACGCTCCTGGGCGTGAGCGCACTGGTTTTCGGCATGGTCCGGCTCGTGCCGGGCACCGTGGTCGAGCAGCTCTTGGGCCAGGCGGCGATCGCTTCGCCCGAGGTGCTTCAGAGCTTTCGACGCTTCTTCGGGCTCGACCGCCCGCTTCACGTCCAGTACCTCGACTGGCTCGGGGGCGTGGCGCGCGGGGATCTGGGGGCGTCCTGGCTGTCCGGCCGGCCGGTGCTCGGGCTGTTCCTCGAGCGCGTCCCCGTCTCGGCCGAGCTGGCGGTCCTCGCGGTCGGCTGGTCCTTGTGTCTCGGGATCCCGCTCGGCGTCGCGTCGGCGACCCGGCCGGGCGGCGCCCGGGACGGCGTGATCCGCGTGCTGGCGACCCTCGGTCTGTCGCTGCCGGCGTTCTGGCAGGGCACCGTGCTGATCCTGCTCTTCTCCGTGTATCTCGGGTGGATGCCATCGCTTCAATGGGTCCCCTTCGTCAAGGACCCGGCGGGAAACCTCCTCATCATGGCGCTCCCGGCGCTGACGCTCGGCACGGCAACCGCCGCCATGATCACGCGCATGTCCCGCTCGTCGATGCTCGACGTCCTGGGCCGCGAGTACGTGCGGACGGCGCAAGCCAAGGGGCTGTCGCGAACGCGCGTCACCTATCGCCATGCCCTGAGGAACGCGCTGATCCCCGTGGTCACGGTGGCCGGGGTCCAGCTGGGCTACGTGGTCGGCGGTCTGGTCGTCGTCGAGGACGTCTTCACGCTGCCCGGCGTCGGACGGCTCCTGCTCGACGCCATCTTCCAGCGCGACTACCCGGTCGTGCAGGGCGTCATCCTGCTCCTGGCCGCGATCTTCATGACCCTGAATCTCCTGGTCGATCTCCTCTACGCCGTGCTGGATCCTCGGCTCCGCCATGGCTGATCGCGCAGAAGTCGTCGGGACGCCCGCCCGACGCCAGGGACGGAGCCCGCTCTTCCGCACGGCGTGCGCGCTGCTCGGCGCCGTCGTCGCCCTCGGGATCGTCGCGGGGTGGCTGGCGCCCTACTCGCCGACCGCGGTCGACGCGCAGGGCCTGTTCCAGGCGCCGAGCGGCCGCCACTGGATGGGCACCGACCGGTTCGGCCGCGACCTCCTCTCCCGCGTGCTGTTCGGCGTGCGAGTGTCCGTGGGCATCGCCGGCGCGGCCATCGCCCTGGCGCTCGTGGCGGGAAGCGCGCTCGGGCTCCTGGCCGGCCTGGGGCGCGGGCTCGATCAGCTGTGCGGCCGGGTGATGGACGTATTCTTCGCGTTTCCTCCGATCCTGCTCGCGATCGCGATCGCCGCCGTCCTCGGCGCCGGGATCGGGAGCGCGATCGCGGCCATCGCCGTCGTCTACGCGCCGCTCTTCTTCCGCGTCGTGCGCGGCTCGGTCCTGGCCGAGTCGGCCCAGGCGTACGTGGAGGCGGCCGAGGCCTTGGGGCTGGGCCGGGGCGCGATCCTGGTGCGCCACATCCTGCCCAACGCCGTGTCGCCCGTCATCGTGCAGACCGCCGTCTGCCTGTCCTACGGCCTCCTGATCGAGTCCGCGCTCTCCTACCTCGGCGTGGGCGTGCAGCCGCCCACGCCGTCCTGGGGGACCATCCTGAACGAGGGGAAGGAGTTCCTGGCCCTCGCGCCCTGGGTCTCCCTGTTCCCGGGCGGCGCCATCATGCTGACGGTGCTCGCCCTGAACGTCGTCGGGGACGGGCTCCGCGACAGCTTCGACCCGCGAGCGGTCACACGATAGAACGGGGGTCCGGTATGCCTTACCAGCCCAGCGCCAAGATCGGCGGCCTCGGTGACGCCGAGCTGGCCGCGTTCCTGGCCGAGCCATGGAACGCGCGGCTCGCCACGCTCGACCGGAGCGGCTGGCCCTACGTCGCTCCGGTGTG
>JBIOVM010000135.1:0-10532 GCA_044867785.1 Candidatus Rokuibacteriota bacterium | reverse complement strand
CATACAATCGCCGAGCCTGGCTCCCTCCCGGGCGGAATGTATGGCAGTCAAGGCCTGACCCCGCCGTGGGGCCGTTCGTCGTCCGCCGGCTGCTGACCGTCCTCCTGATCGTCCCGGTCATCACGCTGCTCGTCTTCTCCATGCGGGTCCTGGTGCCGGGGGACCCGGTAGAGATCATGTTCATGGGCCAGTCCGCCGACCGCGCGACGATCGAGCGGGTCCGCCGGGAGCTCGGGTGGGACCGCCCGCTGACCGTCCAGTACGCGGAGTACGTGGGCCGCCTCGTCCAGGGAGACTTCGGCCGCTCGATCCAGAACAACCGGCCCGTCGCCCACGACCTCCGGGATCGCTACCCGCTCACGCTGCTGCTCGCGGTCGCCAGCCTGGCGCTCGCCACCACGATCGGCCTCGGCCTGGGGGTCGTGGCGGCGCTCCAGCGGGAGCGCCTCCTCGACGCCGTGGCGACGTCGCTGGCGGTGGTCGGCATCTCGATGCCGCCCTTCTGGCTCGGCCTCCTCCTCATCGGCCTGGTCAGCGTGCGCTGGGGGCTCCTCCCGGTCATGGGCGCCGAGTCCTGGCGGCATCTCGTCCTGCCGGCCTTCACGCTGGGGATCCTGTCGGCGGCGGCGATCGCCCGGCTCGTCCGGTCGAGCCTCCTCGAGACGCTGGGCCAGGATTTCATCCGCACCGCGTGGGCGAAGGGGCTGCCCGGCCACCTGGTCGTCGCGAAGCACGCGCTCCGCGCCGCGCTCGCCCCCGTGCTGTCCGTGATCGGGCTCCAGTTCGGGTTCATGCTCTCCGGTGCGTTCATCGTCGAGGTGGTGTTCGCCTGGCACGGGGTGGGGGAGCTGGCGGTGATCGCGATCCAGACGCGCGACTTCCCGCTGATCCAGGGGGTCGTGGTGACCGTCGCCGTCACCTACGTCGTGATCAACGCGGCCGTCGACCTCCTGGGCGGGTGGCTCGATCCGCGAGCGGCCTCCGCGTGAACCGGGAGCACGGGCCGGGCTGGGTGTCGGCCCTCCGGCGCCTCGGTGTCTCGTGGTCGGGCCGGATCGGTGGAACGATCGCCCTGCTGCTGCTGGCGATGGCGGTGGCCGGGCCCACCCTCTATCCGGCCGATCCCTACCGGATGGCGATCGGCCAGCGGCTCCGCCCGCCGTCGCCCCAACACCCGCTCGGCACCGACGAGTTCGGCCGTGACCTCCTGGCCCGGATCATCCACGGGAGCCGGATCAGCCTCCGCGTGGGCCTGATCAGCGTGGCCATCGGGGGGCTCATCGGCACCGCCCTCGGCCTGGCCGCGGGGCTCGGGGGCCGCAAGATCGACCTCGCGATCAGCGGGCTCGTGGACGTGATGCTGGCGTTCCCGGGGTTCCTCCTCGCGCTCGCCATCGTCGCCACGCTCGGCCCGAGCCTCGAGAACGCGATGATCGCGATCGGGATCCGCCGCGTGCCTGTCTTCGTGCGGGTGGTCCGGGCGAGCGTCCTCTCGCTGCGGACGAGCGAGTTCGTCCTGGCCGCGCGGGCGCTCGGCGCGGCCCCGCTCCGGGTGGCGACCCGGCACGTCCTGCAGAACGTCGCCCCGACGCTGATCGTGCTGGCGACGCTCCAGTTCCCGGAGGCGCTGCTGGTCTCGGCGGGGCTCTCGTTCCTGGGGCTCGGCGCTCAGCCGCCGCTGCCCGAGTGGGGCGCGCTCCTGACGAGCGCGCGCGTCTATCTCCAGCGCGCGCCGTGGCTCGTGAACTTCCCCGGGCTCGCGATCCTGGTCACCGTGCTCGGGCTGAACCTCTTGGGGAACGCGCTCCGGGACGTCCTCGACCCCCGGCTGAAGTGATGCCGAGGTTCGGGCGGGCGGCCTTCGGCGACGGAAAGATCATGGAGAAGAGCGGATCTCGGAAAGGCGCATCACAGACAGCGGTTCAGTGTTCCCCGCCTCCTCCCCGGCGTGCGATGACATCCCGGAAGAGGAGCTCATACGAGGTCAGGACCCTGTCGAGCGCGTGAGGCTCGGCGGCCTGGCGCGCCCGCGCGCCGATTGCCTCCCGCAGGCGCGGATCGGCCGCCGCGTCCAGGGTCCTCGCCGCGAGGTGGGCGACATCGCCCTTCCGGAAGAGCAGCCCCGTTTCGCCGTCGATAACGACATCGGCGGCGGCTGGGATATCGCTCGCCAGGAGCACGCGGCCACAGGCCTGGGTCTCGAGGTACACGAGGCATTGACCCTCTGACTCGGAAGGCATCACGACCATGTCGGCCAGGTTGAGATACGCGGGCACCGCCTCGTGGCCCACCCGCGCGACGAAGCGGAAGCGTCGGGTCAAACCTCTCTGTGCACAGGCCTGTTGCATGGTGGCCCGCAGCGGACCATCGCCCAGGACGAGGTACAGCAAGCGAGGGTTAGACCGAAGCGCGCGTTCGGCCGAGAACACGATGTCCAAGGGACGCTTGACGGCCCCCAGGCGGGAGACGTGCGCAACGACAACGTCCGCCGGCGTCACCGCGAGCGCGTCCATGAGAGCCGGGTCTTTGGCCCGCGGGACGAACCGACGCAGGTCGACGGGATTCTCGATAACGCAGCTGTCGTCGAGCTCCAGCCGGCGAAGGGCTCGAGCGAGATGCGGCGCGACCGCCACCAACCGGGACGTCCGCCGAAGGCCGGAGAGGAGATCGCGGTCCGCGGGCACGGTCCCGGCGACCATCCCGAGGACCGTGGGGCCGTGGACGATCAGGACGCACGGTACGTCGTACGCGGTCTGGAGCTCGGGGACGTGCACGGCCATGCTGGTGTTGCTGGCGACGAGAACATCGGGACGGTCGCTGCCGATCTCCTTGACTACGGCGTGGCGAAGACGCACGCCCTGCTCTCGCCGATAGGCGTCCTCGGCCCGAGCATCGTCCATGGGCGCGGCAGGGGTCACGACGCGTGTGATCCGCAGCGGCGGGTGAGCGCGCGCGAACGTATCGCCGTCCTGCTGCGCTGCATCGGTGATGGGGCTGATGGCCCGCACTCGATGCCCGCGCTCGGCGAGACCGGCAACCAGCAGCCCGCCCACGTGCGGCGACCCGCCGGATTCGGGTGGCAGGGCGCCGACATAGAGGATGGCGAGACCGCCCGGGCTCATGGGCATCGGAGGTCTCTCAGCCAGGTCGCGCGGGTTCCGGGGGAGGGAACGGCGGCTGCCTCGGTCACTGCCGATGCCGCCGGATGACCTCCCGGAAGACGTGCTCCCACGCCGCCAGGGCGGGGCCGAAGGTCCGGCCTTCCGAGACCTGCCGCGCGCGCACGCCGATCGCCGCGCGCAGGCTCGGATCGCCAGCGACCTCCAGGGTCCTCGCCGTGAGGTGGCCGACGTCGCCCGTCCGGAAGAGCACCCCCGTCTCGCCGTCGACGATGACCTCGCGCGCGGCCGGGATATCGCTCGCGAGGAGCACTCGGCCGCACGCCTGAGTCTCGACGTACACGTTGGATCGGCCCTCCAGTGGCTCGGAGGGCATCGCCACCACGTCTGCCAGGTTCAGGTAGCGGTGGATCGTCGCATGGTCGACCCAGCCTGCGAAGCGGAAGCGCTCGGTCACGCCATGCCGGGCACAAGCCTCCTCCATCGCCGAGCGGAGCTGGCCATCGCCCAGGATCAGGTAGAGGAGCCGGGGGTTGGCCCGGAGCGCGCGCTCGGCGGAGAGCACGATGTCCAGGGGGCGTTTCTCGGGCGCGAGCTTCGACGCATGCGCCACGACGAGGTCCTCCGTCGTCACCCTCAGCGCATCCATGAGCGCCGGGTCCTTGGGCCTCGGGGCGAACTGGTCAGCGTCGACGGGGTTCTCGATGACGCAGACGTCATCGCGCCCCAGCTGGCGAAGGGCTCCCCCGAGGTGTGGTGCGACCCCCACCAGGCAGTCCGCCCGCCGAAGGCCGGAGAGAACGCCGCGGCTCAGGTCCTCGGGAAGAGTCCCATCGAGGATCCGCAAGGCGATGGGGCCGCCCAGCCCCACGATGCAAGGTAGCTGGTGGGCTGCCGTGAGGTCGACCATGTATTCGGCCATGCTCGTGTTGCCGACGAACAGCACGTCCGGACGGGCGGCGGCCACTTGCGCGTCGAGGGCCCGACGAAACCCCGCGGCGAGGTCTCGCCGGTAGGCGACCGGGGCCCGGTGGGGGTCGGGATGGGAGGGAACGAGCACTCGCGTCATCTGCACTCTTGGATGGTCATTCGCGAACGCGTCCCCCTGTTGCCGTTCCTCGTGCGTCATCGGGCTGATGGCCCGTACCTGGTGGTCCCTCGCAGCGAGGCGGGTGAGGAGCTGACCCCACATGATCGCGAGGCCGTGTCGAAGGGGGGGGAGCGAGCCGACGTAGAGGATGCTGAGGCGAGCGGGCTCCATCAACGGGACCTCCGGGGGCCGAGCCGGTTGCGCAACCGGTCACTGGCCGGTCCGGCGCCTTCATGCAAGCCCAGGGCACCCTCGTCGCCGCGCGCCCCACCGCGGCGCCCGCCGCGGCCCTCGCCCGTTGCGCTGCGGGGAGTCCAGCGGTCTCGGAGATCCTCCCCGAGCAAGTTCAGTCCCAGCACCGTCACCATGATCGCCAGTCCCGGAAAGAGCACCAAGTGGTAGGCGCCCAGGCGCATGTAGCTCATGCCGTTCTTGACCATCACGCCCCACTCCGGTACTTCCACCGGCACCCCCAGTCCCAGAAAGCTCAGCGACGCGCCCACGACGATGGCCGAGCCAACGCGCAATGTCGCCACGACCAGCAGCGGCGACGTCAGATGCGGCAACAGGTGGCGGGACAGAATGCGCGCCCCGCCGCTTCCCATGGCCGTCGCCGCCTCGACGAACTGCCGCTCTCGCAGCGATACCGTGACGTTCCGACCGAGGCGCGCGAAGACCGGCACCGACCGTAAGGCCAGGGCGGTCACCACATTCAGGGTCCCGGGCCCGAGAATGGCCAAGGCCCAGACCGCCAGGATGAACCCCGAAAACACCTGGGGCACCTCCGCGCCCCTCATGATCAGCGCATCGGTCCACCCTCCCCGATATCCGGCCAGCACCCCGGCCACCCCTCCGACCATCAATCCCCCCATCACCGAACCGACTCCGATCAACAGCGAGGTCCGTCCGCCGTAGAGCACCCGTGAAAGCACGTCACGCCCGAGCTCGTCGTGCCCGAAGGCGTGGCCCCAACCAGGCGGGGCCAGAGCATACCGGAGCGCCGGGGCATTCGGGTCGAAGGGGGCCAGCCAGGGCGCCAGGACCACGGCGATCCCGATCAGAAGCGTCGTGACGAGACCGACGACCCCGAGACACCGCCGTCGAACCGATCTCCAGCCTCTCCACCGCCCCGAATGTCGCACGGCAGAGTTCTCAGAGATATCGCACCCGCGGGTCGAGGACGCCCACCAGCACATCGACGGCCACGTTGACCGCGATCAGGGTCGCCGCGAACACGAGGATCCCGGACTGGACGAGCGGATAGTCACGGGTGTGAACACCATCGATCAGGAGCCGGCCCACCCCGGGCCACCCGAAGACGTTCTCGACGACCACGACCCCTCCGAGCAGTCGCCCGAACTCCAGCCCCACGACGGTGACGACGGGAACGAGGGCCACGCGCATCGCGTGCCGACCCACGACCGCGTGATCGGGCAACCCCTTCGCCCACGCGGTCCGGATGTAGTCCTCGCCCAGAACATCCAGCAAGCTGGCCCGCACCACGCGCGCCAGCAGCGCGATTCCATCGAGGGACACGGTCACCGCCGGCAGGATCAGAAAGGCCAGGGACCCACGCCCGGCCACCGGCAGGAGCCCCCATTGCACCGCGAAGATCCAGACGAGGAGCGCACCCAGCCAGAACGCCGGCGTCGACACGGCGATCAGCGACAGACCGCGGACCAGGTGATCCGGCCAGCGGCCGGGCCACGTCGCGGCGCCCACGCCCATCCCGGCGCCCACCACCGTGAAGAGGAGACCCCCCGCCACCGCGAGCTCGAGGGTCGCCGGGACACGCGCGGCGAGCTCGTCGGCGACGCTTCCCTTGGTCCGGATCGAGGTCCCGAGATCACCGCGGAAGAGCGCCGCCAGGTATTGTCCGTACTGCTCGTAGAGCGGGCGATTCAGCCCGAGTCGCTCCCGCATCACCGCCAGCGTCTGCGGCGTGGCTTCTTCCCCCGCGATCAGGATCGCGGGGTCACCCGGGATCAACCGGAGCATCGCGAACGTCAGGAGCGAGATGACGAACAGGGTCGGGACGGCCTGCGCGAGTCGCTGGATGCCGTACCAGATCACGTCGCCGCGAACTCACCAGGAGCTAGGACGCGTTGCCGAGCGAATTCGACGGGATCGCGCACACCCTCGCGGTCACTTTGACGCGGCTCGCGCCCGAGTGAAGACGTGGGCTTGGCTGTTGATGTAGACGTCGACGCCGGTGACCTCGGCGCGAGTGAAGGCCGCACCGTCCAGGCGATACAGGATCAACCAGGGCCAGTCGTTCCAGACGAGCCGCTGAATCTCACAGTAGATCCGTGCCCGGTCCGGCTCGGAGAAAGTCCGGGCGCCCTCCTCGATCAGGGCGTCGACCCTCGGGTTCCGGTAGCCGGCGAAATTCCACGGCTGGCGCGCGATTTGGCCCCAGAGCTGGCGTTTCAGGTAGTGGTCGGGATCCGCAGTCGATCCCGGCCACGCCACCAGGGCCATGTGCGCGTCCCGCTTGCCCATGCTCTCCCGATAGGCCGCCGGGTCCGCGATCAGCCGCAGCTCCGTGGCCACGCCGGCCTCGCGCAGGTAGCCGGTCACCGCCTCCGCGACCTGGCGGTCGAGTTCCCACTGGCCTTCCCCCGCGAGCACTTTCAGCCGGTGGCCCGTCACCCCCGCCTCGCTGAGCAGGCGCCGGGCTTCACCGGGATCGTAGGTCAGCGTCCCGACCGGACAGCTGTACCGGATGATCTTCTCCATCACGGTGTGGGCCGGACTGGCGGCACCGAGGGCGATCCGCTCCATGAGCGCCGCCCGATCGACGGCGAGATTCAGCGCCCTCCGCACGCGCATGTCGTTCGTTGGCGGCGCGTCGAGGTTCAACCACATGTAGTACAGGGCCGTACCCTCGAGGCGAATGACCCGCAGATCCGGATTGCGCGCCGCCACCCGAGTGAGCGTGGGTGGCATTCGGATCGCGACCTGGGCCTCATCCCGCTCCACCATCGCCAGCCGCGTCTCCGGCGCCGGAATCACGCGGAAGACGAGCTGGTCGTAGTACGGGCGCGGCCCTTGATACCCCTCGAAGCGCGTCAGCGCGATACGGTCCCCTCTTACCCACTCCCCCACCATGTACGGTCCCGCGCTCACGGGCGCCCGCCCGAACCTCGGCCCCATCTCCCGGTCTGCCGCCGGGCTGATGATCCCGGCGTTCGGGTGGGCGAGGTTGTGCTTGAGTGAGGCGAAGGGTTCCTTGGTCTCGATCTCGACGACATGGTCGCCCTTGACGCGCACCTCCTTGATCGGCTGGAACAGCACCGCCATCTGCGCGCTCCGGCGAGGCTCCAGCATGCGGTCGATGCTGTACTTGACCGCCGCCGCGTTCACGGGTGTGCCATCGAAGAAGGTGACGTTCCTCTTCAGCTGCAGTGTCCACGTGCGGAGGTCACGGCTGACGTGCTCGGCGGCGACCAGGTCCGGCTCCGGCCGCATCTCGGGGGTGAACGAGTAGAGCTTGCGGTAGATGTGGTAATTGAAATCATGCTGGATGCCCATGTGCTCCGACGGGTCCAGGTGTGCCGGCTCGGTGGGCACAGCCACCACGAGGACCTTCCGCGACGTCCCGACAGCCGGTATCGGAGTCCCGAGGAGGCCGAGCAGGACCAGGCAGCCTAGGGCCGCGCTGAGCTTGCGTTGCATCGCTCTTCCCTCTCTCTTCGCTCTCACCCCAGCCTCGGCGCGAGGGCCGGGCGATCGACACAATGCTTGTGCGCCACGCTCTCGGGTCAGGGGATTCCCAGCCGCCGAGCCGATGAGCAATGAGCGCCTGCGCCCGTCCACCCGAATCGAGCCGGATGATTTCAGATCAGCGCGGCCTCCCGATTGGGTCCAAAGGTCGGCTCCTCGCCGCGTGTCTCGATCCCCGTCCGCCGTCCCCCGTGACCCGGCGCCCCTTGGCCGCCGCCGGAACCATAGCGCGGTCCCGCCGGGGCCGGCAAGGGCGGCTCGCGAGGTCAGTCGAGAGGCCCGTAACCCGCCCTCTCACGCCGGCGCACAGACGAGGACGGCGTGTGTGTCCGGGGTGATGGGCGCGTGATCGACCGTCGATCAGGTCGGGGCTAAGAGCACTCAGCCACGGCTCCGCCAGAAGGAAGCGCGACGCGGAAAAGCAGGACGCGGACGGCGGCCGGGTGACCAGCGCGCTGCTGTACCGCCGCCACACGTCTGCCAGCCTCCTGCGCTCGGCGCGTACGCCGGGCTTCCGGCAAGGGCTGACGACCCCACAGCTCCGTCACGGCCACCACGGCGAGAGGCGAACACGCACACCCGATGACGCGGGCGCTCGCCCATCCGAAATCGGCGTGCAGCCTTTCAGCATCGAGGGCGGCGGCGGGAACGACAGCGCCAGATGCTCCATCCGCCCGACCTTGGACGTATCGGTGTACCGACTTCTATCAGAGCCCGAACGACTCCGCGACCAGCCGCCCGAGCTCGCTCCGCAGCTCCCGGCGGAGCCCCGCATGGGCCGGCTCGGGCGCGAGGTTGGTCAGCTCGTGGGGATCGGCGGCCAGGTCGTAGAGCTCGTCGGCGCCGGGATGCTGGGTCCAGTCGATGTACTTGTAGCGCTCGGTCCGCACGGCCTTGTAGGACATGCCGACGAGCCAGGGAATCGCCGCCTCGCCGTAGTACTCCGCCAGGAAGGACGCGCGCCAGGCCGGCTGCTCGCCGCGGAGCAGCGGCACCAGCGACCGGCCCTGGACGTGGGGGCCGGGCGTGCCGCCGGCCGCGTCGATCACCGTCGGGGCGAGGTCGAGCGCCAGCGTGAGGGCGTCGATCGTCGCGCCGGGCCGGACGAGGCGCGGATACCGCACCAGGAGCGGCGAGCGGATGCCGTCCTCGTAGGCGAAGCGGCGCTCCGGGCCCAGCCCGTGCTCGCCGAAGAAGTAGCCGTTGTCGCTCACGAACACGATGAGGGTGTTGTCGAGCTCCCCCGTCCGCTCGAGCGTCTCGTAGAGCATGCCGACGCCCTCGTCGACGGACGCCATCATCGCGGCCCGGAGGCGAATCTCCTCCTGGGTGCCGGCGTGGATCGAGTCCAGGAGCGCGCGTCCCCCGGGATCCCGCCCCTTGCGCGCCAGCGCCGCGGCCAGGGCGGGCTTGGAGCGCGCGACGACCTCCGCCGGGAGCACGCTCGGCGGCGAGGGGAAGACGGCGCCGCGGTAGAGGTCCCGGTGGCGCTCCGCGGCCACGTACCCGCCCAGCGTGGCGGGATCGATGGTGCCGTCCTGACGCTGGAACACGTCCGGGTGCACCGCCTTGTGCGCGAGGTAGAGCGCGAACGGGCGCCGGCGGGGGCGCGCCACGAACGCGCAGGCGCGCTCGTTCAGAAGATCGGTGACGTAGCCGCGCACGACGCCGCGCCGGTCGCCCTCCTGGAGCTCGGGGTCGACCAGCTTGCCCTGACCCTTGAAGCTCACCCAGTAGTCGTAGCCGGGCCGCGGCGACGCGTCGTTCCCCATGTGCCACTTGCCGACGTGGGCCGTCTCGTAGCCGAGGCGCTGGAGCGCCTGCGAGTAGGTCGGGAGCCGGTGGCTGGCCGCGTCGCGGCCGACGTTGTCGATGATCCCGTGGCGGCTCGCGTACTGTCCCGTGAGGATGCACGCACGGTTGGGGGAGCAGAGGGGTGTCGTGTGGAACGCGTGGGTGAACCGGGCACCCTCGTGGGCCAGCCGATCGATGCGGGGCGTCTTCATGTACGGGTGCCCGGTCACGCCCAGCTCGTCCCAGCGCAGGTCGTCGATGACGATGACCACGACGTTCGGCGGCGTTGCCATCCATTCCTCCCGGTCGAGGGAAAACCGCATCAGGGTAACACGGGGGTCGGGAGGCGCTCCGTCCCCTTGACGCCCGGCGGGCGAGATGGTGTATTCACAGCGCTGCCCCCGGGAAGCAATACCGCTTCCCTCGACATCACGGAGCGCTCGCGTTGCAGCCCGACCGTGGTTCCGATCGGCCCGCCCGGGACGTGCCCGGGATCGCTTCCCCTCCGAGACCCCGCCCTCACGCGTGGAGGACCCCCCGATGAAGTTCGTGCGGACCGCTCTGTTCGCCTTGTTGGGTCTCGCCGTCCTGGCCGGGCCGCTCGCGGTCGACGCGCAGACCGCCGCGCCCAAGCGCGGCGGCACGCTGCGCCTGGTGGAGCCGGGCGAGCCGGACAGCCTCGACATGGCCCGGACGCTCGCCAACTACAGCTTCATCGTGGGCGAGCAGATCTTCGAGGGCCTCTTCCGGTGGACGCCCAAGGGGCTCGTGCCCTGGCTGGCCCAGGACGTGAAGGTCTCCCC
>JBIOVM010000134.1:0-46232 GCA_044867785.1 Candidatus Rokuibacteriota bacterium | reverse complement strand
CCGGGTGGTCACCTTCGGCTGCGGGGAGCGGAACGACGTCCGGGCGACGGACGTGGCGCTCGAGTGGCCGCACGGCACGCGCTTCACCCTGCACACGCCGCTGGGCTCGCGGCCGGTGCGCATCCGGCTGATGGGCAAGACGATGGTGACCGGGGTCCTGGCGGCGGTGGCGGTGGCGCTCAACGAGGGCAAACGACTGGACGAGGTCGTCTCGAGGCTCGAGACCCTCGCACCGACCCCCGGCCGCCTCGAGCCGGTGGCGCTGCCGAGCGGGGCGATGCTCCTGCGGGACGAGTTCAAGGCGCCCGAGGAGACGGTCGATGCGGCGCTGGACGTCCTGGAGGAGATCCCGGCCGCTCGGCGCATCGTGGTGCTGGGGGACGTGGACGAGCCGACGAGCCCGCAACGGCGCGTGTACCGTCGCCTGGGTCAACGGGTCGGTCGGTGCGCCACGCGAGCGGTGTTCGTGACCAGGAGCGAGCACCTGTCCTCGTCGAAGGCGGGAGCCCGGGAAGGCGGGCTGCTCCCTGCGGCGATCACCACCGTCCGGAGCGTCCGGGCGGCGGTGGACGCGCTGCAGGACCTGGGGGCGGGGGACGTCGTGCTGATCAAAGGCCGCCACACCCAGCGCCTCCAGCGGATCGCGCTCGCGCTCATGGGACGGGTCGTTCGGTGCGATCTCGAGTACTGCAACGCGCGCCTGACGGAGTGCAGCCGGTGCCCGATGCTCGGGCGAGCCTGGTCCGGGCTCTGGGTCGGCGATCCGCCGCGGGCGACCGATGGTCGGGCCGGCGGGCCGGCGGCGCGGCCGTGACGTCCAAGCTGCGAGCTCAGCTGCGCCGGTGGCTGCGGTGGGAGCCCTGTCGTCGAGTGCCGTGCTGCTTCAGGATGCTGCTCTTGGCGAGCCCTGTGCCGCTGCCCTTCGACTGCTTCCTGCTACGGTACGATACGGGCGCCGAGGTCCTCGCTCATCGCGACCCGGCCGAGTCCGGACGGCACTACCGGCTCAACGTCATTCTCAAGCGCCCGCGCCGCGGCGGCGAGTTCGTGTGCGCCGAGGTGATGGTCGATTGGGCTCGCGTGAAGCTGTTCCGGCCCGACGTCTGCGAGCACGCGGTGACGCGGATCCAGGAGGGATCGCGGTACGTGCTGAGCATCGGGTGGATCCTCCGGGGAGAGGCGACGGTTCGATGAAGGGCGCCCGTGCGTGCTTGCCCCCGGGCCGGGCGGCCCGACGGCCGTGGCGCCCGATCCTGGCGCTGGCCGTGTCGCTCACCGGCTGCGCGACCACCCTGCCGTATTTCCCGGAGCGCCAGCCTGCCGGGCTGACGATTTCCGCCGACGTCGCGGTGCGGGGCGACCGGCTCCTGGTGAAGGTCGACTCGGAGGGATACCGGGTGGAGCGGGCGGTGCTGGTGCGGGACGGTGCCGAGATCCTGCCCGAATCCCTGGTGGCTCCCACGGACCGGCCGTCGAGCGGATTGTCGATCGGGATCGGCGTCGGCGGCGGGGCCAGCCGCGGGAGCTACGGCGTCGGAACCGGGGTCGGCGTGGGTGCGGGCGGGTACCGGGAGGCGACCACGCTGGCCGCCTTCCGCGTGGACGAGGCCGGGCCGCCTCCCTGGCGACTTCGTCTCAAGATCGTGGGCGTCGAGCCGGTGGACATCGTCCTCGATCCCTCCCGCTCCGCTCGCGGTCGGACTTCGTCAACACCTCGAGAGGAGGCAGCGTGGATACCGTCGGCTTGATCGGTCTCGGCAACATGGGCGGCGGCATGGCCGCGAACCTGTTGAAGGCGGGCTTCCCCCTCGTGGTCCACGATCTTCGACCGGACCTCGTCCGGGATTTCGTGGCGCGAGGCGCGCGGGCGGCGGCCGCCCCCGCCGACGTCGCCCGGGCCGCCGACGTCACGCTCACCTCGCTGCCCGGGCCCAAGGAGGTGGAAGCGGTCGGCGTGGGGCCCGGCGGCGTCCTGGAGGGGATCCGCGCGGGCAGCGTGTGGATCGACACGTCGACCAGCCGGCCGACGTTGATTCGCCAGCTCGAGCCGCGGTTCCGTGCCAAGGGCGCCCACGCCCTCGACGCGCCCGTCAGCGGAGGCAAGACCGGCGCGGCCACACGCAACCTGGCCGTGATGGTCGGCGGCGACCGGAAGGTCTACGACCGGGCCAAGCCGGTCCTCGACGCGATCGGCGACAAGGTCTTCTACGCGGGCGCGATCGGCGCGGGCTCGGTCTGCAAGCTGGTGCACAACATGGTGGGACACAGCGTGCGGCAGGCCATTGCGGAGGCGCTCACGCTGGGCGTCAAGGCGGGAGTCGAGACCGAGGCGGTCTGGGAATGCATCCGGCGGGGGGCGCTCGGACGCATGCACTACCTCCACGAAGGGATGCCGAAGACCGTGTTCCGCGGCGAGTACGACCCGCCGATGTTCGCGCTGTCGCTCGCTCGCAAGGACATCGGGCTCGCCACCGAGCTCGCCCGGGAGTTCGACGTTCCGATGCCCATGACCAACCTCGCCGAGCAGATTGCCATCGAGGCGATGAACCGCGGGTGGGGCGGGCTCGACAACAACGTGGTCTTCCGGCTTCAGGAGGAGGCGGCGGGCGTCGAGGTCCGAGCGCCCGGCGTCGATCCCGCGCGCGCGGCCCGCTTCATCACGACGCACCCCGAGGCGTGAGCCAGCCGCGGGCGGAGCCGCGTCGGTCGGTACGTTGACGGGCGAGGCGCCGCCCGGCGGGATCCGTCGCCTCCTCGAGGAGATCATCGACCGCGGCCCGCCGGGCGAGCAGGCCTACGGTCGCGAGAACCTGGGCCGGTACGTCCACACGGTCGGATGGATCCTCGCGCGATCCCCCCGGCCGGGCCGGCTTCTGGACGCCGGCATTTATCCCGGGCACCTGGCGCTTGCCCTCGCGCGGCAAGGCGGCTTCGCGATCTCGGGCGTCGGCCGGTTCGTGCCGTCTGCCTTCCGGCGATGGATGGCGGAGCGGGACATCGAGGTCGAGGACGTCGATCTCGAGCGGGAGCTCCTGCCTCACCCGACGGCCAGCTTCGATCGCATCGTGGCCACCGAGATCCTCGAGCACCTGGCCCAGCCGGGGTTGTTCCTGTCCGAGTGCTGGCGTGTCCTGCGACCGGGCGGGATCCTCCACCTGACGACCCCCAACGTCGTCGATCTCCGGGGCCGCGCGTCGGCGCTTCGCGGGCGGTCCCCGCAGAGCCATTTGTTCGGCATCGGGCGCACCCTCCGGATGAACGAGTGGGTCCATCGGCGCGAGTACGCGCCCGGCGAGGTCGCGCGTCTCCTCGAGGCGGTGGGGTTCCGCATTGAGAGCGTGCACACCTGGACGCCGTCGCGGTCGGAAGGTGGCGTCGGCGCCGGCGCCCGGCTCGCCCCGCTCCTCAACCGTCTCCCGGGGCTCGGGGGGACGATCTTCGCCGCGGCCACGCGGCCGGCGGTCGCCGCGAGCGAGATCGACCGGGCCCGCATCGCGCCGCAAGCCCGCTACGTGGAGATGACGCCGGGGTCCAGCTCCGCCCTCTCCGTGCGGTTGGCGAACGTCGGCACCTCCACGTGGCATCCGGGATCCGGGCCGGGAGCGGTCGCCCTGGGGGCTCATCTGCTGGAGCCGGACGGCCGAGTGGTCGACCGCGACCTGGCGCGAGCCGCCCTGGCGCATCCCGTGAATCCGGGGGAGGAGATCGACGTCACGCTCGGCGTGCGGGCTCCGGCCGCCGTCGGCGTCTTCCTCGTGGAGCTGGATCTGGTCCGGGAAGGGGAGCACTGGTTCGGTGACGACGGCTCGCCGACGGCCCGCGTCGTGATGCGGGTCGGATCCTGACCGCCGGCCCGAGGGCGCGGTCGCAGTCCCGGTCCCGGGGTCGCTTGGCGGTGGGCGGCGCGTCGTCTATCCTGAGCCGGACGTCGCCCGTGTGCGAAAGGAGCGAGACGATGGCGGAGCACAAGGATACGGATCGACACCTGCCGTGCACCGTGGTGCGCGAGGACGAGCGGCCGTGGGAGCTGCTCCGGTGGCCGGGGCAGTGGAGCAAGATGCTGGTCCACCCGACGCCAGCGGGCCCGACGCACCCGAACGCGGGGCTCGTCCGCTACGAGCCCGGCTCGCATCACCCCCTCCACAAGCACGAGTTCGCCCAGGTCTGGTACATCCTGGAAGGGGAGTTCCGGATCGGCGAGCGGACCCACGGCCCGGGGACGATGCTCTTCTATCCGGACCCGCACTACGAGGAGCCGCTCCACACCGACACGGGCGGTCTCATGCTCTTCGTCCAGTACCAGGGCCCGACGACCGGCGGCCGGCCGATCTACGAGGGGCGGTTCAACATGACGGCGCGCAAGCGGATCGAGGAGGAGAACGTCGAGGTCTAGGGCCTCGATTCGACGGCGATGGGCAACACCTTCGGCCAGCTCTTCCGCGTGACGACGTGGGGCGAGTCCCACGGGCCGGCGACCGGCGCGGTGGTGGACGGGTGCCCCGCGCGCCTGCCCCTCTCGGAGGCGGACGTCCAGCCGGACCTCGACCGTCGGCGCCCCGGGCAGAGCCTTCTCACCAGCCAGCGGAAGGAGTCCGACACGGTCCGGATCCTGAGCGGCGTCTTCGACGGCGTGACGCTCGGCACGCCGATCGCGCTGGAGATCCAGAACGAGGACATGCGGCCCGGCGACTACCGCGAGATGGAGGAGAAGTATCGACCGAGCCACGCGGACTACACCTATGACGCGAAGTTCGGGATCCGGGACTGGCGGGGCGGGGGACGGACGAGCGCGCGGGAGACGGCGGCCCGCGTGGCCGCGGGCGCGGTGGCGCGCAAGCTCCTGCACGTTCGCTGGGGCGTCGAGGTCGTCGCCTGGGTGGGGAAGGTCGGTCGGATCGGCGCCGAGTGCGACGTGGAGCGGGTCACGCGCGACGACGTCGACCGGACGCCGATCCGCTGCCCCGATCCGGCCGCGGCCGCTCGGATGATCGATGCCATCGAGGCCGCCCGGAAGGACGGGAACTCGCTGGGCGGGCTCGTCGTGTGCGCAGCGCGGGGATGCCCTCCCGGCTGGGGCGAGCCCGTGTTCGATCGGCTGGAGGCGGACCTCGCCAAGGCGGTGCTGAGCCTGCCCGCGAGCAAAGGGTTCGAGATCGGCTCCGGCTTCGGCGGGACCGAGCTGACGGGGCGCGAGCACAACGACGAGTTCTACATGGACGGCCCGCGCGTCCGCACCCGCACGAACCGCAGCGGCGGCGTCCAGGGCGGCATCTCGAACGGCGAGACGATCTACTTCCGGGTCGCCTTCAAGCCGACCGCGACCATCATGTCGCCACAGCGCACGGTCGACGTGCGCCACGAGGAGACCGTGCTCCAGGCCCGGGGGCGCCACGACCCCTGCGTCCTCCCACGCGCCGTGCCGATGGTCGAGGCGATGGCCGTCCTGGTCCTCGCCGACCACGCCCTCCGGCAGGAAGCCGTCCGCGCCGGAACCTCCCTCTCTCGGGACTGACGGGGCGACGCGGCGTGCGTTCGATCCTCGCCCCGCTGCGGGGCCTGGGACGGGAGCGTCTCGTCTTCCTGTCCCTGGTGACGGGCGGCCACACCATCATCCACTGGTTCCAGCAGATGTTCGCCGTCGTCCTCCCGTCGGTCACCCAGGGTCTCGGGCTCACCGAGGTCCAGGTGGGATACCTCCAGTCGGCGCGCCAGCTGACTTCGGGGACGATGAACCTGCCGGTGGGACTCCTGGCCGACAGCTTCGCCCGCTGGCAGGCGGTCATCCTCGCCTCGGCGCTCCTGTTCATGGGCGTCGGGTACTTCTTCCTCGGGGCGGCGGGCGGCCTGGGCGGCGCCCTCCTCGGGTCGGCCCTGATCGGCCTCGGCACCGCCGCGTGGCATCCCCCCGCCATGGGCGCGCTCTCGCAGCGCTTTCCCGAGCGCCGGGCGACGGCGCTCTCGATTCACGGCATGGGCGCGACGGTCTCCGATACGCTGACCCCGCTCGCCGTGGGCGCCCTGCTGGTGGCCATGTTCTGGCGCGACTTCCTCCATGCGCAGCTCCTGGCGGGGATCGCCGCGGCGCTCCTCGTGTGGCTCGGCCTCGCCCGGCAGTTCAGAGCGCCGGCGGCGCGCCCGTCGCGCAAGGCGCTCCTGGGGGACGTGCGGGCTCTGCTCGCGAACCCGGCGTTCCTGGCGGTGGCCTTCGCCGAGGGCCTGATGAACATGGCCCGCCAGGTGATCGTGACCTTCTTTCCTCTCTACATCCAGCTCGGCCTTGGCCGCGACGCCTTCGAGCTCGGCGTCTACTGGGCCCTCTTGCACGGGATGGGCACGGCGTCCCAGCCGGTCCTGGGCGTGCTCTCGGACCGGCTCGGGCGGAAGGCGGTGCTGGTGCCGGCGTTCCTGCTCCTCACCGGCTTCTATCTCTTGCTCGGCTGGGTCACGCCCGGCTGGCCGCTCGGCCTGCTCGTCCTCGCGATCGGGATGTTCTTCTACACCCTCGTCAACATCACCACGGCGGCGGAGCTCGACGTGGCGGGGCCCCGGCTCCAGTCGTCGGCCACCGGCCTGGCCACGCTCATCACGCAGGTGATCGTGCTGCCCGCGCCGATCGTGGCGGGATGGCTCGTCCAGCGCCACGGCTACGCCGCCGCCTTCTCCCTGGCGGCCGGCTTCACGGCCTTGGGGGCGGTGATCCTCCTGCCCGTTCGGCTCTACCGCGGAGTGGGCCGCGTGGCCGGGTGACGGCGCAGCCTCCCTCCGTTCCCGCGATACCGGCATACTGTCGTATGGTAGTAGGGGCACCGTGATCAAGGTCACCTTCACCCTCGACGAGACGACGGTCGAGCAGCTCCGCCGCGCGGCCCTTCGGGTCGGAAAACCCCAGAGCAGGGTCGTGCGGGAGGCGATCGCCGACTACGCAGCGAGGGCGGACAAGCTCAGCGCGGGCGAGCGCCAGCGCATGCTGGCGGTGCTCGACCGGGCGATGGGTCGCCCTCCCTCCCGGCCGCAGGCGGCCGTCGCGCGGGAGCTCGAGGAGATCCGTTCGGCACGCCGGCGATGGGGCGCGCGGGGCCGGGTCGCCGCGGGTCGGTGATCCACGTCGACACCTCCGTGCTCATCGACGCTCTGACCGGAGGACGACGTTCCGCGCGCGAGCTTCGGCGCGTGGTCGAGACTGGCGAGCGGATCGCGATCTCGTCCCTGGCTCTCTATGAGTGGCTCCGGGGGCCGCGCGCCGAGGCCGAGCTGGTCGATCAGGAAGAGCTGCTTCCGTCCGATCAGGCCGTGCCCTTCGGCCCACGCGAGGCGGCGCGCGCCGCCCAGCTCTACCGGAGCGTGGCGCGGGCACCAGGGCGCGAGCTCGACCTCTGCGTCGCCGCCTGCGCGCTCGTCCACGAGGCATCCCTCTGGACGCTGAGCCCCGGCGACTTCCGAGACATCCCCGGACTCGTCCTGCAGGGCGCGGCGTCGCGGCGACTCGCCACCGGTCGCCGTTGAGGTTCCGGTCGCCCACGTCCGGGCTGAGGCGGGGTCAGCGCCACTCGGGATACGTCTGGGGGGAGAGCTCGTCGGCGTCCCGACGCGCCCAGTCGAACTCCCGCATCCGCGGCCACATGCGCTCGCCGCCGGCCTGGAGGGCCTCGAGGATGGCCCGCTCGTCGGCGGCGAGAACACGCCCCGCGTCCACCACCACCCGGCCGTTCACGTAGACGCGATCGACGTCCTCGGCGTTCGCGTTGTAGACGAGGTTCTTGACGGGGTCGCGGAGCGGCGTCATGCCCCACGACCGGGTCTTCCAGAGGACCAGATCGGCTCGGGCGCCGGGGGCGATGCGCCCGAGATCGTCGCGTCCGAGGGCCCGGGCGCCGCCGAGGGTCGCCGCGTCGAAGACGTGGGTCGCGGTCGTCGCCTGGGTGTTCCGCTCCATCGTCTTGGACAGGACCGCGGCCCAGCGCATGGCCTCGAGGACGCTCTGGGGATTCGTGTCGGTGCCGAGCGACATGTTCACGCCCGCGTCGCGGTAGCGCGCGAAGGATTCCATCGGGACGCCGCGCCGCGCGAACACCCAGACGGCGTGGGCGACGGAGCACCCGGCGTCTCCCATGATCCGGACGTCCCCCGCGGGGTGGTTCGTCCAGGAGGACCCGCCCACGATGATCGCGTGGCCGAGAATGGTCCGCGGCCCGAGGAAGCCGAGCTCCTCGAGCCAGGCGATCGGCGTCTTCCCGTGGCGCGCCAGCATCTCGTTGAACTCGACCACCGACTGGGACGCGTGGAGCGTGATCGGGCAGCCGCGCTCGTCGGCCGCCTGCTTGGCCGCGCGCAGGAGCTCCGGCGTGCAGGTGTCGACCTGGCCCGGGGCGAAGCAGGCCCGCACGAGGTCCCCGTGGGCGCCCTCGTGGCGCTCGTGGAACGCGATCGCCCGGGCGAGCCCCCGGTGGCCGTCCTCGTTCCACTCCCAGCGGACCCGCCGGCCGTCCGTCGTGAGCCAGGACCCGGAGCGGAAGGACAGCCCGACGTAGACCCGCAGGCCGAAGTGCGCCGCGCGCTCCACGACGTGGTCACCCAGCTGCCCGATCTCGAGCACCGTCGTCGCGCCGCCGCGCAGGAGCTCGGCCATCGAGAAGTCGACGCAGGCTCGGCTCGCCGCCTCGTCCTGGGCTCCGCCGCGCACCGGAAGCGCCTCGAAGAGTCCCGAGTAGTAGAACTGGGCTCGCCCCGTGTCCTCGATGAACGACCGGTCGAGGGGCGAGCCGGCGATGTGGGCGTGGGTCGAGATGAGCCCGGGCGTCAGCACCCGGTCGCGGGCCTCCACCGTCTCGTCGACCCGCCCTTCGAAACTCGGCCCGACGGCGAGGATGCGGTCACCCTCGAGGACCACGGCGCCGTCCCGCAGCAGTCGGTGCCCGCGGCCGTCGAAGGCGATCGTGTGACCGGCGCGGATGAGGACGCGGCGCGGCGCGCTCATGAGAGGTCTCCTTCGGGGAAGAGGCCGAGCTGGCGCCCTTCGGGGCGCCGGATGTCGGCGATCGTGTCGAAGTCGGCGGCGCCGACGAAGCGCAGGAGCGCGTCGGCGATCGGTCGGAGCTGCTGGGTGACGTAGTGGTCGTAGTCCGGCGGCGCGGTGGTCTCGCCGACCGCTTCCGGCCCGGCCGTGGTGACGACGTAGGCCACGATGCGGCCCGGCCCGCCGGCTTGCTTGCGCGCGGCCTTGACGTGCGGCGGCGTCGTCTTCGTGTACGCCTCGAGCGGCTTGCGGATCGCCTTTCGGTAGGCGAGCTCGCCGTCGTGGCGACCGGCCCGGAGGTCGGCCACGAAGCCGCGGATGAAGGCGTCGACCGGCTGGTCGTGGAAGACCAGCTGGAGGAGCTCCCGCTGGAACCGCCGCGCCACCGCGCTCCAGTCCCGCCGGACTGCCTCCAGACCGACCAGCTCGAGTCTGTCCCCCCGAGGATCGGCGATCAGCCCCGCGTAGCGCTTCTTGCTGCCCGCCGTCCCGCCGCGGACCTCGGGCATCCAGAAGCGCGCGTACACCTTCTCGAACTCCAGCTCGAGCCAGCTCTCTACGCCGAACTCGACTCGGAGGCGCTCGGCCACGTGGGCGCCGATGGCCTCCCGGAGCGCCTCGGCGCACGCCGCGGCCCGGACGGGGGTCGGCTCGCCCGTGTCGACGAACAGGGAGTCCGTGTCGCCGTAGATCACGCGGTGGCCGGCCGCCTCGACGGCCGCCGCCGCCAGCCGGATCACGTGCTGGCCGGCGATCGTGATCGCGTTGGCGACCGGCGGCGAGAAGAGGCGCGACGCTGCGGCGCCCAGGACGCCGAAGAGGGAGTTCATGAGGATCTTCGTCGCCTGGGCGCCGACGAGGTCGCCGTCCTTCCTGGCCCGGGCGCGCTCGTCCCAGAGGCGCGCGACCAAGGCGGGGAGGATGCCGGGCTCGTCGGCCCGGAAGAGCGCGCCGCTCGGCGTGCGGACGACGCGGATCGCCGGCGCCGCGTGGGCGGGCTCGACGTGCGTCAGGGGATCGATGTTGAAGGTCCGGATGAGGCTCGGGTAGAGGCTCTTGAAGTCGAACACCAGGATGTTCCGGTAGAGGCCCGGAACGGAGTCGAGGACGAGGCCGCCCGCGATGACCGTGCCCTCGGCGTCCTCCACGTGGACCGAGGGGGCCACGCGCCCGCGATCCCGGAGCTCCGCCAGGTACAGCGAGTCCACCGCGGCGATCTGGGCGCCGACCCGGTCGACCTGCATCCCGGTGAGCAAGCTCCGGCGCACGGCCAGCTCGACGAGCCCCGTCCGCTCGAGGATGTCGACGACCAGCCGGGCGTCGTGCAGGTTGTACGCGGCCAGCCGGGCGGGTTCGTCGCGCCACGCCGCCTCGATCTCCCGGCCACGGTGCTCGGCCCCGAAGATCTTGCCCGTACCGAGGATGGCCTGGGCCGCCGTCTCGAGCCGGTAGTCGTCGAGCTTCACGAACGCGCTCCGCAGGAGGGCCAGGCCGTCGAGCACTTGCCGGCCGGACAGAATCACGCGCGGATCGCGGGTGAACCCGAGGTCGCGGCGCACCTGCGCCTCCTCGTCCGTGCGCCCCAGCGCGAGCGTGAGTCCCACCCGCCGCGCCACCCGCTGGAGGACCGTGACGTCGAAGTCGGCGATGTTCCAGCCGGTCAGCACGTCGGGGTCCGCCGAGCGGACGTGGGCCAGGAACGCCCCGAGACACGCGCGCTCGGTCGGGACCAGCGCGCCGGTCGAGCCACCCGGGAGGCCCGCGAGCGGTCCGTCGGCGCCCGGCCTGACCAGCCAGACCCGCTCGCCGCCGTGGCCTGAGGTGGCGATGGAGTAGAGGGCGCGCCCGTCGAGGCTCGTCTCGATGTCGAAGGAGAGCACCCGGAGCCGCGGCACGAACTCGGCGGGCCCGAGATGCGGGTTCCGGTAGACGCGGCCCACCCCGGGCCGGACTTCGTACGGGCCGCCCACCGCGAAGGACCCGCGGATCCGGCGGTCGATCAGATAGCGATAGGCGAAGCGCACGTCGGCCTCGAGGCACTCGACGCCGGCCTCGGCCAGCCGCGCGCGCAAGGGCGGCACGTCGCCGGGCAGTCCGACCGTGACCTGGAGCACGGGCTCGCCGCCGAACGTCAGCAGCGGGGGCTCGGTCAGGCGCGCCGCGGGGGCCGCGCGCCGGACCGCGTCGCCATCGGCGGCGCGGACAAAAAAGTAGGGCGGCGCGCGATCGTCGACGAGGAGCGCGGCCTCCCCGGTCTCGAGGACCGCGTGCAGATGAACCTCCGCGCGGCCGCCGATGACGCGGTAGGACGGGGTCAGGACGAAGCCGCGCACCAGTCCGCCCGGCGAGGAGCCCGCCCGCTCAGGCGCCGCCGACCGGTCAGTCGCCGTGGCGTCCCCTGGGCGCGCCCGCGTCGGTGCCCGCCGCGCGAAGCTCCATCAGCTCCGCGACCGCCGTCGCCATGGGGTCGCCTTCGGCCCGCAACGCGGCGCGGACCCGGGCCTGGTCGGCCTCCGGCCGGTTCTGGCTGAGCTTCGACTTCCCCTCGAGCCGGTCGATCGGCACCTCGAACGCGACGATGCCGCGCATCATGCCCTCGACGTACGTGTCGGCCAGGCCGTCCATGCGCCACGGCGCGGGCCGGCTGTCCTCGAACGTCCGGACCAGGCGGTCCAGCATGGCCTGCACGCGGCCGGCGTTCTCGATCAGCCGAGGGACGCCGTAGGCATGGACCGCCACGTAGTTCCACGTGGGCACGCTCGGGTGCTGCCCGTACCACGACGGCGATACGTAGGCGTGCGGGCCGGGAAACACCACCAGCACCGGCCGATCCGGGGCGAAAAGCCGCCACTGGGGATTCGGTCGCGCGACATGGGCGAGGAGGGTTCCGAGCGGCGCCGGCGCCTCGTCGAGCAGCACGGGCAGGTGGGTCGCGAACGGAGCGCCGGCCTCGTCGACGCCGATCAGGATGGCGAACGGCTCCCGGCGGATGAGCGCGTGGCACCAGGCGACGTCGGACGCGTCGAAGTGCTTCGGGATGTACACGGGTCTATCGTAGCCGGGCCATGGGAGCACCTGCAAAGGGCCGCATCGCGCTCCGGCGGATGGGACATCGGGACGACCTCACACCGTGAACTCGGATACACTGCCACCCGCGACCCCCCAAGATCGCTCGGATCGGGACGACCTCCCGCCGGGCGTCATCTCGCTGCTGGGGTCCCGACCACGCCGGAAACACTGCCGCCCGACCGCTCGCCGGATCCTGCTTCCGGCTGCACCGGCGTCGCTACTCCCCGACCCCCGCGACACCGCAAGGAGGAGCCGCATGTTCCGATCACGCTGCCGGATGGTCTTGGTGGCGGTTGCCGTCGGCCTCGGACTGGTGACGAGCGTCCCCGACGTCGGCCACGCCCAGCCGAGACCCAACATTCTCGTCATGTTCGGCGACGACGTCGGCTACTGGAACGTCAGCGCCTACAACCGCGGGATGATGGGCTATCGGACGCCCAGCATCGACCGGATCGCCCGAGAAGGCGCGATCTTCACCCGACAACTCAGAGCTGCACGGCGGGCCGGGCGGCCTTCGTCACCGGCCAGTCGCCGATCCGCACGGGCCTCACCAAGGTGGGACTGCCGGGCGCGCCGGAGGGGCTCTCGGACAAGGACCCGACGCTGGCGACCCTGCTGAAGGGGCAGGGCTACGCTACGCGACCGGCCAGTTCGGCAAGAACCACCTGGGGGACCGCAACGAGCACCTGCCGACGGTGCACGGGTTCGACGAGTTCCTCGGCAACTTCTACCATTTGAACGCCGAGGAGGAGCCGGAGAACGACCCTTTCGAGCGGGCAGATCACGAGGGCATAGGGTATACGCGCTGGCGGATCGACCGGACATTCGTGCTGGTGCCGGCGCAAGCCTACGTCGGTCAGTGGCTTCAGACTTTCAGGGAGTTCCCGCCGCGACAGAAGCCGGGCAGCTTCAGCCTGGGTGATGCGATGGACAAGATCATTCAGGGTTCCGGCGGCCGGAACTGAACTGGTACCGGTGCAGGCCCCCGACGGCGGGAGGGATTCCTCCCGCCGTCGGGCTTCGTCTCACCAGAAGCGGACGCGCCCCACGTCGACGTGGACGAAGCCGGACGACGGATAGTACCCCACGCCGCCCTGCCGCAACGCGAGCGCGGACGCGCGAAGCTTCGCGAGCGGCTGCCCGGGGACGCGCACGTCGACCGCCATCGCCTTGGTGTGGAGGCTGCCGCGCGCGACGCCCCGGCCCGCGCGACGGAGCATGGTGTTCGTCGCGGGCGACCGGTAGCCCGAGATGACCTCGTAGGGCTCCGTGGTGTCGAGAGCCGTCCGGAGGTTCCACAGAAGGTCGAGCAGCCGCGGATCGATCGGCCGGGCCTCACCCGTGCGGAAGTCGCGGAGCACCCAGTCGACCTGGCGAAGCGCGTCGGGCACGAGGCGCCCGTCGGCCCAGTAGGTCACGTCGACCGTCTCCTCCGTGTGGAGGTTCCGGAACGCGAGGGCTCGCGGCTCGCCGGCCGTGGACTGGGCGGTTCCGGCGCGCGGCCAGCCGAGAGCGGCCGCCAGGGCGGCCAGCCGCAGCACCTCCCGACGGCCCGGACGCCAGGATCGCGTCACGGGCGCTTGACGGCGCCTTCGCCGGCCGCCGGCCGCGACGGGACGGATGCGCGGGGCGGGGCGAACGGCGAGCGCGCCAGCGCCGCGGCGACCCGGCCGTCACGATCGTAGGCGTCCTCCCGGAGCTGGAGCTTCCCCTCGTCGTCGACGAAGGCCGTCCAGTAGAGCAGGTAGACCGGCAGGGTACGGGTCGCGGGAACGACGCTCGTGGCGCCCGTCGCCATCGCCCGATCGAGCGCGCCGGGCCGCGCGACCGCCTGGCCGGCCAGGATCAGCTCGGCGAGCTCCCGGGCTCGCTCCACGCGGACGCACCCGTGGCTGAGCGCCCGGTCGGCGCGGAGGAACAGCTCGGGGAGCGGCGTGTCGTGGAGGTAGACGTCGAAGCGATTCGGCGAGGCGAAGCGGATACGGCCGAGCGGGTTCCAGCCGCCGGGCCGCTGCTGGAGCCGGAACGGGAAGCGGTCGGGCCGCACGGTCGTCCAGTCGATGGTCAGCCCGTACGGATCCTGGCTCCGATCGAGGATCACGATGTCGTTGTCGGCCAGGAATCGCGGGTTCGCCCGGAGCTTCGGGAGGAACTCCTCCACGACGATGCTGGTGGGGACCGTCCACGTCGGGTTCAGCACCACGGCGCTCACCTCGGCCCGGACGACCGGCGTCGGGTGGAGCTCGTCGCCCACGACGACCCGCGAGGCCAGGCGCACGCGCCCGTCCTCGATGACCGCCAGCGTCGCGTCCGCCGCGTTGACGACGAGCCGGCGGGACTCGAGCGTTCGAGGCAGCCACCGCCAGCGCTCGAGGTTGACGCCGACCTGACGGATCTGGGCCTCGAGGCCGCCGCGCCCGCCCCCGCCTCGGGCGGCCTGGGCGTGGAGCCCACGCAGCGCGCTCACGAGCCGGGTGTAGCCCTCGTGCGTGGGAACGAGCGTCTCGAGCCACGCGGCGAGCGTGCCGCCCTCGACGGCGTCGATCAGCTCGCGGATCGGGTCGTGCCGGTCGGGCGCGGGGATTCCCCAGTCGGCCTGCACGGCCGTCGGCCGGAGCCGGCCCGCGCGGAGGTCGGTCGCGTAGCGGAGGAGGGCGTCGGTCAGGAGCAGCTCGCGCTCCAGGGCGGCCGCGGGAGTGCCGGGCTCCGCGCGGCGACGGAGCGCGCTGACGCCGTAGTGCCCCGGCGCGAGGCCGTGATCGCGGGCTCCCGCCAGCGCGTCGAGGGCCAGGATCGCCCGGGCAACGCCCCCCGGGTCGGTCCCCCAGACCGGCTCGAACCCGATCTCGCCGTAGAACTCTCTCAGGACCGGCGCCCGGAGCGGCTGACCGTCCACGCGGAGGGACTGAGTCGACTCGAGCGCCTCCCGGAGGTCCGCCGCCGTCGGGGCCTCCGCAGCGTGCGCCAGGCCCGAAAGGCCTGCGAGCGCGAGACCGGCCACCGCGCGCGTCAGCGTCCGGCGGGCGGAGATCGTGATCAGCTCGGTCGACCTCGGTGGAGCTCGATGGGCTTGCCGTGCGGGGTCGCGCGCGCGGCGGCGTCCCAGTCGAGCTTTCGTCGGCGAAGCTCGTCGCGGCCGACCAGGCCTTTGTCGGCGACCAGTCCCTCGAGCGTCGCGAGCCAGTGGTGGTAGTAGGTATCTCCGCGATCGGGATCGCCGGCCGCCTGGGCGCGCTTGATCTCCGCGGCGAGACGCTCCGCCCACTCGGTCCACGTGAAATGCCCGGCCTCGTGGAGCCGGACCGCCATCGCGAAAGCCTGCGCCTCCCACGGGGCCGCGAAGACCGGTGCGCCGGCCGCGTCGCGTGGAAGCGCCGGAAGGTCCGGCGCGGGATCAGTGGGCATGCGCTCCTCCGACCCGGACATCCTACCGCGACTCCTCGTCGCCAGCCGAGCTTCGAGCGACTCGTCTAGCCGGCGCGGAGGGTTCCGGCGCGCGCCTCGCGTGGCCGGCCGCGGGACGGGCGACCCAGGCCCGAGCGCGTGAACCGGTCAGACCGGGTCGAGATAGTCGTCCCAGAGGTCGACGTAGACGGCGTCGTTCGCACGGGCGTCCGGCCCCCAGAGCTCGCGCGCGGGGAAGGCGACGCTGTACACGTGCTGGGGCTTCCGTCCCGTTCCCGCCGCGTTGGTGTCGGGAAAGACGAAGACGCCGTGGTCGCGGTCGACGACGCCGCGCCGCCCACGGACGTAGCGCGGGATGCGCGTGTGGCCGGTCGGGTTGATGTTCCGGGCCATCACCGCGTCGCCGGCCTTGAACTTCGGAGGGACGGGGTCGTCGAGGCGCGCCGCGCGGCGGTTCCTGAGGAGGCGAGGGACGTCGGCTGGCCGGAGCGCCCCCGCCCGGGGTGGGACGGCGGCGCCGGTCGGCTCGGCGCCCTCGCGGACACGCTCGGCGACCTCGGCGCGAGCGAGGAATCCATGGCGCTCGAGGAGCTGCTCCAGACCCCAGAGCCAGTGCTCGTAGTAGCTCGTCGCGAGGTACTCGGCGGGCGGCATCTGCTCGCGGGCGTGCCGCGACATGTCCAGGTTCCATCGCCCCCAGCCGCCCATCGCGACGGTCAGCGCGAACGCCCGGCGCTCCCACTCCGCGTGGAAGACCGGCTCGTCCGGCTCGAGGACGACCGGTCCGAACCCGTGCATCCCGCCGAGGTCGTGCGCGCCGTTCACCGAGACGTCCCGGTCGCCCCGACCTGCGCCACGCCGATCATCGCGTCGCGGGTGACCAGCTGGGCCAGCTCGTCCTCGCTCCAGCCCTCGGTGCCGGGAGGGCGCTCGGGCAGGACGAGATAGCGGAGCTCGGCGGTCGAGTCCCACACGCGCACCTCGACGTCGTCCGGCAGATCGACGCCCACCTCGCGGAGGACGCCGCGCGGGTCGATCACCGCGCGTGATCGGTACGGGGCCGACTTGTACCAGACGGGCGGGAGCCCGAGGACCGGCCACGGGTAGCAGGAGCAGAGCGTGCACACGACCAGGTTGTGGACCCGGGGCGTGTTCTCGAGGACGACCATGTCCTCGCCCTGCCGGCCGATGTAGCCGAGGTCCGCCAGGGTCGCGGTCGCGTCGGCCAGGAGCCGCCGCTTGAACTCGGGATCGACCCACGCCTTCGCGACCACCCGGGCGCCGTTCCGGGGCCCGACCTTCGTCTCGTAGGTGTCGATCAGCTCGTCGAGCGCGGCCGGGTCGACGAGGCCCCTCTCGGTGAGGAGGGACTCGAGCGCCTTCACCCGGAGCTGCACGTCGGACAGCGGCGCGTTGTGGGGATGCGCGGGATCGTCCGTCGACCCGTGATGGTGCTCGGGCGCGCGGTCCCCTCCGTCCGCGTGGTCGTGACCGTGTGCCATGCGCCCCTCCCTGCTGGCGATGATAGCGCGAGCCGCGCACCGCCGCCCAGGTGCCGTGGGCGACGCCGCCTCGGGTCAGCCCGCGTGATCCGTCTGCCGTGTCAGCTCGGCCGCGCCGCCGCCGGGCCGGAGCCGCCCGGACGCGACTTCCTGGATCGCGGCCGAGTACGCCTCCGCCACCGATTCCAGGTCGTGAACGTGAGCCCGCTCTCGGGCGCGGGCGCCGATGCGGGCGCGCAGCGAATCGTCGGCGGCCGCCTCGATGATGCGCGCCGCGAACGCCTCGATGTCGCCCACGGGGAAGAGCAGCCCAGTCTCACCGTGCCGGACGACCTCGCGCGCGGGCGGGATGTCGCTGGCCACGAGCGTCCGGCCGGACGCTTGGGCTTCCAGGTAGATCCGGGCCATGCCCTCGGCCTCGGAGGGCATGATCACGAGGTCCGCCAGCGCGAGGTGGGCGGGCACCCGGTCGTAGTCGACCCAGCCGGTGAATCGAAAGCGATCGGTCAGGCGCTTGCTGGCGCACATTCGCTCCATCGCCGGTCGGTCGGGCCCGTCTCCTACCACGACGTAGACGAGCCTCGGATCGCGCCGAATCGCGATGGCCGCGGACTCGACGACGTCGAGCGGCCGCTTTCGGCGCTTCAGCACCGCGACGTACGCCACGACGATGCTCTGCGGGTCGATGGCGAGGGACGCCCTGAATCCCGGATCCGCGGGTCTCGGGACGAACCGATCGAGGTCCACGTGGTTCGGGATGACGTCGACGGTCAGCCCGAGTCGAGCGAAGCCGGCGGCGAGGTGATCGGAGACGGCGATGGCCCGCTGCGCTAGCCCGAATCGTCGTGCGGCCTCCCGCACCCTTTCCGTTGGCTCGTCTCCACCCAGGAGCCGGGCCGTGGGAGCGCCCCCGCGGAGCAGCAGCACGGACGGGATGCCGTGGCGCCGTGCGATCAGCGGGATCTCCCACCCGAAGCTCTCACGACCCGCGACCACGACCCCCGGGCGATGGCGCGCAATGAGCTCGGGGACGCGCTCGTGCAGTGCTCGGCCTTCCAGCATGACGTGATCGGAGTCCGTGGCGCTCGGCTCGCCGAGGTCGAAGTGGCGGACTTCGTACCGGCTCACGTCGAGTGTCGGGTGCTCCGAGTCGAAGCGCCCCGCGGCCGGGCGCGTGTCCGGCGTCACCGGGCTCAGGCAGCGCAAGACGTGTCCCCGGCGCGCCAGCGCCCGCATGAGCTGGAATGCCGACACCGCCGTCCCCCCCGGATGGGGCGGCAGCGTGCCGACGTAGAGGACGCTGGCGCGGCGCGGGTCGGCGGTCACCGCGTATGGAGCGTCCGGAACGCCAGGAGCTTTCCGCGCGCCGTCACGCGAGGAGGAGTTCGCACCACCGTCAGCATGCCCGCCTGCACCCACTGCTCGACCATGAAGCGATACGGCGGGCGCCGCCGGGCGAGCTCGGCGAGAAAGGTGTCGGTCACGGCACCCTCGTCGAGAGGGCCCACCCGCGGACTCACGATCAGCCGGTAGCGCACCAGCCCTCCGGATCCTTCCTCCTCGACCAGCTGGTAGTCGGTCGGGTCACCGCCGAACCTGAGGGGCAACACTTCCTCCAGCACGCTGGTCACGTCCGAGCCGAGGACGGTCACCCCTTCGCCGGTCATCTTGTCGGGGCTCCTGATGCCATGGAGATGCTGACCGTACCCCAGCCGATCGAGCCCGCAGCCGCAAGGTCGAGGCTCGAGGATTCCCACGTCTCCGATGCTCGCATTGATGAGGATCTTCGGCGCGGTCGGGAGCAGGCTCGTGACCAGGAGAGGCCCGGCCGCCCCCGGAAGCTGGTCTCCGCCCGGGATGACGGCGACCGCATCGGAGGCGACGTGCACGTCGTCCGGCTGGACGGGGGTCCCGCATTGCTGGCCGATGGTGCCGGCCTCGGAGGAGCCATAGGTCATGACGGCCCGGGCCCCCGACGCCTCGATCGCCGTCCGGCGTGCCGCGGTGAGCGGCTCGTAGCCCAAGAGGAAGGTCACGCCGCGAAGCGGACGGTCATCCGGGAGCGTCCGGGCGAGGCGGATCGCGGTGCTCGGTGCCGCGTTCACGCACGGCGCCCGGCCCGACGCCACGAGCTGCTGGAGGTACTGGCCGACCGGGAGAAGGCCATCCGGACCCACGAATTCGGGCTTGGGGAGCCGCCCGATCCCGCTGACCAGACCGTTCAGGTAGGCCGCCGCGACCCGGTACGCGAGGGATCCATCACGGGCGATGGCGAACCAGCGGACGAACCGGCTCCCGAACCGGGCGCAGATGAGCTGGAGGTTCACGGAACCCGGATGATACGGCGTCACGAACACCAAAGGCGCGCCGAGGAGCCCGTGCTCGGCGAACCAGAGGCACCAGAGCGCGGCTCGGTCCGCCAGGTAGTCGAGGTCAATGTGGAGGCGCGTCGGCGCGCCGCGACTCCCGCCGCTGGCGAACCAGAGATTCGGCCGGACGAGGGGGTTGTCGAAATCGTGCTCGGCGAACCGGAACGTCTGGCCCTCTCGCCGGATGGGCTGTCGCCCCTTGAGCTCGTCGAGACTGACGAAGACGCCCGCGGTCCGCAGGCGAGCGAGGGCCTCGTCGAGACCCTCGCGCCGGACCAGCGCCTCCACATCTTCGAGCTCGCATCCGGCTGCGCGGAAGAGGGTCCGGTACGGGCTGCGCGCGTGCGCGAAGACGGCGCGTGCGACGAGCGCCAGGAAGGCGTCGGCCCGCCGGTCGTGACGCGCGAGAATCGTGCGTCTCGCTTCATCCGGGGTGATCGGTCGGTGGAGGAACGCGCGGAGGCCGCGGCCGAACCGCGCGAACCCCAGCAGGGTCGAGACGCCCCGGCGAGTGCTCGGCGCCGTGGGCAGCCAGCCGGTCGGGCTCATCGCGGGCGCCGAGGGGCGACGAAGAGCCCGAAGTCCCGTCGCCGCTCCCTCCAACCTCTCACCGGAGCGGACGCCGGCCAGCGATGCTCTCCGGGAGCGCGAAGGTGAACGACGATCATCGATGAGGGGCCATTGTGGGGATGTGAGCCATCACCGGTCAAGTCGGTTCCGCATCGCGGCGCCGCATGTCGCGATCTCGCATGGAGAGGCGATGCCGACCGGCGCTGTCTTCGGACGGCGTCATCGATTACACTGCTGCGCCATCACAACGCCCGGGCTCGCCTCGTCGCGGTGTTCCGCGGTGACGATGCCGATAGGCCGGGGCCGGCGGGATCCGAGCTACCAGTGGAGGCGCATCGGGAAGGTGTCGAGGGGATCCGCGCCCGTGTCGGCGAGGTGCACGATCCGCTCGGTCCGGAGGCCGCCGACGCCGGGCACGGTGATCGTCGCCTTGAGGGTGAACACCATGCCGGCCGCCAGCCGGGTCTGGTTGCCGGGGCCGATCCACGGGCTTTCCTCCTCCGGATCCATGCCGGTGCCGTGGCCCGTGCCGTGGCCCCGCGCCTCGCCGGAGTAGGCCTCGTAGCCGGACTCCACGAGGGCACGCTGGATCGCGGCGTTCAGGTCGGTCGCCAGGATCCCGGGTCGGGCGGCGGCGAGCCCCGCCTCGACCGCGGCGGCGGCGGCTTCGACGATGGCCCGCTTCTCGGCGCTCGCCGGCCCGTAGGTGAAGCCGCGGCCGCCGTCGGCGACATAGCCTCTGTAGCGGGCGCCGATGTCGGTCATCACCAGGTCGCCGGGAGCAAGCTCGCGGTCGGTCGGCCGAGCCAGGTTGAACGCGGAGCGCGGGCCGGCCTGGACCATCGAGTCGTACGCCGTCCGGTCCGCGCCGGCGGCGATCATCGCCGCGTCGGCGAGCCGGGCGAGCTCGCGCTCGCTGTGAGGCCCTCCGTCCGAGAGCGCGTCGCGAATCGTGGCCATCGCCAGGTCCGTGAGCTCGGCCGCCCTCCGGAGAAGCCGGATCTCCGCGGGACTCTTCACGGCCTTCAGGTCCGCGAGCGCGGTGGTCGACTGGAGCGCCGCCCCGCCGAGGCCGCCGAGCAGCCGGTCCCGGACGCCGGCCGGCACGTATGCGGCGCCGGCCAGCCCGATCCGGCCACGCCGGTGGCGGGCGAGGGGCGCGAGGACCCGCTCGAGGTCGCGGAACGGGCGAACCGGGAAGCCGGTGACGCTCGCGGCGTACCCCAGGCACTGCTCGGAGACGACCAGCGTGGCGTCCCCGTCGACCGGCAGCACCACGAGCGCATTGGCGATGTCCGAGACGCCGTCGAGGGGCCGGAACTCGGTGAAGTAGCCGACGTTGGCCCCCCGCCAGCAGTCGCCGAACGCGACGAGCCCGACGAGGCCCGCCGCGGCGACCGCCGCGCGCGTTCGCTCGAGCCGCTCTCCGTACTCGGAGGCCGAGATCGCGTCCGGCGTCCCCATGCGGGTCCCCCGGGCCGGCTCTCAGCGGGGCGGGACGACGACGTCCCGCGGCTGCCCCGCCAGGAAGCGCTCGACGTTCTCCACGGCGCGCAGCAGCCCGGCGTCGATCACCTCGCGCGTCATTCCGCCGTTGTGCGGGGTGAGGACGACGTTCGGGAGCGTGAGCATGGGGTCCCCGGCCGGGATCGGCTCCTCGTGGAAGACGTCGAGCGCCGCGCCGGCGAGGCGGCCGTCCCGGAGCGCCTCGACGAGCGCCGCCTTGTCGACCAGCGCGCCGCGCGCGGTGTTCACGAGGAACGCGGTCGGCTTCATGAGGGCCAGGCGCTCGCGTCCGAGATAGCCTTGCGTGGCCTCGCTGAGTCGGAGGTGGAGGCTCACGATGTCGGAGTCCCGGAGCAGCGTCTCGACCGGGACGTGGCGCGCCCCGGCGGCGGCGGCTCGACCGTTGTCGGGCCCGTAGGTGGCGGCCAGGAGGTGGACGCCGAACGGCCGGAGCAGCTCGGCCACGCGCCCGCCGATCGCGCCGAGCCCGATGAGCCCCACGGTGCGGCCCTCGAGCTGCACGAGCAGGCCCCGCGGCCACTGGCCGGCGCGGGTGTCCCGGTCCATCGCCGGGATCCGTCGCGTGGCGGCCAGCATGATCGCGACGGTGTGCTCGGCGACGGCGTGGGCGTTCACTCCGGGTGTGTTGGTGACGGCGACGCCGCGCGTCCCGCAGGCGGCCAGATCGACGTTGTCGGTGCCCGTCCCCCAGATCGAGATCAGGCGGAGACGCGGGCACGCGGCCAGGACCCGGTCGGTGAAGCGCGCGTGGGCCCGGATGTTGATCACGACCTCCGCGTTGCCGATCCGGCGGATCAGCTCCGCCTCCTGGTCCGCGCCACGCTCGGTGTGCACGGTGACGTGTCCCACCTTGCGGAGACGTGGCTCGGCCGCCGAGCCGGTGAGGGCGGGGGGGAAGTCGTCGGGGACCACGATCTCGAGGCTCACTGGGCTACCCTCTCTCCGCAGAACCTGGTCGGACGCTTTCCTTTGGACGGCCTTTGGCCTGTCGCGGCCTGTGGGCTCATCGGGCGCGCTCCCTCCGGTTGGGGTGAGCTCTTCGCCGTCACTCCGCGTCCGGGGCGGCGCTCCCACCCTCGCCGGGGAGGGGAGGCGTCCGGCCGTGGAAGCGGGCGGGGTCGAACAGCGAAAGGTCCATGGACGGCCGCCCGTCCACGATCCACTCGGCGACGAGGCGACCGGTGGCGGGCGAGTGCTGGAAGCCGTGGCCGCCCCAGCCGACGGCGAGGAAAAAGCCTTCGACCCCCGGCGCCCACCCGATGATCGCGTGGTCGTCGGGCGTCAGGGGGCGGAGGCCGGCCCAGCCGCCGGCGATCCGCGCTCGTTCGATCACCGGGACGCGATGGACGGCCTTCGTCACGGCGTCCTCCATCCGGGCCCACTCGACCGGCGCGACCGCGTCCTCTCCGATGTCCTCGACGTCTCCCGGGCTCAGGAGGAGCTGCGCCATCTCCTTGCGGAAGTAGAAGCCGCTGGCGGTGTCGGTGGTGATGGGCACGGGGCCGGGGACCTCCGGGAACGGCTCGGTGTAGAAGATGTGGCGCCGCCGCGGATACACGGGCAAGGCCAGCCCGACCAGCCGGCCCACCCGGGCAGCGGCGGGGCCGGCCGCGTTGACCACGACCGGCGCGGCGATCGAGCCTTCGGACGTGACGACGCCGCGCACGCGCCCGCCGTCGGCGCTGACGCCGGTGGTCTCGACGCCCTCGAGGATCCGCGCGCCCAGCTCGCGGGCTCGCCGGGCGAAGCCGGCGGTCACCTCGGCCGGTCCGGCGACCCCGTCTCGCGGGCCCCACACCGCGGCGACCAGGTCCTCGACGTGAAGCGCGGGGACGATCGCCTGCGCCTCCTTCGGCGTGATCACGCGGACGTCGACGCCCAGGCGCCGCTGCAGCGCGATGCGCGTCTCGAAGGCGCGGAGGTCCGCGGGCCGCGAGACGAGAAAGAGGTAGCCGATCCGCTGGAAGCCGGGGTCGCCGCCGAACTCCTCCTTGAAGGATTCGAGCACGCGCTGACCTTCGAGGGAGAATCGGATCTCGGCCTCGGTGCCGAACTGGGCCCGGATGCCGCCGGCGGCCTTGCTGGTCGTCCCGCTCCCGACCGTGTCGCGCTCCAGCACGACGACGTCACGGACCCCGCGCCGGGCGAGGTGATACGCGATGCTGCAGCCGACGGCGCCGCCGCCGACCACCACGACGCTGGCCGTTCGCGGAGCGCTCATAGAGCCCGGGCGGCGCGGGTGCCGTCGAGCATGGCGTCGTGGATGCGCCGGGGCGACACCGCGTCGCCGACCAGCCGAAGCTCGGGCACGCGCCCGTCGAGCGCGTGGAAGAGGGCGTCGTTCGCCTTGCCGCCGAAGGAGAGCACGACCGTGTCGGCCTCGATGACGGCCTCGTCCCCCGAGAAGGTGTGGCGGGTGCGAACGCCCTCGGGCACGATCGCCTTCGCCGCCGTCAGCGGCTGCAGCACCACCCCCTGCGCGAAGAGCCGGGAGTAGAGGTCCGAGCGAATCCCCTCGTCGATGTCCTCGCCGACCATGAAGTACTTGGAGATGATCGTCACCCGGCAGCCCTTCCCGGCCAGGAGGTCCGCCGTCGTCGGCGCGGCGTAGTGGCCGTCCTCGTCGACCACGACGACGCGCCGGCCCGGCCTGGCGCGGCCCAGCAGCACGTCCACCGTGGAGGCGACGTGCGGGAGGTCGACGCCCGGCAGGTCGGGGACCCGCGGCGTGGCGCCGGTCGCGACGATCACGGCGTCGGGGGCCAGCGCCAGCACGTCGGCCGCCGACGCGGGCGAGCTCGTGCGCACGCCCACGCCGAGCTTCCGGACCTGCCCGGCGAGCCAGGAGGCGATCGCGGCGTAGTCCTCGCGCTTGGGCGCCCGGGCCGCCGCGAGGATCTGCCCGCCGAGATCGCGGGTCGCCTCGAAGAGGGTCACGCGATGCCCTCGGATGGCCGCGACGCGCGCCGCCTCGAGCCCGGCGGCGCCGCCGCCGACCACGACGACCGTCTTCGGCCGGGCCGCCGGCCGGATCTCGCCGAGCTCCGCCTCGCGCCCGATGACCGGGTTCTGGACGCAGCCGATCGCCTTGCCCTGGCGGAGCCGGCCGATGCAGCCCTCGCTGGCGCCGACGCACACGCGGATGTCGTCGAGGCGCCCGGCCAGCGTCTTCTGCGGGAGCTCGGGATCGGCGATCAGCGCGCGCGTCATGCCGACCAGGTCGCACACGCCGGCGGCGAGGGCCGCCTCCGCCTGCTCGACCGTCGATACGCGGCCGGCGACGATCACCGGCACCTTGACGACGGACCGGGTGAGCGCGGCGAGGTCGTTGAAGACCCCATGGGGGTGGTAGAGGGACGGCGTCACCATCGCCTCGTAGCGGAGCGTCTCCGTGTTCGAGCCGCTCACCATCCAGTAGTCAGCGAGGCCGAGGCCGTCGATCAGGCGAGCCACCTCGAGGAGCTCCTCTCGCCCCAGGCCGCCCGGCACGAAATGGTCGCCGCTGTGGCGCACGCCGATGATGAACTCGGGGCCGACGGCGTCGCGGACGGCCCGCAGCACCTCGCCGATCAGCCGGCAGCGGTTCTCGAGCGAGCCGCCGTACTCGTCCGTGCGCTTGTTGGTGAGAGGCGAGAGGAAGTTCTCGAGGAGGTGCCCGCCGTAGAAGGGGATGTCGCAGCCGTCGTAGCCGCCCTTCTGGAGCCGAACGGCGGCCGCCGCCCAGGCGTCGACGACCTCGCGGATCTCGCGCGTCGTCATGACGTGCGGCCACTCGCGGTGGCGCTCCTCGCGGGTGTCGGACGGCGCCCAGAGCGGCACCCCGGAGTACCAGGAGTGCCCGCGGCGGCCGCGATGCGAGATCTGGGACAGGCAGAGCGCCCCGTGCCGGTGGATCGCCTCGCTCATCTGGCGGAACTGGGGGATGATGCCGTCGTCCCAGTTGTTCACCTCGCCCCAGTCGTTCACCGAGGTGGGGTGGATGCTGGACGAGCCGAACATCATCACCACGCCGCAGCCGCCCCTGGCCTTCTCCTCGTGATAGCGGATGTAGCGGTCGGAGAGACCGCCCTTCTCGCCGAAGGCCGCCCCGTGGGGCGTGGACACGATGCGGTTCTTGGCCTCGCGACGCCCGATCTTCACCGGGCTGAACAGCCTCTTGAACTGACTCATGGGATCTCCGCCGGGACGCCGCGGGTCCCGCCGCCGGCTCCGTGCCCTCGGGGCTCCGGGCCCCTATCTTCTCGCCTCTCACGAGGCTTCGCCTCGCGAGAGGTCTCGAAGGGGACCCCCTCCGCCCCGAGAGCACGGACCGCCACCGGGACCCGCGGCGCTCCGTTTCGCTAGCGTGCCTACTTCAGCTTGGCGTCGTAGAGGAAGAGCATGTTGTCGATCCACGGCGTCCAGTCGAGGCGGTTGCTGATCCCGAAGATATGCGCCTGCTGGTACGCCGTGATGATCGGCGCGTCCTCGTAGATCATCTCCTGGGCCTTGAAATAGAGCGCCTTCCGCTTCTCGGGATCGTTCGACCCTTGCGCCTCCTCCAGGATCTTGTCCAGCGCCTCGTTCTTGTGGATCGCCAGCGCCGACTTCGAATGGAGCGAGTTCACCAGGAGGTCGCCGTCGAAGATGCCGGCCCCGCCCCACGCCACCATGTAGACGGGGAGCAGCTGGCGCTGCCGCCACTTGGTGGTGTAGACGCTCTGCTCGCCCACCTCGACCTTGGCCTTGATGCCGACCTTGCCGAGCATCTGCGCCATCGCCTGGACCACCTCGATGTCGTTCATGTACCGGCGGTTCGGCACGTGGAGGGTGATCTCGAAGCCGTTCGGGTGCCCGGCCTCGCGGAGGAGCGCCTTGGCCCGCTCGGGATCGTAGGCGTACCACTTGATGTTGGGGTTGAACCCGAAGGCTTCCTTCTCGAGCGGAACGCCCAGGATGTCGCCGTAGCCCTCGAGCACCGTCTTGACGATCGTCGGCATGTCGATGGCGTGGTTCATGGCCTTCCGGACGCGGACGTCCTGCCACGGCCCCGGCATCAGGTAGTTGGTGATCTTCATCATGATGACGAAGCCGCCCAGCGTGGAGACCTCGGTCCGGGCGACGCCGCTCGCCTTGACCTTGGCGACCTGGTCGGGGGGCACGTCGCTGACGAGGTCGGCCTGACCGGAGAGGAGCGCCGCCACGCGGGTGGTGAGCTCGGGAATCGGCCGGAACACCAGCCGGTCGATCGCCGGAGCGCCGCGGTGGTAGTCCTTGTTGGCATCGAGGACGAGCCGCTCGTCCTTGACCCACTCGACGAACTTGTACGGCCCCGTCCCGACCGGCTTGACGGCGAACGCCGCGTCGCCGACCTGGGCGAGGTACTTCGGCGGCAGGATGCCGACCGTCCCGCAGTGGCCCGGGCTCATGCGCACCGGGAGCAGGGGGAACGGCGTCTTGGTGACGACGTTCACCGTGAGCGGGTCGACGACCTCGACCCGGTCGATGGTGGCGATGCTCGTGCGGCCGGGCGCCGCCTGCTTGGGATTCAGCATCCGCTCGATGCTGAACTTGACGGCGGCGGCGTCGAACGGCTCGCCGTTGTGGAACTTGACGTTGCGCCGGAGCTTGAACTGCCACGTCGTGTCGTTGAGGAGGCGCCAGGACTCGGCCAGGTTGCCCTCGAGCTGGAGCGTCTTGAGATCGCGCCGGAGCAGGGTGTCGAAGATCTGCCGGTCCGGTTCGTGGGCGTTCTTGTCGCAGTGCATGTGCCAGTCGAGGGTCGCCGCCTCGCCGGACTGCACGACGACGACCGGCCGCTGCTGGGCCGCCGCCTCCGGACCCGGCAGGGCGAGGGCCGCGAGGAGGGCAAGGGCCCAGCCGAGTGCCGTCATGAGCGGGGGAAGCCGTCGGGTGGTCGCCGGTCGCGTCATCGCAGGGCTCCTCTCTACAGACGATCCATGGAGGTTCGGGCGTGACGGGTCTGGAGGTACGGATCGAGAGCGTCTCGGAGCGCGTCGCCGAGCAGGTTGATCCCCATCACGGTCACGAACAGGGCCGCGCCGGGGAAGAGCGCGAGCCAGTACCGCGTGTCCACGAACTGGCGGCCCTCGGCCAGCATGCCGCCCCAGGACGGAATGGCGAGCGGGACGCCCAGTCCCAGGAAGGACAGGCCCGCCTCGGTCAGGATGGCCCCGGCCACGCCGAACGTGGCCACCACGATGAGCGAGGCGCTGACGTTCGGCAGCACGTGCCGCAGGACGATCGACGGCAGCGAGACGCCGAGGGCGCGCGCGGCGTCGACGAACGCCTTCTCGCGGGTCGCGAGCGTCTCGGCCCGCACGACCCGCGCGTACGCCACCCAGTTGCTGAGGCCGACGACCAGCACGATGTTGCGGACGCTGGCCCCCAGCACGCCGATCACCGTGATCGCCAGGAGGATGAAGGGAAAGGCGAACTGCATGTCGGCGAGGCGCATGATCGCGTGATCCCAGGGCCCGCCCCGCATCCCGGCCAGGAGCCCGAGGCCGGTGCCGACGGCGCCGGCGACGAGGACGGCGGCGAGGCCGATCAGGACCGAGGTCTTGGCCCCGTGGATCACCCGGCTCAGGATGTCCCGGCCGAGCTGGTCGGTGCCGAGGACGGCCAGGGTGCCGTCGGCGGCGCGGGCCGCCGGCCGCGTGAAGCGCGCGAGGAGGTTTTGCTCGTTCGGATCCGCCGGGGCGAGCCACCCGGGTACCGCCGCGCAGGCCAGGACCACGAGGAGGATCGCCGCTCCGAGGCGGGCGCCCCCCGACCCGAGCAGCACCCGCGTGCGGCGCCACGCGCGGCGCGTCGCCGGCCGCGCCGGGCCGGCGATGGGGGCGGGAAGCGCGCCGGCGTCAAGCTGCATGGACGTGCCCCAGCCGGACGCGGGGGTCGAGCGCCGCGTACGCGAGGTCGATGAAGATGTTGAGCAGCAGGAGGGCGGCCGCCACCGTGAACACCACGGCCTGGATGAGCGGGACGTCCTTGTTGACCACCGCCTCGACCGCGAGCCGGCCGATGCCGGGATAGGCGAACACCGCCTCGGTGATGACCGCGCCGCCGAGGAGGTTCCCCAGCTCGAGGCCCAGCGCGGTCACGATGGGGATCGCGCCGTTGCGGAGGGCGTGCCGGAGGATCACCGAGCGTTCGCCGATGCCCTTGGCCCGCGCCGTCCGCAGGAAGTCCTGGTTCAGGACCTCGAGCATGCTGGAGCGGGTGATGCGCGCCGTGCGCGCCATGGCCCACACGCCCAGCGTGATCACGGGCAGGATCAGCGTCAGCACGCCCTCGCCCCCGTAGACCGGGACCCACCGGAGGTTCACCGCGAAGGCGAGGATCAGGAGGATGCCGAGCCAGAAGGTCGGCATGCACTGCCCGGCGAGCGCGAGGATCATCGCCCCGGAGTCGAGGAAGGAGCCGCGGCGCACGGCGGCGAGGACGCCGAGGGGTAGCGCGAGCACGGTCGCCAGCGCGAGCGCCGCCACCGCCAGCACGAGGGTCCTGGGGAACCGCTCGAGGACCAGCGGCAGCGTGGGCTGCCGGTGACGGAGCGACCGTCCGAAGTCGCCCTGGATCGCGCGGAGGACGAAGAGGCCATACTGCTCCGGCAGCGGCCGGTCGAACCCGAGGGCGGCTCGCAGGATCTGGTAGTCCTCCTTGGTGCCCTCGGGCCCCATGTAGAGCGCGGTGGGATCGCCGGAGAGATGCACCACCAGGAAGACGGCGAGGGAGATGCCCGCGAGGACGGCGAGGGCCCAGAGGAGCCGCTTGCCGAGGTAGCCGATCACGAGCGAGCGGGCGGCTCGGCGCGGCGCCGGGGCGCCGGGCTCGGATCCGCCGACCGATCTGTCGTCGATGCGCCTGCCACGTCCGTCGGCCTCGGGGCCGCCCCCGCCTCGCCGCGGCCCGTCGCCACCAGGCTAGTTAGTCACCCCGGTAAAGAAATGTCCAATACGTTCTCGGCCTTGAATGAGACGAGGCGTATATTATACTTCCCGCCATGCACCTCGGCCGGATCCGCTACTTCCTGGCGGTCGCCGAGGAGCTTCACTTCGGGCGCGCCGCCGAGCGGCTGGGGATCTCCCAGCCGCCGCTGAGCCAGCAGATCCGAAAGCTCGAGGAGGAAGTGGGGGCGCGCCTGCTGCAGCGGGGACGCGGGCGTGGCCGCATCCAGCTGACCGAGGCCGGGCGCACGCTCCTCACCGACGCCCGGCGAGTGGTGGAGCAGGTCGAGCAGACGGTCCGGGCGACGCAGCGGGCCGGGCGCGGGGAGAGCGGCACGCTGCGGGTGGGCTTCATCGGCTCGGCGTCCTGCAACGTGCTGCCCGGGGTGCTGCGGGCGTTCCGGGAGCGGTTCCCGGGCGTGACCTTGTCGCTCTACGAGCAGCCCACGGATCAACAGATCCAGGGGCTTCGCGCGGCGCACCTGGACGTCGGCTTCCTCCGCCCGCCGGTGCCCGACGACTCGATCCGCGCCGAGCTCGTCTTCCGCGAGCCGCTGGTGCTGGCGCTGCCGGAAAGCCACCCGCTCGCGAGGACGGATCGCGTCTCGCTCCGGGCGCTCGGGCAGGAGCCGTTCGTCCTCTTGCCCCGGCACCTCGGCCCGAGCCTCTACGACCAGATTGTGACGACGTGCCGGCGGGCCGGATTCAGCCCCCGCGTCGGCCAGGAGGCCGTCGAGCTCCACACGATCGTGAGCCTCGTCGCCGCCGGCCTGGGCGTGGCGCTGCTCCCGGCGTCGTTCCGAACGCTTCGCCGCGTCGGGGTCGCGTACGTCGTGCCCCGCGAGCCGACCGCCCAGGTGGAGATGGCGCTCGCCTGGCGGCGCGACAATCCTTCGCCCGTCCTCGGGCGTTTCGTGGAGGTCGTGCGCGCGGAGACGCGCACGGGCGCGCCGCCCGCGCCCAGGATGCCGTCCTCGTAGCGGCCTGCCGTGTGCTCGCACCGAAAGCTCGGTATGATCGAGCTACTTCGGTGACGGGAGTTCCCTCGATGTCCATGTCGATCCGCCCAGCGTCGTAGACAGTCGAGGCGAACATCCTCGCCTGCCAGGGAGGGCAATCGATGCCGCACGATCTCCATGCGTACAGCATGACGGTGCTGCCGCTCGATGCGGCTCATGGCATGAACGCGTTGGGCGTCATCGCAGGGACCACCGGCGGGAACGCGGCCATCTACCGGGATGGGAGTGTGGTGCTGTTACCGGGGCAGCCGGGATACACGGGGCTCGAGGCGACGGCCATCTCGGACAACGGCATCATCGCCGGGCACGGGCTGAGTGCCGGACACCAGCGCCCGCTGTTCTGGGCGAACGAGACGGCGGCCCCGCGTGACATGGGGGCCCTGAGCAACTGGACGTGGTGTCGCGCGGTCAACACCCATGGCGTGGTCGTCGGCTCCTTCGAGCAGCGGCCGGCCCAGCTGGGGCAGGGGCAGGCGTTCCGATGGTCCCTGGCCGACGGCCTGCGGGTCATCACGCCGGAACAGACATCGCAGTCGGTCGCGGTGGACATCTCGGAGTCGGGGTATGTGGCTGGCTACGGCCAGTACGTTGCCGACGCAAGGTACGCGGTGCGATGGTACCCGGACGGCGGTATCGGCCAGATCGCCCGCGGCTACGCGCAGCAGGTCTTCGAGGACGGCAGTGTCGCCGGTCAGGACGACGCCACGACCTTTGGCCGGTCCACGCTGTGGTCGCATGTGAACGCCGCGCGGCTCATCGGGCCGTTCCCCGTGTCGCACATCGTGCGGCATACCAGCCGCTCCGGCCGGCGGGCCGGCTTCACGGTGGGCGTGACGGAGACGGGCCAGACGGGCGCCTGGACGACGGCGCGCGACGGCGACCCGCCGACATACCTTCCGGTGCCGCCCGGCGCCACGGGCTACGCGTATACCGTCTCGGCCGTCGGCGGGATCATGGGCTCCGTCAAGCTTTCGAATGGGCAGGACCAGTACGTGCTCTGGACGAAGCTCACCCCCGACATCCTACCGCCGATCGCGTAGTAGCCGACTTCGCGTGCGTGCGAAGGCACGTCGCCGCCGGTCTTCTCCGGTCCGTGCCGAACCGGCGACCAGGCGGGTCGTCCGTCGCTAGACTCCTTGAACCGCCAAACCCGTCGAAGGACGAGTCAGTCTTGCCGAGCAGCCGTCTCGGGGCGCGGCCGAGGACCGAGCAGGTCAAGGACGCAGCGAGCTTCGGGTCCGAGGCGTACTCCGGTACGCTGAGGGCCGGAAGCGAGCGAGGACGCAGAGCTGCGACGGTCGTCGGCCGTGCCGCTAGAGCTTGCCGTCCAGCCCCATCTGGAAGTAGCGGTGGACGACCTTGTCCTGGTTCTCGAGCAGCCAGTCGATGGTTGGCTCGTGGCGCATCGCCTTCGCGATGGCCTTGGCCATGCCTCGGCGGTGGATGTCGAAGAGCACGCGGTGATCGAGATCGGCCACGTCGACGATGGTCGGCGCCAGCCAGACCGCGCAGATGATCCCGAGCTCGTTGACCTGGCTCTTCGGGATGTCGCCGGCGCGAACCGCGTCGAGCACGCCGTGCGCGATGGCCGCCTGCACGGTCCCCATCAGGATGTTCGTGTACTTGGTCGCCTTCTCGCCCTTGACCGTGACCTTGCTCACCATCAGGGTGGCCGGCCGGACCTGGACGTCGGTGTTGAGGATCGCGAAGACCCGCGTGTGCCCCTTGACCTGGTCCCCGAGCAGCGTGGCCATCGCGACGCCGACCGGCCCATCCAGGGCCCCGATCGCGATCTCCGGCTCCGCGGCCGTGCCCGGCGGCCCTCCGGCGACCAGCGCTTCACCCGTGCGGAGAACGATCCGTTCAGCCATCCAAGCCTCCTTGGTTCGGGGTCAGGCCTCGATTTGCGTTCATCTCGTCCCGGCGCCAGCGGGCAATCGTACGGGAGTCAAGGCCTGGCCCCCTCGTAGGGGATCGGGCCGGCGTAGGCGGCGCGGTGCGGCGCCCAGCGCTCGGCCCACGCGCGGGCGAGCGTCCCGACGATCTGGTGGAGGTGCAGGCGGTCGTGGGTCACCCACGCCACGACGAGATCGAGCCCGGACAGCAGGTCGCCGCTCGGTTGGGCGACCGCCCGAGCCAGGTCCTCCGCGCGGGCGTCGGCCAGCAGCGCGAGGTTCTCCGCCCGGAGCCGCCGGAAGGCGATGAGGGCGGCGGCCGGATCGGCCTCGCGGTACTGCCGCTCCACCGCCCAGCGCTCCGGGTCGATCGGCGCGAAGCCGTCCCCGCCGGCGAGAATCACGCGCACTCGAGCGCCGAAGTCCTCGGCCTCCTCGTCGCGCAGGTGGCACACGATCTCGACGGGCGCCCACTCCTCCGGCGCCGGCCGCGCGCGCCAGGTGCCGGCGTCGAGCCCGGCCAAGAGCGACCCGAGGAGGGCGGGGTAGCGCGCGAGCTCGCGCCGCGACTCGATCACGAGGGCCGATCCGTCCGTCATCGTGAGCTCCTCTCGGAGTCGTCTCAGCGGGGCACGCGCCCGGCGACGAGCCGCACCTTGCGGGGGGCGGCGAGCCACATCGCGGCGACCGACACCGCGGCGCACGCGATCGCGAGCCAGAACGCGGGGGCGTAGCTCCCAGTCCGATCGTAGACCAGGCCGGCCACCCAGGGGCCCGTCCCGGCCCCCGCGTTGGAGGCCAGGTTGAGCACCGCGAAGATCGAGCCGTAGCGGGCGCCCTGGAAGAGCTCCATCGGGATCGCGCCGAAGACCGAGGCGAGGCCGTACCCGAGCAGGCCCTGTGCCGCCACCATCAGGTAGACGAGCCACGTCACCGGATGGGCCGGCAGGGCGAGAAGCGCCGCATAGCAGAGCGCGAAGCCCAGCCCGCTGGCCGTCCACGCCCATTCGCGGCCCACACGGTCGGAGAGGTGGCCCCAGGCGATCTGGCCGACGATCCCGGTCAAGCCGACGAGACCGAGCGCGTACCCGGCGAGCTCCGCCGAGAATCCCAGGTCGAGGAGGTACTTCGTCTGGTGGACCTGGACGGCGTACCAGGCGAAGAGGCCCGTGAAGTACCCGAGGAACACCCACCAGAACCGGGCGGTCCGCACCGCGCGCTCGAGCGTCCACTCGGTCGCCGCCCACGCGCGGTCGACCACGTGCTCGGGGGCCGATCGCGCGCCCGCCCGCCCCGCGGCCTCGTCGCCGTCCGGCAAGAGTCCGAGCTCCTGCGGGCGCCGCCGGGGCACGAGCGCGTTGAGCGGCAGCACGACGACGGCGAGCAGCGCGACGAGCATCCAGCACGCGCCTCGCCAGCCCACTCGCCCGATGAGCGTCTGCAGCCACGGCAGGAGGAGGAACGAGCCCACCCCGACGCCCGAGAAGGCGATCCCGAGCGCCAGCCCGCGCTGTCGCACGAACCAGTTGGGCAGCAGGAGCGAGTGGCCCATGTAGCTCACGAAAACGCTGGCGCCCGCGACGAGGACGCCGAGCGTCAGATGGAGCTGCCACGGGGCCCGGGCGGCCGTGGCCAGCGCGAGCCCGATGCTCATGAGGGCCAGGCCCGTCGGGAAGACCACGCGCGGCCCCAGCCGATCCATCAGCACTCCCAGGAACGGCGTGAAGGCGTTCGACGCGAGGAGTCCGGTCGTGAAGGTGGCCGCGGTCAGGGCCCGCGACCAGCCGAACTCGTCGAGGATCGAGGGGTAGAAGAGCGAGAAGGCGGTGCGGGCGTTGACGACGACCGCCATCGTCACGAAGGCCGTCCCCACCAGGATCCAGCCGTAGAACACCGGCCGGCGCTGCCCGCTCCCTGCCGCGCCTTTCACCCGGACCGGCGCCGCGCAGGATGGATCATCGGCCGGGGACGCTCGCAGCGCGGCGCCGGCGATCTACAGGCCGAGCGCCAGGCCGCCCGGGCGCGGGTCGCTGCCCCCGCGCAGGACGCCGCGCCCGTGGTCGACCTGGATCAGCTGGAACGCGCCTCCACCCGCCCAGGGCCCGAGCGTCTCGATGACGTGCCCACGCTCGGCGAGCTCCCGGCGGGTGGCGTCGGAGACGCGGTCCTCGACACGGACGACCGCCGGGAGACCGAGATTGACGGGGTCGGTCCCGGGGAAGCTGAACCAGCGGGGCGCCTCCACGGCTTCCTGCGGCGACAGCCCGTGGTCGATCACGCTCGAGAGGACCTGGGTGCTCCACTGCGTCTGCTGATCGCCTCCCGGCGTTCCGCCCACCAGCCACGGTTGCCCCTCGCGGCAGACGAGGAAGGCGTTGAGCGTGTGCATCGTTCGACGGCCCGCTCCGAGCACGTTCGGGTGGCTCTCGTCCAGCGAGAAGCCCCGGCCGACGCGGTTGTTGAGCGTGATCCCGGTGTCCCCGGCCACGACGCCCGACCCGAACGCCGCCGAGAGACTGTGGATGAACGAGACCGCGTTGCCCGCCCGGTCGACGACCGCGAAGTAGCTCGTGTCGGCGGCGTGCTCGGGGACCAGCGCGCCCTCGGGCAGCCGGGCGCGCGCGGGGTCGATCTCCACCCGCCGCCGGGCCGCGTGGGCTTTCCCGATCAGCTCCTCCAGGGGCCACCGGACGAACGACGGATCCCCGGCGTGGCGGTTCCGGTCCGCGAAGGCGAGCTTCTTCGCCTCCACGAGGAGGTGGATCCGGTCGGCGCCGAGGAGGGCGAGACCGCCGAGGGCGAACCCCTCCAGGATGTTCAGCTGGGACAGCAGGAGGAACCCCTGGGACACCGGGCCGGTCTCGTAGACGGTGAAGCCCCGGTAGTCCGTGGCGATCGGGCGGTAGACGAACGTCTCGTCGAGCTGGCGCCCGAAGTCGCCGGACTCGAACAGCGCGCCTTCCCGCCGGAGGAAGGTGAAGACCCGCTCGCCGAGCTCGCCGCGGTAGAGCGCCTCGGCGCCGCCGCGCGCGACCGCCCGGAGGCTTCGGCCGAGGTCCGGCGCCGCCCAGCGCTCGCCCGGCACCGGAGGCCGTCCGCCGGGGAGGAACAGCCGAGCCGAGTGGGGGAAGCGCCGGAGGACGTCGGCCCGCTCCCCGAGCCAGCGGCTCACCCACGGGGAGACCACGACGCCCTCCTCGGCGAGGCGAATCGCGGGCGCCCAGAGATCGCCCCACGGGAGGCTTCCCCAGCGCTTCCAGATCGTCTCGTAGACGCCGAGCGCGCCGGGGACGCCGATCGAGTGGATGCCGTCGAGCGGCATCAGCCGCTCCCCTCGCGCCGCGTACTGCTCGCGCGTGGCGCCCGAGGCCGCGACGCCGCTCCCGTTGAGCGCATGGAGCTCCTGCCGGCCGGCGTCGTAGAGCACGACGAAGGCGTCCCCGCCGAGGCCGCACATCATCGGCAGCAGCACGCCCTCCGCCGCGGCGACCGCGATCGCAGCGTCGAACGCGTTGCCGCCTTGCTCCAGGACCGCGGCGCCGACGACGGCGGCCCGCGGGTGGGCGGACGCCACCATGCCGCGCATACCCAGGGCCTCCGGAACGCGGGTGGAGGCCGAGTGCGATCGCCAGGCGCCGTCGCCGACCGGGCTCGATTGGCTCATGGCGGCCATCTTACGCGACACCGGGCGTCTCCGCGAGATGACCGACCTCGCAGAGCGGCTCCCCGGCGTTGACGGGCGGGGTGGCCACGACGTAGACCACTTCGCCCGCGAACGGCGCCCGCGCCTCGTGGAGCACGGCGCCGAACGGGTCGGTGACGCGACCCAGCAGCCGACCCGTCGAGACCGACTGCATCCGTTCGACCACCGGCTGCCAGAGCCCGGCCACCGGGGACCGGAGGACCTCGGCGCGATCGATCCAGACCGGATGGGTGACCCGCGCCGACGGCCCGCCCAGGATGCCGAGGTGAGCGAGAACGGATCGCGCCCCGGCCTCGTGCGCAGCGACCGACGGCTCGTCCGTCTGGCCGAGACCGCCCGACTCGGTCGTGATCGCGGGTTTGCCCCGGGTGATGGCGGTGTTGGCGGTGAACAGGCTCGCGGAGGGATCGCGCGGGCGCCCGCGGTCGACCAGGATGTGGTCGAGCCCGTAGGCGAGGGCGAGCTCCCGGGACTCCGCGTCGACCCGGGAATCGCCGCCCACGATCCAGTAGGTGTAGGGGCGGAGCCATTCGTTGCCGTCCCCGCAGTGCATGTCGACGAGGTGCGTGCAGCGATCGATCACCTCGCGCGTGATCGCGTGGGCGATCCGGTCGCACACGGTGCCGTCGGCCTTGCCGGGATAGACGCGATTCAGGTTCTTCCCGTCGGGCCCGTAGTAGACGCGCCGCCCATAGAAGGCCGGCGGGTTCGCCATGTGGACGAGGATCGCGGCCCCCTGCATCCGGCCGGGCTCCAGCCGGGTCCGGAGGCGCTGGAGGGCGAGGATCGACGTGTACTCCGAGCCGTGCGTGCCGCCGACCAGCGCCAGAACGGGCCCGCGGGACGCGCCGTTGGCGACGGTCACCGGAACGCGCGTGCCGGCGTCGACCCCGTCGGGGACCTCGATCCAGCCGGACGCGAGCTGACCCGGCGCTGCGGTCACGCCTCCCACGGTGAGGGACATGGCCATCGACGCGCTCTCCTCTCTGTTCGCAGTGGTCGCCTTCCTGGGCTGCGGTCCGCGCAATGCGGACATCGTGCCCGGATCTGGCGATCGCCGCCAGCCCCGGCTTGACGGCGGACGGCCGCGGGCGACACTGGAGGCCGTCACGTCCATTTGCGAGGAGAGTCCCCGGTGAGCACGGTCCACGAGGCCCGCCGGCCGCTGTGGCATCTCGGGCAGGGCTGGCGGCAAGGGCGGCGGAAGGTCTCCCCGTGGTCGCTCGGGGGGCTGTCCGCGCGGCAGCTGGCCGCGCGCGTCTGGACCGAGATCGGCACGGACGAGCTCATGGACCGGGCGGCCGCGCTGTCCTACTACTTCGTCTTCGCGCTGTTCCCGACGCTGCTCTTCCTGACCGCCCTCTTGGGCCTCTTTCCGGGACGGGACCTCATGGACCGGCTGTTGGCCCCCGCCCAGGAGTTCCTGCCCGCCGAGGCCGCTTCGCTGCTGAGCCACACGCTGGCCGAGATCCAGAGGGGAGCCAGCGGCGGCCTCCTCTCGGTCGGCGCGGGGATCGCACTCTGGGGCGCCTCGCGCGGCATGGTGTCCATCATCACGACGCTCAACGTCGTGTACGGCGTGACCAGCCCGCGCCCGTTTTGGCGACGGCAGCTGGCGGCACTCGTTCTCACGGTGGCGTTCTCGGTTCTGGCGCTGGGCGCGCTCCTGTCACTCGTGCTCGGGGAGCGCGTCGGTCGGGCCGTCGCGGTCTGGGCCGGGCTCGGCGGGAGCTTCACGACGGCGTGGGGCCTCGTCCAGTGGCCCCTCGGCCTCCTGCTCACGCTCACCGGGATCGACCTCGTCTATCACTTCGCCCCGGCGGTGCGCCAGCGCTGGTACTGGCTGACGCCGGGCTCCGTCTTCGCGGGCGCCGCCTGGATCGCCGCCTCGCTCGGCTTCCGCGCCTACGTGAGCTGGTTCGCCAACTACAACGCGACCTACGGCTCGATCGGCGGGATGATCCTCCTGCTGCTCTGGCTCTACCTCTCCAGCATGGCGCTCCTCGTGGGCGGCGAGATCAACTCCGTGATCGCCCGCGCGGCCGCGGAGCGCGGCGAGGAGATCGCGGCGCCTCTCGACGAGCCGGCCGGCCGACCTACTTGACGATCTCGAGCAGCTCGACCTCGAAGGTCAGGGTCGAGCCGGGCTTGATCCGGGGCGGCGCGCCGCGGTCGCCATAGGCGATGGCCGCGGGGCAGACGAAGCGGCTCTTCCCTCCGACCTTCATCAGCTGGAGTCCTTCGGTCCAGCAGGGGATCACGCCGTTCAGGGGAAATGTCGCCGGCTCGCCCCGCTGGACGGAGCTGTCGAAGACCGAGCCGTCGGCCAGCGTGCCGTGATAGTGGACCTTGACCCGGTCCGTCGCCTTCGGGGCGGCGCCGGTGCCGGCCTTGATCGGCACCATCACCAGGCCCGACGCGGTCTTCGTGGCGCCCTTCTCGGCGGCGGCCTTGTCCAGGACCGCCTGCCCCGCCTTCTGCTCCGCCGCGGCCACCACCGACGCGCGGGCCCGCTGCATCTCCTGGATCTTCGGCATGAAGGCCTGCAGATCCACCTGCCGCTGCCGGTTCAGGACGCCGTCCGTGATCCCCGCCTTGACGAGCTCGAGGTCCGCCGGCGAGAGCGCGAACGCTCCGAGGCTGCCGGCCACCGCGAGCCCGATGGCGTAGAGCGTCTTCTGCTCGTCCGTCTTCAGCTCGGGCGCCGTCTGAGCGGCGGCCCGGGGCCCGGGGGCGCCGCCCAGCAGGGCGGCCGTGAGCGCGAGGAGGGCGGTCAGGCGAGTTCGCGACATCGTGGGTATCCTTTCAGGAGCGCGGGAAGGCGCTCAGGAATTCTTTCGTGCCCGGCGCCAGGACCGAGGCGAGCCCCACGTAGAGGAAGAGCGCGCCCAGCTCCACGTAGCGCCGCACGGTGGCCGGCGTGGAGAGGACGCCCGGCGCCCGCCCGGCCGCCCGGATCCGCTTGACGGCGTCGTCGATCGCGGCCTGGACGGCGGGGTGGTCCATCTGCCCCGGGTGGCCCATGGACTGGGCCAGGTCACCCGGCGCCACGAAGAAGACGTCGATGTGCTCGACCTTCACGATGTCGTCCAGGTTGTGGAGCGCGTCCAGCTCCTCGAGCATCACGACCACCATCGTCTCTTCGTTCGCGCGGCGCGTGTAGTCGTGCATCTTCTCGCCGAAGGCCGAGCGCCCGCCGGCGAACCCGCGGTGGCCGATCGGGGCGAACTTGGCGTGGCGGACGACCGCCTCGGCCTCCGCCCGGGTGTTGACGTGGGGGACCTGGACGCCGCCCGCCCCCCGGTCCAAGGCGCGCGTGATGGTCGACGGATCGTGGCTCTGGACGCGGATGATGGGCGTGACGTCGCAGAGCTCGGCCGCGCGAACCATGTCCTCGACCGCGTCCCAGCTGGGCGGCCCGTGCTCGCAGTCGATGAAGATCATGTCGTAGCCCTGGCGTCCGAGCAGCTCGACGAGCCCGGGCGAGCTGTACGTGGGGGCGACGACGCTCACCGGCTTCCCGGCGGCGAGCTTCCGCTTCGCGCTGTTGTTCCTCACCGTTGCTCCTTTGTGGCGTGCATGAAGGGTACCGCCGTCGACCCTCTCAACATTACCCTCGATCGACCGAGCGGGCGCGAGGATTGTTCGGCGGCCGGCCGCCCGACTTCTGTCGGAATCGCTTCCAGAGCTCGGGCGGGAGATCGCGGAGGTGGGGAAGCCCGTAGAGGCGCTGCAGGTAGCGCGGGAACCCGAGGAGACCCCGCGGGTGACCGGGGTTCTCTCGAAGCCGGATGTGGTGGCAGAAGAGACGCGGTAGAGCGCCGAATCGCCCCCAGGGCCGGGCGCGGGCGCGGAACTCCAGTTGTTCGAGCGACGAGACGGGCAGAGCGCGCAGCGCGGCCAGCGTCCCGTCGGGGACCGGCGCGTCGAGCACGTCCCGAAGGAACGCGATCCCACCCAGCAGGGGGAGGACGAGCCGGCGACGTCGCGCTTGCTGCACGAGACGATCCCACGCGAGGTCCGGCGTCGCCCGGAGGATCAGCATCGCATCGGCAATCCAGCGGAGTGGCGGCACTGGATTCCACGCGACGCCGTGAACGCACGCGTGAAAGAGCTGGTCGGCCGGACACAGGACCTTGGTCGGCGCTCCGTCGACCGCCGTGGCGGTGGCCGCTGTCCAGAAGTCGTCGTCCATGCCCGGGCCGCAGCATTCCCAGAGGACGTGCCAGTGGAGATCCAGCTGGACGCCGTCCGTGTCTCTGAAGAGGAGCGAGTGCGTGACGGGGACGACGCGTTCCGGGGCCTCGAGCGGCGGACTCCATCCGGCCCGTCGCAGGAGCGCCATCGCTCTCCCGGCCTCGTGGCTGGGCACTAGCAGATCCAGGTCGCTCATCGGACGGAGCTCCACCTCGGAGTAGTATCGGAGGAGCAGGAGGGCCGCCCCCTTGAGGACCATGGTGTGAAGCCCGGCCTCCAAGAGCGACGCGACCAGGAGCCGGAGGCGAGCCATCAGCAAGACGTTCCGGGATCGAGCCTCCCGGCAGATCTCGTCGAGCCGTGCGTGGTCGGGATCGCGGATCCCGTGGTGCTCGAGGTTCCGGGCGAGCAGGGGGAGCAGGCGGCGCGACCCGAGATCGAGCCGATCGAGCACGGCGATCGGCCGCCAGGATCGGTAGGCCGCGATCGCCGGCGGCCCGGTGAGGAGCGCCGCCCGCAGCAGGAGCGTCTGCTCGCGCGTCGGCCAGAAGCCGCCCCGGGCGGCCCTCATCTGGTGGCGGACGCGGGTCGGCGGCTCGGGTCCGGACCGGAGTCCATCCCCGATGCCTGCGCGCGCGCTCGGGATTGGCCAGGGCTCCCGCTCTCTCCGGCAAGGCTCACGACGCCAGAGGATACCTGATCGGGCGAGAGCGAGATCCGATGCGAGTCCACGTGTGCCTTCGCTCGACCCTGGACTGGGGCGATCGGAGGCTCGTCGAGGAGCGCCTCCTGCCCCGTTTTCGCCCAAAGTACGACGCTTGGAATGCCGCCTTCGACGTGCCCTACCACCTCTTCCGCCATCGCGTCTGCGAGATCGCCCGGCTCAATCGGAGCCGCGTCGAGGGTGCCGAGTGCTCGTCTACGAGCGAGGTCGGACCGGGCCAGATCATCGTGCCCATCGATGACGACGACTGGCTGGCCCCGGACCTGGCGAACCGCCTGCGGCGGGCTCATGAGCCGCCGGTCGGTTGCTACCTGTGGTCGTCCGAGGTGATCGAGTTGCCCCGGGGGATTCGGGGCGCCCTTCGACGCATCGCTCGGCTGCTCGGACGCCCGGACCGGCACCTCTGCAAGACCAACAACTACGCCGTCGCGAGCGAGCCACACCTCGTTCCCCTGGCCATGAGCCACGTGGTGGCGAGCGACTACTTCGTCGCGCGGCTGTCGGACGTCAGGCGCGTCCCGGGCACGCTCGCGGTCCAGAACCGGACGCTGGCGTCGCAGACCGCGCTCGCCTGGGGACGACCTTCCATCGGTCGGGAAGAGCTGATCGCCCTTCTACGCCGGTACCAGAAGCTCTATCGCTCCTGGACGCTGCATCCCGAGCTGGCGTGGGCGAGTCCCTACGTCGGCATGATGGCGGAGCTGATGCAGGACATCCATCCTTCATGAGGAGCCGGTCGGCACGATGACGCAATCGCGTGGACAGGTGCGGCTGGCAGTCGGTAGACTCGACGCGGTGAAGCCTTCCCCGCCTGCCGCCGAGGCGCGGCCGCGTCGCGTGGCCGCTTCGGGTCGCTGTACGTCCTTCGCGGAACCTCGGCGGGCGACGTGAGGGTCAACTTCTTCAACCACGTCCCGACCATGTGGCCTCCCGGTGGTGGGACGCGCTCCACGCCCTCTTGAGCTTGCGGTGCGGGGGCGGGGCGATGGCGGCGAGCCGTCGTCCGGTGCCCAGGGCGACGGCGCGGGAGCTCGATCGGGCCGCGCGCTGGTGACCATCACGTCGACGGGCGACGTCCTGTGCGTCCTGGCCTGCGGCCCCGTCTCCATGGAGATCCGATCGAGCGATGCGACGGCGGCCGAGTGGCTTGTGGAAGGTCTCACCCCCTGCTTCGCGCTCGCGCCGCGGGGCGCGGACTGGCGGGTGTGCCTGTCGAGCTCGAGCGAGTCGTACGCGGCGATCGCGGCGCAGCGACCGCTCGACGCCGAGCCGCGGGCGTGCTTCGCGCTGGACCAGGAGGTGCTGGCGTTCCCCGCCTGGCCGATCGCGGACGGGGCCGTCGTCGCCGATGCCGAGCGCGCGTGCTTCCTGAGGGTGACCCCGGGCCGGGTGGACCTCTTCGGGGATCCGCGGACGCGCCGGTGGCGGTTCACGTCCATGTGGGCATGCCAGGAGATCGCGGCGACACGCCTGCGCCGAACAGAGCTCGACCTCCATGCGGCCTCCGTCGAGACCGCGGGCCGGGCCGTGCTCATCGTCGGCCCCAAGGGTGCCGGCAAGACCACGCTATCCCTGCACCTCCTTCGCTCGGGCCAGTGGCGAATGATGGCCAACGACCGCGCCTTCGCCGGGCCCGTCGCGGCCGCGATCATGGCTCGTGGCCTGCCCACCGCCGTGAAGGTACGGCCGTCGACGCTGGCCGAGTTCCCGGAGCTGCGCCGGGGGCTCCCGTCCGTGGAGCGGCCGTATCTCCACACCCTCGATGAGCTGGCGAAGGCGGAAACTGGCGACGCCGCGAGCGAGGCGACCGACTTCGCCCTGAGCCCCGCCCAGCTAGCCCATCAGCTCGGAGTCGAGCGCTGCGGCCCGGCGGCCCTAGGTGCGATCGTGTTCCCCGAGGTTCGGGCAGACCGGACGGGATGGACCGCCGAGAGGCTCGATCCCGAGGCGATTGTCCACCTGCTCCTGGGGAACCTCTACGGTGGCTCGCGAGAGCGCGGCGGCTCGACGGTCTTCGAGGATCTCGATGGCGGCCGAAGTTTCCCGTCCCCGGCGGTGGCCGACGCGATCGCGGGGTCCGTCCCCGGCTACCGGGTGATCCTTGGCCGGGGCACCTATGCCGATCCTCGATTCGGCGAACGGTTCCGGGACGTCGTCGTGTCTGCATGACCGCACTGTCTAAGCCGAGACGCGACATCGACCGGGCCCTCGCGCGGTGCGGAATGACACCGCGGAGCACCGTCCTGATCTCGCCGCTCGGGGAGCGAAAGGGCATGCGCTTCGCCTTCCGCGTCGAGCTGGACGACGGACGCAGGGTCAAGGCCCGACACTTCGGCAGCGACGCGGCCGCTCGCCGCGTGTTCACGCTGCACGCCGGACTGGAGCCCGCGTTCGCGCGCGTGGTGGCGCACGAGGGAGCGGTCCTGATCGAGGAGTGGATCGAGGGGACCCTGTTGAGCCCGCTCCAGGCCGAGACGTGGACGGAAGAGGCGGGAGCCCTGCTGGGGCGGCTCCATCGCACGCCCCTTGGGGCGAACGTCCGGCCGACGTCCAGCACTCGAGCCTGGCGGGCAGCGGCGGAGTCGGACCTGACGCTCATCGCGAGCACCGGCCAGCTCTCGGCCGGCGCGGTCGCGTCACTCCGGACCGAGATCGCGCGGGGCGACCCCCGGGTAGCCCGCGTCGCTCTCGTACATCAGGACTTCTGCGCCGAGAACATGCTGATCGACGGGCAGGGCCGACTGCGGATCATCGACAACGAGCAGGTCGACATCGCGCCAGTCGGCTTCGACCTGGGGCGCACTTTCCATCGCTGGCCGATGGCCGCCGAGACGTGGGGGCGCTTTCTGCGCGCATACCGGTCCGCCGCGGCCGCGGCGCCGGAGGCGCTGGGATTCTGGAAGATCGTGGCGTCCCTCGTGACCACGAGGGTATTTCTTCAGCGTCTTCCGGCGCGCGTGGATGCATCGCTTGGGCTCCTCCGCCGTCTCGCGGAGCGCCCGAACCTCGGTGACCCGGCATGACCCGGGCGATCGTCGCCTTCTGTATGGACGGTGTCGGGCACTTGCAGGTCCTCTTGCCCGTCATCGAAGGCCTGAGCGCGCGTGACCAGGCCGTGCACGTGTTCTCTCATGCGGACTTCCGGGGCGACGTCGAGCGGGCGGGTGCCCGCTTCGTCGACCTCTTCGCGCGGTATCCCATGGAGACGGTCGACACGACCTCGATTCCGATGCCCAGCCGCTCGGTGAGCTTCGCCGGCGCATATGCGGAGGGACTGGCCGCGGAGGTCGCCGCCCTCGCGCCGGCCCTCATCCTGTACGACACCTACTCGGTCGTCGCACCGGTGATCGCGCGGCGACTCGGCGTTCCGTACGTCAACGTGTCCCCCAACCATGCGCCGGTTCCCGCTCGCATGGTCGCCGCGCTACGGGCGAACCCCCGGGTCGCCATCTCGCCCGAGTGCTGGGCGGCCGTGAGGCGCCTCCGTGAGATCCACGGCATCGAGCGCGCCGGCCCCTTCTGGTTTGCCGAGGCGCTGAGCCCCTACCTGAACCTCTATCCCGAGCCGCTCGAGTTCCTCGGAGCCGAGGACCGTGACGCCCTCGAGCCGATCGCCTTCTTCGGCTCGCTGACCCCCGCCCTCCGGGGGACGCACTCGGAGCGGGTGTTCCCGCGGCGGAGCCGGCGGGCGTGCGTCTACGCGGCCTTCGGTACGGTGATCTGGCGGTACTTCGAGAGCGTGGCGTCGTCGGCCCTGCGGGTCATCGCGGGAGCATCGGTCGACCTTGGCATCGACCTGGTGATCGGCCTGGGGGGACACCGGGTCGACGACGCCACGCGCGCCGCGCTCCGGCAGCCGAACGTGCGCGTGCTCGACTACGCGAACCAGTGGGCGGCGCTTCGCGAGGCGGACGTCTTCATCACGCACCACGGGCTCAACTCGACGCACGAGGCGATCTTTCACGAGGTTCCCATGATCTCGTACCCGCTGTTCGGCGACCAGCCGGCGCTGGCCCGGCGCTGTCAGGAGCTGGGCCTGGCCGTCCCGCTGGCCGAAGCCCCCGGCGCGCGCGTCGAGCCGCGCCGCCTGCGCTCGGCCCTCCGGCGGTTGGCCCGGGAACGAAGCGCCTTTGCCGCCGGGTTGGCCGCGGCGCGATCCTGGGAGCTCCGAACGATGGACGGTCGCCGAGCGATTCTCGACCGTCTCCTGGTGTTGGCCAACTCGGATGTCCACCGCGTCCCGGGTCGGGAGAGCGACGGGCTTGCTGTCGGGATGGATCAGCGCCGGACGCGGGCCAGCGACGTGACGCCGGCCGCCCCGACGACGACCAGCCCCGCCAGGAGGAAGATGGGGCGGTAGCTGCCCGCGACGTCGAAGACCAGGCCGCCGGCGTAGGCGCCGAGAGCACCCGCGGCGCCGTGGAAGAGGTTCGCCACGCCAAAGAGCGCGCCGTGATGCGCGGGGCCGAAGAGCTGGCCTACCAGCGTCGAGGACAGCGGCGCCGTCGTGAAGAACGTCGCCCCGAACAGCCCCGCGAAGACGTAGAGCTGCCAGGGCTCCCCGACCAGCGGGAGGTAGAGGAACGCGGCCGCCCGGATCGAGTAGGTGAGGACGAGCGCCGCGCGGGTGCCGACCCAGGCCGCCACGGTTCCGGCGACGAGGAGACCGGCGACGTTGGCCGCCGCCAGGATGCTGATCGCGTTCGCCGCCACCGCCGGCGTCATGCCGAGGTCCGTCGCGTGGGGCGCCAGGTGCGTGGTCATCAGGAAGTCGGTGAACCCGCACCCCATCAGGCCGACGGTCATGGCCCAGAAGGCGGGCGACCTCAGCGCGGCTCGCCGGTCGAGGACCGGGTCCCCAGCCGGCGTCCCTGGCGACGGGGTCCCGCGGCGCGAGGGCTCGTCGGGCGGTGCCGGGCCGGGGGGAGCGTCGCGGAGCGCGAAGACGAAGACCGCGAGGGCGACGCCCAGGATAGCCGCCAGTAGGAGGTACGTCTGGCGCCAGCCGACCGTGGCGGCCGAGCGGGCCGCCACCTGGGTGAGCGCGAGGTAGCCGAACGAGAACCCGCAGGCGACGAGCGCCGAGACGAAGCCACGCTCGACGGGGAACCAGCGGCGCACGTGGATCGAGACCGCCAGGATCCCGCAGCCCGTGTAGCCGATCGCGATCGCGACGCCGTAGAGCGCGATGAACTGCCAGGGCCCGTCCACCCGGCTCACGAGCGCGGTCCCGAGCGCCATGAGGGCCATGGAGGCGAGGATCACCCGGCGCGGCCCGAACCGATCGACC
>JBIOVM010000133.1:0-14940 GCA_044867785.1 Candidatus Rokuibacteriota bacterium | reverse complement strand
TCCCGCAGCGCTCCCGCTCGAGGTCTCCCTGGAGCGCCGCGATGGTGCGCCGGAAGAGGTCCGTCGCCCGCCGGTAGTCCCCGAGGGCGTGGTGGACCTGGCCGAGACGGAGGTGGGTCACGATGCTCAAGTCGAAGTTCTTGAATCCGGCGGCGATGGCCAGGTCTCGCTGACCGACTTCGATCGCGCGGCTGTAGTCGCCGTTCCACCAAAGAGTCCCGGCCTCCGAGCCGATGAGCGCGGCGTCCAGGCTCGAGCGCGCCGCGGTCTCGGTCTGCTTGAGGTACTTCAGGGCCTTCGCCCACACTTCGCCGCGGAAGGCGTGATGGGCCAGGCGAAGGGCCTGCTCGGACAGCCGGTCGGGGTACAGGCGCTCGAGCGCGTCGACCATTCGCGTGTGCAGGTCGCGCCGGCGCTCCTGGAGCAGACTTCCGTACGCGACGTCGAGCGTGAGCGCATGCCGGAACGTGTACTCGGACTCGGGGTACAGGCGAGTCTCGTAGAGAAACTCGGCGGCTTGGAGGCGGCCGAGGCCGCGCTGGAGCTCCTGGTCCGAGGCGTCGGCGATGGCCCGGAGGAGCGGCAGTGGCACGTTCTTCCCGACGACCGAAGCCAACTGCAGTAGCCGCTTGTCCTCGGCGGCCAGCCGGTCGATCCGCGCGGCGAGCACTGCCTGCACGGTCGCCGGAATGTGGATGGCGGGCAGGGGGGTGGCCAGCCGGTAGTCCCCGCGCGCGCCGGTGAGGGCGCCGGTCTCGGCCAGGCTCCGCACCATTTCCTCGAGGAAGAAAGGATTGCCCTGGGTCCGGTCTATCAGGAGACGCTTGAGCGGCGCCAGCTCCGCGCCCGGGCCGATGAGCGCGTCGAGCATCCCTTCCGCCGTCTCGGGGGCGAGCGGGTCCAGCCGCAGCTGGCTGTAGTACGTCTTGCCGGCCCAGGCGTGCTGGTACTCCGGACGATAGTTCACGAGGAGGAGCATGCGCGCGGCCGGGAGGCTCTCGACGAGGCTGTCGAGCAGGACCTGGGTGGCGCTGTCGATCCAGTGCAGGTCCTCCAGCACCAGGAGGAGGGGCTGGACCCGACTCTCCCGCAATAGCAGGCCCCTGACGGCTTCCATGGTGCGCTGTTGCCGGGCGGCGAGGTCGAGCTGACTCCACTCGGCGTCCTCGACGGGAATCTCGAGGAGCGCCTCGAAGGCGGCGAGGGTGGGCCGCAAAGTCTCGTCGAGCGCAACGAGCCGGCCGATCAGCTTCTCCCGGACCGTGCGCGCGTCGTCCCCCTCGTCGATCCGGAAATAGGCGCGGAGGAGGTCGATCACGGGCAGCCACGGCGTCGTCTTGCCGTGAGACGCCCCGCTGCCCTCCAGCACGAGGTAATCGCGACTCCGGTGCGAGCGCGTGATCTCCCAGGCCAGCCGGGACTTGCCCACCCCCGCTTCGCCGACGAGGGCCACGACCTGGCCCCGGCCCTCTCGCGCGTGGTCGAGCGCCTGACGCAGCAAGCCCAGCTCGGCCTGGCGACCCACGAGCCGAGTCAGCCCTCGCCCCGCTGCAACCTGGAGCCGGGTCCGCGCGGCCGTGGCCCCGACCAACTCGAATACCTCGACCGGCTCCGCCAGCCCGCGAACCGGGACCGGCCCGAGCGCCTTGGCCTGGACGTATCCCTCGGCCAAGCGGAGCGTCTCGGCGCTCAACAGCACGGAGGCCGGCTTGGCCATCTGCTCCATCCTGGCGGCGAGGTGGGTCGTCTGCCCGACCGCCGAGTACTCCATCCGGAGATCGCTGCCGATGGACCCGACCACGACCTCTCCCGAGTTCAGGCCGACGCGGATCTGGACGGGCACTCCGAGGGTGCGCTGCATCTCGTCCCCGTAGCGACCGATGTCTTCCTGCATGCGGAGGGCGGCGTAGCAAGCGCGCACGGCGTGGTTTTCGTGCGCGATCGGGGCCCCGAAGAGGGCCATGATGCCGTCACCCAGGACCTGATTGACGGTGCCCTCGTAGCGGTGCACGGCGTCGATCATGCGCTCCAGCACGGCGTCGAGCAGCCGGCGCGCATCCTCGGGGTCCCGATCCGCCAGGAGCTCCATCGACCCCTTCGTGTCGGCGAAGAGGACCGTGACTAGCTTGCGCTCGCCCTCCAGGGCGTGTCGGGTCGCGATGATGCGCTGGGCGAGGTGCGGGGGCGTGTAGGCGCCGGGCGAATCGAAGCGCACCGGAGGGACGACGGGCTCCCGCGGGCCGAGCGGCTGCCCGCAGGCGCTGCAGAACCGGCTGCCCGGAGCGTTGGTCTGCCCGCACGCGCGGCAGACGACGGCGAGCGCCGTCCCGCAGGCATTGCAGAAGCGGGCTCCCGGAGGGTTCTCATGCTCGCACTGCGGGCAGCGCATCCTCCGGTCGATCGCGGATCAGGCGCCTTCCTTGACCTCGATGATCTCGTCGGCCATGAGGCCATGGGCCTCGCGATGAACGGCGGCGGCGGCTTCCTTACTGGGCGCTTCGACCAAGCAGAAGACCTTGCCCGTGCCCTCGTCGAACCAGTACCGGAGGTAGTTCACCCCGTACTTGTGCTGGGTCTTAAGGTCGGCCGCATGGGCGTCGGAGACCGCGGGCGCCGTGAGGCCTTCGATCTTGTTGTGGATGTCGAGATACAGCGGCATGGCTCCCCCTTCTGCGAATCTCTCCGGCTCGAGGACTCTCGGGCGGCCTGCCGGCCGCATGGCCTCTGGCCCCAAGGCCTCATTGTCGAAGCGGTGCCGGGCGACATGCAACGGGAAAGTTTGACCGGCGCGCCCGGGGCCGCGGGGCGGGCCGCCCGCTACAGGAGGCCCCCGTTGACGTCGACGATCGCGCCGTGGACGAAGCTCGCCGCCTCCGAGGCGAGAAAGAGGATCACGGCGGCCTGCTCCTCGGCCGTGCTCACGTAGCGGAGCGGGATCCGCTCCCGGACCCGCGCGGCCCGCGCGCTGCCGGCCGGATGCACGGCGGCGAAGAGCTCCGTCTCGGTGGGGCCGGGGGCGACGGCGTTCACCCGGATGCCGTCCGCCCCGACCTCCTGGGCCAGATGGCGGGTGAAGCCGATGACCGCGGCCTTGGCGCTCGTGTACGGGATCGAGTTGGCCAGGCTGACGTGGCGGCCGGCGATCGACGCCACGTTCACGATGTGTCCCTTCCGGCGGCGGCGCATGTGCGGCAGCACCGCCCGGCACGTGAGGAAGTGCGCCTTGAGGTCGACGGCGAGCGTCCGGTCCCACTCCTCCTCGGTGACGTCCTCGATACGGCCCGGCCGGCCGATCCCCGCGTTGTTGACGAGGATGTCGATTCCCCCGAACCGCTGGGCCACGTCGTCCACCATCGCCTGGACGTCGGCGCCGCGCGAGACGTCCACGCCGTACGCGGTGCCGCGCGCACCCGCGGCCTGGAGCTCGGCCGCGACGGCATCGGCTCCGCGAAGATCGACGACGGCGACGGCCGCGCCCTCCCGGCCGAGGGCGAGGCTCGTCGCCCGGCCGATGCCGGCCCCGCCCCCCGTCACGATGGCCACCCGCCCCGCGAAACGCATGGACGCTCTGCCTCCCGACCGTGCTGCGGGCTCCGCTCGCCTCGCGATGCGTCGCCGGCGCGTGCCGAACGGGCCCGAGGATAGCATGCGGGGTCGCGCGTCGCGGGCGCGGGATTCGCGGCGGGCGCTCAGGCGCGGAGCTTCGGGTCCAGCAGGTCTCGCATCCCCTCGCCGAGCAGGTTCGCGCCGATCACCGCCAGGAGGATCGCGACGCCGGGGAACGTGGCGATCCACCAGTAGCCGAAGATGAACTCCCGACCCTGGCTCAGCATCGCCCCCCACTCGGGCGTCGGCGGCTGGGCTCCCAAGCCGAGAAAGCTGAGCGTCGCGGCGATCAGGAGCGCGTTGCCGAGGCCGAGCGTGCTGAGCACGATGACGGGCGCCAGGACGTTCGGCGCCACGTGTCGGCCGACGAGCCGGAGATCGCTGGCCCCCGAGGCCCGGCTCGCCTCGATGAAGGCGCGCGTCTTCACGTCGAGCACCGCGCCGTTCACGATCCGCACGTACCCCGGCAGCGAGGAGATGCCCACGGCAACGATGAGGTTCTCGAGGCTCGGACCGGTGGCGGCGACGATGGTCAGGGCCAACAAAATCCCGGGGAGGGCGAGCAGCAGGTCGGTGAGACGCAGGACCACCGCCCCGGTCCAGCCCTCGTAGTAACCCGCCAAGAGCCCGAGGAGGCTGCCGATCGCGCTTCCGACCGCCACGGCCAGGAGGCCGACTCGCAGCGACTGGCGGCCTCCCCAGATCACCCGACTGAGGATGTCGCGCCCGAACACGTCCGTTCCCAGCGGATGCTCCGGGCCCGGCGATCTCAGGGATGCCCGCTGATCCTGCGCGATGGGGTCGTAGGGCGCCAGTGACGGCGCGAACGCCGCCATCGCCGTCAAGGCCAAGAAGAGCAGGCTGCCGAGGACCGCGCCGCGGTGTCGCAGGAAGCGTCGGAGCCCCCGGTTGAGCGACGGCCGGCCGGCCGCGGCCGCGAGGCGCGGGGCGCTAGCGGCCATCGTAGCGGATCCTCGGGTTGACCAGGGCGTAGGAGAGGTCCACGAGCAGGTTCACCACGCTGTAGGTGGCCGCGATCAGGAGGCACCAGCCCTGGACGATCGGAATGTCCCGCGCAAACACGGCGGCGACCACCAGCTGCCCCAGACCTTGGCGAGAGAACAGGGACTCCACGACGACGCTGCCCCCCAGCAGCAGGCCGAACTGAAGACCGACGAACGTGATGACGGAGATCAGCGCGTTCCTGAGCGCATGCCGGTAGATGACCGCGCGCTCCGGAAGCCCCTTGGCCCGCGCCGAGCGCAGGTAGTCCTCTCCCAGCACCTCCAGCATGCTCGATCGGGTCAGGCGGGCGACGGTGGCGGCGGCGGGGAGCGCGAGCGTCAGCGCCGGCAAGACCATGCCCGACCAGCCCTGGCCTCCGAGCGCGGGGACCCAGCGCAGATGGACGGCGAACACCAGCATCAGCATCAACCCCAGCCAGAAGCCGGGCATCGAGATGCCGAGCAGGGAAGCCAACATGGTCAGGAAATCGGCCCATCGTCCTCGCCGCACGGCCGCGGCCACGCCGGCGAAGACCCCGAGCAGCGTGGCGATCCCGACCGACACCAGGGCCAGCTCCACGGTCGGCCACGTGTTCTCCAGGAGGATGCGCGCCACGGGACGGTTCTGCTGGAACGACTTGCCGAGGTCGCCGTGGAGGGCGCCGCCGAGGAAACGCGCGAACCGGACCAGGAACGGGTCGTTGAGGCCCAGCTGCTCGCGCAGGATCTCGATGTCCTTGGCCGAGGCCCCGAAGTGCGACACCAGCATGGCGGCGGGATCGCCCGGCAGCGTGTTCATGAGGGTGAACACGGCGGTGGCGACTCCCAGCAGCACGAACAGGGTGCTGGCGAGTCTCCGGGCGAGAAAGCGGGCCACCGGACGTCTACGAGCGCCGCCGGCCGGGCCGGCAAGCCGGGTGCGGAACCCGGCTCGCCGGCGTCGGACCGGCCGGAGGCGAGCCTACTTCTTCAGCCACATCTCGGCGAAGTACGCGTCGTAGCCTCGGCGATTGAACTGGATGTCCTGCACCTGACTCCGGTAGACGTGGATGGTCTCCCGGACGAAAGCCGGCAGGAACAGCGCGTTCTCCATGGCGAGGACCTGGAAGCGTCCGTAGATGTCCGCCCGCTTCTTCGGGTCCAGCTCGACTTCGCCCTGGTCGAGGAGCTCGTCGACCTGCTTGATGTTCTGGAACGTCCACGAGAAGCCTTTGCCCTCGTTGCGCGAGTGGAACAGGATTGACATCAGCTCGGGATCGAGCGAGGCGAACGGGAGCGGCGCCAGGTTGTTCTTCGCGCCCTCGGTGGCGACCTGGTTGACCGCACCGACCTCCTGGAGGTGGATGTTCGTCTTGATGCCCACCTTCCGGAAGTCGGCCTGGACGAACTCGGCCTCGGCGGTCGTGTAGAAGACGTAGTGCTCGATGACCAGCGGGACCCCGTCCTTGGCCCGCATGCCGTCGGCGCCCTTCTTCCAGCCGGCCTCGTCCAGGAGCGCCTCCGCTTTGCGCGGGTCGTAGGGGTACATCTTCTCGACCGCCGGGTTGTACGCGAAGGTCGCCGGCGTCAGGGGCCCGTAGGCCGGCTTGAAGACTCCCTGGTGAACGCTCCGCACCAGCCCCTCGCGATCGAGCGCGTAGATCATGGCCTGGCGCACCTTGAGATCCGTCGTGGGAGCCCGCTTGGTGTTCATCGGCCAGCCCCACGGCATGCCCGGCTGCGGCGCGCTCTTCACCTGGAAGCGCGGGTCGGCCCTGAGGCGCTGGACCTGGTGCGTCGGGGGCAGGTCGATCGCGTCCACCTGGCCCGACTCCAGCGCGGCCAGCCGGGCCCCGGCGTCGGGGATCTGCCGGAACGTCAGGGTGGCGAAGTGGGCCGGCCCCTTGTGGAGGTACGAGGGCCCCCAGTTGTAGTCGGGGTTGCGGGCGAGCTTCACGTGTTGGTTCTGCACCCACTCGACGAACTTGAACGGCCCGGTCCCCACCGGCCGCCGACCGAACTCCGCACCCAGCTCCCGCACGGCCTTGGGCGACACCGGCGCGAAGAAGGCCTGGCTGATCACGGTGAGAAAGGAGGCCTTCGGCTTCTTCAGCACGATCCGGACGGTCATCGGGTCGACCGCCTCCGCGCGGTCGTAGAAGCCGCGAAGGGCGACGCCGGCCTGGCGGGACTTGGTTTCGGGATCGACCATCCGGTCGAAGCTGAACTTGACGGCCTCGGCGTTGAGCGGCGTCCCGTCGTGGAACTTCACGCCGGGCTTCAGCTTGAACGTCCAGGTGAGCCCGTCGGGGCTGGACGTCCAGGACTCGGCCAGCCCCGGAAAGATCTGCCCATCGGCCCGCAGCGAGACCAGCGGGTCGAAGACGTTCAGCATGATGAAGTGACTCACCGACTGCGAGGTCACGTGGGGATCGAGGATGTCGACGAAGCTCGAGGAATACCCGAACGTGAAGTCCCCGCCCGAGACGGGCTGGGCAGGGGCGCGGGTGGCGAGAGCGGTGAGGGACAGGATGGCGGCGAGGACCAGGGGGGCCCGGCGCCATGACCTACCATGCAAGGCGTTCATGCTCGTTTCCTCCTGGCGGACTCGTGCAGTGCCGCGCGAGCCGCTACGGGAATCATGTCAGAGGCCGACGATGGGATGGGCCGCGCGGGCCTCGTGCGCGGCCACGCGCCGACCGTCGCGGCCGAGCTCTCAGGCGGTCACGTCGACCAGCACCTTCATCACCGGCCCACCCCGCAGCACGGTCTCCATGCCTTCCTGCAGGGACTCGAGCGGGATCACGCGGCTGACCAGGGGGGCCAGGGGGACCGCGCCGCTGGCCCCGAGGCGGATCGCCTCCTCCCAGGCCGCCCGCGTGTAGAGCCGGCTCCCGTGAAGCGTGAGCTCGCGCGCGAAGAAGCGATGGAGGTTGACGGGGATCGGCTCGGAGTGGATCGCGACGATGCTGATCGTCCCCCAGACGCGGACCACCTCGGTGATGGCCTTGACCGCGGCGTGGTGGCTGGTGACCTCGAAGGCGACGTCGACGCCGTCGCCGTCGGTCCACTCGGTTGCGAAGCGGACGGGATCGACGCCGGGTCCGACGACCTCGAGGCCCAGCCGCCGCAGCATGTCGACGCGGAAGGGGTTGATCTCGACGACGGCCACCCGCGCGCCGCGATGGCGGCAGACCAGGGCGATCAGGCAGCCGATCGGGCCGCCCCCGAAGACCATGACCGCGTCCCCCGCCTTCACCCCGGCGCGCGTCACGTCGTGCGTCGCGACGGCGAGGGGCTCGATGACGGCGGCGTGGTCGTCGGCCAGGGAGTCGGGCACCTTGATGAGCCGACTCACCGGCACCGGCCAGTACTCCTGCATCCCGCCCGGCAGGTCGACCCCCAGGACCTTGAGGTTGTAGCAGATGTAACTGGCGCCGATCCGGCACGCGCGGCACGTCCCGCAGAACATCACGGGCTCGACCACCACCCGGTCGCCGGCGGTGACACCGCTCCCGGCTGGCGCATCGACCACCTCGGCGAACGTCTCGTGGCCGATGATGCCCCCCCGCGGCACCCGGTTGTCGAGATGCCCCTGGAAGATGTGGAGGTCCGTCCCGCAGATGCCCACGCGGCGGACTCGGAGGAGCGCCTCGCCGGACCCGGCGGAGGGAATGGTCGCCTTGCCCGGGGTGAAGGTCCCCGCGCCCTGGTAGAAGACCGCGCGCATCGTGCCGGTGGGTGCTCCCGTGCGTGCCATCGGGCCTCCCGGAGGGGGCCGCTCGCGCGGCCCGCCGGTCGTGCGACCGGGTCGCCGGCCGCGTGTGCGGTGGAGGACGGCGGGGACCGGATCAGCCGGCGCCCAGCTCCTTTCGGACGAGGCGCGCGCCGGCGGCCAGCGCCCGGATCTTGCCGTTGCACATGTAGCGGGGACTCCAGCCGAAGCCGCAGTCGGGGTTGACGTAGAGCTTCTCCGCCGGCCAGACCTTCAGGACCCGGCGGATCCGGTCGGCGACCTCCTCCGGCGTCTCCGGGTGGAAGCCCTTGACGTCGATGACCCCGGCGCCCAGCTCGCGCCCCTCGCCCGCGTACTGGCTGATGAAGTCGAGCTCGGCCATCTCCCGGCCGGCGAACTCCAGGACGAACTGATCGGCGCGCGCGTCGAGGAGCGCCGGGAAGTACGGCCGGTAGGTCCGATCGAAGCGTGAGCGGCCGAACCGGTTCCCGAAGCACACGTGGAAGGCGAGCTTCGCGCGGACGCCTTCCGTCGCCAGGTTGAACAGGCGGGCCATCTCCTGGCCGCTCACGTGCCCGCGGGCGGGCTCGTCGATCTGGATGAAGGCGGCGCCGGCGTCGACCAGCCCGCGGAGCTCCTGGTTGATGACCTCGGCGAAGCGCTCGGCGACCTGGACGACGCCCGTGTAGGTCGCCCCGGGGTGGATGCGCGAGCCGAACGTGAGCGGGCCGGCGCACGTCGCCTTGACTCCGCGCGTCGTGTGGGCCTTCAGGTACTCGAACTCCTTCACGATGCCGAGGCCGCCGTCCGGCGTTTCGATCCGGCCGACCGCCTCGTAGCGAGTCTGCTGGTCGTAGCCCCAGGGACCGAGCTTCCGGCGCACGGCGATCGGCCGGATCCCCTTGATGATGGCGTAGTACGAGTCGACGTACCCGTCCAGGCGGCGGACCTCCCCGTCGGTGATCACGTCGAGTCCTGCGCGCTCCATGTCCCGGATCGCCGTGTCGGCGGCGTCGTCCAGCATCTCGTCGAGATCGCCGGGGCCCATCTCTCCGGCCTCCCAGGTCTTCACGCCGAGGTGCCACCAGCCGGCGCGCCCGTGCGAGCCCACCACGGTCGAGGGGATCAGGGGCAGCGTCGTCGCGGTCATCGTGGCGGTCTCCTCTCGGGCCTCGGTCGGCATGGGCGACGGTCTGGACCCGCGGCCGCGCCCGGTCCGCGTAGATCATCGCGCCGAGCCGGGGAGCGCACAAGCGCCCGTTGCGGCGACGGCGGCCGCGTGGTCGCGGTGGCGCGCTCGCTCACGGGCGGGCCGCCATGGCGATTGGATCCACTCCGTCGAGCATGAGCTCGTCCGCGCGGTGACACCGCGCGAGGTGCCCGGGAGCCACCTGGCGCAGCTCGGGCCGATCCGTTCGGCACACGTCCACCACGAACGGGCAACGCGGATGAAAGTAGCAGCCGGATGGCGGATTCGCTGGGTTGGGCACTTCGCCCTGGAGGGCGACGTTCCCGCTCGGCACGCGGGGGTCCGGGAACGGGACGGCCTTCATGAGCGCGGCCGTGTAGGGATGGCGCGGCCGGCTGAACACGGCGGCCGCCGGCGCCATCTCCACGAGCTGGCCGACGTACATGACGGCGACCCGGTCGCAGATGTGCCGGACCACGCCCAGGTCGTGGGCGACGAAGAGATACGTGAGGCGGAGCCGCTGCTGCAGCTCGAGGAGCAGATTCAGCACCTGCGCCTGCACGGAGACGTCGAGCGCGGAGACCGGCTCGTCGGCGACCACGAGCCTCGGCTCGGTCGCCAGCGCGCGCGCGATCCCGATCCGCTGTCGCTGGCCGCCACTGAAGGCGTGGGGGAACCGGTACATGTACTCCGGGCGCATCCCCACCAGGCGCAGCAGCTCGGCCACGCGGTCCCGCCGGGCCCTCCGGTCCCGGAGGCCGTTGACCAGGAGGGGCTCGCCGACGTTGTCGAGCAAGGTCATCCGAGGATTCAGCGACCCGAACGGGTCCTGGAAGACCATCTGGATCTGGGGCCGGAGAGGCCGAAGCTCGCGCCGGGACAGGCGCGCGAGGTCGACGATCGCGCCCTCGCGGGTGCGGAAGAGGATCTGGCCGCTCGTGGGCGTGAGCGCGCGGAGGACGCAGCGGGCGGTGGTGGTCTTGCCGCAGCCGCTCTCGCCGACCAGCCCGAGCGTCTCCCCTTCGCGGACCTCGAAGCTCACGTCGTCCACCGCGCGAACCTCGGCCACGACCCGGCGGGAGAATCCCTTCTGGACGGGGAAGAACTTCCGCAGGTGGGCGACCTCGAGGAGCGGCTCCGCCTGGGCGCTGCGGGAGTCGATCGGGTGGCCTTCCGCCCTTCGGGTCACGACGTGGCCTCCACGTCGTGGTAGAGGAAGCAGCTCGCCAGCTGGTGGTCGGCGACGGGGCGGAGAGCCGGGACGCGGACGTCGCAGACGCCTGCCACAGCCTCGGCGCACCGCGGGTGGAAGGGACACCCGCGGGGGCGGTTGAACGGGTGCGGGATCGATCCGGTGACGATCGGCAAGGGGACCCGAGGCGTCACCTGCAGGCCGGGGATCGATCGGAGCAGGGCGCGCGTGTAGGGGTGCTTGGCGCCGTGGAAGATGGCGTCCACGGGACCCTGCTCCATGACCCGCCCGAGATACATCACGACCACCTCGCGGGCGATCTGGGCGATGACCCCGAGGTCGTGGGTGATGAAGATGACCGACATCCGGTACTTCCGCTGGAGCTCCCGGACGAGATTCAGCACCTGCGCCTGGGTCGTGACGTCGATCGCCGTGGTGGGCTCGTCGGCGATGAGGAGCCGAGGCTTGCAGGACAGCGCCATGGCGATCATCGCGCGCTGACGCAGGCCACCGGAGAGCTGCCACGAGTAGGCGTCCAGGCGCTCGGCGGGCATCGAGATGCCGACGTCCCTGAACAGCTCGGTCGTGATCTGCCGCGCGTCGGCCCGCGTCAGGGACGGGCCGTCGGGGCGCCACTGTCGCCAGTGCAGCCGGATGGCCTCGACGATTTGGTCGCCGACGGTGTGGACCGGGCTGAAGGCGGCCATCGGCTCCTGGGGGATGAGCGCGATCTGGGCGCCCCGGATGGCGCGCATCGGCGCCCCGCGGGGCGCGAGCTGGGCCAGATCGACCGTCGTGTCGTCCGCGGACCGGAAGAGGATCTGTCCCGAGACGATCCGGCCGGGCGGCTCGACGAGCTGGAGGATCGCTCGCATCGCGACGGACTTGCCGCAGCCGCTCTCGCCCACCACGCCGAGCACCTGCCCCGGGAACACGTCGAAGCTCAGGCCGTCGACGGCCCGGACCACGCCCTCCTCGAGGAAGAACGACACCCGCAGATCGCGGACCGAGAGCAGCGGGGTCAGACTTTCACTTCCCGACATTTCCGCGCGCGCCGCGTCATCCAGTCGTCTGGACGTCAAATCCGAGCCCGTCAATGGCTGTAGGGGTCGGCGGCATCGCGGAGACCGTCGCCGACCAGGTTGAACGCCAGCACGGACAGGATCACCACGCCCCCCGGGATCAGGAGCCACGGGGCCAGCGCCAGCGTCTGGATGTTCTGGGCCTCCTGAAGCAGCACACCCCAGCTGATCGCCGGCGGCCGGATCCCGAGGCCGAGGAAGCTCAGCGAGGTCTCGTTGATGATCATCGCCGGGATGGCGAGGGTGCTGGTCGCGATGATGTGGCTCAGGAACGTGGGGACCATGTGGCGCGTGATGATCCGCGCCCGGCTGCACCCCGCCAGGTCGGCCGCCAGCACGAAGTCCTCCTCGCGCAGCGCCAGGAAGCGGCTGCGCACCTCGCGGCCCAGCGTCGTCCACCCCACCAGGGACAGGATGACGGTGATCGCGAAGAAGACCTGGATAGGGGTCCAGTCGCGGGGGAGCGCGGCCGTCAGCGCCAGCCAGATCGGGATCGTGGGAAGCGACTGGAGGAGCTCGATCAGGCGCTGGATCACGAGATCGGGCAGCCCGCCGAAGTACCCGGACACCCCGCCGAGGAGCACCCCCAGGACGACGCTCAGGGTGACGGCCACGAGGCCGATGGTCATCGACGTCTGGGTCCCGTGCATAAGCCGCGACCACTGGTCGCGCCCCAGGCGGTCGGTCCCGAGGAGGTGGACCCGCCCGACGGTCGCACCGTCGGCGGCGCCGAGGAGATGGAGAGTCGCCGGGAACAGGCCGAGCACACGGTAGGGATACCCGTGGACGAAAAAGCGCAGGCGCACTCTCTCGGCGGGGTCGACCTGCCATTCCATGCGGAGCGTGGTGGCGTTGCGCTTCCCGACGACGGCGGGCACCCAGGGGCTCCAGCGCAGCCCCTCGAGCACCCGCGGCCGCTGGACCGGGATGAAGGCGAGGCGAGCCTCGGTGACCTCGGGGTGCTGGGTGGCGAAGAAGTCGGGGCAGATGACCACCGCGTAGAAGCCGAGCAGCACGACCGCGCTCGCCATCGCGAGGCGGTGCTTCCGGAACCGCCACCAGACGAGGGTCCAGTTCGACGCCAGCGAGACGCGGTCCTCGGCCGCCGACGGGGAGACGGCGACGTCCACCACGCCCGTGAGCGGCGCGCGGGGGCCCGGTGGCTGGGTCGCTTCTTCCACCTCGGTCAACTCTCCATCCGGATGCGCGGATCGAGCCAGGCGAGGAGGACGTCGGAGATGAGGGTGCCGACGATGGCGAGGAAGCAGTAGATCAGGAGAATGCTGCCCGCGAGAAACATGTCCTGGTTCACGAGAGCCCGGAGGAGCAGGGGCCCGATGTTGGGGATGTTCATCACCGTCGCCACGATGAGGCTCCCGGAGAACAGGGCCGGGAGGTACCAGCCGATCGTGCTCACGAGCGGGTTGAGCGCGAGCCGCACCGGGTAGCGGAGGACGAGGCGCCACTCGCTGAGCCCCTTGGCGCGCGCGGTGACGACGTACGGCTTGTGGATCTCGTCGAGAAGGTTCGCGCGCATCACCCGCGTGAGCCGGGCCGTTCCGGCGACCCCCAGGACCACCGCCGGCAGCCAGATGTGCGCCAGGAGGTTGCCCACGCGGGCCCAGCTCCACGGCGCGTCGACGAACTCGGGGGAGAAGAGCCCGGTGACGCTGACATCGAAGTACGCGAACGCCAGCCACATGAGGATCAGCGCGAGCATGAAGTTGGGGGTGGCGACGCCGACGTAGTTGAGGACGGTGATGACGTAGTCGACCACCGACCGCGGATGCGTGGCCGAGTAGATCCCCACCGGGATGGCGACCAGCCACGTGAAGACGAACGAGAAGAGAGCGAGGACGATCGTCAGGACCAGCCGCTCGCCGATCAGCTCCGTGTTGGGCCGCTGGTACTCGAGCGACAGGCCGAGGTTGCCCCCGAGGACGTTGACGATCCACTTCCAGTACTGAACGTGGAGCGGCCGGTCGAGCCCGTAGTCGCGCCGGAGCGCCTCGAACTGCTCGGCGCTGACCGAGCTGCCGGAGGAGGCGAGGGTCGCCATGTACGAGGTCAGGAAGTCGCCCGGCGGCGCCTGCACGATGGCGAAGACCGCGACCGAAAAGACGAACAGGAGGATCGGCAGGAGCACCAGGCGCCGCAGCACGTAGCGGGTCATGGTCGAGCGATCCGATCGGCGCGCCTAGCGAGTACGGGGCAACGCGGCGGGCGGTCGGCGGGGATCCGGTCGAGGACAACCGGCCGGCCGGGCCCGGCCCACCCCATCGAGGGCAGGTCCGGGCCCGACCGCCGGGCGGTTACCTCGCGAAGAAGAACTGCTCCGGGCGAGCGTTGCCCGGGCTCCGGAGCGGCCAGTCGTTCCCCAGCGTCGTGGGCACGTTGCGGAGGCGGGAGTTGGCCACCACGACTCCCTGGACCATCGGAGTCAGGCCGATCGTGCCGATCTCGTAGAGGTTGTCGGCCCAGATCCGGAAGAGCTCCTGGGCTGCCTTGACCTGGCCGTCGGGCCCGACCGTCCGCGCGGTGTCGACGAGCTCGACGATCTTCTTGATCGGCGCCGGCGGCTCCATGCCCTTCCCGCCCTTGGTGTCGTACCACTGCTTGAAGAGCGGCCCCGTCGTGAGGATGGGCGAGTTGCGCACGTCCGGCTTGGCGTTGCCGGTGAAGGGGAAGGCCGTCGTGTCCTCGTTCCACATCTCGGTCTGGAGCTCGTTGGCCTCGCGCATCTTGAAGTGCAGCGCCCGCTCACGGATCTGCACGACCGTCTTGACGCCGACCTTCTCCCAGTCCTTCGCGATCAGCTGGGCGGTGTCGGGCCAGGAGGCGAATGCCGGCACCACCGAGAGCTCGATCGACAGCGGCTTCCCGCTCGGCGGGAGCCGGATGCCCTGGGCGTCCTTCTTCGTCAAGCCCATGCCGTCCAGTAGCTTGTTCGCCTCGTCCGGCTTGAACTGCGTGTACTTCTTCGCGAACTCGTCGCCCGGGAAGTAGGGGTGCCAAGGCGCCGGCACACCCTGACGGGCCTCGCCCAGTCCGAGGAAGACCGACTCCTTGATCTGATCCCGATTGACGGCGTGGGACAGCGCGACCCGGAACTCCTTCGTCGCCAGGACCTTCCCGATCTCGGGGTCGGCCTT
>JBIOVM010000132.1:0-29118 GCA_044867785.1 Candidatus Rokuibacteriota bacterium | reverse complement strand
TTGCCGGCGGCGGGGTTCTCATGATGGCACCGGGGACCGTGCATGCCTCAACGTCTCCACGCCGCGCGCCGCCGGACTATCCCAGCGGAATCTGCGACCAGACCTCCCGACGCGCGTACGCCTCCTGTTCGCCAATAGTCTCTGTTGGCCGCCGGCACCCGCTTCACCGCTCACCCCACGCCCAGCAGCGGCTCCGGAACAAGCAGTCCTTGCAGGCCCAGCGGGGGTTCGGGTGGAAGACCCCGGCCTCGAATCGCACGGAGCACCTCGGTCACCAGCCGGAAGAGCCGCCGGTTCGCCGCGCGGTCGCGGGTGGTCCAATACCGGTGGAGCTCCGGCTGCCTCGTCGTGGTGAGCACGTCGGCGCACGGTCGCGCGCAACCTGATCCGCAGCGGGGTGGTGGAGCGCGTGGCCATGACCATCACTGGCCACAAGACCCGCTCGGTCTTCGACCAGTATCACATCGTCAACGAAGCCGACCTCCGGCAGTCCGCCACGCAGCTGGCCGAGTTCGTGGCCGCCCAGCCCACCGAGTCGAAGGTGGTGCCCCTCGCGCGGGTGGCGCAGGCGGGGACCCGACGAGAACCCGGACAGAACCCGGACAATTACGGGACGGGGCCGGCGAAGGCACTGCGGAAGTGCGTGAAAAAGTTGGCGCGCCTGGAGGGAATCGAACCCCCGACCCACGGCTTAGAAGGCCGTTGCTCTATCCGACTGAGCTACAGGCGCGTGCAGGAATTACAGTGGCTTAGCGTACACCAATACCGCGCGCGACGATCACTCTGCCCGTTGCGCGCCGCGCTGCGGGCGGTGGCGGCCTTCGGATCCTCGGGGCAACGACGTGGTGCCGGCCGGTCGCTTGCCGGCCCCGCCGGTGACGGGCTATTGTCTTGCCGGCCCTGCGATCGTTCGGACGCGTCGGCCGAGGGGCACGCGGGGGTGACGAGGCACGGGACCAGGACCGAGAAATGGGCGCGGCATCGCGGGGTGGGACGCGGCGAGTTCCCGTCGGTCCCGGACGACGTGGCGCGGAAGACGCTCGCTCGCGGAGACCGGGGCGTACAGCCGGCTCGCCGACTTCCCGAAGTCGACGGTCGCCTCGCTGAACGGCCTCGCGATCGGCGGAGGCCTCGCTCGCGGCATGCTGCGACATCCGGATCGCCGGCGCCGACGCGCAGCTTGCCGGGCCGGAGGTCGCGCCGGCTGTCCTCACGGGAGCGCCGGGAGGGTCCGAATCGCTCGGCGGGTGCGCGAGGCACCAAGGAGCCGATGTGCATCGGTGAGCCGATCGACGCGGAAATCGCCCGCGCCGGGGGCCGCGTGACCCGCGTCGTCCCGCCCGGCCCGGCGCTGGCCGCGGCGCTCGACCTGGCGCGCGAGCTCGCCGAGCGGCCGATCCGCGCGCCCCATCTCCTCAAGGACGCCGTCGAGCTCGCCGGGGACGCCGCCGAGGACGAGGCGCTCCGTCGGATGCTCGGACTGGCGGACGCGGCGCTCCGCACGGAAGACGCGAGGGCAGGCGTCCACGCTTTCTTCGCGAAGGAGGCGCCCCCGGTGGCGCCACCGGTACGAAGGCCGCACGCGTGCGCCGCCGGGCCCTGCTGAGCGGTCTCGTCGGCGCGGGCCTGCTCGCCGCCCGCCACCCGGGCGCGGGTCAGCCGGCCGCCGGGGCTCCGGCTCCGCGATGGGCGCCGCCCGCGGTCCCGGTGACGCTCGCGTACTGGGACGGCGTCGAGAACGTCAAGAACGAGCTGCTCGCCGGCAAGCTGATTCCCGAGTACCAGGCGCTCCGGCCCGGCGTCAGCATCAAGTACGAGACGGTCTCCGGCCTCTGGCAGAAGCTCCTGGTGGGGCTGACCGCGGGCACCGCGCCGGCCCTGTTCACGCTGCCGGACTTCCTGCTCGCGGCGACTCTGGAGGCGGGCGCGCTCGACCCGGTGCCGCCCGCGGCCTGGGGGGAGACGAGCGTCGACCGGCTGGCCGCCCGCTACCTGCCGGGCCTCCTCGAGCCCATGATGGCCGGGGGCCAGCTCTACGCGGTGCCGGACCAGATGAACGCGCACAGCCTGTACATCAACAACCGGCTCTTCCGCGAGGCGGGGCTCGATCCCCTGAAGCACGCGCCCCGGACGTGGGACGACGTGGTCCGGCTCAACGGCGCGTTGACCCGGCGGCAGGGCGAGCGGATCGTCCAGAAGGGCTGGGAGATGCGCTACGCCGGCGAGCACTGGCTCGCGCGGATGTTCACCATCCTCGTGTACCAGGCGGGCGGCGAGATGATCCGCGACGGCCGGCCGGCGTTCCACGGCGAGGCGGGCGTCCACGCCCTCTCGGTCTGGCGGCGCGCGACGGTCGCGCCGCGCGTCAGCCAGAACACGATCGCGTCTCCCTACCAGGACTTCGCCGCCGAGCAGGATGCGATGACGTTCGGCGGTCCCAACGCCGGCGCCTCGATCGAGAAGATCAACCCCGGGCTGAAGGGCGGCTACACGGTCGCGCGCCTGCCGGCGATCCGCGCGGATCGCCCGGTGACCGTCGTGTACTGGTACGGCTGGGCGGTGAACGCTCGGGCATCCGATGATCAGAAGCGCGCCGCCTGGGACTTCGTCCGCTACGCGAGCACCCGACCGGCGGAGTGGATGGCCACCGCGCGATACCTCCAGCCGGTGCGCGGTTGGTACGAGACGCCCGCGGCGCGGCGCATCCCGTTCCTCGACGTCTTCGTCCACGACCTGTCGGTCGGCCGGCCGATGCCGCGAACGCGGCACTACGTCGAGCTGCAGGCCGCGCTCGCTCGCATGATCGAGCGCGTCATCCTGGGCGACGCGCCGCCGCGGCGCGCGCTGGCTCAGGCGGCCGAGGAGTTCACCCGCGCGACGCGGAGCTGAGCCCGACGCGGCCCCGCGCGGCGGCCGGGAACGCGGTCGAGAGATGGAGGATCTTCCCGGAGGCCGTGGCCATGGGAGCCAGGCGCTCCACGCGGAGGACGCCCGCGTCCCGCCAGACCTGGCCCATCACCCGCTCGACGCCCGAGCCGGCGCCGATGGCATCGAGGAACGCGCGCGCCATCGCCTCCGCCGGGAGCGGCCCCAGCCGGGGATGGACGCGCAGCACGACGCGGGACATGCCGTCTCGGTCGTCCTGCTCCACGAGCTGGTAGTCCGTGGGCCCGCCGCCGAAGCGGGCGGGCAGCACGGCCTCCAGAGCGCGGATCACGTCCGTGTCCAGGAACGTCATGCCGCTCGCCGTCAGCTTCTCGTAGCTCCGGATCGACGACAGGTGCCGGGTCCACCCGAGGCGCTCGAGCGGGCAGCCGCAGGCGCGGTCGGCCAGCGCGGCCCGGTCGCCCAGGGACACGTTGAGCAGGATGAGGGGCGCCGCGGCTCGAAGGGACGTGACCAGGAGCGCGTCGGCCGGAAGCCCGGGCCGCGCGCCGTCGTCGCCCGGCTGGATCAGGGCATGGAGATCGTCGAGGAGGTGGACGTCGTCGGTGACCGCCGGGGCGAGGCACCCGTCGCCGATCCGGCCGGACTCGCTGGCGGCGTAGACCGGGAACGCGTCGGCGCCCGTCCCCCGGATGACTGCGAGCCGGGCGTCCGTGAACGGCTCCCCGTAGAGGCTGAAGCGGGCGCCACGGAGGTCCACACCGGCGTCCCGCGCGACCTGGCAGAGGCGCACCACCGGGCTCGTGTAGGCCACCAGCAGCGGCGTCGCGCCCTGGGTGAGCACGCCGGAGAGCCAGCGGACGATGGGCCAAGGGTCGTCGACGGGGACGTGCTCGGCCCGGGGCAGGGGTCGCCCGGCGAGCAGGCTGCCCCACCGCATCGCGCGGGCGCTCCACCGATACCGGGGGTGCAGCCCGGGATCGCGGAGGTCGACCGGGGAGAACCACCGCTCCGCCGGGGCGCCTCCCATGCTGTAGCTCAGGATCGACGTGATGGCGCCACCGGGCACGTCCCAGTGGGCCAAGCGCCACGGCCCGCCCCGCGCGTCGAGCGAGAGACACTTGTTGACGGCGCCGCTCCGGACGAACGCGAGGCTCGTGGGCAACGACGTCGCCGGTCCCCGGCTGCCGCTCGTCTCGGTGGCGACGTCGGCCGTCGCGGGCGCGTTCCGGCACCGATCGGGGCTCACCTCGATCGCGCGCCCGCCACGGATCGCCGGCCGCCGGCCCTTGAACTCGTCGACGGTCAGGTAGACGCCCTGGGCGAGCAGGCGGCCGAGAGCCCCCTCCACGCCGTCCCGGGCCACCAGCCGCTCGAGGTCCCCGTACCCGCACCCGGCCCACCGGAGCAGCTCCCGGTACGGACTGCCGGGCCGCGCATAGATACCGGCACGGACGAGCGCGAGGAAGTCGGGGGCGCGCTCCTGGAGCCGCTGTCGGAGGATCGCCCGCGACTCGGGGACGGAGACGGGATGCCGCAGCATCGCCGGAATCCGCCTCAGGAACCGGATGCCCGCGAGGGCGTCGGCCACCGTCGCCCTGGCCGGGCGGTCGCCGGCCCGCGGGGCCGTCACCGACGTCGACTCCTCGATCCTCATCGGGCTGGCGCGCGCCCCGCGGCACGCGCGCGGCGCGGCCCCGGCACGGGCGGCTCCGATACTAGCAGAAGCGCCCGGCAGCGATGACCCGCCGGTGGTCCGCCGGGGCGCGGCGCCAGGCGTGGGGCTACCTGTTCCTCCTGCCGGCGCTCCTGCTGCTCCTCGTCTTCAAGGTCGTGCCGATGCTTCGCGCGTTCCAGCTGAGCTTTACCTCGTACAGCCTGCTCGCGCCGCCGACCTTCGTCGGCCTGCGGAACTACCGGGCGCTGATCGAAGACCCGCTGTTCCACCAGTCGCTGGGCGCCACCTTGTACTACGTGCTGGGCACCTGCGTCCCGATCTGGGTCCTGTCGCTGGCGCTCGCGCTCGTCTTCCAGGCGCTGCCGGGACGCACCCTCCTCCGGCTCGTCTACTTCATTCCCGCGGTCGTCCCGGTCGTCGTGCACGCCATCATCTGGCGCTTCATGCTCCATCCGTACGGCATGCTGAACGCCGGACTGGCCTGGGTCGGCCTGCCGGCCGTCGACTGGCTGGGCGACCGGGCCGCCGTCATGCCCGGCCTCATCCTGGCCAGCGAGTGGCGGTTCGTGCCGCTCTTCGCGGTCCTCTACCTGACCGGCCTGCAGGGCATCCCGGCGGAGTACCACGAGGCCGCCGCGATCGACGGCGCCTCCTGGCTCCAGCGCCTCCGGTTCGTCACGCTGCCCCAGCTCCGGCCGACCATCCTGCTGGTGACCGCCACCTCGGTCATCGTGACCTCGAAGTCCCTCACGAGCGTGCTCGTCATCTCCGGCGGCGGCCCGGATGGCGCCTCCCGGGTGCTTCCGCTGTTCATCTTTCAGACCGGCTTCCAGTACTTCAAGATGGGGCTCGCGAGCACGGCGTCGATCGTCCTGCTGCTCGTCACGATGGCGGCCACCCTCGTCCAGCTCCGGCTGCTCCGCGGGGACGGCCGTGGCTAGCGGGCCGGCGGCGGCACGACGCCGGGCGCGCGCGCTGGGCTTCCTGCTCGCGCTGGCCGGCGGAGTCGCGCTGCTGGCGCCCATCGGCTGGATGCTGTCGACGTCCCTGAAGCCGCTGGAGGAGGTCTTCGCCCTCCCGGTCCGGTGGATCCCCAGCCCGGCGCGGTGGGACAACTACGCAGCCGCCTGGGGGCGCTTCGCTTTCGGCCGCTACTTCGTCAACAGCATCCTGGTGTCGGTCGCGGTGACCGTCCTCAACGCGCTGGTCGCCGGGCTGGCCGGCTACAGTTTGGCGAAGTACCGGTTCTTCGGGCGGCGCGCGGTCTTCCTCGCCGTCCTCAGCACGCTGATGCTGCCCATCGAGGTGCTGATGGTGCCCACCTTCCTGATCGTGCACGACCTGGGATGGCTGAACACCTACCGGGGCCTGATCGTGCCCGTCGCGGCGGACGCGTTCGGAGTGTTCCTGATGCGGCAGTACATGCTCCGCCTCCCGGACTCCCTCCTCGAGGCGGCGCGGATCGACGGCGCGGGCGAGCTCGGCACCTACCTCCGCGTCGCCTTGCCCCTCAGCTGGCCCGCCCTGCTGACGCTCAGCCTGCTCACGTGGCGGGAGACATGGGACGCGTTCGTGTGGCCGTTCCTCGTCGTGAACGACGACCGGCTCCGCACGGTGCCGCTCGGCCTCCAGCGGTTCCAGGAGCAGTACGTCGCCACGTACAACGAGCTGATGGCGATCTCGGCGGTCGCCATGCTCCCCCTCCTCCTGCTGTTCCTCCTCTTCCAGCGTCGGCTCGTCCGGGAGCTCGCCCTGGCCGGGGTGAAGGAGTAGCGCTGCGGCCGGAATGGGGACGCGCGGACGGCACGATTCCCCGCCTCCCCCCGTCGCCGTGGGCGAAGTGGCCGGCGGCGACCGGACGACCGGCGCGAGTTCCCGATCTTCCGGCGCATCAGGCGGATCGGGCCCAGCGACGGGTCGCGGGCCCCGCAGATCAGGCGGACCGGGATCCGCGCGGCGGCAGACGCTCTGCGCCGGCCGCGCCGTCGCTGGCGGCCGACCAAGGCGGGCGGGAGTGGTCGGGGCGAGCCGATTTGAACGGCCGACCTCCTGCTCCCAAGGCAGGCGCGCTACCAGGCTGCGCCACGCCCCGACCGGCCTATCCTACACCACCGCGTCGGCCGGCTCGCCGAGCGCCGGGGGCGCAGACCGGCCGGGCGGCGGTCACGACCGAACCGCGCCGCACGCTCTTCGGGCTCGACCAGATCAGCCGCCGGGGCTCTGCGGGCACGTTTTCGGAGGCCCGCGCCGGGGTCCGTGACCAGTCGAGCCCCCGCATCCGCTCCGCCGGTTCGCCGTCGTCGGGAAAACCGCGCTCGCGTTCGCCGGCCCTCGCGGCCTCGGAGCCCGTCACGCCTACCGTCCTCTTCTCCTTGAGGGGGTGACTCCTGCGAGCCGGTCCGACGCCTTTCGCCCGCGGAGGGGGGCCCGGGGCGCTCGCGCGGTCGATCCCGCTCCTTCCGGGCTCGCGCGTCGGTGATTCCGACTTTACCCGGCCCGTGCGAACCGGTTGTACAGCCACGCCCAGGCGTAGCCCACCACCCACGACATGGCGATCATGATCACGACCGTCACGAGAGACGCGGCGGATGGCGCGACCTTCGGGAAGAGCGACGCGACGTTGGCCCCGAAGAACTGCGCATCGAAGAGCACCTGGAAAGCGCGTGGCGACACCAGCGCCACGACGGCGAACAGCACGTACAGCGCCGCGGTGAGTATTGCGAGGGCGTTCGCGAAAGCGACCGTGTTCAGCATCGCCGACTCCGTGGCCCAGGGTTCGGGGGGGCTTCGGTAGGACACCTAGAGGCGCCAGCGGGTTTGACTGAGCTTCGGCCCTTGCCGAAGCCGAGGGCCTTCGTCGCGCCGAGTCGATACGCGAGGATCCGGCTCCCTTGATGATACAAGACGCCCCGCCGCACCTCGAAGCGAAAGTGCCGAACGTACTTCCTCCTGTACGCTCTGGCGAGCTGTCGCAGCGCGGCCGCACCGGTCACTGGTATCGCCTTGCCCTCGACGACGACGTCGAGGCCTCGGAAGGCATGGCAGCCGGCGGTGATGATGCAGTTCGCGTTCCGGGCCAGGTTCTTCGCCTTGCGCTCGCGCCTTCCAGTCGTGAAGTGCGACGCCCCATCCAGCCAGACGGCCGCGATCGTCGTCACATGGGGGCGCGCGCTCGGACGTGCCGTTGCCAGCCAGTATGACTGGGCCGTGTGCAGCCGCCTGCGCGCCGTCGTCCACGGGGTCGCCGTGACTCCATCGCTGCTGTACCTCGGGTCCAGCTCTCCGACCGGCATTCGCTCGGTCATGACCTGCCCACCTCCTACCTCCACCTATACACCTCGCGGGGGAGCGCGATCCGGCGGGGCCGTGCACGACCGGCCTCGACGGGCCGGCTCCCCGGCCGAGAGGCCGGGAGCGGGGCGCTGGCCGCGCGTACGGCGAGGCACGCCGAGGTCGACGAGGATCGCGACGGGGAATCGAGCGTACCATTGCAGACGCCCATGGCCGACGCGCGTCCCCAAAGCCAGCGTGCAGGCTCCGCCCGCCGCGACGAGCGGACCACGGCGCGGGCCTCGAGCGGGCGCGGGTGGCTGCTGGTCGTGCTCATCCTCCTGATGGTCGGCGTCACGACGCGGGTGCCACCCATCCCGCAGGACCCCGCGTACCACGCCTTCGCGGACCGGCGTCCCGCCGGCGGCATCCCCAATGCTCTCAACGTCCTGTCGAACCTGCCGTTCCTCGGGGTCGGCCTCCTGGGCCTCATGTTTCTGATCCGGGATCGCCGCGCCGGCCGCAGCACGGCCTTCGCGCCGCCGGAGGACCGGCGCCCTTACTGGCTCCTCTTTCTGGGCGTCGGCCTCACCGGCGTCGGGTCGGCCTACTATCACTGGCGGCCCGACAACGCGACCCTCTTCTGGGACCGCCTCCCCATGACGATCGGCTTCATGGCGCTCTTGGCCAGCGTGGTCGGCGAGCGGATCAGCCGCCGGGCCGGGGCGTGGCTCCTCTGGCCGCTCGTGATCGCGGGCGCGGCGAGCACTCTCTACTGGCACATCGGAGAGCAGCGGGGCGCCGGGGACCTGCGCCCCTACGGGCTGGTGCAGTTCGGGAGCCTGGTGCTGGTCCCGCTGATCCTCGCCTTCTTCCCGACCCGCTACACGGGCACGCGCGATCTCGTCATTGCGATCGGCTGGTACGGGCTGGCCAAGATCTTCGAGCACGTGGACCACGGCGTGCTCGCGCTGACGGGCGTGAGCGGGCACACGTGGAAGCACCTGGCGTCCGCGGCGGGGGCGTACTGGCTCCTTCGGATGCTCCGACGGCGCCGGCCCCTGCCCGCGCCGCCAGACACCCCCACGCGCTAGCGCGGCTGTCGCGCGGCGTCGCCGGTCACGCCCGGCGCCCGAGCCGCTCGGCCCAGCGGGCCAAGATCGGCCGCGCCGCAGCCACGGCGCGGGCGCGATGACTCACGCGCGCCTTCTCGGCGTCCGAGAGCTCGCCGAACGTGCGCCCGAACGCCGGAACGAGAAAGATGGGGTCGTAGCCGAATCCCCGCGTCCCGCGCGGCGCGGTCGTGAGGGTGCCTTCCACGACGCCCTCGACCACGGCCTCCTCGCCCCAGGGCGCCACCAGCGCCACGAGGCTCCGAAAGCGCGCCGTCCGAGTCGGGGCCGGCGCCACCGCGGCCAGGAGATGGCTGACGCGCTCGGGGTCGCTCAGCCCCGGTCCGCCGTACCGGGCCGAGGCGATGCCCGGCCGCCCGCCGAGCGCGTCGACCTCGAGGCCGGAGTCGTCCCCGACTGCCACGTCGCCGGTCGCCGCGCTCGCCGCGCGGGCCTTGCCCAGCGCGTTGTCGGCGTAGCTCGTCTCCCCCTCGGGCGGCAGCCGCACGCCGCCGACGTCGGCCAGCGATACGCAGCGGTAGCCGAGGCCGTCGAGGAGCGCGGCGAGCTCGCGGACCTTGCCCGGGTTCGCCGTGGCCAGGACGAGCCGCGGCGTCACGCGAGCGTGAAGACGGCCGTCCGTCGGTCGGCGAGGACCTGGCGCTGGAAGGCGAGCAGGCGCGCCACGCCCTGCCGGGCGAGCCCCAGCAGGGCGTCGAGCTGCGCCTGGTCGAAGGCCGTGCGCTCCGCCGTCCCCTGGACCTCGACGAAGCGCTCGGCTCCGGTCATCACGATGTTCATGTCCACCTCGGCGGCCGCGTCCTCCTGGTAGTCGAGATCGACCACCGGGACTCCCGACACGATCCCGACGCTGGTCGCGGCGACCAGGTCCCGCACGGGCTCCGACAGGAGCCGGCCGCCCTCGCGGAGCAGCTGGACGGCGTCGGCCAGCGCCACGAACCCGCCCGTGATGGCCGCCGTCCGCGTGCCGCCGTCGGCCTGGATGACGTCGCAGTCGATCGTGATCGTCCGCTCGCCGAGCTGGTTGAGCTGCACGACGGCGCGCAGGGAGCGTCCGACGAGCCGCTGGATCTCGTGCGTCCGCCCGCCGGTCCGCCCGGCCTCACGTCCCGTGCGCGTGGACGTGGCGCGGGGGAGCATCCCGTACTCCGCCGTCACCCAGCCCTGGCCGCTGCCGCGCAGGAACGGCGGCACGCGGTCCTCGACGGAGGCCGTGCAGATCACGCGCGTGTCGCCGACCTCGACCAGGACCGCGCCCTCGGCGTGGCGCGTGTAGCGCCGCGTGAGTCGCACGGGCCGGAGGTCGCCGGGCCGCCGGCCGTCGTGCCGCGTCATCGCTTCACCAGCGCGCCGACGCGCTGGTCGTAGCCGCGCTTGTAGGCGGCGATCCCGGCGGCCAGCGCGCGGGCGATCCGGTCGCGATAGCCGTCGTCGCGGAGCCGCTGCTCCTCCTGGGGGTTCGAGATGAAGCCGATCTCGACGAGGACCGCGGGCATAGCGGCGCCGCCGAGGACATAGAACGGCGCCTGCTTGACGCCCCGGCTCGGCCGCCGGAGCGCGCGGTCCAGGTGGTTCTGGAGCGCCTCGGCCACGCGGCTCGACTCCTGCTGGAAATCGGACTGGGCGAGGTCCCAGAGGATCGATCGCAGCACTTCCGGCTGCCCGCTCCGCGGGCCCGCGTCGACCCCGATCAGGCGATTCTCGTACTCCGCGGCCCGCCGCGCGGCCCCGTCCGTCGCCTCGTTCGAGAGAAAGTAGGTCTCGGTGCCGGTCGCGGCGGCGACCGGCGCGGCGTTGACGTGGATGGACACGAAGAGATCCGCCCGCTCCCGGTTGGCCAGGGTCGTCCGCTCGCGCAGCCCGATGAACTGGTCGCGGCCCCGCGTCAGGACGACCCGCACGCCGAGCTCCTCCTGTAGGAGCGCCGCCAGTCGCCGGGCGATGTCGAGCGCGAGCTCCTTTTCCTGGAGCCCGGTCGGGCCAACCGCGCCGACGTCGTGTCCGCCGTGCCCGGGGTCGATCACGAGCGTCTGGAGCGGCTCCGGCCCGGGCCCCTCGGGCGCCGGTGGCGGGCGCGAGCCCTGACGCTGGAAGTCGAGGACGACGCGAGGCGGATCCTCGAGGCGGAACACCTTCCGCGCTCCGGGCGGCCGCTCGAAGGCGACGACGAGCGCGGCGGCGCCCCGCGCCTCGCCCAGCTCGGCGGTCGCGACCAGGCCATCACGCAGCATGCGCGTCCCCGCCCAGCCGCGGGGGCTCACCTCGGGAAACGAGACGGTCAGCCCACCCTCCGTCTCGACCAGTCGCGGCTCGAGGGGGATGTCCGCCTCGAGAACGATGCGCGTATAGGTCGGATACGAGCGCACGCGGAGCTCGACCCGGCCAGTCGACCGCAGCGTGGGGCGGGCCGCCGTCCGCGGTGGCGCGGCCGGCGCCTCGCGCCCGGGGCTGTCGGTCTCGGGCGGGGGCGGAGCGGCCGCTCCCACCGGCGGCGGCGCGGCCGAGCGCGGCGGCGCGACGGCGGGCACCACCGTGGCGGCCGGCGGGCCCGCCACGGCAGGGCGCGCGGCCGGCTTCGCGGGCTCCGTCACCGCCGGCCGGGCCACGATGGTCTCGCTCGGGGCGATCCGGATGCCGGCACCGACGAGGGCCGGAAGGGCGCGCACGAGGAGGTCGCCCGGCACGCGCCACGTCCCCTGGCTCACGCGCACCGGGGCCGACAGCGAGAGGGCGCGGCCATCGACGGTGATCCGCCGGGCGTCCCGGGTGAGCTGGATGACCGCCCGCCGGTTGATGAGGCTCATCCGATCGCGCCCCGCGCCTCGACGCGGCTGGGCACCCGCCAGCCGCGCGACGTCCGTCAGGAGGAAGTAGCTGCTGTCTCCCCGGGAGTCGCCCACGAGGCGCCCGAGGCGGATCCCGGAGACCGTGTGGACCTCGACGGCGACGGGGGCCGCCGCCGCGCCCGCCGGAAGGGTCAGCAGAAGCCCGAGGATCCAGATCGAGGCGCGCCCCCTGCGCATGGGAGAGGTCCCATCTTAGCCCGGGGGCGAAAGAAGCCGAAGCTTTCCGACGTCGGAGACGCCGGCAATCGGGCGGAGAGATGGTGGAGGCGGCGGGAATTGAACCCGCGTCCGAAGACCGTCAGCCCGAGCCCGCTACACCCATAGTCCGCGATTTGATTCTCGTCCGCCCGACGCTCCCACGGACCGGATCGTCGTCGGACCAGCCTGTTCTGTCTCGCGCCGGGTTGCCCAGGCCCGCTCCCGGCGCCAGCCTGCAGAATTATGACGCCCGGCCCCCTCCCCTGCGGGCGCGAGAAGGGCGGACGTCGCCGCTAGTTAGGCGGCGAGTGCTAGCTCTCTGTCGGCAGCTATAGCCGACCCACCATTTGACGAGGTGATGGGCGCCCTCGAGGTGCTGACTCGAACGTCGTGATCCCCGTCGAAACCGGTCGCCCCCGTGCCCTCCTTGCTCAGCGCGTCCGCTCCCGCAGGGCGCGCGCGACTTCGCGACGCTCCTCGCGGTCCCGGATCGCTTGCCGCTTGTCCAGGGTCTTCCGGCCACGCGCCAAGCCCAGCTCGACCTTGGCGCGGCCGTGCTTGAAGTATAGGCGCAGGGGGACGAGGGTCAACCCTTTCTCCATGACCCGCCCGAGCAGCCGGTTGATCTCTCCGCGATGGAGAAGGAGCTTCCGCGGGCGGAGCGGGTCGTGGTTCGCGCGGTTGCCCTGGGCGTAGGGACTGATGTGGCAGCCGAGGAGCCAGGCCTCGTCGCCCTCGATCCGCGCGTAGGCTTCCTTCAGATCGGCACGTCCGTCCCGCAGCGCCTTGACCTCGGTGCCCTGGAGGACGAGGCCGGCTTCATGCATCTCCAGGATGTCGAAGGCGTGGTGGGCCTTCCGGTTGGAGGCGATCAGCTTCTCGCCCAGCCCGGCTTTCCTCACCCGCGGGGTTCCTCGCCTTGACGGGTCCCGGGCCCGGTGGTAGCGTTAGCGCCTGCTCGGCGCCGAAGTGGCGGAATTGGCAGACGCGCTAGATTCAGGGTCTAGTGCCCGCAAGGGTGTGGGGGTTCGAGTCCCCCCTTCGGCACCATCGGATTCTCGCATACTTAGCTCGCAGCCGCCACACCCCCGAGGCCATTGGCCTCACCTTCCCGCCGTCAGTGCTGGCGGGCGGATCAGGTGATCAGAAGCGTGACCACCACCACTCGGCGTTGGCTCATCGTGGTTGCGGACAACCAGCCCGTCATTTCCCAGGGTCTCCGGCTTACGTTCGCGAACGATCCCAGCGTCGAGGTGGTGGTAGACCGCCGGGGCGCGGAAACCCGCCCACAGGTGTCGGATGGTGAGGATATCTCAGACCGACGGCACCCGCTGTCACCCGAGCAACGGGTCGTGTGGTCCGGTCTCCACTTCTTTCTCGTTGACCGCTGGAGAGGGATGGCGGTGTACGAAACGCCCGGACCCGACGCACCGGGGCCGCGGTCGTGACGTCGTCCGTACGGCGCGAGTAGAAGGCTGACCCCGCCCACCTGGCTGGATGCCCACGGCCGACGCCGCCCCACGCTCGCCCTGCTGGACTCGTGCCGCGAGGGGTGCCCCTATGCGCTTGAAATGAGCCCGGACGGCTACCCCCGCTAGCCCGGATCGGGTGGCACGGCGGTGGCTGCCCGAACGACGCATGGGCCGATCGCATTGCCTAACAGGCTCGCGGTATAACACGCGTTTCCCGGACCTCGGCGGCGTCTGCTGGTATCCCGCGCGCCCGACCCTGCGCCGCCGCACCGGGCGGTGTGCGGCTCGATGAGGGCCCCTGGCGCCGGACGCCGCTTACCACTCGCGCGCCACAAGAGTGCCAAGGACGACACGCCGGTGGGGCACCCGCCCGGTGTGTTGATCACGGCCGTGGCGACGTTGACGCGTCAGCTGCCGCCGTTCGATCGGATCTCGGTGGGATTCGCGTCTCCCTTCGAGTTTGCTTCCCCAGCCCTGGCCACAGCGGCGGGACCCGCCGGGTTCCCATCGATGCCACTCTGAGTGCCACTGTCCTGATGGCTCCCGTGCCCGGAGCCTCGACCGCCGCCCGCTGGTACCCAGCCGCCACGTGCGCGTAGCGCTCTCGGCCCTTCGACGTGGACGGCATCAGCAACCCGCGCTCCCCGTCAAGTAGTGGAACAGGCCCCCCGCGCCTCGAGACCTTGCGGCGATCCGTCCCCGGCCGGCCGACCACTTCGCGGCCTTCGAGTCGGAGTACGTCGAAGGTCAGGAACGCGCGGGGCGCCCGTCCCGCCATCCGCGTGGACGCTGCCCCCGCTCGACGCTACGGTTCGGGCGGTGGCGGCAGCTTCTCGGACTCTGGAGTCAGGAGAGATCGTGCCGCGGCGCCGGTGATGTTGTCCTGCTTGATGGTGTTCGTGCAGCGGCTGGACAGGTTCAGATCGTTGTACCGTCCGTCCGGGAACCGGTTGCTCACGATGTTCCGCTGGACCGTGTTGTTGTAGCAGTAGTTCGTGCTGTCGGACTTGCGCCAGACGTAGATCCCGATGTTGCCACCGGTGGTCAGACCGAGGGCGACGAGGTTCGTGTCCAGCACTCGGTTGCTGTCCACCACCGTGTGATCGGCGTTGGCGACGCCGATCCCGCATTGAGCCGTGCGGATCACCACATTGTCGCGGATGGTGGTGAAGGACGACGGCCCTTCGACGATGATGCCGCATCCGCTCGCGCTATCCCCGCCGACAAGATAGTTGTCCTCGATGAGCGCGTAGTTGCTCTTGCCGATGTTGATCATGTCCTCGGTATGGGTCGCGCCGAGCTTGGACCCCCGCTCTGGATCCAGCCGGCCGTAGTTCGACGAGACTTCGCATCGCTGTTCCAGCGGCCCGCTCTTGTTACAGGACCAGAGCTGCACGTGCTGTCCGCGGGGATAGGGGCCGAGCGGGTTCAACGAATAGTTTCCGACGACCCGAATGCTGTGCCCGGGGGTGTAGCCGTAGACGCTGGTCTCGTTGTTCTCGAACCGGTTGCCCTGCACCAGGATCTGGGAGCTCGTGATGATGTGGACCCCGAGCCCCGTATTCATCTTGCTGGAGCCGCTCCGCTCGGTGTGAACGTAGTTGTCGCGCACCGTCACATTGTGGCTGTTCGTGATCTCCACTCCGTTGCCCGCGCACGGCCCGATCTCGCTGTCCTCGACGACGATGTTTGACGCATTGCGGATCTGGACGCACCGTCCCGAGGGGTTCTGGATTCGCACCCCGCGAATGGTCACGCCGGAGCGGCCGTCGATCACGATCGGCGGGGAGTCAACGAGCGTGCTCGGGGGATCGGCGGCCGGGCTCGGGCTCTCGGGGAGATCGACGGCGCTGGAATCGACAACCGACATGGTCACGACAAGAGCCGTGCCCTTTTCCCCGGTTCCATCGCGCGCAGAGTATGGGGTGGCGGACACCGTGTGGGTGCCGAGGCTGGGCGTCCAGGGATGGTAGCCGCCGGTGGAGGTGTTACCCGCGAGAGCGTAGGGCAGCGCGTTCTCGATCCGGAACGTCGTGGTCTGATCGAGGCCGAACCTGACACTGCCAACCGTGGATGGGGACGTGTTCGCTCGGATGTTGAGTTTCCTGGTGGGCAGCGTGGCCAGGTCGAGCGTCCCGCCTTGGAAGGTGTTTGTGATCGCGGTGCCCGTATCGGCGTTGATGAGCGTGAAGCTGGTCACCGCGGTAGCGGCCGCCGCGACGGACGGAAGGACGGCGAGGAGTGCTCCGACGGCCAGGCGTGAGGCGAACGGATTAAGCGCCCATGAAGGCATTTCCCCTCCTGGTGATTGGAATTCGCCACCCGGGAGGGGCCCGCCGGCCTACGCATCCTGCGCGAAACCTACTTCACCTGTCGACTCCCGGGCGGCGTGCGCGGGTGCGCTGCACGCGGCGTGCCGCCTGATCGAAGGTATTTGAGATTAGATCGATTGATACCGAGCAACAGCAACTTCCTGAGCATTGTGCAAAATCAATCATCTTTGATGACTGCCACATTGGCCTGGCAAATTGGCACGCGTGACCCGAGCGAGCGGCGGAATGGGTCGAATGTCTAATTGTGGACGTCACCCTCGCGACGTCGCCTCCGGCTTCTCGGGCTTGGCCGGCGCCTCGAACCATCGGGCCCTCGGCACCACCTTCGGCACCTCCGGATCGCCCTCGTAAGCGGGCGTCATGATCTGCACGCCGTACTCGTTGAAGACGTCGAGGACGTTCCGGTGCAGCCCTGTGTAGATCTCGCTCATCGTCTGGGCGTTGTCCGTGTAGACGTTGAGCTCGTACGTGACCGCGAAGTCCCCCAGGGCCAACTGGCGCACGAAGGGCGGGGGCGCTTGCATGAGCCCGCGCGTACGGGCCGCCGCCGTCAAGAGCATCGCCTCCACCTGGCGCCACGGCGTCTCGTAGCCGATGCCCACCCTGGTGTGGAGGATCAGCCCGCCCTGACGCGCGAGCGAGCTGTAGTTGACCACGGCGTTGCTCAGGATCTCGGAGTTGGGCACGATCACCTCTTCGTTCTTGATCGTCCGGAGATGCGTGACCTGCAGCCGCATCTCAGTGACGTCGCCCATGGTGTCCCCGATCTTGACCCGGTCGCCGAGCTTGAACGCCCGACGGTAGGTCATGGTGTAGCCGGCAATGATGTTCGCGATGGCGGAGGAGGAGCCCAGGGACAGGAGGACCCCGATGAAGATCGACAGGCCCTTGAACGCATCGGTGCCCGACCCCGGGATGTAGGGATACGCCACGACCAGGGCGAGCATGATGACCCCGATCCTGAGCAGCTTGTAGGTGGGCTCCGCCCATTCTTGCTCGAAGCCGCGCAGCGTGATCTCACCCCGCGCGACCGCGCCGAGCACCAGATGGACGCCCCGCAGCGTGTAGCGCGCCACGATGAACAGGACCACGAGGAAGAGCAGGTCGGGGATCCAGTCAAGGATGCCCCGGCCCATGACCTCCAGCGGATGCAGGACGTCGGCGAACAGCCGCCGCGCGGCGCCCCGGGTCCAGGGGAACAGGCCCAGCACGTATCGCACGTACAGGACGCCCAGGACGAGCAGGACAAGAACGCGCGCGCCGCCGAGCAGCCGCTGCACCGCGCCCCAGATCTGCTCCGCGCGGACGAGGTGGAGGGACTGGATGCCGACCGCCTGGATCCGCTGGCCGTAGCGACGCTCCAGCCCGACATGCGCCCGCCTCGCGAGCCACACGACGCACGCGCCGGCCGCCATCAGGACTGCGGTCGCGAGCCCGCCGAGCACGGCGCTGCGGACGAGCGCCGGCCGGCTCCGCGCTTGTCGGTGATCGGCCACGGCCGTCTGGATCGCCTCCGCGATCACGAGCGCCAGCACCTTGCGCTCGACGGCCTCCTGGGTCGCGTCGGCATCCTGGACCACCATCAGCAGGCGTCTGCCCGCGAAGATGCCAGTGCCCTCGTCGAGCTCGACGCGCCGCACGGCGTCGGCGGGCACGCTCGGATCGGCGGCCAGCGCCTCGATCCGTCCCGCGATGGCCGCCGCGCGCGCCGGCGCGGGGAATGCCGACACGCCGCGCACGCGGAACAACGCCCGGCCATCGACCTCCACCGGCGCCGTCGGCCGCAGCTCGGCCTCGAGCGGGGCGAGGCCCGGCTCGCTTTCCTCCGCGCCGCCCTTGCCGGCGGCGAGCGCCGGCGCCAGAGCCGGAAGCGATCCCAACAGCAGCGCCGCGACGACCCCCCGGATCACGCGGATCCTCGTCGCCAGGGGGCCTCCGGCGTCAGTCGGCCTCGGCTTCTCCCCGGACGCCACCGGAGGCGGGCCCTCCTCCGACCGGGTCAGCGCGCCAGGCGCGCCACCGGATTTCGCAGCGTGCCGATTCCGTCGATCGCGATGCTCACGACATCGCCCGGAGCGAGCGCCCGGTCGTCCGGGACGAGGATGCCGGTGCCCGTCGAGAGCACCGTGCCGGGTGGGATCGGATTGTAGCGACCGAGCCAGTCGACCAGCTCCTCGCAGCGGCGCTTGAGATCCCCGGTCGAGGCCTGGCCCTCGTAGAGAGCCTGCCCCGCTCGCTCGATGACGCATCGGATCGTGAGCGCGTGGGCGTCGGGGATCGAGGCCGGGGTCGCGATCACCGGGCCGAAGGCGAAGCTCCCCTGGAAGATCTTCGATTGCGGGAGGAAGAGGGGGTTCTCGCGCTCGATGTCCCAGGCCGAGAGGTCGTTCCCCACCGTGTAGCCCACGATCGCCCCGCCGGCCCCGACGACGACCGCCAGCTCGGCCTCCACAGCGGTGAGCCGGGAGTCACCCCGGAGGCCGACCGCGGCGTGCGGCCCGACCGAGCGCGCGGCCGAGCCCTTGTAGAAGAGCTCCGGACGCTCGGCGTCGTACACGTAGTCGTAGATGCCCTTGCCCCGGTGCGCCTGGCCGGTGTCGTGCTCCGAGTAGTACTCGCGGCTCCGCCGGTAGGTGATGCCCGCCCCCCACACCTCGGGAGGGTCGATCGGCGGCAGGAGCCCGACCCCTCGGCCGCGCGGCGCGCGGTCCAGCGCCGACCACGCGTGCCGCGGGCGGCGCGGCGCCCGGGCCAGCCGTCGGGCCAGCCGCTCGATCCCGGCCGGGGTGCGCCCGCGGGTGACGAGGTCCAGGACCGAGCTGACGCCGGCGCGAGGCGCCGTGATGTCGATGACCGCGTCACCGTCGACGACGCCCACGCGACGCAGGCCGGCCGCCTGGAACTGGCAGAGCTTCATGCGACTCTCCTCGGGGCGCGGGAACGGGGGATGAGCGCGCCGCGCCCCGTCGTGGGGCGCCCGGGCCTCACGCCAAGCGGAACCGGCGCCGAAAGACCTCGTCTCGGGTCTTCTGGTAGAGGACCTCCCACTCCGGGCTGCCTTCCGGGGCGGGCCGCGCGTAGCTCGACAGGATCTTCCGGACCTCGGCGTCGATCGACTCCTCGACGCGGGTCTCGTCCGAGAGCGTGCGGAGGATCTCGTTCCGGACGTCGTCGGCGGGCTTCAGCGCGACCACGCCCTCCTGGGCCAGGACTTGCTCGGTCAAGCGCGCGGCCAGGTAGAAGAGCCGTTCCCGGCTCCACTTCATCACAGGACGAACCCCCGGTCGCGCGCGAGCTTCTCCCGCGTCTTCGCGAACAGCTGCCGGTAGTCCAGGCCCTTCTCGCGGATGTCGCGCGCGTGCTCCTGAAGGAGCCGGCGCGCGTCGGCGTCGAGCTGCTCCTCGGCCGTCAGGTTCTCCACGATCACGCGCGCGAGCGCCTGGCGGACGCGCGTCTCGTCCTTCGCCTCGATGAAGCGCCGCCCCACCAGGCGCTTGGCGATGACCTCCCCGATGCGGTTCGCGATCTCCTGCTGGCCTTTCACGCTACTCGTCCGTCTCGAACAGCTGCTCGAACGGCTCCGGCCCGCCGTCGTTCCACTCGAGCTGCGGGGTCAGGTCCGGCGGCATCCCCTCGACGAGCCACGACTCGGGGATCCGGAACGTGACCCGACGTCGGGTGAACCTCTCCCCGTCGTGGTAGTAGAGCCAGCCCCCGCGGCGCCAGCCGATGCCTCGAGCCTCCACCCGGACCCGCCGGGTTTCGAGGTCGAAGACGGCGAGCCCGTGGCCGGTCGGTTTCTCGGAGTAGCGGCGATCGACCCGGGCGCGCCGCAGCGCGCCGAACAGACCCTCGTAACTCGGGCTCGCGAACGGGTGGCCGTGGAAGAAGCGTTGGGCAGCGACCAGGAGCTCCGGAACGGTCTCGGGGTCGGCTTCGAGCGCCCCGAGCAGGGCAGGCACGCGCCACGGGCGCGCGAGCCCGCTCACTCGGCGCTGCTTGTCACGGAGGCAAACTCGCACGAGTCCAGGCTGTGCCATCTCGGCGCCCGCAACCCCCGCACGAGCCTAGCCACCCGCCCCAGGGGGTGTCAAGGCGGGGTCACCGCCCCGGCGGGCCGCCGCCCCGCGGTCTGGAGCCGCACCCGAGCCCGGGCGAGCGCGGACAGCGCCCGATCCACGTCCGTCTCCTCGACGGCGGCGGCTCGGAGACGCTGCTCGGCCCGGTCGCCGGCCGCGCGAGCGCGCGCGGGGTCGATCTCCTCCGGACGCTCGGCGGTCTCGGTGAGGATCGTGACGTGGTCCGGGCCGACCTCGGCGAACCCGCCGCTCACGGCGAGATAGTGCTCCTCGCGGCCGGTGCGGTACATCACCTCGCCCGTGCCGACGAGGCTCAGCAGCGGCGCGTGGCCCGGGAGGACGCCGAACGAGCCCTCGCTGCCGGGCACCACGACCTCGTCGGCCTCGCCCGACACGACGAGGCGCGTGGGGGTCGCCAGCTCCAGCCTGAGCCGATCCGCCATCGTGTCGCCGGCTCCCTTATTCCCGCAGCCGCTTGGCCTTCTCCACGGCCTCCTCGATGCCGCCGACCATGTAGAACGCCTGCTCGGGCAGGTCGTCGTGCTTGCCTTCCACCACCTCGCGGAAGCCGCGGACGGTGTCGGCGAGCGAGACGTACTTGCCGGGCGCGCCGGTGAACGTCTCGGCGACGAAGAAGGGCTGGGAGAGGAATCGCTGGATCTTGCGCGCCCGCGCCACCGTCAGCTTGTCCTCCTCCGACAGCTCCTCCATCCCGAGGATGGCGATGATGTCCTGGAGGTCCTTGTAGCGCTGGAGGGTGAGCTGGACGGCGCGCGCCGTCCGATAGTGCTCCTCGCCGAGGATGCGCGGGTCCAGGATCCGCGAGGTGGACGCCAGGGGGTCCACCGCCGGATAGATACCGAGCTCCGAGATCTGGCGCGAGAGCACGGTGGTGGCGTCCAGGTGGGCGAACGCCGTCGCCGGTGCCGGGTCGGTGATGTCGTCGGCCGGCACGTAGATCGCCTGCACCGACGTGATCGAGCCGCGCTTGGTGGAGGTGATCCGCTCCTGCAGCGCGCCCATCTCGGTGCCGAGCGTCGGCTGGTAGCCGACCGCCGAGGGCATGCGGCCGAGGAGCGCCGAGACCTCCGAGCCGGCCTGCGTGAACCGGAAGATGTTGTCGATGAAGAGGAGGACGTCCTGTCCCTCCTCGTCGCGGAAGTACTCGGCGACCGTGAGCCCGGTGAGCCCGACGCGGAGCCGCGCCCCGGGGGGCTCGGTCATCTGGCCGTAGATGAGCGCCGTCTTCTCGATGATCCCCGACTCCTTGAACTCGAGCCAGAGGTCGTTCCCTTCGCGCGTTCGTTCCCCCACGCCGGCGAAGACCGAGATGCCGCCGTGGTGCTTGGCGATGTTGTGGATGAGCTCCTGGATGAGCACGGTCTTCCCGACGCCCGCGCCGCCGAAGAGCCCGGTCTTGCCGCCCTTCGTGTACGGCTCGAGCAGGTCCACGACCTTGATACCGGTCTCCAGCATCTGGACGGACGTGGACTGCTCTTCGAACGACGGCGCCGGCCGGTGGATCGGGTAGGTCTTCTCGGCCGCCACCGGACCGAGCTTGTCGACCGGCTCGCCGACGATGTTCAGGATCCGCCCGAGCGTGCCCTTCCCGACCGGCACCGAGATGGGCCGGCCGGTGTCCTGCACCTTGGCCCCGCGCACCAGGCCGTCGGTGGACGACATGGCGACGGTGCGCACGGTCGACTCGCCGAGATGCTGGGCCACTTCCAGCACGAGCTTCTGGCTGTAGGAGAAGACGTCCTTGACCTCGAGCCCGGGTACCTCGAGCGCGTTGAAGATGGCGGGCAGGACGCCCGGCTCGAACTCGACGTCGACGACGGGCCCGATCACCTGGACGATGTGTCCCTCTCGCATGCGCGTCTCCCCTCAGTCGTTCCACATGGGCGCGAGGCCGCCCTCGAGATCCCGGAGCGCGGTCGGCGCGCCGGCGCGCCGTCAGCCTCCCGCGCTGGCCCGGAGCGCCTCGGCACCGCCCACGATGTCGAGCAGCTCCTTGGTGATCCGCTCCTGCCGGGCCTTGTTGTACTGGATCGTCAGGAGACCGATCATCTCCTGGGCGTTCTTGCTCGCGGCCTCCATGGCCGTCATCCGCGCCCCGTGCTCCCCGGCCGCCGACTCGAGGAGCGCCCGGTAGAGCTGCACCTCCACGTGGCGCGGGAGCAGCGCGGCGAGGATCGTCACCGGGTCGGGCTCGTAGATGTAGTCCACCGCCGGGCCCTCGGCCCCCGCCTCCGCCGCGTCGGGCGGCTCGATGGGCAGCAGACGCTCCGCGACCACCCGCTGCACCGCCACCGAGCGGAACTCGTTGAACACGAGCCAGACCTCGTCGACCTCGTCTCCGAGGTACGCCGCCATCAGCTCGCCGGCCAGCGCCCGGACGTCCGAGAACGCCAACCGGTCGAGGAAGCCGATCCGCTCGCCGCGCACCGGCCACGGCCGCCGGCGGAAGAAGTCACGCCCCTTGCGCCCCACCGTCAGGACGCCCACCGTTCCATCGGCGCTGCCGCGCAGGAGCTCCGCCGCGCGCCGGGCGACGTTCGAGTTGAAGGCGCCGCACAGGCCCTTGTCGGCGGTCACGACGACGTAGAGCTTCCGCGGTCCCTCGCGCCGCGCCAGGAGCGGGTGCTTGTCTTCGCCCAGCCCGCGCACCAGCGTGCCCACCAGCTCGGCCATCTTGAATGCGTATGGCCGCGCCTCGAGAATGCGCTCCTGCGCCCGCCTGAGCTTCGCCGCCGCGACGAGCTTCATCGCGCGGGTGATCTTTTGGGTGGATTGGACGGAGCGGATCCGCCGCCGGATGTCCTGGAGCGTCGCCATCGGGTCGGGCCGTGTCCGGGCTACGCCGCGCTGGCGACGCCCCGGGACGCCAGGAACTCGGCCTTCGCCCCCGCGATCAGCTCGTCGAGCTGTCCGCGGAGCGCGTCGGAGAGCTCCTTCTTCTCGCGGATCTCGGCCAACTGCGCACCGCCGCGCCCGTCGGCGTACTGGTAGAGGGCTTCCTCGAACGCGCGGAGCGCGTCGACCGACACGTCGTCCAGATGGCCCTGGGTGCCGGCATAGATGACGAGGATCTGCTTCTCCACGGGCAAGGGGGCGTACTGGCCCTGCTTGAGCAGCTCCACCATCCGCTGACCGCGCGACAACTGCTGCTGCGTCGCCTTGTCGAGCTCCGAGCCGAACTGGGCGAAGGCCGCCAGCTCGCGGTACTGGGCGAGGTCCAGGCGGAGCTTGCCGGCGACCTGGCGCATCGCCTTCACCTGGGCGGAGCCGCCCACCCGCGAGACGGAGAGGCCGACGTTCACCGCGGGCCGGATTCCCGCGTAGAAGAGGTCCGTCTCCAGGTAGATCTGCCCGTCGGTGATGGAGATCACGTTCGTCGGGATGTAGGCGGAGACGTCGCCGAGCTGCGTCTCGATGATCGGCAGCGCCGTCAGCGACCCCCCGCCGAGCTCGTCGTTCAGCTTGGCGGCGCGCTCGAGGAGCCGCGAGTGGAGGTAGAACACGTCGCCCGGGTACGCCTCGCGCCCCGGGGGGCGGCGGAGCAGCAGCGAGAGCTGCCGATACGCCTGCGCGTGCTTGGACAGGTCGTCGTAGATGCAGAGCGCGTGGCGCTTGGAGTCGCGGAAGTACTCGCCCATCGTGACGCCGGCGTACGGCGCGATGTACTGCAGAGGCGCCGGATCGGAGGCGGTGGCCGCGATCACGGTCGTGTACTCCATGGCGCCGTGCTCCTCGAGCACCCGCACGACCTGCGCCACGGTCGAGCGCTTCTGCCCGACTGCCACGTAGAAGCAGTAGACGCCCTGGCCCTTCTGGTTGAGGATCGTGTCGACGGCGATCGCTGTCTTCCCCGTCTGGCGGTCGCCGATGATCAGCTCCCGCTGGCCGCGCCCGATGGGGATCATCGCGTCGATGGCCTTGATGCCGGTCTGGAGCGGCTCCTTCACGGGACGGCGGTCGACCACGCCCGGGGCGTATCGCTCGATGGGGCGGAACTCCTTGGCGTCGATCGGCCCCCGGCCGTCGATCGGCTGGCCGAGCGCGTTCACGACGCGGCCCACCAGGGGCTCACCGATCGGCACCTGCGCGATCCGGCCGGTCCGCTTCACGACGTCGCCCTCCCGGATCGCGCGATCCTCGCCGAGGAGGACCGCGCCCACGTTGTCCTCCTCGAGGTTCAGGACCATGCCGACGATGTCGTGGGGGAAGGTGAGGAGCTCGCCGGCCATCGCGCGCTCGAGCCCGTACACGCGGGCGATCCCGTCGCCGACCTCGATGACGCGCCCGATCTCGGTGAGGTCGGTCTCGCCTTCGAACTCCTGGATCTGGCGTCGGATGATCTCGCTGATCTCACCGGCCTTGATCATGCTCCCCCCGCTCCCTTGAGGATCCGCTCTCTGAGGGCCGACAGCTGGCCCGCGACGCTCATGTCCAGGACCCGGCTCCCGACCTCGGCGACGAAGCCACCGAGCAGGTGTGGGTCGACCTCGGTGTCCAGCAACACCGTCTTGCCCAGGCGGCGCCCGAGGCGCTCGCGCAGCCCCGCCCGCTCACCGTCCGACAGGGGCGCGGCGCTGCGCACCCGCGCCCGAATGCGCCCGGCGGCCTCGTCCACGCGCGCGCGGTAGGCCGTGAGGATCTCCCCGAGCGCGTCGAGCCGACGGCGCTGCGCGACGAGGGCCAGGAAGTTGCGCGTCAGCGGCGACAGGCCCAGGCGATCGGCCACCTCGAGCACGATCGCGCGCTTGGTCGCCGCCTTGACCCAGGGCCGCAGGAGCGCGTCCCTGAGCTCGCGATCCGTCGACAGCAGCTGGTCGAACGCCGCCAGCTCGTCCGTCACGGCCTCGGCCCGCCGCGCCTCGCCGGCGAGGGCGTGGAGGGCCCGCGCGTAGCGGCGCGCGACGGCGGCGTCGGCCTTCACGCGGGCTCGATCCGAGTCAGCGCCTCGCGGACGAGACGCTGGTGGTCGTCGTCGGTGAGGCTCTTCCGGACGAGGCGCTCGGCGATCTGGACGGCGAACGTGCCGACCTCGCCGCGCAGCTCGGCGCGAGCCCGGCGGACTTCCTGGGCGATCTGCGCCTGAGCCGCCTCGACCAGCCGCCCGGCCTCCTGCCGCGCCTCCGCGCCGAGGCGCTCGCGCAGCTCCGCCGCCTCGCGGAGAGCGCGCTCGCGGAGCGCCTGGGCGTCGGCATGCGCCGCTCGGATGCGCTCCTCCATGGCCGCCATCTCGCGCTGCGCCCCCTCCCGCGCGGCTTGCGCCTCGGCGAGCTGCTGCTCGATCGCGGCGGTGCGCCCCGCCAGCGCCGCCGTCAGCGGGCGGAAGAGGAACTTGTAGAGGACGGTCAGGAGCAGGAGGAAGCTGATCAGCTGGATGCCGAGCGTCCAGTTGACCTCGATCAGGCTCGCCCCACCCCCGCCTGCGGCGTCCGCCGCGACGGGGAACCCGAGCCACCCCGCGGTTGCGCCCAGGCCGCGGATGATCGGCGCGGCGAGCGCGGCAGGCAGACCCACCACTCTTCGATTCCGTGTCATGTCAGCCTCGCGGCGGGGGATGTTGTGAAAAAAGGGGCAAGCAGCCCACTAGGGGATACCACGCGGGTCCGAAGAGTGTCAAGCGGCGTGCGCGATGACGCCGCCGCCGATCACCACCTCCCCCTGATAGAAGACGACCGATTGCCCCGGCGTGACCGCGTACTGGGGCTCCCGGAGGTCCACGGCGATCCGGCCGCCCGCGTCCGGGCGCACGCGGGCCGGCACCCGCGGAGCACGATGGCGCACCCGCACCTCCACGTCGAGCGGCGCCTCGAGCGCGGCGAGCCCGATCAGGTTGACCTGCTCGGCCACCAGGCGCGTGGCCCGCAGCGCCTCGCGCGGCCCGACGACGACGGCGTTCCGCACGGGATCCAGACGCACCACGTAGGTCGCGCCCGGGCCGAGGCGCCCCAGGCCTCGACGCTGGCCGATCGTGTAGCTGCCGAGACCCGCATGCTGGCCGATCTCGCGCCCGCCTCCGTCCAAGATCGGCCCGGCGCGGAACGCCGCCGGCGCCCGCGCGCGGAGGAACTCGCGGTAGTCCCCGCTCACGAAGCAGAGTTCCTGGCTCTCGGGCGTCGCGGCGGTGGCGAGGCCTCGCGCCCGCGCGTACGCGCGGACCTCCGGTTTGGTCAGCCCGCCTACCGGGAAGCGGGCACGCGCGAGCTGCGCCTGGGTGAGGGGCCACAGAAAGTAGCTCTGATCCTTCGCGGGGTCCCGCGCGGTGAGGAGCAACGTCCGGCCGGTCCGCCGGTCGGGGGCGATGCGAGCGTAGTGCCCCGTCGCGATCGCCTCGGCGTCCCAGGCGAGCGCGCCCTGGAGCAGAGTGCCGAACTTGACCTCGCGGTTACAGACGACGCACGGGCTCGGCGTGCGCCCGGCCGCGTACTCGTCGACGAAATCGGCGATCACGCGCTCGGCGAACTCGCGCTCGTGGTTGAGCACGTAATACGGAATCGCCAGACGGCGTGCCACCTGGCGGGCCGCCACCGCCGTCTCAGCCGAGCAGCATGACCCGAATCGGGCTGCGGCGTCGTGAGGCTCCTCCCACGACGTCGTTCGCAGCGTGACCCCCACCACGTCATGTCCGGCTTCCCGGAGCAGGGCGGCGGCGACCGAGCTGTCCACGCCCCCGCTCAACCCGACGACGATGGCCATAATTAGTTTTAAATTGCTATTAGTGGTTTCTAATCTTGCTTGTCGGTGAGCCGCGCATGGATGCGCTCCAGCTCCGCCGCCGTCGGTCCGCCCGTCAGGCGGCCATGAATTCGCTCGAGCTCCTCGGCCGTGGCATAGGGAAGCTCGATGCGGCCCCGAACCAGCGATCCCACGACGCGCACGCGGGTCCCCAACGCAAGGCGCAGCTCCTCTTCCAGCGCGTCCAGGTCAGCCGCGCGGCGGCGCAGCTTGACGCGCCCCGGCCGTCGGGCCTGCACTCCGGCCTCGGTCGCGCGCACCGACCAGTCCTGGGTGAGAATGCGCTGGCGGAGCCGGAGCTGAGCCGCGGCGGACGGTAGCCCCAGGAGGGCGCGGGCATGGCCCATCGTCAACCGGCCGCTTCGGAGGTCCTCCAGGATCGCCGCCGGGAGCCGCAGCAGGCGGAGCGCATTGGCGACCGATGAGCGGTCCTTCCCCAGGCGGCGCGCCAGCTCCTCTTGGGTCCACCCGAACTCGGCCAGGAGCCGTTGGTAGGCCTGGGCGGCCTCGATCGGGTTCAGGTCCTCGCGAAGGAGGTTCTCCACGAGCGCCAGCTCGAGCGCTTCCGCATCGGTCGCGTCGCGGACGATCGCCGGGACCCGGATCAGCCCTGCGCGTTGCGCGGCGCGCCAGCGCCGCTCACCCACGAGAATCTCGAACTGCGCGCCGCGAGGTCGCACAACCAGGGGCTGGAGGATCCCGGAAGACCGGATGGACTGGGCCAGCTCCTCGAGGGCCGGCTCGGCGAAGTCGCGGCGGGGCTGCTGCGGGTTCGGGACCAAGCTCTCGATGGCGAGATCGCGGAGTCGCCCGCCGTCCTCGACCTCAGCCGGCGGGAGAAGGGCGCCCAGTCCCCGTCCGAGTGCGCGCTTCATCACGTGTCACCACCTCCCGCGCCAGCTCCAGATAGGCGATCGCTCCCGGCGAGCGCAGATCGTACTGGAGGATCGATCGCCCATGGCTCGGCGCTTCCGAGAGCCGGACGTTACGAGGAATGACGGTCTGGAACACCTGCCCCTTGAAGTAGCGCTCGACTTCGGCGCGCACCTGGCTCGTCAGGGTGGTGCGGCCATCGAAGAGCGTGAAGACGATCCCTTCGATCTCGAGCGCCGGATTGGCGCGAGCGCGCACGGTCTCGAGCGTGCGCACCAGCTGCGCCAAGCCTTCCAGCGCGAAGTACTCGCACTGGAGCGGGACCAGCGCGCCCTCCGCCGAGACCAGGGCATTCAGCGTGAGCAGACCCAGGGACGGGGGGCAGTCGATCACCACGTACCGGAATCGTGGCCGCACGGGAGCCAGGGCTTGGCGGAGGCGGGTTTCGCGGTGGGGCGTCGTCGCGAGCTCAACCTCGGTCCCCACGAGATCCCCGTGGCCCGGGAGGAGCAGCAGTCCCGGGACCTCGGTCTGCCGAAGGCTCTCCCCGACAGGCCGCCCCTCCGCCAGGACCTCGTAGATGGTCCCCGAGGTCGCGGCGGTGCCTTCGGGGGTCAGCCCGGCGGTCGCGTTGGCCTGGGGGTCCAGATCGACGAGGAGCGTCGGATGGTTCGCGAGCGCGAGCGCGCTGGCGAGACTAACCGCCGTCGTCGTCTTGCCGACGCCGCCCTTCTGGTTGACCACGGCGATCGCGCGCCCGGATAGCCCGGTGTGTTCCACGTGAAACGTCCCCTTCCAGCTCCGCTCGCCGGATTATAAGAAAGCGACGCCTCCAGGGCAATTCCCCCGGTGACGGCCGGACGGCGATCTCCCGGACGTGCCCGGGCGACGGGGGAAGGACCGCCGCCGGACCGAGCGTCCGGACCAGCACGCCGTCGGCGCGGAGAAACGGCGCCGCCACGGCCCCGGCGTCGCCGACTCGCGAGACCGCACGCATCGTCGCCGTCGCGAAGCGGCTTCCGAGCTCGGCGCTCAGGGCCTCCGCCCGCCCCTCGCTCACGGCGATTCCCGTCAGGCCCAACTGGCGGACGACGTCCCGGAGAAAGTTCGCGCGGCGTCGGCCGGCCTCGAGCAGCGTCACCTCCCATGCCGGCCGCGCGAGCTTCACGATCAAGCCGGGGACGCCGGCCCCGCTCCCGATATCGAGCAGGGGCGTCCCAGGCCCGGGAACCGCCCGGAGGAGTATGAGCGACTCGAGCAGGAGGTGCCGGATCCGCAGCGTCAGGGTGGCGTAGCCCGTGAGGCGACCGATCCGCTCCCAACGGGCGAGGAGCTCTAGGTATTGTCTGGCCTGCGCCTCGAAGCGCGGCGGGAGCTCGAGCTCAAGCGCCGTCGCCGCGGCTCGCAGCTCGTCCCAGGGATCTCCAGCCACGCCGGCTCTTCGGCCCGCCGCCCTCGTTCCTCGAGGGCGGGCTGCCCGAGCGCCCCTTCTCGCTGGGCGCCGCGGCGCTCCGATCGATCATGTACTGCTGCCCGATCGAGAGCACGTTATTGACGAGCCAATAGAGCACCAATCCGGTCGGGAACTCCAGGAACATAA
>JBIOVM010000131.1:0-23364 GCA_044867785.1 Candidatus Rokuibacteriota bacterium | reverse complement strand
ACTACAAGGACGTGGTGCGGAACGTGATGGCCCGCGAGAAGGCCCTCTACGAGGGCCACGCGGTCGCCGCCGTCGCCGCCACCAGCGCCAGCATTGCCAAGCGCGCCCTCAAGCTCATCGACGTGCGCTACGCGGTGCTCCCGCACGTCATCGACGTGGTCGAGGCGATGCGGCCGGACGCCCCCGTCCTGCACGACGACATGTTCACGGTCGGCGTCGAGCCGAAGCCCGACAGGCCCTCCAACATCGCCAAGCGGATCGAGATCAAGCTGGGCGACGTCGAGGCCGGCTTCAAGCAGGCGGACGTCGTCGTCGAGCGGGAGTTCAAGACCGCGCCCGTCCACCAGGGCTACATCGAGCCCCACGCTGCGCTGGCCAGCGTGTCGGAGGACGGCTCGACCGAGCTCTGGTGCTGCACCCAGGGCCACTTCATCGTCCGGGCCCACTGCGCGCGGCTCCTCGGCCTCGACATCGCGCAGGTCCGCGTCACCGCCACCGAGATCGGCGGCGGCTTCGGCGGCAAGACGGTCGTGTACCTCGAGCCCCTGGCCATCGCGCTGTCCCGGAAGGCGAAGCGGCCGGTGAAGATGGTCATGTCCCGCGAGGAGGTGTTCAAGGCCAGCGGGCCGACCTCGGGCGCCGTCGTGCGGGTCAAGATGGGCGCGACGAAGGACGGCCGGTTCGTGGCGGGCTTCGCCGAGCTCAAGTACCAGGCCGGCGCCTTCCAGGGCTCGCCGGTCCAGCCCGGCGTCTTCTGCGCCTACGCGCCGTACGACATCCAGAACGTCAACGTCATCGGCTACGACGTCGTCTCCAACCGCCCGAAGGTCGCGGCCTACCGCGCGCCGGGCGCCCCCATCTCGGAGTTCGCCGTCGAGAGCGTGGTCGACGAGATCGCCAAGAAGCTCGGGCTGGACCCGATCGAGCTGCGCATGATGAACGCCGCCCGCGAGGGCACCAAGGCCGCGTACGGACCGACGTTCGGCCCCCTGGGTCTGGAGGAGACGCTCAACTCGATCAAGAAGACGGAGCACTGGAACACGCCGCTCCGGAAGTGGCAGGGGCGCGGCGTCGCCTCCGGATTCTGGTTCAACATCGGCGGGGAGACCTGCGCGTCGCTCACCGTGAACGAGGACGGCACCGTCTCGCTCATGGCCGGCACCCCGGACATCGGCGGCCTGCGCGCCTCGCTGGCCTCGGTCGCCGCCGACGAGCTGGGGATCCCGTACGAGAAGGTTCGGCCGATCATCGGCGACACCGGCTCGCTCGGCTTCACGTTCCTCACCGGCGGGAGCCGCTCGGCCTTCTCGGGCTCGATGGCCATCGTGGAGGCCGCCAAGCAGATCCGGGCCGAGCTCGTTGCCCGGGCCTGCAAGCTGTGGGAAGCCACGCCGGACCAGGTCGAGTTCAAGGACGGCCACGTGCGACCGCTCGGCGCGCTGGCCGAGAAGGCCAAGCCGATGTCGCTCGCCGACTTCGCCAAGATCGCCGGCAAGACCGGCGGGCCCATCGGGGGCTACGGGCGCATCAACGCCCAGGGCGCGGGGCCGAGCCTCGGCACGCACCTGGTGGATCTCGAGGTCGATCCCGAGACCGGCCGCGTGACCATCCTCCGTTACACGGTGGCCCAGGACGCCGGGAAGGCCCTCCATCCCGCGTACGTCGAGGGCCAGTACCAGGGCGGCGCCGTGCAGGGCATCGGCTGGGCGCTCAACGAGGAGTACATCTACGGGGCCGACGGCAAGCTCCAGAACCCGGGCTTCCTCGACTACCGCATGCCGGTGGCCTCGGACGTGCCGATGATCGACGCGATCCTGGTCGAAGTGGCCAATCCGAAGCACCCCTACGGCGTACGCGGCGTCGGCGAGACGCCGATCGTCCCGCCGCTCGGCGCCATCGCCAACGCGATGGAGCAGGCCACCGGCATCCGCTTCACCGAGCTGCCGATGTCGCCGCCCAAGGTGCTCAAGGCCCTCAAGGAGCGGGGCCTCCAGAAGGCCTAGCCTGGCCGATGGCGCGGGTGGTGCTGGTCGGCAACCTCGCGCAGGTGACCGGAGGGGTCGCCGAGTTCCACCTGCCGGTGCGGTCCGTCCAGCAGCTCTTCCGGCAGCTGGGCGACCTCCACCCGGCGCTCGCGCCCCACCTCGAGAGCGGCGTCGCGGTGGCCATCGACGGCCAGATCTACCAGGACGCGCTCTTCGAGCCGATCGGCGCCGACAGCGAGGTCTACCTCCTCCCGCAGATCGCGGGCGGCTGAGAGCCGTCGAGCGTCGTCCCCGACGAAGCGGTCGCGCTTCCGCGCGCTACTTCTTCGTGTAGGTGATCTCCATCATCTTCATCTCGCGGCCGTCTTTGCCCGGCCCGTACATCTCGAAGACCTCGGTCGTCGGGGACGTCCAGCGGGTCGTCATGCGGGCCTTCACGGGGACCTTCTTGACGGGATCGTTCCAGCTGCCGGTGAACTCGCAGGTCCGCTTCCCGGCGTCGCACGTGCCCTCCGTCACCATGATGCCGGTGGACATGCTGTCGTTCCACGTGGACCAGTACTTGCCCGTGACGTTGTCGAAGCCCGTCATGGCCTGACCCGTGTAGGGCATGCCCATCATCGAGCTCCGGACCTCCTCGACCAGCACGCGACCACCGAGCATCATGCTCCGGGTCGCCGTGCCTGTGTCTTCCATCGCCGGTCCCCCGGCCTCGTGCCAGCTCTTGATCTTGAGGTCGTACTGGCCGGCGGTCGCCGCCAGGGCCTGGTGGGGCGCGCCGGGCGTGCCGGCCTTCATGTAGGCCTCCATCTCGGCCTTCTGCTGGGGGGTCATCTCCGGCGGCTTCGTCCCCTGCTGGGCGGCGGCGAGCGTGGCCAGCGTCACGATGGCCGACACGGCCAACAGATTCCTGGTGAGTCTACGGCTCATGGATCCCTCCTCCGATGGAAACGCCCTGGCGTCGCTTCGCCACGCGGCTTCCAAGTCACTATACCGCCGGCCTCGGAGGCGGTCGTCGCAGACCCCTCACGCCTCCAAGCGTGGCCGGCTGACGTCGCTGGGCGTCGTCACTCCGTAGTCGCTCGGGGACGCGTGGAATCGACGTCGCCCGGATCGGGGCCGGCTCGGGGGGCGCAAGAGCGACCGTGGCAGAATGGGAGCATGGCGACCGGGCCCGGCTCCGGGGCGCGTCCGCACGTTCGCGCGGCCGGCCAACCGGTCAAGACGCCGGTGACCCGCGCGTACGGCTGCACCGTCAAGGACCTCTAGCCGGCCGGCGGAGGAACGCTCCCGCCGGCGCAACACCGTGATACCCAGGGAACCCAGATCGGTCACCGTCGACATGACGCTCAAAGGTGGACGGAGGATGCATGAAGAAGGGCGTAGTGATGGTCGCGTCGGTCGTGCTGCTCGGCCTGACCGGCCCCGTCGAGGCGCAGCAGTCCAACATGAGCTTCTTCATCACCAGCGCCGGCCCGGGCAAGGGCGCGGACCTCGGCGGGATCGAGGGCGCCGACCGGCACTGCCAGATGCTGGCGCAGGCGGCGGGGGCAGGCAACCGAACGTGGCACGCCTACCTCAGCACTCAGGCGATTGGCGGCGGGCAGGCCCTCAATGCGCGCGACCGGATCGGGCGCGGGCCGTGGCAGAACGCCAAGGGCGAAGTGATCGCCCAGAACGTCGACGACCTTCACAGCGCCAACAACAAGATCAGCAAGCAAACCGCGCTGAGCGTCAATGGTCGCGGGGATACGCCGAACCGGCACGACATCCTGACCGGTTCCCAAGCTGACGGCCGGGCGTTTCCGGCCGGCGACGACCGGACCTGCCGCAACTGGACGAGCAGCACGCAGGGGGCGGCGTTGGTCGGCCACCACGACCGCCAAGGCCTGCGTGACGACGAGCCGTCCAAGTCGTGGAACACGTCCCATCCGTCGCGCGGGCCCGACGGCGGGTGCAGCCAGGCCGACCTGCGCAGCACGGGCGGCGACGGGCTCTTCTACTGCTTCGCCGGCAACTAGACAGTCACGCCCCCGGAGCATGGAGGTGGAGGATCTGCCGGAAGGCGTCGTGCGGGGTCGCGCACGCCGCACGTGGATCAGGTCGGCGGTCCGCCAGGCCAGCACCATCACGCGCTCGGCCTGGCCGGCGAGGCCGATGCCGTCCAGTAGCTCGCGAGCGAGGGCGGCCTCGTCCACCGGGCCGACCCGCGCGAGACCGTCAGGTAGACCCCGTGACGGAGAAGCGTGGCGAGCGCGCCGTCCGCCCCTTCGTCCTGCACGAGGCGCTCGACGTCGCCGTACTCCAGGCCCGCCGCGCGCAGGAGCCGCGCATACGGGGCGTCCGCCGACTCGGTCGCGCAGCGAACGAGCGCCAGCAGGTCCGCCTCACGGCGAGCGAGCCGGCCGCCGAGCATCTGGCGGGCGTCTTCGAGTCGAACCGGGCGGCGCACCAGCGCCGGCACGCCCCGAAGCAGGCGGACGGCCATGGCGAGGTCGTCGAGCGAGAGTCCGGCGGGCGGCGTCACGGTCGCGCGTGGGGGACTGCCGCGCGAGGCGGCGAGCTCACGCGGCGCCGGCGAGCGACGCGGTCATCGCGCGACGCGCCGCCGGGGCGCCGGGTCCGTGCGCAGCAGAAGCGCGAGACCCAGCCCGAGCGCGGCCCAGAAGACGACGAGCCCCGCCAGCGACAGCGCACGGAACGGACGGACGATCTCGGCGGACAGGGGCACCGGATCCGGGTTCGAAGGCATGAGCGCATAGAGGCCGAGCGCCCAGGCCGCATAGAAGAGGGCGGGCGCGATCCAGCCGCGGGGCCCCGGCGCTCCCCCGCGAGCCCGTCGGCGCAGGGCGGCGGCCAGCCAGAGCCCCAGAGCGGAGAGCACGACGAAGGCCACATACAGGGCCTGTCGATAGCCGATCGTGTCGGGCTCCCCCACCCCCGGCGGATTGCCCGGGTACTTCAGGAACGGGAACAGCGCGACCGCCCATCCGGTCAACGACGCGACGACGAGCCCCCACCGCCCGAGGCGCCATCCGACCGGCGCCAGGCCCCGCGTCACATGGAGGGCCATCCCCACCAGCACCCCCCAGATCGCGCCATAGAGCAGCAGGCCCACGACGAGCCCGGTCTTCTGTACCCGGCGACTGACGACCGGTGCCTCGTGCGAATGCCCGGCCGTCCCGTGGCGAGCGTCCTCGGCGGCGATCGCCCGATCGATCACGGACTCGGTGAGGGCGGCGTGGAGAACGGCCGCGAGCCCGCCGGCGATCAGGCCGGCCACCGTCGCCGACACGAGCACATCACGTAAGGAGCGCACGACCCTCAGTGGCAGGGAAAGCCGGCGACGTGGCGGGCGTCGTGAACCGCCTCGTGGATCAAGTTGAGATCGAAGGCCCGGTCGCCCTGGACGAGCGAGAGGAGCCACCCCTGGTCGAGCGCGAGGGCGTAGAAGGCGACGATCGCCGATCCGAGCAACGTCGGCAGAACCCAGGGCGGGGCCTCGGTCGGGAGCGCCCACGTGTCACTCATGTCCTGATCCCTCCTCGGGTGGCGCGACGGCCACCGGTGTTTCGGAGCGCCCACGCCGGCGGGCGCGCACGTGGCGGACGAGATGCTCCGGCACGGGGGAAATCGAGCCGAAGTGGAGTACCGCGGTGACGGCGTCGCGCACGGTACCGTACGATAGCATCGCCGGGCGGACGGAGACGCGTCGGGATGTGCCCACGGGGCCGCCGACCCCGCCGCCCGAGGTCGGCGCACACTGGTGTTTCGCCGTCCCTCCATGCACAATCGAATGGAGCAGAGCCCACATCGGAGGCGCCGACATGTCGGAATCGAGACGCGTGACGCTGGTGGTGACGCCGCCGGAAGCGGTGGTCGAAGGCGCGGGGGTGCACCTCGGGCGCAGCATCGGGACCCGCCGGCTCGATCATCTCGACCCGTTCCTGCTGCTGGACCACTTCGAGTCGGTCCGACCCGCCGACTACCAGGCCGGCTTCCCCTACCACCCGCACCGCGGGATCGAGACGGTGACGATCGTCCGCAAGGGCGAGGTGCGACACCGGGACTCCCTGGGCCACCGCGGCAGCATCGGCACGGGCGACATCCAGTGGATGACGTCGGGAAGCGGCATCCTGCACGAGGAGATGCCGCAGGTCCGCCCCGAGGGGATCGCCGGCCTTCAGCTGTGGCTGAATCTGCCGGCGCGCGAGAAGATGACTCGGCCGAAGTACCGCGACCTGGGGGGCGACCAGCTGCCGGAGGTCGATACGCCCGAAGGCGCGCGGATCCGGGTCATCGCGGGCGACGCCGGCGGCGGGCGGTACCGCGGCCCCGTCGAGGGGCTGGCCGTCGATCCCAAGTTCGTCGACGTCACCCTACCCGCCGGCACCACCTTTCGCGACTCGGTGGCGCCGGGACACACCGTCTTCGCGTACCTGGACCACGGCGAGATCCTCTTCGGCCCGGAGCGGAAGGCCGTGCGAGGGCCGGCGCTCGTCGTCTTCGACGCCGGTGACGTCGTGGAGGCCGCGGCGGGACCCGGCGGCGGCCGGTTCCTGCTCGCCGCCGCCCGGCCGCTCGGCGAGCCCATCGCGCGCTACGGGCCGTTCGTGATGAACACCCGCGCGGAGATCGAGCAGACGCTCGAGGACCTCCGGAGCGGCCGCTTCATCCGCGACGAGCCGGGCGACGCCTGACCCTCCGGCGCCGCCGCTGACCGTCCCGGTCGGCGGGGACCGCCGCGCCGGGCGCGGGGCGCCGCTCGCGTTCGTGCAGATGGCCGACCCGCAACTGGGCCAGTTCGCCCACCTGTCCGGCCGAACGCCGGAGGAGATCGCCCGCTATCGGCGTCACGGCATGAATGTGCGGCCGGCGCCGAAGGTCACGCACTTTCACGAGGAGACGCGCCGGTTCGAAGCCGCCGTGGCCGCGACGGCCGCGGCGCGACCGCGGTTCGCGGTCGTCTGCGGGGACATGGTCCATGCCGCCGGCGATCCCGGACAGGTGACCGAGGTGAAGCGCGTGGCGTCCCGCTTGCCTCCCGACGTGCCCATCCGGTGGGTGCCCGGCAACCACGACGTCTGCGTCGACAACGAGGTGCCCGACCACGCGACGCTGACGCGCTACCGGGAGGACTTCGGCCCCGACTTCTACGCCTTCCAGGAGGCCGACGCGCACTTCGTCGTGCTGAACGCCAGCGTCCTCCAGCATCCGGAGCGGGTGCCGGACGAGCTCGACCGCCAGATGGCGTGGCTCGAGCAGGCGCTCCGCCAGGCCCGCCGGGCCGGCGCCACCCACATCGTGGCGTTCACCCATCAGCCGCTCTTCCTGGGGCACGCGGAGGAGGACGACGGCGGATATCCGTGGGCGCCCAGTCCGCCCGGCCGCCCGCCCGGCTACTGGGCGGTGCCCCGGGCGCGGCGAATGCCGGTGATCGAGCTGTTCCGGCAGCACGGCGTCCAGGCGGTGTTCTGCGGTCACTGGCATCGGAACCACGAGGCGCGCGACGGCGACATGCTGCAGGTCTTGACCGGGTCCGTAGGCTATCCGCTGGGCGACGACCCGTCCGGCATCCGTCTCGTCCGGCTGACGGCGGCGGGCGTCGAGCACCGGTACGAGCCGCTCGACCTGCCAGGAGCCCGTTTCTAGCGAGAGCGATGGCGACCTCGGCGGACGGCCGGAGCGCTGCTCTGTGACGCGACGGGCCGGCGCATGGCTGGCCGCGGCCGGGAGCGCGGTGGCCTTCGGGGTCGCCGTGTACCTCCGCATGAGCGCGGCCTACGGCCCCTTCCGCCTGTCGGTGGAGCCCGGCGACTGGGGGGTCCTCTGGGAGCTCCTCCGCCACGGGCAGATCGCCCCGCGAGTCCTTCTGGAAGGCGCGGCGCTCGGGATCGCGGCCGCGACGCTCCCCTGGCTCTGCTTCGCGCTCGCGGGCCGCCGCCGCCGGAGGTGACCGGGGCGCCCTCAGGCCATCAGGCGCCGGAGGGCCTCGATCTCCTGGATCCCCTCGGCACGGACGTCGATCCGATCCATGCTCGCGGCGCCGAGCCCCAACGCCGCTCCGTGGCGGATCTTCGGCTGGGCCCAGGGTGAGAGGTCCTGGATCGCCGCCAGGGTGCCGTGCTGGCGCAGGACCGCCAGCCCGGCCACGTCGGTCGCGAGGAGGTCCCGCGAGGCGATGACGAGGCGCGGGTGGACCACCTTGCCGCTCGACGGGCCGCCGTCGACGAACGCCGCGGTGCCGTCCAGGATGTGGAGCGCGGGCCGGAACGCCAGGCTCATCTCGGCCATCAGGACGGCGAAGGCGTCGTAGCCCTGCTCCGACCGGACACGGTGGTAGTAGCGGCGGCTGTCCGCGTCGATGACGCCGATGAAGTTCTTCATGGCCATCGTGTACCGCGCGAGGAAGTGGGTCTTCACGCACGCCAGGTTGATCGCGTGGTGCACGTCGGCGAGCAGCGCGGGGATCCGGTAGCCGTTCGGCCAGTGCCGCGCCGCCGCGGGACGGAGGTGGCGGCGGGGCACATCGTCGAAGGCCACGAACTCCGCCCCGTGGGCGCGCACGGCGTCCTCCAGGCCCGCGCGCCGCAGGTTCGCCACCGTGCTTTGCACGTAGAAGGTCTGGTCGCCCACGATCAGGCGGCCGGGCTTCCGCTCCCGGACCAGCTCCAGCACGGCCGTCAGGACCTCGGGGCTGGTGGTCGCGGGATGGGGGCTCGGGCAGCACACGTTGGGCTTCACGAGCACGGTCTGCCCCGGCTGGACGAAGTCGAGCCCGCCGGCCAGACGCACCGCCGCTCGGGTCGCCGCCGCCATCGTCGCGCCTCGCGCCATTCCGACGACGGCGCCGGCCGCTTCGAGGGGCCGGGCGGCCGTCACCGCCAGGCCGAGCGTCGCTGCACGAGCGAGCCACGCGCGTCGCGAGACGCTCGCCCCCGCCGCCACGCGCGGGGCGGTCTCGCCGGTCGCGCCCGCACGGTCCGGCGACTCGCGGCATCCGTCGATCACGCTGGCGGTCCGGTCGGTCCTGTCGGCGGCCATGCCCGCTCCTCGTTTCGAGCCTATCATCCCGCCCGCCGAGCCGGCCGACGCGCCCGGTCGGCGACGCGCCGGTTGGCCGCGAGCGAACGGCCGCCGTGGCTCGTGATACCTTCGGAACGGTGCGCGCGTTGTCCGAGTGACGGCGCCGCAGGAGAGGAGACCACGATGGACGAGCACGAGCTGCGAGATTGGCTCCGCCAGGTCCGTGAGGGCGTCGTCTCGCGGCGACAGTTCACGCGCGCCATGATCGGCGCCGGCCTGACGGCGCCCCTCGTCGGACAGATGCTCGCCTCGGTCGGTCTCGCGCAGACGCCGTCCCGGCCCGCGTTCGCGCCGACGCGCCGCGGCGGCGGGGGGCACCTCCGGACGCTCTGGTGGCAGGGCGCCACCCTGCTCAACCCGCACTTCGCGGCGGGCCTCACGAATGCCGACGGCTCGCGTCTCTTCTACGAGCCGCTCGCCGCGTTCGACCCCGACGGCAACCTGGTGCCGATCCTCGCGCAGGACCTGCCGAGCGTTCAGAACGGCGACGTCGCGCGGGACGGCCGGTCCGTCACGTGGCGCCTGAAGAAGGGCGTCCAGTGGCACGACGGGAAGCCCTTCACGGCGGACGACGTCGTGTTCAACTGGGAATATGCGGCCGATCCCGCCACCGCGGCCGTGACGGCCGGCACCTACCGGGCCCTCCAGCGCGTGGAGGCGCTCGACAGCCACACGGTGCGGCTCACGTTCGCGAAGCCGGCGCCGTTCTGGGCCGACGCCTTCTGCGGCAACCGCGGCATGATCGTCCCGAAGCACGTGTTCGAGCCGTTCCGGGGCGCCAAGTCCCGGGAGGCGCCCGCCAATCTCAAGCCCGTCGGCACCGGTCCCTATCGCTACGTGGACTTCAAGGCGGGCGATTCGATCCGCGCGGAGCTCAACCCCGGATACCACGTCGCGAACCGACCGTTCTTCGACACCGTCGAGGTGAAGGGCGGCGGCGACGTCGTGTCCGCCGCTCGCGCCGTGCTGCAGACGGGTGAGTTCGACTGGGCGTGGAACATGCAGGCCGAGGACGACGTGCTGAAGCGGCTCGAGCAAGGCGGCAAGGGCCGGGTCGAGATCGCCACCTGGGGAGGCGTCGAGTTCATCGGCGTGAACCTCGCCGATCCCTGGCGCGAGGTCGACGGGGAGCGCGCGAGCCTGAAGGCGCCGCACCCGTTCCTCACGGATCCCGCCGTCCGCTCGGCGCTGGCGCTGCTGGCGGACCGCGGCGCCATCCAGGAGCAGATCTACGGCCGCCAGGGTCAGGCCACCGCGAACTTCCTGAACGCCCCGGCGCGCTTCCAGTCGAAGTCGACGCGCTGGGAGTTCAACGTCGACAAGGCCAGCCAGGTGCTCGAGGGCGCGGGCTGGAAGCGCGGGTCGGACGGCGTGCGCGCGAAGGACGGGAAGCGTCTCAAGCTCGTCTTCCAGACGTCCATCAACGCCGCGCGCCAGGCCGTCCAGGCGGTCGTCAAGGCGTCGATGGCGCGGGCGGGGATCGACGTGGAGCTGAAGTCCGTCGTCGGCTCCGTGTACTTCTCGACCGACCCCGCCAACCCGGACACCTATCTCCATGGCTTCACCGACATCCAGATGTACACGACGACGCTCGACGGGCCGGACCCCCAGAGCTTCATGGAGCAGTTCACCTCGTGGGAGGTCTCGTCGAAGCAGAACCGGTGGCAGGGGCGGAACAACACCCGGTTCGTGAGCGAGGAGTACGACCGCCTGTGGAAGGCGGCCGAGGCCGAGCTGGATCCCGTGAAGCGCGCCGCCCACTTCATCCGGATGAACGACATCGTCGTCCAGGCGAACGTCGTGATCCCGCTGATCCACCGGAACTGGGTGGCGGCGAGCTCCCGCCAGATCCGCGGGGTCGAGCTGAGCGGCTGGGACTCGACGTTCTGGCGCCTGCCGTACTGGCACCGGGAGGCGTAGGCCCAGCGCTCGAGCCGGTCGGACGCCGCGCCGGCCGTCATCCGGAGCGAGCCCGGCCGCCCAATGGCGCCATGAGTCGCGACGGCGTGGGAAGGCCTGACCGCGTGTACCGCATCGCGCGCCAGCGCTGGGAGTTCGAGCAGATCCATCGACTGAACTACCGGACGTTCGTCGAGGAGATCCCGCAGCATACTCCGAATCGCGACCAGCGGCTCGTCGACTCCCTGATGGCGCGGAGCACCCCGTTCGTCTGCCTGGAAGAAGGGCGAGTGATCGGCATGGTGATGGTCTCGGGGGAGCGGCCCTTCTCGCTGGACCGAAAGCTCCCCGCGCTCGATACCTACCTTCCCGCCGGCAAGAAGCCGTGCGAGGCGCGTCTGCTCATGATCGAGCCGCGTTTCCGAAACGGTCGGGTCTTCGCCGAGCTGCTCGTGCGCGCCGCCCGCTGGGGTCGGGCCGAGGGATACGAGCTCGTGGTGATCTCGGCGACCCTCCGCCAGATGAAGCTTTATCGCCATCTAGGCTTCGTCCCGTTCGGCCCACCCATCGGCACGGTCGAGGCGCCCTTTCAGGCGATGTACGCGACGTGGGATCAGGTCCCCGAGCCGGTCCGCCGCCTGGTGGAGTCTCTCTGAGAGCCGTGCCCCCGCTCCCCCGCATCGCCGCGAGGACTGGCCGGCATCCGGGATTCGCCGCCGACCGCCTTGCGCGGCCGTTCAGCCCGGGACTACCCTGACCTCACGCTCGGGAGCCCGGCGGCCGCGCCGCCGGCATCCGGGCGGGACGGCCACGCCCGAAGAAGGAGGAATCACATGGAGCGCGTTCGACTGCAGCGGTTCATCGACCTCGCGAAGCCTCCCGCCCGCCCCAGCGAGGTCGCCGAGGGTGCCACCGCCAGCGAGGCTCCCGAGCGGGTCAACCGCCGGAACTTCCTGCGGGCGGGGGCGGCCGTCGTCGCGGCGATCACCGGCATGGCGCCGGAGGCGTTCGCCCGCAACTTCGGCCCGGGCGCCGATCCGACCCGCTACCCGGAGCCCGACGTCGTCGACCTCGATCCGCGCTTCAAGTACAAGCTCGGCAACACGCCGATCGTGCGCCTCTACACCGGCACCATGTGGGCGGAGGGCTGCGCCTGGAACGGCGCAGGGCGCTACCTCGTCTGGAGCGACATCCCGAACGACGAGTGCCTGCGCTGGAGCGAGGAGGACGGCCACGTCGGGCGGCGGTTCCGCTTCCCGGCCGGCAACAGCAACGGCAACACGTTCGACTACAGCGGCCGCCAGATCGCGTTCTGCCACGGCACCCGCAACGTGATCCGGTACGAGCACGACGGGACCGTGACCGTGCTCGCCGCCAAGAGCGACGACGGCAAGGAGCTGAACGCGCCCAACGACGGCATGGTGCATCCGAACGACGGCTCGATCTGGTTCACCGACCCCGGCTACGGGGCGCTCATGAACTACGAGGGGAAGCGCTACAACACCGGGAGCCCGCGGCCCTTCATCAAGGAGGCGGTCTACCGGATCGACGCCCAGTCGAAGAAGGTGACGAAGGTCACCGACGAGCCGTTCAAGCCGAACGGGATGTGCTTCAGCCACGACTACAAGAAGGTCTACATCGCCGACACCGGATCGTCCCACTACAAGGAAGCGAAGCCCATCATCTGGGTCTTCGACCTGGACGGCGAGCGGCTCCGCAACGGCAAGGTCTTCGCCGACATGACGCTGAACGGCAAGGCCGGCAACGCCGACGGCATCCGTGTCGACGAGGACGGCAACCTCTGGGCGGCGATGGGATGGGTCGGCGACGGGTACGACGGCGTCCACATCTTCGCGCCCGACGGCAAGCGCATCGGGCAGATCCGCCTGCCGGAGATCTGCGGCAACATCTGCTTCGGCGGCACTAAGCGCAACCGCCTCTTCATGGCCGCCAGCCAGTCGCTCTACGCGGTCTACGTGGAGACGCGCGGAGCGCACATCACCTAGCCGGGCCGGCTGACCGGGACCGACGGCCGGCCCGGCCTCGCCGGGGCGGCCGTCGCGCCACGGCGCGGGAGAACCCCGATGGACTACGACCTCCTCGTCATCGGCGCCGGCACCGCCGGCTCGTTCGCCGCTCGCCGCGGCGTCCAGCTCGGCGCCCGCACGGCCCTGGTGGAGCAGGACGGCTTCGCCGGCACCTGCCTGGGCACCGGCTGAATTCCGAAGAAGGTGCTGGTCAGCACCGTCGAGCTCGCATGGCGCGCCCGCAAGGCCGGCGAGCTCGGGATCCGCGGCACCGAGGGCCTCGGACTCGACTGGAGCGCCGTGATCGCCCGGAAGGACCGGCTCGTGGCCAGCTGGTCGGAGGGAAAGCCGGAAGCGCTCGAGCAGGACGGGATCGCCGTGCTGCGAGGGCGGGCCCGGTTCACGGGGCCGCGGGAGATCCTGGTCGATGGGCGGCGCCTGACGGCCGAGCGAATCGTGCTCGCCACGGGCTCCGCGCCCGGGCGGCCGCCGATCGAGGGCATCGAGCGCGCGCTCACGAGCGATCAACTCCTCCTGCAGACGACGCTGCCCGCCCGGCTCGTGGTGATCGGGGGCGGGGCGATCGGGATGGAGCTCGGCTTCGCGTTCGGCCGGGCGGGGGCCCGCGTCACCGTCCTCCAGTCGGGCGATCGCGTGCTGCCCGCAGCCGACCGGGAGCTCCGGGACGCGCTGCTGGCCTTGGCTCCCGACGCCGGGCTCGATGTCCGGACGGGGGTCCGCGTCACCCGCGTCCTCCCCGACCTCACGGTGGAGGGCGAGGTCGCCGGCCGGCGCGAGCGGTTCGCCGCGGACACCGTCCTCGTCGCGACCGGGCGGCCGCCGAACACGGCGGACCTCGGCCTCGAGCAGGCCGGGGTCGCGCTCGAGCGCGGCGCGGTGCGCGTCAACGAGTTCCGGCAGTCGACCAGCGCGCCCCACGTCTACGCGGCCGGCGACGTGACCGGCAGTCACCAGCACACGCCGGCCGCGTGGTACGAAGGTCGACTCGCCGCGGAGAACGCGCTCCAGGGCAACCGGCGGGCGGCTGACTTCAGTGTCTTCCCCATGGCGACGTTCACGATCCCGGCGCTCGCCCAGGTGGGGGTCACCGAGGAGGCGGCCCGGCAGGGTGGCGGGCGCGTCACGGTCGGGCGGGCGCCGTTCGCCGACTCGAGCGCGGCGGGTGTCCGCGGGGAGACCGAGGGCCTGGTCAAGGCGATCTTCGACGAGCCCACCGGGCGCCTGCTCGGGGTGCACGTGTTGGGTCCGGGGGCTGAGGATCTGATCCACATCGCGGCCGTGGCGATGCGGGCCGGCCTCACCCGCGCCGATCTGGCCGGCATGCACTACGTGTTCCCGACGCTCGCCGGCTCGGTCTTCGACGTGATGTGGCCTTGACCGCATCCCCGGGAACCGACCCCGGAGAACCGCTTTCGCTTCGTGCCGCCTGTCCGCGCCTCGCCTGGTGCATCAAGAGCCTGGCGCGACTCGCCTTGACAGGGTCAGGTGGTCGGGCCTAGCCTTCGGCCTGGGCCCGGCATGACGGTCCAGGGGGCGACCATGCGGTGCGACGCGACCCCGCATCCTCTCATCGCCGTCCTCCCCGGTGGCGTCCGGCCTCGGGCGGGCGAGAACGCGCCCGTCGCCGGGCTCTCGCGTCGCGCCGGAGCGTGAGCGTGAGCATCGTCACGATCTCGCAGGCCCTCGGAAGCTCCGGCGAGGCGATCGGGCGCGCGCTCGCCGAGGACCTCGGCTACACGTTCGCCGACCGCGAGATCATCCTGAAGGCTGCGGAGCGGCTCGGCCAGGGTGTGGCCGAGCTCGAGCGTCTGCTCGAAGGCCGGCCGACCTTCCTGGAGCGCCTGAGCGAGACCCGGCGCGACTATCTTGCCGCCGTCGAGGCGGTGATCTGGGAGTTCGCCGCGACGGACAACGTCGTCATCGTGGGACGCGGGTCGACGTTCGTGCTCCAGCGGATTCGCCACGCCCTTCGCGTCCGGATGACGGCGCCGCTGCACGTGCGCGCCCGCCGGCTGGAGACCGAGCGGGGGCTCGTACCGGACGCGGAGGCGGTGGTCGCGCGCAGCGACCGCGACTGGGCGGCGCGGATCCGTCACCTCTACGACGCGGCGCTCGACGATCCCCAGCAGTACGACCTCGTCCTCAACACCGCGCGCCTCGACGTCCCGGCGTCGGTGGCGACGATCCGCGCGGCGCTGGAGGCCGAGCGCTTTCACGCGACCCCTGCCTCGCTCGCCGAGGTGCGCGACCGATGCCTCAGCGCCCGCGTCCAGGCCGCGCTGCTCGCGCACCCCCGGACCCGGGAGCTCGGCCTCTTCTTCACCTGCCACGACGGTCACGTGGCGCTGAGCGGCCGGGTGGCGCGCGAGGACCAGCGCAAGCTCGCCACCGAGGTCGTCGAGAGCCTCTCGGGCGTGAGCCGGGTCCTCAGCGAGGTCGTGGTGGTCTTGCCGCCGGCGACACCGCCAGGCCCCTGAGCGTCGAGCCCGCGGGCGAGGCCGGCCGGCCCGCGGGTCGGGCTGCGGTATACTCGGCGGGCGGCGCGCCGCTCGTTGCCGTGACCGATTCCACAGACGCCTCGCCGAGCCCGTTGTCGCCACGCCCGGTGGCCCCTCCGCTCCAGACGGCGGACGGCCTCCTGGCGCTGGTGCACGCGCATGCCGGGCCGGAGGGCCGCGAGTGGCTCGCCGGGGCGCTGGCCACGACTCGGGCGCCCTTGGACCGGGCCGGCTTCGCGACCGCGTTCGCGCTGGCGGCGCGCCGGGCCGGCCGCACCGAGCCGCGACCGACGGCGTCGGAGGTCGCCCGGCTCCAAGCGACGGGCGTCACGTGGCCCGTGGCGCTCTGGGGGCTGGACGGGCTCTCTCGGGCCGGCCTCCTGCTCCACGCCGCCGCGGCGATCCCGCCGGGAGAGCTGGAGGCCCTCGTCGAGGAGTGCTTCCTGGGCGGCGATACGCGGGAGCGCCAGGCGGTGCTCCGCACCCTCGCCCTTCTCCCCGATCCCGGCCGCTTCGTTCCCCTGGCGGTGGACGCCTGCCGGACGTCGGTCCAGCCGGTCTTCGAAGCGATCGCGTGCGAGAACCCCTACCCGGCCCGCCATTTCCCGGAGGCGAGCTTCAACCAGATGGTCCTCAAAGCGGTCTTCATCGAGGTGGCGGTCGGGCGTATCCTCGGGCTCGAGGCCCGCATCACGCCGGAGCTCCGGCGGATGGCGGCCGACTACGCCAGCGAGCGGCGAGCCGCCGGCCGGACCGTCCCGGCCGACGTCGACCGGCTCCTGGGCGAGAACGGGAGTCGGGCATGAAGCTCTTCGACCCGCACGTTCACATGACGTCCCGGACGACCCTCGACTACGAGGCGATGGCCCAGGCGGGCATTGCCGCCATCGTCGAGCCGTCGTTCTGGCTCGGGCAGCCCCGCACCCACGTCGGCACGTTCGAGGACTACTTCAACGGTCTGCTCGGCTGGGAGCGCTTCCGCGCCAGCCAGTTCGGCGTCCACCACTTCTGCACGCTGTCCCTGAACCCGAAGGAAGCGAACAACCGGCGCGTGGCTCCGGGCGTGATGGAGCTCCTGCCCCGCTATCTCGCCAAGGACGGGGTGGTCGCCGTCGGGGAGATCGGGTTCGACGACCAGACGCCGGAGGAGGAGAAGTACTTCGCGGCCCAGCTCGAGCTGGCGCTCCGCTTCGACCTGCCGGTCCTGGTCCACACGCCCCATCGGGACAAGCGGCGGGGCACCGAGCGGAGCCTCGCGCTGGTCAAGGACGTCGGGTTCCCGGAGCAGCGAGTGCTCATCGACCACAACACCGAGGAGACGCTGCCGCTCGTGCTCCAGACGGGCTGCTGGGCCGGCCACTCCATCTATCCGTTCACGAAGATGGACGAGCCGCGCATGGCGGCGCTCGTCCGGCGCTACGGGAGCGAGCGCATCCTGATCAACAGCGCGGCGGACTGGGGGGTGAGCGACCCGCTCAAGGTCCCGAAGACGGTCGCCCTCATGCGGGAGAGCGGGATCGCGGAAGCCGACATTCGACGCGTCGCCTGGGACAACCCCGTGGCCTTCTTCGCCCAGAGCGGCCAGCTCGACCCCGCGGCGCTCGAGGCCGAGGCCGCCATCGACCAGAGCCGCCTCTGGGAGGGAAACTCGGTCCTGCGGGGACAGGCCCCGCGTATCAGCGACCCGCCGGGCGGGGCCCCCCAGCCGGGCGCCTGACCCGACGGCGCGCCGGGCTCGCCGGCCCGCGCGTCCCTGACTCCGCCGCGTGCACCGGACGCTCGTTCTCCTCGTCGTCGGCCTGACGCCGGATCTCCTCGGCGACGCGACGCCGAGCCTCGCCGCCCTCGCCCGCGAAGGCGCCTCTCGACCGCTTCGCACGATCCTCCCGGCGGTCACCTGCTCCGTCCAGGCCACGCTCACGACCGGTCTCTTTCCGCGAGACCACGGTGTCGTGGCCAACGGTTGGTACTTCCGCGACCTGGCGGAAGTCTGGCTCTGGCGCCAGTCGAACCGCCTGGTCGACGGAGAGAAGATCTGGGAGGCGGCCCGGCGGCGTGACCCCGCGTTCACCTGCGCCAAGCTCTTCTGGTGGTACAACATGCACAGCGCGGCGACCTGGTCGGTCACGCCGCGCCCGATGTACCCCGCCGACGGGCGCAAGATCCCCGACGTCTACACCCAGCCCGCGGAGCTCCGGGAGGAGCTGACCGGCCGCCTCGGCCAGTTCCCGCTGTTCAACTTCTGGGGCCCGACGGCGGACATCACGTCGAGCCACTGGATCGCGGACTGCGCGCGCCACGTCTACGACACTCGGCGGCCGACGCTCACGCTGGTCTACCTGCCGCACCTCGATTACAACCTCCAGCGGGTCGGCCCTCGCGGCCCGGGGATCGCGCGGGATCTCCGCGCCGTGGACGCCCTCTGCGGCGAGCTGATCGCCCGCGCGCGGCAGGACGGGACGCGGGTCGTCGTGCTGTCGGAGTACGGGATCACGCCGGTGACGGGCGCGGTCCACGTGAACCGCGCGCTCCGGGAGGCCGGCCTCGTCCAGGTGCGCACCGAGCTGGGGCGCGAGCTCCTCGACCCGGGCGCGTCCGAAGCCTTCGCGGTGGCCGACCACCAGGTCGCTCATGTGTACGTGCGGCGGCCGGAGCGCGTGGCCGAGGTCGCGCGTCTGCTGGAGTCCCTGTCCGGCGTGGAGCAGGTCCTCGCCGAGGACGGCAAGCGCGCCACCGGGCTCGATCATCCGCGCTCCGGTGAGCTGGTCCTCGTGGCGCGGCCGGATCGCTGGTTCACCTACTACTACTGGCTCGACGACGCCCGCGCGCCGGACTACGCACGGACCGTCGACATCCACCGGAAACCCGGCTACGACCCGGTGGAGCTCTTCCTCGACCCGGCGCTCCGGCTGCCGAAGGCCAAGATCGGGTGGCGGCTCGCGAAGAAGGCGCTCGGCTTCCGCTACCTGATGGACGTGATCCCGCTGGACGCGAGCCTCGTCAAGGGCTCGCACGGGCGGCCCACGGACGACCCGTCGGCGGGGCCGCTCGTCATCACGAGCGAGCCCGATCTCCTCCCCGACGGCCCGGTCGACGCAACGCAGGTCAAGACGCTCCTTCTGGACCACGTGTTCCACCCCTGACCGGCGCGTCAGCTCCCCGAGGTTAGGTCGCTCCCCACTTGTAGCCCTCGCGCTCGGTCATCGTCTGCTTCCTCGATCCCGCATCGACATCACGAACGGCCACGCCTCCGCGGATCGAGACCTCGAGGATCGGGAGCTCGGGCTTGCCAGTCCGATTCCGCTGTGGAAGAGGCGTCCGTTGCGGTTGATCTCCCAGTGGCGAGGGATCGCTCCGGCCCACGGCACCCCGGAGTCCCTGTACCCAGGGTAGCGACGAGGGGTCGTGGGCATGTCCCATTTGTCCCGTTCTCGTCTCACTCCCGTGGGCCTCGCCGAGGCGCTCCTGGCGATCGCGTCACGCGTCGCGGAGCTCCAACGCTCTTCCCCGGACCAGGGCGGGACGGCGGCCGCATGGCGCGTTCGGCGGGTTTCTGACGGGTTTCGCCCACGGCGCGTCGTCGCCGGGACCTGCTCGCCGCTCAGGCCGGCGGCGTCTCGTCGGGCCGCTCGCCCTCGACGTCGATCGTGATGAAGACGTCGTCCCCGACGACCATACCCGAATCCCTCAGCTCGGCGTTCCAGCTGACCCCGAAGTCGTGGCGGTTGATCCGCGTCGTGGCCGTGAACCCGACCCGGGTGTCGTCGAAGGGTGAGCGACACTGGCCCAGGTAGCGAACGTCCAGGCTCACCGGACGGGTCACGCCACGGATCGTCAGCTCGCCCGTCACGCGATACTCGTTCCGGGCGACTGGCTCCACGCGCGTGCTGCGAAACTGGATCCGCGGGTGGGTCGCCACGTCGAGGAAGTCCTCGCTGCGCAGATGGTCGTCCCGCTCCGGCTCCCCCGACCAGAGTGTCGCGCCGTCGATGCTGACCTCCGTCCAGGCCCGCTCGGGGTCGTCGGGGTTGAATTCGAGGACCCCTTGCAGGTTCTTGAAGTGGCCGCGCACGTAGGTCACCATCATGTGCCGCACGCTGAACTCGGCGGCGGTGTGCGCCTCATTGAAGGTCCAACGAGCCATGACAAATCCCTCCTCCGTCTCGCCTCAGGTGCCCGGCACCCAGCGCTGGAGGGCGAGCGTCAGGAGGAAGGCGCCCACCGCCCAGACGGCGCGCACGGGATCGCCCGCGCCGCCGATCAGGAGCGCGTCCAGCAAGGAGATGCCGGCGATGAGGCTCACCACCGCACGCCGGATATCCCGGCGGCCAGGACGGACGAGCCAGGACACCGCATAGACGACCCAGCCGAGGAAGCCCAGGTACAGGACGGCGACGACGCCGATCCAAGGGAGCGCCGGCGCGGCGTAGAGGAACGGCGCCGCGAGGAACGCGAGCGGCCAGAGGTTCCGGACCTCGGTGAGGTTCTCCTGCTTCGCCACGTAGGTGAGGCCGATCAGGTACGCGAGGAGCACGGCGGCGCCGCCCCAGACGGCGGGCCCGACGCGGCTGGCCACCGCGAGCGCGGCGGTGACGTACACGAGCACGCGGCAGAGGCCCATCACGACCGGGCTCAGCGGGTTGGCCTTGTGCCAGGCATCGTAGGCGGTGATGACCCCTGCCAGCAGGAGCGCCGCCCCGACCGCGACCGGGCCGGCCCCCGGGGTCCACGCGACGGCCAGCACCCCCGCCCCGAGCAGCCCGAATCCGATCGCGAAGACGGCGCCGGCCCGGACGCGCCCCGACGGGATCGGGCGCTCGGGGCGCTCCCGCGCGTCGATCTCGCGGTCGAAGGCGTCGTTCAGGTACATCCCGCCCGTGTAGAGGAGCGAGAACGCCAGCGCGAGGAGCGCGATGCGGCCCGCCCCGACGGGGGCCCCGGCGAGCGTCACCCCGGCGAGCGTGTTGGTCCACACCGTCGGCAGGTTCGACACCCGCCCCAAGAGCAAATACGGGGTCAGGCCCCGGCTTTGACTTCGAGGCAACCGGGACGTCAGCGTCAAGGCTCGACTCCGAGCTCCGCGAGGACCCAGTGGAGCTCGCGAGCGACGGCGGAGGCGATGTCCTCGCGCCGGTAGTCCTCGGGCAGCACGTCCCACGTGTACGTCTCCACCTCGAGGTGCGGGGTGTGCGCGTCGCGTCGGAGGAGAGCGAGGACGCCGCGCAGATAGTCCTGCGTGCTGGCGAACCGGCCCAGCTCCTCGCGGAAGAGAGGCACGTGGAAGTGAATGCGCCACTCGCGGGCTCCCGCCCCGTCCCGCGCGGCCGCCTCCAGCGCCTCCGGCAGATCGAGGTAGCGGGTCAGCCGGCCCCCGCGCTGCTCGACCACCTGGTGCAGGTAGACGCCCTCGGCGAACGGCCGGAGCGCGTCCACGAGCGAGCGATCGCCGGGATCGAGCGTGACCCGCAGGCCCGCGCTCACCTGCACCTTGCCGACCCGGATGCCCGCCCCGCGCAAGGCGGCGAACCCGGCGGCCGCGTCCTCGAACTCGACCGCCATGTGGCACGCGTCGAAGCACACGCCCAGATGGCGCCGCAGGGCGGCCTCGCGCTCGCCGCCGCCCAGGCCGGCGAGGCGGCCGAACTCGGTCACCGCCGGGGCCCGGAAGAGATGCGCCTCGAAGAACCGCACCGTCTCGTCCACGGTCTCCATGTGACAGCAGGGCTCGGGCTCGAGCGCCAGGGACACCATCTTGCCCGTGCGCTCCCACAGCCGGCGGAGGCCGGCCGCATGCCGGATCATGAGCTCGGCCATCCGGCGCGCGTCACCGTCATTCCGCACGCGCGCCTTGTAGGCGCCGGGCACGGTGCTCACCGTCCCCTCGAGCCCGGGCTCCTCGGGCAGGAGCGCCGCGAGCAGCTCCGCCAGGCGGTCGCTGTACTCGAGCCGGGCGGCGTCCAGCCAGTCCGGGAGGTACACGTCCTCCTTCACTCGCGTCCCGTGAAAGGGCCCGTAGGGGAAGCCGTTGATCGTGAAGACGTAGAGCCCGCTCTGGCGGAGGAATGCGCGGAACGCATCGAGCTCGGCCGGCCGGGCCAGGGTCGCCGCCGCCTGGGCCGACAGCCTGAGGCCGACGCCGAACGGCCGGCCCGGAGCCACCGCCGCCTTGACCCGGAGGACGTGGCGCTCCAGGTTCCCGCGGACCTCTTCCCAGGTCTCGCCGGGATGAATGTTGGTGCAGTACGTGAGATGCGGCCCGCCGGGAAGGGCGAGCTTCACGGCCGGACGCGGCGACGCAGCTCGTCGAGGGCGTCCATCACCAGGGCCTCGTGCATCTCGTGGACCTCGACGCCCCGTCCGATCTGGGCGAGCAGCGTGACCGTGAGCTCGCCCCCGAGATGCTCCCGGAACTCCGCCAGCCCGTCCAGGACCACGGGCCGGCCGGCGGGATCCCGGAGATCGAGCGTCTCGTCCCAGCGCGGGAGTCCGATGCGCCCGAGCAGGCCCAGCACGCGCTCGGCGGCGTCCTCCGTCAAGAGCCCGGCCGCCCGCGAGTAGAGCGTGTCCAGCGCGATGCCGATGGCGACCGCCTCGCCGTGACGGAGCCGATTGCGGGTGAGCGACTCCAGCCGGTGGGCGGCCCAGTGGCCGAAGTCGAGCGGGCGCGCGCTCCCGGTCTCGAAAGGATCGCCCGAGGTGGCGATGTGGTCGAGGTGGAGGCCGGCGGTGCGCCGGATCAGCTCCGCCACCGCGTCCGGCGCGCAGGCGGCCAGCGCCTCCGCTTGGCTCTCGAGCCAGACGAAGAAGTCCGGATCGCGGATCAGCGCGACCTTCACCGCTTCGGCCATCCCCGCGACGATGTCCCGGCGCCCGAGGCTCTCGAGGAACCGGCGGTCGTTCAGCACGGCGAAAGGCGGCGCGAAGGTCCCGAGGAAGTTCTTCACGCCGAACGCGTTGACGCCGTTCTTCACGCCGACGCCCGAGTCAGCCTGGGCCAAGACCGTGGTCGGCAGCCGCACGGTCCGGATCCCGCGGTGGACGGTCGCGGCGGCGTAGCCGGCGGCGTCGAGCAAGGCGCCGCCTCCGACGATGACCACGTAGGACTGGCGGTCCAGCCTGAGCGCGTGCAGCACGGTCTGGAGGTCGGACAGCGGCGCCGGGTCGTTCTTCACCGCCTCGCCCCCGTCGACGATCCACGGCGCGGCCACCAGCTCGAGGCGGTCCGCGTGGCGCTCGGCGTAGCGGGCGACGGTGGCCGCGAGGCCGGGCCACGCGTCGGCCACGGCGCGCTCCACCACGACGAACGCGCGGTGGCGTCGGGCGGGCTCCTTCCGGGAGAGCGCGTCGACGAGGTCCGGGTTTCCGGGGTCGAACACGTCCACCGTGAAGTAGACGGGATACTCGTAGGGAACGGTGATCTTCTGGAAGACGGGCGGCAGGCGCGTCAGTTGGAGAACTCCTTGCTGAGGACGTAGGCCACGACCGATTTCAGGTCCTCCACCGAGAACTCGTGCCGCCACGGCGGCATGCCCTGGAAGCCGTTGGCGACCCGGTCGTAGACGAACTGCGGCGTGTAGCGGGACGGGTCGAGCTTCGGCGCCTTCCCGGGATACGCCGTCTTGCCGTGGCAGAACTGGCAGCGCGCCTGCCACACCGACCGTCCCTTCTGAACGTTCCTCGGATCGCCCAGGAAGTCTGGCGTGAACTCGACGGGGGGCGCCGGGCCGTTCGCCGGAGCGGCCGGCGCCGCCGGCGGCGACTGGGCCGTTCCGACGCCACTGAGCAGCGACACGCCGAGGGCTATCCCCACGGCGACCGCGAGAGCCGTCGTCTTGCGCATGTGTGTGA
>JBIOVM010000130.1:0-13036 GCA_044867785.1 Candidatus Rokuibacteriota bacterium | reverse complement strand
GCGCCGCCGGCGCCGGGCGCACCGCGGCGGCCGCTCGGGGTTCGGGCGGCGCCGCCGCGGCCGCCGCCGCGTCGTCCGGTGCGGGGGACGCTCCCCGCGGCGCAACCGCACGAGTCGGAGACGCGAGCGCCGGCGCCGGCGCCGGACGCTCGAGCGCGGGATCGGCGGGCGGCGAAGGCGGCGGAACGGGGCTCGCCGCCGGCGCCGGGCTCGCTTCCCTCGGTGGAGACGGGGCGCTGACCGACGCCTCCGGGGCCGGCGGGACCGGCCGCGGGGTGGTCCACGCAAGATACGCGACCACCGCGCTCAGGGCGACGGCGCCGGAGATCATCCACGGCCACGGCCAGGGCCGCCGGCGGGCCGCGACGGGATCTCCGTGGGCCGAGTGGAGAGTCGGCACCCGCGAGACGTGTCGCTGGCGCTCCGCTTTCCGAAGCGCATCGAGGATGTACGACACGTCTAGGGCGCTCCTGCCGAGATTCGCGACGCGTCGGAACCGGGGCTGGCGGGACCAGGGTCCGCGGAGCCGGCGCTCGCCGGCAGGGCGTCTTCCCGGCCGAGCTCTTTCGGCGCCAGGGCGACAAACACACCGCCCATCGCCATCGCCGCGAGCGCGACCACGGCCGCCCGGCGTCCCCACGGATGCCACAGCCCCGGCCGGCGGCCCAGCACCTCGTCCGCCGCCCGCCGCACGGTGGCCGCGTCGACACGGGCGCGGTCCCGCGCGTAGGCGCCCAGCAGCGCCCGGTCGGCCATGGCATTGATCATCCGCGGGATGCCGCAGGACTGCCGGTGCAGGGCCCGCAGCGCCCCGTCGGTGAACAGCGACTGCCCGCGCCGCCCCGCGACCGCCAGGCGGTGATGGACGTAGGCGCGCGTGTCGGCGGGGGACAGCGGCTCGAGGTGGTAGCGCGCCGTGACCCGCTGAGCCAACTGCCGGAGCTTCGGCTGCTCGAGGAGCGCCGCCAGCTCCGGCTGGCCGATCAGGATGATCTGGAGCAGCTTCTCGGTGGTCGTCTCGAGGTTCGTGAGGAGCCGCACCTCCTCGAGCACGTCCGGGGTCAGGTTCTGCGCCTCGTCGATGATCAGCACGGTGCGCTGGCCGCGGCCGTGCGCCTCGAGCAGGTGGCGGTGCAGACGATCGACCAGCTCCTTCGAGCTCGTCGTGCCGGCCGGATACGGGATGCGCAGCTCGTCGCACAAGGCCGCGAGCAGCTCGACGGGGCTCAGCCGAGGGTTGAGGACGAGGGCGACGTCGACATTCGGGGGGAGCTGCTCGAGAAGGCAGCGGCAGACGCTCGTCTTTCCGGTTCCGACTTCCCCCGTGAGCTGGACGAAGCCCCCGCGCTCACCGACGCCGTAGATGAGATGCGCCAGCGCCTCGCGGTGCCGCGCGCTCATGTAGAGGAAGCGCGGATTCGGCGTGATCGAGAACGGTGGCTCGCTCAGGGCGAAATGCGAGAGATACATGAATTCCGGCTGCGTCGGCCGCTACCGAGGAGCATAGCCCCATCGGGTCGGCCGGCCGTCAGGAATTGGGTGCTCCAGGGCGCGTTCGATCGTTGACATCCGATCTTTCTTTGACAAGTCGGCCGGCCCCTCAGTACCGTGGGGAACTGATGGCCTCTTCCGGAGGGACCGCACCGCCGCGCGCGAAGGCGCGGAAGTGGGTCCTGGTGGTGGACGACAACGCGCGCTTGCGAGCCCTCTGGATCGAGGTCCTCGAGGAGGCCGGCTACAAGGCCGTCGGGTCGGAGGACGGGCTGGCGGCGGCCGACCTCATCCGGGATCTCTTCCCGGACCTGATCCTGCTCGATCTCCGGATGCCGCGCGCCTCCGGATGGGACTTCCTCGAGAACGTCCGGGCGAACCCTCGCTGGCACACGATCCCGGTCGTGATCGTGTCGGCCCATCTCGAGGAGGGACCGGACCTGGCGGCCGACTCGGGGCTCAACATCGTCGGCCAGCTGGCCAAGCCCGTCTCGGTCGGCGACCTGCTCGGCAAGGTGGAGGACATCATCGGGCCGGCCCAGGCGCCTGCCTGAGGCTCCGCGGCCGTCCACCCGCCAGCCCCCCCGCCCGAGCACGCCGGCCGCCTCAGTGCTTCTCGGCGGCGCGGGCCTCGCGCTCTTTCCGCGCCTCACCGACCACCTTCTCCGCGAGCATCCCGGGCAGCTCCTCGTAGTGGGAGAACTCCATCGAGTAGCTGCCCCGACCGCCGGACATCGAGCGGAGATGCGGCTCGTAGTTGAGCATCTCCGCCATCGGCACCTGCGCGCGGACCACCGTGCTCTCGTCGCCCGGCTCCATCCCGGCGATCTTGCCCCGCCGGCTGTTGAGGTCGCCGATGACGTCCCCGGCGATGCCCGAAGGCGCCGTGACCTCGACGTCCATCACCGGCTCGAGCAGGCACGGCCGAGCTTCCTGCACCGCCTTCTCGGCCGCGAGCTGGCCCGCCAGCTGGAACGCGATGTCGCTGGAGTCGACCGTGTGGTACGACCCGTCGTAGAGCGTCACCCGCACGTCGACCACGGGGTACCCGGCGATGACGCCGCGCTCGAGCCGGGCGCGCACGCCCTTCTCGACCGACGGGATGAAGTTCCGCGGGATCGCGCCGCCGAAGATCTTGTCGACGAACTCCAGCCCGCCGCCGCGGGTGAGCGGCTCGATCTCGACCCAGCAGTCGCCGAACTGACCCCGGCCGCCGGTCTGCTTCTTGTGGCGGCCCTGCACCTGCGCCCGACCCTTGACGGTCTCCTTGTAAGGAATGCGCGGCGGCAGGAGGACGACCTCGGCGTTGAACTTGCGCTTCATCCGTTCGAGAGTCACCTCGATGTGGAGCTGCCCGACCCCCGAGATCAGGAGCTGCTTCGTCTCGGGGTCGTAGTGGTACCGGAGCGTCGGGTCCTCCTCGGCGAGGCGGGCCAGCGCGTTCGAGATCTTGTCCTCGTCGCCCTTCGCCTTGGGCTGGAGCGCGAACGAGATGGCCGGCTCCGGGAACTGGATCCGCGGGAAGACGATGGGCGCGTTCTCGGCGCACAGCGAGTCGCCGGTCAGCGTCTCGCGGAGCTTCAGGACGACGCCGATCTCCCCCGGCCCGAGCGTCTCGACCGCCTTCTGCTCGCGACCCTGGAGCAACGCCACCTGGCCGACCCGCTCCCTCGTCTCGCGCGTGGAGTTGTAGACCTGGGAGTTGCCGGTGATCGAGCCCGAGAAGACCCGGAAGAGCGTCAGCTTGCCGACGTGAGGATCGGTGAGTGTCTTGAAGACGAGCGCGGAGAACGGCTCCTTCTGGCTGGCCGTCCGCGTCACGGCCTCCTTGCTCCGCGGGTCGGTCCCCTCGACCGGCGGCCGGTCGGCCGGCGACGGGAAGGAGTCGATCACGATGTCGAGCAGGGAGCGGACGCCGATCGCCTTCGTCGCCGACCCGCAGATCACGGGCACCAGCTTCCCCTCGGCGATGGCCGCCCGGAGCGCCTTCACGACGTCGGCGTCGGCGAGCGACCCTTCCTCGAGGTACCGCGCGAGGAGATCGTCGTCCGTCTCCGCGACCGCCTCGACGAGCTTCTCGCGGTACCCCTGCACCGTGTCCGCCAGGTCCGCGGGGATGTCGGTCTCCTCGATCTTCCCGGGCGCGGCCCCGAGGACGTAGCCCTTCATCCGGAGCACGTCCACCAGACCGCGGAAGCCGGTCTCCTGCCCGATGGGGACGTGGAGCGGGACGAAGCGCCCCTTCAGCCGCCGCTGGATCGACTCCAGCGTGCGGACGAAGTCGGCTCGCTCGCGGTCCATGCGGTTGACGAACACCAGGCGTGGGAGGCCGTACTCCTGGGCGAACTTGGACACCTTCTCCGTCTGGACCTCGACGCCCGCCACCGCGTCGACGACCAGCACCGCGCCCTCGACGACGCGGAGTCCCGCGCGCGCCTCGGCGATGAAGTCGCCGTAGCCCGGCATGTCCACGAAGTTGAAGACGTGGTCGCGGTAGTTGCAGTGCGCCACCCCGATGTTGATGGAGATCTTCCGCTTGACCTCTTCGGGGTCGAAGTCGGTGGTGGCGGTGCCGTCGTCCACCCGCCCCAGCCGCGTCGTCATTCCGTTCCGGAACAGGATGGCTTCCACCAGGGACGTCTTGCCGACCCCGCCGTGACCGACGAAGCCGACGTTGCGAACGCGCGAGATGTCGATGGCCATCGTGCCTCCCGGGGAGTGGTCGGAGCGAACCCAGCCGGGCCGATCCGTGTGGGCCGTCGCAGCGAAATCCTAGCACGGCCGTCGGAGGCGCGCCCAGGGGGGCGGGGACCGGTCCGGCGGGGCCCTCAGCGGCAGCGGCCGGGCGGCGTGAGCGCGTATCCGAGATCGATCGGCGGGAGCCGTCCGTCCTCGGGATCGGGCGCGAGCCTGAGGCGCCGCAGCACCTCCTGCCGGACGTCCGCGCGGTCCGCCCAGCGGTAGCCCCGCTCGAAGTCGCACCACCCCTCGGTGACGCGGCCGGCATAGAGTGAGTGGAGCAGGAGGCTCAGCACGGCCCGGCGCACGCCGCGCGCGTCGGCCGTGCGGGTGGCCTCCGCCAGCCGACGCCGCTCCTGGCCGAGCCGAAACTGGAAGACCTGCGGGAAGCGCCGGTTGTCCGCCACGTAGGCGCGCTCGCGAAACGCGTAGACCACCGGCACGAGCGCCGAGTCCGCGAACGGGAGGTCGAACGCGTAGGCGAATCGCGAGTCGCACGCGATCAGCTCGAGGGTGCCGTCCTGATCGAGGTCGGCGACGCGGAGGCTGCAGTCACCGGCCCGGATGGTCCCTTCCCCGCGGACCTCGGTGCCCTGGACCTGGAGCACGTGGTAGTCGAAGCAGCAGTGCGCGCCTCCCGACCACTCCTGCACGATGACGTGCTGCCCCGGGCCGGGACGAAGGGGCTGCTTCGCCTGGTTGTAGAAGGAGAGCCGCCAGCCCTCCACCACGACGTGCTCCCAGCCCGAGGGCTCCTTGGCCACGACGACCTCGGACTGATCCGGGCGGCGCACCCTGACGAGCGTCACCGGCCCGACGGTGAGCTCGGTGCGCTCCAGGTAGGACTGGAACTCCGGGTGGGGCACGTAGACCTCCCGCAGCTGAGCCTCCTCGTCTTCCTCCTTCATCGCCTCGGTGGGCGCGCCCCGCCCGTCGACCACGCCCACGGCCAGCGGAGCGGCCACGAGGAGCCACACCATCCGGGCCACGGCGCGCCGCCGGCCGGGGAGGCTCCGAGACGAGGGGTCGACCGCCACGTCAGGCCTGCAACGCGCCCGCGAGGAAGCGGCCGGTGTAGGACGCGGCGGCCTGGGCCGCCACCTGCTCGGGCGTGCCGGCCGCGACCAGGCGGCCGCCCTCCTCACCGCCCTCGGGGCCGAGGTCGACGAGCCAGTCCGCCTGCTTGATCACGTCGAGGTTGTGCTCGATCACCACGACCGTGTTGCCCTGCTCCACCAGCCGGTCGAGCATCTCGAGCAGCCGCTGAACGTCGGCGAAGTGGAGGCCCGTCGTCGGCTCGTCGAGGATGTAGAGCGTGCGGCCGGTAGCCCGCCGCGAGAGCTCCGTCGACAGCTTCACGCGCTGCGCCTCGCCGCCGGACAGAGTCGTCGCCGCCTGGCCCAGGCGGATGTAGTCGAGCCCGACGTCGTGCAGCGTCCGGAGCTTCTGCCGCACGGCGGGCACGGGCTCGAAGAACGACAGCGCCTCCCGCACGGTCATCTCCAGGACCTCGGCGACGTTCCGCCCCTTGTACCGGATCTCCAGCGTCTCGCGGTTGTAGCGCTTGCCCTTGCACACCTCGCACGTCACGTAGACGTCCGGCAGGAAGTGCATCTCGATCTTCACGAGGCCGTCGCCCTGGCACGCCTCGCACCGGCCGCCCTTCACGTTGAACGAGAAGCGGCCCGGCGCGTAGCCGCGCGCGCGGGCGTCCGGGGTCCGGGCGAACAGCGACCGAATGAACGTGAACACGCCCGTGTACGTGGCGGGATTCGAGCGCGGCGTCCGCCCGATCGGCGACTGGTCGATGTTGATGACCTTGTCGAGGTGCTGGAGCCCCTCGATCCGGTCGTGCTGCCCGGCCTTGTCCTGCGCCCGGTGATACACCTGAGCCAGCGCGCGGTAGAGGATGTCGTTCACGAGCGTGGACTTGCCGGATCCCGACACCCCGGTGATGCAGGTGAAAGTCCCCAGCGGGATCCGGACCGCCATCCCCTTCAGGTTGTGCTCGCGGGCCCCGTGGATCGTCAGCGTCTTGCCGTTCCCTGTCCGGCGCTGCTCCGGCACCCGGATCGACAGCTCGCGCGCCAGATAGCGCCCCGTCAGGGACTTCGGGTCCGCCACGATCTCTCCCGGCGTCCCGGTGGCGACGACGTAGCCGCCCAGTTCGCCGGCGCCGGGCCCCAGATCGATGACGTGGTCGGCCGCCCGGATGGTCTCCTCGTCGTGCTCGACGACGAGCACGGTGTTGCCGAGGTCCCTGAGCCGCAGGAGCGTGTCGAGGAGCCGCCGATTGTCCCGCTGGTGGAGCCCGATCGACGGCTCGTCGAGGATATAGAGCACGCCTACGAGGCTCGAGCCGATCTGGGTCGCGAGCCGGATCCGCTGGCCCTCGCCGCCGGACAGCGTGCCGGCCGCCCGGTCGAGCGTGAGGTACTCGAGACCGACGTTCGAGAGGAAGCCGAGCCGCTCGCGCACCTCCTTGAGCACGCGGCGGGCAATCGCCTGCTCGCGCTCGCCGAGCGCCAGGGCGTCGAAGAAGCTTCCAGCCTCCAGGATCGTGAGGGCGCAGATCTCCTGGATCGAGCGCCCCCCCACGCGGACGGCCAGGCTCTCGGGGCGGAGGCGGCCGCCACCGCACGCCGGGCACGGGCGCTCGGACATGTAGCGCTCGATCTCGAGGCGCGTCTCCTCGGACGACGTCTCCTTGTAGCGCCGCTCGAGGCCCCCCAGCACGCCGTCGAATCCGCCCTCCTCGCCGGAGCCGCGGAGGATCAGCTCCCGCGTCGCCTTGGGCAGCTCCTTCCACGGCGTCTCCAGGCTGAAGCGCCGCTTCCGGGCGAGCACCGCCAGCGTCTGGCGGAAGTACACCGACTCGCGCCCGGCCCACGGCGCGAGGGCGCCCTTCGCCAGGGACTTCCGCGGATCCGGCACCACGAGGTCGGGATCCAGGTCGAGTCGCGTCCCGAGGCCGCCGCAGGCGGGGCAGGCTCCGTACGGGTTGTTGAAGGAGAACATCCGGGGCGACACTTCCGGGAACGAGACGCCGCACGCCGCGCAGGCGAGCCGCTCCGAGAACACCCAGGCTTGCCCGCCGTCCGGCACCTCGACGACGACCACGCCCTCCGCCAGCCGGAGCGCCGTCTCCAGCGAGTCGGCCAGGCGCGCCGCCCCGGTGTCTCGGAGGACCAGCCGGTCCACGACGACGTCGATCGTGTGCTTCCGCTTCTTGTCGAGCTCGATGTCCTCGGCGAGGTCCCGCACGACCCCGTTCACGCGGACCCGACCGAATCCCTGCCGGCGGAGCTCGAACAGGAGCTTTCGGTACTCCCCCTTGCGACCACGCACGACCGGCGCCAGCACGACGACGCGGGTCCCGGCCGGAAGGGTCCGGACGCGGTCGACCATCTGCTGGACGGTCTGCGCGGCGATGACCTGTCCGCACTGCGGGCAGTGAGGGGTCCCGATGCGCGCGTAGAGGACGCGGAGGTAGTCGTAGATCTCGGTGACCGTGCCGACGGTGGAGCGAGGGTTCCGCGACGTCGTCTTCTGCTCGATCGAGATCGCCGGGGAAAGCCCCTCGATCGAGTCGACGTCGGGCTTCTCCATCTGCTCCAGGAACTGCCGGGCGTACGCGGAGAGGCTCTCGACGTAGCGTCGCTGGCCCTCCGCGTAGATCGTGTCGAACGCGAGTGAGGACTTGCCCGAGCCGGAGAGCCCCGTGATGACGACCAGCCGGTCCCGGGGGATCTCGATGTCGACGTTCTTGAGGTTGTGCTCGCGAGCCCCGCGGATGACGATGCGATCGCTGGCCATGGCGCTGACGATCCATTCTTGCCGACGCTCCGCGCGAACGCAACCGCGCGGCCTCCGAGTGACGTGCTCGGAGCGGGCGGCCTCAGCCGGTGCGCGCCGGCGGCGTGACGGTCAGCCCGTCGAGGCCCGCGGGCAGCCGCTGAGACGCCGTCTGGCGCGACCGCAAGGCCCACGCGACCAGGATGTGAGCGGGCACGGCGACCGCCGCCGGCCCGGCCGCGACCGCGGTCCACCACTGGTCCTCCGGGCGTCCCGAGCCGAAGGCTCCAGCCGCGGCGACGACCACGAACGTCAGCAGTCCCACGGTGGCGCCGACGGCGATGCCTCCGGGGGTGGCGCGCCGGCTCCAGCCGACGAGCGCGGCGGCCGGGGCGAGCGTCGACGCCGCGACGCCGAGCGCAAGGAGGAGGACGGTCCAGGACCCGACCGAAGCGAGACATGCGAGGGCCCCCGCTCCCATCACGAAGAGCGCGGCGCGCCGCCGGGCCCACCGCGGCGCCGGATCCTCCTGGCCGGCGAGCGGGCGGAACGCGGCGAGCGCGGAGGCGGCAGCCCCCAGCCCGAGAGCGATGAGGGCGCCCCCGGCCAAGGCCCGGCCCCACTCGCCGAGCGCCGCCACGCCGGCGGGGAGGCCGTACACCTCGGCACCGGCCACGCCGCCGGCGTAGACCTCCGGCGTCAGCCAGGCGGCGTAGAGGCTCCACGCCACGGCAAGCCCGGCGCCGGCGATCACGAGCCCGGCGGTCACCTGCGCGCCTCGGCGCGGCGGCGCCCCCCGCGCCTTCACGCGCCGCGCGCCGGCCGGCAGCCCCAGCGGACCGAGGAGCCCGGTCACCCCTAGGCCCAGGAGGCCGAGCCAGGTCGTGGCGCGGAGCGGAGGCTCCACCCACGCCGGCCCGGAGTCCGGGGCGTCGGGCACGCGGCGACCCGGTTCGAACCGCAGACGCATGCCATCCGGCACCGTCAACCGGTCGCCGGGATGCAGGGACGCTTCGTCGCCGGCCTGAACGTCCCGGGCGACGGGTCGGGGGTCCTCCAGGATCACGCGACCCGCGTCGGCAAACGTCACGCGGTGCTCGTCGGCGAAGCGCATCGTGATCCCCGCGCTCGGTCCTCGAACCGTCCGGCCGTCCAGCGTCCAGGGACTTCCCTCGATGAACGCGATCCGGGACCGCGACGCGACGGCGCTCCACACCCCGGGCCAGCCGGTCGTGGTGGCGAGGGCGACGAGAGCGAGTGGCACGGCGAGGCCGAGGAGCGCGAGAGCACCGCCCCATGCCACGAGCCGAGGCCACGACCGTTCGGGCAGCAGGGCGGCCGCCAGGGCGACGCCGACCGCGGCGCCGATCGCCGCGAGCCGGGGCCACCCGACCGCCGCGCCGAGCTCACGGACGGCCGTGAGCTGCGCCCAGACGAACAGCCCCGCCACGAGCGCCTCGAGCGCGCCCAGTAGCGTGTGGCAGCCACCGCCCGCGGGCCAGCGGACCCACGCCACCGCCGATGTCCTCGCCACCGTGCCGTCGGCCCGGACCAGCGGCGTTCCGAGCAGGAGCATCGCGACGACGGCGCCGCCGATCGCCGCGGCGGCCGGCCAGAGCCCGCGGATGCCGTCATCCCAGAGGAGCGGCGGCAGGCCGAGCCAGAGCGCGGGCGAGCCCCAGACGAGCGCGGGCATGAGGGCCACGAGCCACCCCGGCTCGGTCGGGGGCGCGTCGGCCGCGTCGCGGTCGCGGAGCCCTCGTCCCACCGCGACGAGACCCAGCAGGGCGACGGCACCCAGCGCCCACCACGCCAGGGCGACCTCGCCGAGGCGCATGCTCGCGAGGCGGTTCGGCGCGAGCAGCAGGAGGGCGAACGCCGTCAGGGCCACGATCGTGAGGGTCACCGAGCCCATGACCCGACGGCGACGCCGGAGGAGGTGACGGCGGGCGGCGCCGGCGGCGTGCTCCCTCACCGCCGCCCGCTCGCCTCCGGTGTTGGGGCGGTCAATCGGCGGTGGCGTTGACGGATGGGGCGGAGACGACGGCGAAGCCTAGGCGCTTGGAGACGTCCCGTGCCGCGGCGCGAACCCGAGAGGCGAGCTCGGTCTCCATGCGTTCGAGCGGGAGGCGGAAGGCGGGGCCGCGCACGCCGATCGCCCCCACGACGCGCCGCGCGTAATCGCGGACGGGTGCGGCGAGCCCGCGCACGCCGGGCTCGAGCTCTTCGTCCTCGAGGGCCCACTCACGGTCGACCACGCGGCTCAGCTCGTCGGCGAGCTGGGACGGCTCGATGATCGCGCGCGCGGTCGGGCTCGTCGGCGCGCCGTGCTTCCAGAAATCGTCGCGCTCCTCGCGGGACCGGTACGCGAGCTGCGCCTTGCCGAGCGCGGAGACATGAGCGGGAAGCCGGCGGCCCAGGTGCGAGACCACCCGCACCGGCTGAGCCGTATCCACCATGTCCACGCACACGACCGACCGGCCTTCCAGCACGCCGAGGTAGGCGGCCTCTCCGGTGGTCTGGGCCAAGTGCTCGAGCACGGGCCGCGCCTGGCGGACCAGGCCGAGATGGTGTGTGAACACGCTCGCCACCTCGAAGGTCTTCATGCCGAGACGATAGTTGCCGGTTTCCTTGTCCTGCTCGACGTACCCGCGCGTCTCGAGGGTGGCGAGAAGGCGGAAGACGTTGTTCTTGTGGAGCTTGAGTCGCCTCGACAGCTCGGTCACGCCGAGCTCGCCCTCGTTGGCCGTGAAGGCCTCCAGGATGTCGAGCGCGCGGCTCACCGACTGGATCAGATAGTCGGACTTGGCTTTCTTCATCAGACCAAACAGGAGTCGAGCAAAAAGGATAAACCATGGTTTCAGGGGTCGTCAAGAAATCGGCAGCCGCCGGCGCGGCAGAGGGTCCCGGGCAGGCGCGGCTCCAAACGCGGTTAGCCGAGCAAGTGCCCCCGCCCGCCCCCGGCGGCGTGGGCATGGATGGGACGGCGGGTCAGGGTCGGGGCGAGCGCCCCTCCCCCAGCCCGAGTCGCTCGCGACCGTACTGGTCCCCGAGTACCACGTCGCACCACTCGCGGTGCTCCAGGTACCAGGCCACGGTGGCGTGGAGGCCGTCCTGGAAGGCGTGCGCGGGCCGCCATCCGAGGTCGGTCCGGAGCCGGGTGGAGTCGACCGCGTACCGCCGGTCGTGGCCCGGGCGGTCGGAGACGAACGTCCGGAGGTCGCCGTAGCGGGCGACGCCGCGCGCGGCGATCGCGGGGTTGCCCGCCGCGGGCCGGATGGCCTCGAGCGCGGCGCAGATCGCGTCGACGACTTCCAGGTTGGTGCGCTCGTCCCCGGCCCCGACGTTGTACCGCGCGCCGGGCGCGCCCTTCTGCAGCACCAGCAGGAGGGCCGCGCAGTGATCCTCGACGTGGAGCCACTCCCGCACGTTCCCCCCGTCCCCGTAGAGGGGGAGCGGCCGGCCGTCGAGGGCGTTCAGGATCATGAGCGGGATCAGCTTCTCGGGGTACTGAAACGGCCCGTAGTTGTTCGAGCAGTTCGTGACGAAGGCCGGCAGCCCGTACGTCTCGTGATAGGCCCGCACGAGGTGGTCCGCCCCCGCCTTCGACGCGGCGTACGGCGAGCTGGGCGCGTACGGAGTCGTCTCCGCGAACCGGCCCGTCGAGCCGAGCGAGCCGTACACCTCGTCCGTCGACACCTGGAGGAAGCGGAAGCGCGCTCGCCGGCCCGGCGCGAGCCCCTGGAAGTGTCGCCGCGCCGCGTCCAGCAGCTCGAACGTGCCGACGAGGTTGGTCTCGACGAACGCCCGCGGTCCGTCGATCGAGCGGTCGACGTGGGTCTCGGCCGCGAGGTTCACGACCGCGTCCGGACGACGCTCTCGCATGAGGGCCTCGACCGCCGCGCGATCGGCGATATCGCCCTTCACGAACTCGAAGCGGGGATGCGATGCGACGTCGGCGAGGCTCGCCAGGTTGCCCGCGTACGTCAGGCGATCGAGGACGACGACGCGCGCCTCGGTGCGGGCGAGCAGGAGCCGCACGAAGTTCGCGCCGATGAACCCGGCGCCGCCCGCGACCAGGACCGATTCCACGCGGTGCCTCTCTCCTCCGCGGGCCAGTGTACCGCGCGCGGCGCCACGCCGATCCCTGTTCGTCTCCGGCGTCCCCGTCCGCTCGCGCCGAGACGGCGCGCGGGCGCCCACGCCGCTTCGAGCGCGCCCGGAGGCGCTCAGGCGCGCATGGTACAGTGATGCCGCAGCAGCATACTTCACCGACGGGGAGCGCTCATGGCCGACGTCCGGCGGATCCTTGTGGTCGTGGCCCATCCCGACGATGCCGAGTTCGGCTGCGCAGGCAGCGTGGCGCGGTGGGTGGCGGACGGGAGCGAGGTCTTCTACTGTCTCTTCACCAGCGGGAATCGCGGGTCCGACGATCCCGGGATGACGCCCGAGCGCCTGGCGACGACGCGCGAGGCCGAGCAGCGCGCCGCCGCGCAGGTCCTGGGCGTGAAGGACGTGGTGTTCCTCCGGCACCCCGATGGCGAGCTCGAAGACACCCGCGAAGCCCGGCGGGACGTGGTGCGCGAGATCCGGCGATTCCGCCCGGACCGGATCGTCACGCAGAACCCGTTTCCGAGCCTCAATCCCTATTCCGGTCACCGGGACCACCGCCATGCCGGCCGCCTCGCGCTCGACGCCGTGTACCCGTACGCGCGCGACCGGATGCACTTCCCGGAGGTGCTCGCGGAGGGATTCGAGCCCCACAAGGTCCGCGAGGTGTACCTCATGGGCCACCCCGAACCCGACGTCGTCCTCGACATCACCGGAACCATGGAGCGGAAGCTCGAGGCGCTGCGTTGCCACGCGAGCCAGCTGCGGGACTTCGCCGGCGCCGAGGGCCGGGTTCGCGAGCGCGCGGCTGACCTCGGGAAGCCCCACGGCTACACCTACGCCGAGGCGTTCCGGTCCATCGAACTGCCGCGGTAGCGCCGCCGTGCCGAGCCGGCGCGGG
>JBIOVM010000129.1:0-18745 GCA_044867785.1 Candidatus Rokuibacteriota bacterium | reverse complement strand
GCCCATCCACGCCGGACGCTACGACGGGCCGCCGGCGCGGATCATCGGCGGCGAGTTCGAGAACTCTCAGGTGAGCGAGGGCTCCCTGGTGTCCCGCGCCACGATCCGGAACTCGATCCTCGGGCGGGGCGTGTGGGTGAACGAGGGCGCGGTGATCGAGGACTCCATCATCATGGACTTCACGTCGGTGGGGAAGGGGGCGCACCTCCGACGCGCGATCGTCGACCGCTACAACATCATTCCCGCCGGCCTTCAGCTCGGGATCGATCCTGGCGCGGACCGCGAGCGCTACCGCGTGGACCCCTCGGGCCTCGTCGTGGTCCCGCGCGGCGGACGGCGCGAGTTCCTCTGGAACACCGAGTCGCCGTGAGCCCGCTCTGGCCCGGCGACGCCGCGGCCGGCTGACGATGAGCCCGCGGCCGATCGTCGCACGGCCGAGGGTGGTCGCCGTGCTCGCGCGTCACGCGACGGGTGCATGCCTCGCGGCGGTGCTCGCGGGCTGCGCCTCGGCGCCGACCCGAACGGAGGAGGCGCCCGCTGGCCGGGCCGGTGTCGTCACCGTCATGCTCACCGGGTCGGCCAAGCGAGAAACGCTGTCCGAAGCCGAGCTGACCGACGCTTCGACGGCCGCCGCGGTCGCCTCCTGTGAGCGAAGCGGCGGCGGAACAGGCTGCAGGGAGCGTTGGACGACCGGGGAGCCGCAGGACCGCTTCTCGCGCGACGCGAACGAACGACTCCACGTCGTCGTGGTTCTGGCCGATCTCGAGCCGCGCCGTCGGTACGAGTGCAGTCTGCGGCTCTTCGGGCCGGATGGTGGCATGTACGTGCGCGCGACCAAGCGTCTGGAATCACCGCAGCTCATACACTCGAGTCTTCGCCTGACCTTCGTGTTCGAGAGCGCCACGGGGGCGATGCGTCCCGGCCGGTGGAAGGTGGAGATCACCGTCAACGGCGAGGTAGAGGGCGAGCGGATGTTCGAGGTCGTCGGCTCGGCCCGCGTCCAGTCGCCGACCGAGCCGCCTTCGTCGTCTCCCGCCGCTCGTCTCTCCGCTCCGGCGTCCGACTCGGGCTAGCGCCGGCTGGCCCGACCCGGCCCGCCCGGAATCCCTACCCGCCGGTGATCGCCCGCTCGACCGACGCGGCCCGGAGCGTGAGCAGCCGGTAGCGCCGCGTCGCCAGGTACGCGAAGGTCGCGAGAAACGCCGCGACGTTGACGAGCAGGGCCCGGAGCATGCTCGGGTCCATCGACGGCGCCTGCGGCTTCAGCACCGTCGCCGGCTGGTGGAGCGTGCGCCACCACTCGACCGAGAAGTGGATGATCGGCACGTCCAGGGCGCCGACGATGCCCAGCACCGCCGCGTAGGCCGCCGCGCGCTCCGGATCCTCGACGACGCTTCGGAGAAGGAGATAGCCGAGGTAGATCACGAACAGGAGGGCGGTGGAGGTGAGTCGGGCGTCCCAGGTCCACCACGTCCCCCAGGTGGGCTTGCCCCAGATCGAGCCGGTCGCGAGCGTCAGGCCCACGAAGCAGACGGCGAGCTCGCCGGAGGCGGCCGCGACACGGTCCCAGGCGGGCCGCCGCGTCCACAGGTAGGCGACGCTCGCGATCAGGACCACGCCGATGGCGGCGTATCCGGTCAGGATCGCGGGGACATGGACGTACATGATGCGCTGCACGTTGCCCTGCACCGCGTCCCGCGGCGCCAGGCCGAGCCCGGTCCAGAGTCCGAGCGCGAGGAGAACGGCGGCCACGACGCCCAGGAGTCGATGCACGCTCAGGCCTCCAGGACGAATTCGAACGTGAGCAGTCCGGCCACGAGGAAGACGACGTCGAACCCTAGTAGCAGCTGCCACCAGGGCCACGCCGGTCCCCAGCCCTCGCCCAGGAGGGCGAGCTCCGTCAGCTTCACCGCCGACAGGAGCACGGGGACCGCCAGGGGCAACAGGAGAACCGGCAGCAACACTTCCCGGGCGCGCAGATGCGCCGTCATGGCGGCGAAGAGCGTCCCCACGGCGGCGAAGCCGACGGTCCCGGCGAGGGCGACCAGGAGCAGGCGCGGCACCGCCGCCCAGATGTCGAGGTTGTAGAAGATCCCGGTCGCGGCGATGAACACCACCTCCATCGCCAGCATCAGGGCGGTGGTCCCGGCGAGCTTGCCGAGGTAGATCGCGCCCTTGTCGGCCGGCGCCAGGATCAGTCCGTCCAGGCATTCGTTCTCCCGCTCCAGGGCGAAGGCGCGGCCGAGCCCCAGGACGCCGGCGAGCACGAACGCGAGCCAGAAGAGGCCGGGCAGCGCCGCCCGGATCCGGTCGCCGTCGGGTCCAAGAGCGAAATAGAAGAGGAAGAGGAGCAGGATTGCGAAGAACCCGAGCGCGTTGGCGCCTTCCTTCGCGCGCCGCTCGACGGCCAGGTCCTTCCAGAAGACCGCCCACGCGGTTCGGAGGAAGGGTGTCATGCCGAGGCGCGCCTCATGCGGGCGGTTCCGTGGCGCCGAGGTAGAGGCTCTGGAGGGCGGCCTCGGTCAGGCTGGCCCGGGAAGCCTCGGCCGCGATGCGGCCGCCGGCGAGGACCGCCACGCGGTCCGCGACCGCAAGCGCGCGTCGGAGGCTGTGGGTGACCACGACGGCGGCTCCGCCGCCGGCCCGGAAGGCGTGGAGATAGTCCTCCAGCCGCTTGGTGCTGTCCTGGTCGAGCCCGGCGAACGCCTCGTCGAGCAGGAGCACCCGGGGCTCGCGGAGCTGCGCCCGCGCGAGCGCCACCCGCCGGCGCAGCCCGCTCGACAGCGTGCGGACGCGGGCGTCGGCGAGGCCGTCCAGGCCCACGCGGGCGAGCGCCGCCTCGATCCGCGCCCGATCCGGTCGGCGCCCGACCAGTCTCTCGCCGAAGGCGAGGTTCTCCCGGGCCGTCAGGTCGTCGTAGAGATGCGTGCTGTGACCGACCAGCGCGACGAGGCGGCGCACCTCGTCCCGCCCCTCCACCAAGTCGTGACCGCCGATGCGTCCCCGGCCCGCGGTCGGCCGCGCCAGGGTCGCGAGCAGGCGGATCAGCGTCGTCTTGCCGGAGCCGTTGTGGCCGAGGATGGTGAGCACGTGCCCGGCGGGCACTTCGAGGGTCACCTCGCGTAGCGCCACGTGGGCGCCGTAGAGCTTCGTCAGGCCGGCCGCGTGGATCACCCGCTCAGGCTACCAGTCCCGGCGCGCGCGCCCAACATGCCGGCCCGAGCAGCGCGAAGCCCCCGCGGGGGTCCCGTGGGGGCTTCCGAGGATCCGGTCGGGCTTGCCGATCGGCTGCCTAGACGCGCATGGCGCGCAGGCGGGCGATCCGCTCCTGGACGGGAGGATGCGTCATGAACAGGTTCATGAGCGACCTCCCGGTCAGGGGATTCACGATGAAGAGGTGCGCCGTCGCCGGATTGGCGTCCATCTGGACCACGCGCCCGGCCTGCTCGAGCTTCCCGAGGGCGGACGCGAGCCCGTTCGGGTTTCGCGTCAGCCGGGCGCCCGAGGCGTCGGCCTGGAACTCGCGCGAGCGCGAGACCGCCATCTGGATCAGCATCGCCGCCAGCGGCGCGAGGATGATCGTGAGGATCAGCGCGATCGGGTTCGTGCTCCGCCCCTCCTCGTCCCGGGAGCCGCCGAACATCATGCCCCACTGGGCGATGTTCGCCAGCATCGAGATGGCGCCCGCGATCGTCGCCGCGACCGTCGAGATCAGGACGTCGCGGTTGATGACGTGGGAGAGCTCGTGAGCGAGGACGCCTTCCAGCTCCCGCTCGTCCATGATGCGGAGGATGCCCTCCGTCACGGCGACCGCGGCGTGCTGCGGATTCCGCCCCGTCGCGAACGCGTTGGGGGCGGGAGAGGGGAGCAGGTAGAGCTTGGGCATCGGAATCCCGGCCTGGGTGGCGAGGCTTCGGACGATCCGGTGGACGCCGGGCGCATCGCTCTCGGAGAGCGGCTGAGCTCGGTACATCTTCAGCACGATCTTGTCCGAGAACCAGTACGAGACGAAGTTCATGACCATCGCGAGCCCGAACGCCATCACCATGCCGCTCTGGCCACCCAGGAGGCCGCCCACGGCCACGAAGAGCCCGGTCAGGAGCGCCAGGAACACCGTCGTCTTCAGCGTGTTCGCCATCTCCGCCATCCCTCGCTCGCCCGCAGTCTGCTGCGGCGTGTCGGGTATTACCCGGAAAGCTAGCAGACACCCTCGGGGCCGTCAACGCGACGGCCCGGCCATCGTCGGCGGACGCGCCGCGCTTTGGGAGTCCGACTCGAGGCGGCGGCGCGTCGGCAAGTGCCCGTCCGAACCGCCTCGAGGCGCCTTTTCGCTTGACACCCCCCGGGAGCGCCCCCTATACTACGACCGCTTTAAGGTTCGATTTCATCCGTAGTTATCGACCAAGAGATCCCTGGCGAGCTTGTCATGCAGATCCGCGTTTCCGAGATCCCCGACGAGGGCCTTCGGCTCCTCGACGTCGCGGCCCTGGGGCAAATCTACCCGGACCCGGCGTGGACGCTGGACGCGGTGTCGCTGCTGGTCGAGCGGCGGGGGCAGACGGTCGCGGTCACCGGGGGATTCGAGGCCACCGTCCGCCAGGCGTGCGGGCGATGCGTCGAGCCGCTCGTGACGCGGGTCGAGCCCGAGGTGGATCTACAGCTCGTCCCCCAGCCCAGCGGCCGTCAAGGAGAGGTCGAGCTGGGGCGTGACGACCTGGAGGTGGATTTCTACCAAGGCGACGTGCTGGACGTCGGCAGCCTCGTCCGGAGCGAAACGGATCTGGCTTTGCCGATGAAGCCGCTCTGCCGACCTGACTGCCGGGGGCTCTGTCCGGTGTGCGGCGGCAACCGCAACGTCACCGAGTGCCGGTGCGAGACGCGCGGGCCCGACCCGCGGCTGGCGCCGCTCGAGGCGCTGAAGCGCCTCACATAGGAGACCGGACCGATGCCTCTGCCCAAGCGACGTCATTCGAAGACGCGCGGCCGCAAGCGGCGCACCCACTACAAGCTGGCGGAGCCCACGCTGTCCGTCTGCCCGCAATGCCGGGAGCACAAGGTGCCCCACCACGTCTGCCCGCACTGCGGGTACTACAAGGGACGGGAGGTCGTTTCGACCGAGGGCGCCTGAGAGCGCCGCTAGATGTCCGTGGCGACGCCACGTGATCCACTGATGAAGATCGCCGTCGACGCGATGGGCGGCGACGGTGGCGTCCCCGTCAGCGTCGAGGGGGCGGTCGGCGCGGCGCGGGAGCACGGCCTCGAGGTCATCCTCGTCGGGGACCGGGCTGCCGTCGAGCGCGAGCTCGCCCATCACCGCGGAGCCGAGTCCCTTCCGATCGCCGTCCGCCACGCGTCCCAGGTCGTCGAGTCGGGCGAGCAGCCGTCGCACGCCCTCCGGCGGAAGCGCGACTCGTCCATGCGGGTCGCCGCCTCGCTCGTGCGCGACGGCGAGGCGTCAGCGTTCATCTCCGCCGGCAACACCGGGGCCGCGATGGCGATCGCGATGTTCACGCTGGGCGTGCTGCCCGGCGTCGATCGGCCGGCCATCACGGTGGTTCTGCCCAACAAGCGCGGGCGGACCATCCTGCTCGACGTGGGGGCAAACATCGACCCGAAGCCCTGGCACCTCGCCCAGTACGCCGTCATGGGGCACATCTACGCCCGGGACATCTACGGCGTGGCGGAGCCGCGCGTGGGCCTCCTGTCGGTGGGCGAGGAGGAGGGCAAGGGGAACGAACTCGCGCGCGAGGTCTTCAAGCGGCTCGAGGAGTCGCCGATCAACTTCATCGGCAACGTCGAGGGGCGGGACGTCTACAACGGCAGCGCGGACGTGGTGGTCACGGACGGCTTCACCGGCAACGTCGTCCTCAAGGTGTCGGAGAGCCTGGCGGACATGCTGATCCACCTCTTGCGGGAGGAGATCAACAGGTCGCGGGCGACGAAGCTGGCCGCGCTGCTCGTCCGGCCGGCGTTTCGTCGGCTCTGGAAGCGGGTCGACTACACCGAGACGGGCGGCGCGCCCCTGCTCGGCATCAACGGAGCGTGCATCATCGGCCACGGAGCCTCGCCGGCCCGGGCCGTGAAGAACGCGATTCGAGCCGCCGCGGAGCTGGTCAAGGCCGACGTCAACGGGCACATCCGAGCCGCGCTGGCCGGCGAGCTGGCGCAGTCCCTGGCCGAGGCGCGCCGCGGCCGCGCGGACGAAGGTCCGACCGAGCCCAACGCGCCGCGCCGCTATTGACAGCGCGCGCGCAACTGTGACCATCTATGCCCGTGTTTGCTGACGCGCGCCTGGCGTTCTGTTTTCCGGGCCAGGGCTCGCAGGCCGTCGGAATGGGCCGCACGTTTCACGAGACGTCGGCCGCGGCGCGCGCGGTCTTCGAGGAAGCGAGCGACGCGCTCGGCTTCGACATCGCCAAGCTCTGCTTCGAGGGGCCCGAGTCCGACCTGCAGCTCACCGCCAACACGCAGCCCGCGGTGCTCACCGTGAGCGTGGCGGCGGCGCGCCTCCTCGGCGAGCGCGGGATCACGCCCGCGGTCGTCGGCGGGCACAGCCTGGGCGAGTACTCCGCGCTCGTGTCGGCGGGGGCGCTCGCGTTCGGGGACGCCGTGCGCGTGGTCAGGCGCCGGGGGGAGTTCATGCAGCAAGCCGTGCCGGTCGGCACCGGTGCGATGGCCGCCGTCCTGGGCGTCGACCTGCCGGTCGTCGAGGCGATCTGCCGGGAGGCGGCGGGCGACGACGTCCTGGACGTCGCGAACATCAATTCCCCGGGTCAGATCGTGGTCGCCGGCCACCGGGCTGCGGTCGAGCGTGCGGTGGCGCTGGCGGCGACACGAGGGGGCAAGCGAAGCGTCCTCTTGCCCGTCAGCGCCCCCTTCCATTGCCGTCTGATGACGCCCGCCGCCGAGCGACTCGCCGAGGTGCTGAGCTCGGTGGGCGCGTCGGATCCTCGGCCGCCGGTCATCCGAAACGTCGACGCCGAGCTCACCACGCGGGCGGACGAGGTGCGGCCGTTCCTCGTCCGCCAGGTGACCGCGCCGGTCCGCTGGACCGACTGCGTGACGCGCATGGCGGCCGACGGTTGCCGCACGTTCCTGGAGGTCGGGCCCGGAAAGGTGCTCACCGGGCTGCTCAGGCGGATCGACGGATCGGCGAAGGGGTTCGCGGTCGAGGACGCGGCCGGGCTCGAGAAGGCCGTCGCCGCCCTGGGAGCCTGAGCGGTGAGCGACCCCGCCCGTCCCGGGCGCCCGCTCGACGGGCGGGTGGCGCTGGTCACCGGGGGAACGCGCGGCATCGGTCGCGCGATCGTGGAGGCCTTGCTCGACGACGGGGCCTCCGTTCTTTTCACGGGCCGCGACGCGGCCCGCGTCGAGGCCGCCGCCCAGGAGCTGGCCGGCCGTCCCGGCAAGGCCACGGGGCTGGTGGCCGAGATGGGCCGCGGCGAGGACGTCCAGCGGATCGTGGGCGAGGCCGACAAGCAGTTCGATCGCCTGGACCTGCTCGTCAACAACGCCGGCATCACCAAGGACGGACTGCTGGTCCGCATGAAGGACGCGGACTGGGACGAGGTCCTCGGCGTCAACCTCCGGGCGGCGTTCCAGGCGACCCGGGCCGCCGCGCGGCTCATGGTCCGGCAGCGATCCGGCCGCATCGTGAACGTGACCTCGGCGGCCGGCGCCATGGGCACCGCCGGCCAGGCGAACTACTCGGCGGCGAAGGCCGGCCTGATCGGCCTCACGAAGTCGACGGCTCGGGAGCTGGCGCATTGGGGTATCCTGGTCAACGCCGTCGCGCCCGGACTCATCGAGACGGACATGGCCGCGGTGTTGCCGGACAAGGTCCGCTCGACGTACATCGAGCAGGTCCCGCTCAAGCGGCTGGGGACATCGCGCGAGGTGGCGGAGGTCGTTCGGTTCCTGGCCTCGGAAGGAGCGGGTTACATCACGGGCCAGGTCATCCACGTCAACGGCGGGCTGTACATGTGAGGAGGTGAGGGACGGACATGGCTACGAGCGACAAGCCGGTGGAGGACCGTGTCAAGGCAATCATCGTCGAGCAGCTGGGTGTCGAGGAGAACGACGTCGCCCCGGCCGCAAAGTTCATCGAGGACCTGGGCGCAGACTCCCTGGACACGGTCGAGCTCGTGATGGCCTTCGAGGAGGAGTTCGACATCGAGATCCCCGACGAGGACGCCGAGAAGATCACCACGGTCGGGGACGCGATCCAGTACATTAAGGAGAACACCTAGGACGCCGGGGCGTCCTGAGACGCCAACACCCGGAGGCGGGCGATGGGAGCGGACGGCGGCAAGACACGGGTCGTGGTGACGGGGCTCGGAGCCGTGACGCCGGTGGGCAACTCGGTCCCGGAGTACTGGCGCGCGGTCTGCGAGGGACGGTCGGGGGTCGGGCCGATCACCCGGTTCGATGCCAAGCGCCTGGACACTCGCATCGCGGCCGAGGTCAAGGGCTTCGATCCGCTCCGCGTGATCGAGAAGAAGGAGGTCAAGAAGCTCGACCTCTTCCTCCAGTACGCTCTCACCGCCGGCGTCGAGGCCGTCGAGGATGCGAAGATCGACTTCGCGCAAGTGGACTCGACGCGAGCCGGGTCGCTCGTGGGGTCCGGGATCGGCGGCATCCTCAGCGTGCTCGAGTGGCACCGGGTGTTGCTCGAGCGGGGACCGAGCCGGATCAGCCCGTTCTTCATCCCGTCGCTCATCGTCAACATGGCGTCGGGGCAGCTCTCGCTCCGGTACAAGCTGAAGGGCCCGAACTCCTCGGTGGTGACCGCCTGCGCGACCGGCAACCATGCGATCGGCGACGCCTTCAGGATCATCCAGCGGGGTGACGCCGACCTGATGCTGGCGGGCGGGTCCGAGGCGCTGATCGGCGAGCTCCCGCTGGCCGGGTTCGGGCAGATGAAGGCGCTCTCCACGCGCAACGACGAGCCGACGCGAGCCTCCCGACCGTTCGACGCGGAGCGCGACGGCTTCGTGCCGGGGGAGGGTGCGGGGATCGTCGTCCTGGAGTCCGCCGAGCACGCGATTCGACGCGGCGCGCGCATCTACGGGGAGGTCGTCGGCTACGGCGCCACGGCCGACGCTTACCACATGACCGCGCCCGATCCGGACGGCGACGGAGCCATGCGGGCCATGGCGGGGGCCCTGCGCGACGCCGGGCTCCGGCCGGAGGATATCGGCTACATCAACGCCCACGGCACGTCGACGCCGTACAACGACAAGACGGAGACGCTGGCGATCAAGAAGGTGTTCGGAGACGCGTCCCGTGTCCCCGTCTCGTCCACCAAGTCGATGATCGGGCACCTCCTGGGCGCCGCGGGCGGGGTCGAGGCCGTCGTCACCGTGCTAGCGCTCCACCACGGCCTCCTGCCGCCGACGGTCAACTACGAGTTTCCAGACCCGGAGTGCGACCTCGACTACGTGCCGAACGTGGCGCGGAAGGTCGAGGTCGACGCGGCCCTGTCCAACGGCTTCGGGTTCGGCGGCACCAACGCGACTCTCGCGTTCCGGCGCTGGCGCGCCTGAGCCCCGCCTCCCGCCGATCGACCGCCCCGCGGCGGAGGACGTCGAGTGTGCCGAGCTTGCCGTCCGCCTCGGCCTGCCGGGTGTCTGCGACCTACTGCGCCAGGCCCTGACTCACCCGTCCTACGCGCACGAGCACCCCCCGAGTCCGCACAACGAGACGCTCGCCTTCCTCGGCGACGCCGTTCTGGGCCTTGTCGTCGCGGAGCTCCTGGTCCGGCACGATCCCGCGGCCGGACCCGGACCGCTGACGGTGAGGCGCGCGGCCGCCGTCTCGACGCGGGGGCTGGCGGCCTGGGCCCGCGAGCTCGGCGTGGACGCGTGCCTCCGGCTCGGGCGCGGCGAGGAACAGCACGACGGGCGGGCCAAGGACTCGGTGCTGGCGACCGCGCTCGAGGCGGTGTTCGCCGCGCTCTATCTCCAGGGAGGGCTCGCCGCCGTCGCGCCGGTGGTCCGGCGGCTCATGAGACTCGAGGCGACTTCCGCCGCCCTACCGTAGAGGGCCGGGCGCCGACGCCGAGCCTCGCGGGACCGCCGTGATAGGCTGAGCGCGAGGAGTCCCGCGTGCCCTTCTGGTCTCACCGCCCCCCCGAGGACCCACCGAGCTGGGAAGAGCTGTTTCCGCTCGAGGCGATGCTCCGCAGCCAGCTCGACGGCGTCCTGGCCGTGCAGGAGCGGCGGCTCGTGGGACGCTCGCTGGCCTTCGGCGGTCGGCTGCTCGTCGATCCGGGGCTCGCGCTGGACCGCCTCCGGCCCCGGCTCCTGCCCCACGGCTACACCCCGTTCATTCGCCAGGAGGGGGGCGTCGTGTGGGTGCACGCGATCGCCCAGGCCGAGGTGGTGGAGCGCTCGCGCCCGCTGGTCCACCTGGCTCTGTTCCTCGCCACCGTCGTCACCACGCTCCTGGCCGGGACGATGGTCCTGGGCGGCGTGCCGCCGGGCGAGCTGTGGCGCGACCCGACGCGCATCGCCGTGGGCCTGCCCTTCGCGGCGTCGCTCCTGGCGATCCTCGGCGTCCACGAGTTCGGGCACTACACGTTGGGCCGCCGGCACGGGATGCCGGTGTCCCTGCCGTACTTCATTCCCGTGCCGCCCGTCCCGCCGTTCCTCCTCGGCACCATGGGAGCGGTGATCCGGCTGCGCGGGGCGATCCGCGACCGGCGGGCGCTCTTCGACATGGCGGTGGCGGGACCCCTCGCCGGCCTCGTGGTGGCCGTCCCCGTCTACGTGCTGGGACTGCGCCTGTCGTCGGTGGTCCACATCCCGCCCGACGGGGCCGAGGGCAGCTACGTGCGGTTCGGCGACGCGCTCCTGCCGAAGCTCCTCGAGCGGCTGACCCTCGGCCCCCTGCCGCCCGACTTCGACATCCTGCTGCATCCGGTCGGCGTCGCCGCGTGGTTCGGATTCTTCGTGACGGCGCTCAACCTGATCCCGGCCGGCCAGCTGGACGGCGGCCACATCGTCTACGCGCTGTTCGGGGGGCGGCACGCCCTGATCTCGAAGCTGGCCGTGGCGGCCCTCGTCCTGATCGGTCTCGCGTTCGGCAGCATCAACTGGCTGGTCTGGGCGGCCCTCATCGTGGGCGTGATGGGGTTCCAGCACGGCCCGACGATGGACGACATCACTCCGCTCGACGGCCGCCGCCGGGCGCTCGGCCTGTTCGCGCTCATCCTGCTCTTCCTGCTCCTGCCGCCCGTTCCGCTCTCCGTGCACTGAGCCGCCGACGGACGTCGGTTTGGGCTAGGATGTAGGTCGCGTCCGCCGGCCGCCCGGCCGGACGCCGATGGGAGGACGAATCCGTGCGTGTCGCGCTGGTCCAGATGAACAGCAAGGACGAGAAGGCGGAGAATCTCGAGCGCGCCGAGATGCTGATCGCGCAGGCGGCGGCGTGGGGCTCCGACCTCGTCGTGCTGCCGGAGCTATGGACGTACCTCGGGCCGCGCAAGCGGCATGCCGAGGTGGCGGAGCCGATTCCCGGTGAGACCACGGAGTTCCTGGCGCGGTTGACGGCGCGCTACGGCTTCTGGCTGGTCGGGGGCTCGATCCTCGAGGCCGTCGAGGGGCAGGAGCGCGCTCACAACACGTCGGTGGTCGTGAACCCCGACGGCGAGCTGGTCGCGCGGTACCGGAAGCTGCACCTCTTCGACGTCGAGGTCGAGGGCACGACCTATCAGGAGTCCGCGTCGATGGCGCCGGGCGAGGAGATCGTGGTCGCGTCGCTCGCCGGCGTGCCGGTGGGCCTCAGCATCTGCTACGATCTGCGCTTCCCCGAGCTCTACCGGCGGCTCGCCGCCTGGGGGGCGCGGCTCGTCACGGTGCCCGCCGCCTTCACGATGGACACCGGCCGGGACCACTGGGAGGTGCTGCTGCGGGCCCGGGCGATCGAGAACCAGGTGTACGTCCTGGCCGCCGCCCAGTGCGGGACTCATCCTCCGGGGCTCCAGTGCTACGGGAACTCGATGATCGTCGATCCCTGGGGCACGGTCGTCGCGCGGGCCGGCTATCGCGAGGGCGTCATCGTGGCCGACATCGACCTCGGGCACGCCGAGCGGCTCCGCAAGACCCTGCCCGCGCTCGGGCACCGGCGCGGGGACCTCTTCACCTTCTAGCGGCGGGCCGCCCCCGCTCCGCGAGCGGGCGCGCTCGGGGACGAAGACCATGGCGGGCAATCTCGACCTCAAGGACCTGGAAGCGCTCGTCCGCCGTGACGAGATCGACACCGTGCTCACGGTCTTCCCCGACGTCCAGGGCCGTCTGATGGGAAAGCGCGTGGTCGGGCGGCACTTCCTCGAGCACATTGCCGGTGACGGCGTCCACGCCTGCGCGTATCTCCTGACCGTCGACGTGGACATGGAGCCCTTGCCCGGCTACCGGTTCGCCTCCTGGGCCACCGGCTACCAGGACATGAAGGCGGTGCCGGACCTCGGGACGCTCCGGCGCATCCCGTGGCTCGAGAAGACCGCGCTCGTCTTCTGCGACCTCTACACGGAGGAGGGGGAGCCGATCGAGGTCAGCCCGCGACGGATCCTCCATCGCCAGGTCGATCGCGCCGCGAAGCTCGGGTACCGGATCATGGTGGCCTCGGAGCTGGAGCTTTACCTCTTCAAGGAGTCGTTCGCCGAGGCCCGGGCGAAGCGGTATCACGGGCTCACGCCGGTGTCCCAGTACATCGAGGACTACCACATCCTCCAGACGAGCAAGGAGGAAGGCCTCGTCCGCGCGATCCGGAACGGGATGGAAGCGGCCGGGGTGCCGGTCGAGTTCTCGAAGGGCGAGTGGGGGTGCGGGCAGGAGGAGATCAACCTCCGCTACGCCGAGCCCGTCGAGATGGCGGACCGCCACACGCTCTACAAGCACGGCGTGAAGGAGATCGCGCACGCCCAGGGCAGCTCGGTCACGTTCATGGCGAAGTACGACATGGGATCGGCCGGCTCCTCGTTCCACCTCCACTCGAGCCTGTGGGACCGCACGGGGAAGAAGAGCCTTTTCTACGACAAGGGCCGGCGGCTCGGCTCGGCGCTCTTCGGGCACTGGCTGGCCGGCCAGATGGCCATGGCGCGCGAGCTCGCGTACTTCTACGCGCCGTACGTCAACTCCTACAAGCGCTACCAGGCGGGCTCGTTCGCGCCGACCCGGATCGTGGCCGGGTGGGACAACCGGACGTGCGGCTTCCGGCTCTGCGGCGAGGGCTCGGCCTTCCGGGTCGAGAACCGCATTCCGGGTGCGGACGCGAACCCCTACCTCGCCTTCGCCGCGACCATCGCGGCCGGCCTCTACGGCATCCAGAAGAAGCTGGCGGCGCCCACGGTCTACGAGGGCAACGCCTACGAGGACGCGAAGCTCCCGCAGGTCCCCAAGACGTTCCGCGAGGCGGTCGCCGAGCTCGAGCGGTCGCGCGTCGCGCGCGAGGCGCTCGGCGAGGAGGTGGTCGAGCACTACCTCCACACCGCGCGGCTCGAGCAGCGGGCCTTCGACCAGGTCGTCACCGACTGGGAGCTGATGCGGGGCTTCGAGCGCATCTGACCGCCCCGGTCGTCGTCGTCATCAATCCGGCCGCCGGCCCGCGGTCCGACCGATCGGGGCGCGAGCGCATCGGCATCGCGGAGCGCGCGCTCGCCGCCCGGGGGGTCGAGGGGACCGTGACGCTCACCGAGGCCCCCGGGCACGCCTTCGCGCTGGCCCAGGCCGCGGCGGCGGGGCGCGCCGCGCTGGTGTGCGCGTGGGGCGGTGACGGCACGGTCAACGAGGTCGCGCGCGCCCTGGTCGGGACCGGCACCGCGCTCGGCGTCGTGCCGGCCGGGTCCGGGAACGGCCTCGCCCGCGAGCTGGGTCTCCCGTGGGACCCGGTCCAGGCGCTCGGCGTCGCGCTCGGCCGCCGCGAGCGCGTGATCGACGTCGGTGACGCGGACGGCCGGCTCTTCGTGAACGTGGCCGGCATCGGGCTCGACGCCGAGGTGGCCGCGCGCTTCAACGCCCGGCCGGGCGCGCGGCGCGGGCTGTGGCCCTACGTGTGGATGGGCGCCCACGAGCTCCTGCGATATCGGGCCCGGGAATACACGATCCGCGTCGGCGGCGAGACGTGGCGCGAGGAGGCGCTCGTCATCCTCTGCGCGAACGGCCGTCAGTACGGCGGCGGTGCGGTCGTCGCTCCGACCGCCCGGCTGGACGACGCTCAGCTGGACCTGGTGGTGGTGGCGCCGCGCGCGCCGCTACTCGCCCTGCGCGATTCCCTCCATCTCTTCCGAGGGACGCTCGACCGGGCGCCCGGGGTGCGGACGGCTCGTGCCCCGACGATCGAGGTCGCGGGCCGGGAGCCGCTCTTGTTCCACGTGGACGGGGAGGCCGTGGCGGGTGGCCCGACCATCGCCATCCACGTCCGCCCGGCGGTGCTCCGGGTGCGGGTGCCGTGAGGCGCTCGCCCGCGACGAGAGCATTCCCGGCCGCACCGTGACGTGATCGGCCCACGCTGCCTCCGCCTTGTTCTTGACAGCTTCCGACGTGCGTCCCACCATCGGGGTGTGGCGCGAGGTGCGGTGTCGCTCCAGGTGATCCATCGCATCGTCGTCGCCCTCGGGGTTCTCGCGGCCCCGCTGGCCGCCGACGCCCAGCCGGCCGAGAAGGTTGCACGTATCGGCGTCCTGCGGGGGGGCTCAGCGCCCGATCCCCTCGTCGAGGCATTCCTGCAAGGGCTGCGCGACCTCGGCTATGTCGAGGGGCGGAACGTCGGAATCGAGACTCGTTGGGCGGATGGGAGAACCGACCGGCTCCCGGACCTCGCCGCCGACCTGGTCCGGCTGAAGGTTGACGTCATCGTCGCCGGCGGAAGCGACCTCCAGGAGGCGAAGCTCACCTCGCCTCCGATCCCAGTCGTCATGCCGGTCTCCATCGATCCTGTCAGACTCGGCCTCGTCGCGAGCCTCCGCCGCCCGGGGGGAAACATCACGGGACTCGCGAGCCTCTGGGACGAGATGCCCGGGAAGTGGATGGAACTCCTCAGGGAGGCCCTCCCCGGAGTCTCGCGCATCGCCGTCCTGCAAGGGCCGGGGACCGCGGCAGGCCAGGTGAAGGCGTCGGAGGCCGCGGCCCGATCTCTGAACATGCGCCTCCGGGTGGTGAGTGCGGCCCGCGCGGGCGACCTCCAAGCCGCCTTCGCCGAGTCGGCCCGGAACCAGACGGAAGCCCTCATCGTCTTGCCGTCCCCATCCCTGTTCGGCCATCGAGCCCGGATCGTGGAGCTCGCCGCTCGGCACCGGATCCCCGTGGTGTACCACCAGCGGGAGTACGTCGTCGGGTCGGGGGGCCTCATGTCCTACGGGCCGGACCTGCACGACATGTTCCGGCGGGCCGCGAGCTACGTGGACCGGATCCTCAGGGGTGCCCGGCCCGCCGACCTGCCAATCGAGCAGCCGACGAAATTCGAGCTGGCGATCAACCTCAAGACGGCCCGCGCCCTGGGGCTGAGCCTTCCGCAGTCGCTGGTCCTGCGTGCCGATCAGCTCGTTCAGTGACGGCGCCGGTCCGCGGCGGCGCTCCGACGCTTGGTAGGATAGCGAGGTCGGCCGACTCGGTCGATGGACGGGAGGATGCGTGATGGCGGTGGACGGGGCTGGCCTCGGGCCGAGGCTCGCGGGGAAGGTGGTGTTCATCACCGGGGCCGGCATGGGGATGGGACGGGAGGCCGCCGTGCTGTTCGCCGAGCACGGCGCCCGCATCGGGGTGGCCGACATCAACAAGGCGGCGGCCGAGGAGACGGCGGCGCTGGTCGAGCGCGCGGGCGGCCAGGCCGTCGCGGTGGCGGGGGACGTCGCCGTCGAGGCCGACGTCCAGCGCATGGTCGACGAGACGGCGCGCCGCTTCGGCGCGCTCCACATCCTGTACAACAACGCGGGTGTCCTCTGGAAGGACCGCGACCGCTCCGTGCTCGAGACCGACGACGGTTGGTGGGAGCGCGTGATGGCCGTCAACCTGAAGTCGGTGTTCTGGGTGACCAAGCACGGCATCCCGCATCTTCGCCGGGCCGGGGGCGGCGCCATCGTCAACGTGGGCTCGGTGTCCGCCCTGGTCGGTTTCACGCGGGCCCAGGACGCCTACACGTCGGCGAAGGGCGCGCTCATCTCGCTGACGAAGTCGCTCGCCATCCAGTTCGCCAAGGACCGCATCCGCTGCAACATCATCCATCCGGGCATCGTGGACACGCCGCTGCAGGCGCCGTATCTCACCGACGCGATCCGGAAGGAGTTCGAGACCGGCATCCCGCTCGGACGCATCGCGAAGCCGCGGGAGATCGCGTTCGCCGCGCTGTTCCTCGCCTCCGACGAGTCGTCGTTCATGACGGGCGCCGAGCTGGTCGTCGACGGCGGGTTCACGGCCGGGTAGGGGACTCGGCCAGCGGTGATGCGGGCGCCGGCCGGCGTCCTGTTCGACGTCGGCTACTGCCTGATGGACGAGACGGCGCGCCTCCGGCACGCGCTCGCCTGGCTCGCGGGCGCGCTCGCGGGCTCGGGATACGCGGAGAGCGCGGCCGATCTCGACGCAGCCTACCGCGCGGCGTGCCGCGCCCCGGACCCGGCCGAGCCGAGCCTCCTCGTCCAGATGCTGCGGAGCCTGAGCATATCGGACGACGCGACGGCGGCGCTTCGCCGGGGCGTGCCGTGGGACGCGGTCCCGCTCGACCCGTACCCGGAGACCGTCGCGGCGCTTCGCCAGCTCCGGGCCGCCGGCCTTCGGCTCGGCGTGCTGGCCAACCAGCCGGCATCCACCCAGGCCGACCTCGACCGGGCGGGGATCACCGCGCTGTGCGACGGCGTGTGGCTCTCGGCGGCCGTCGGCCTCGCGAAGCCGGATCCGGCATTCTTCATGATGGCGCTCGAGGCGTGGGCGCTCGCGCCGGACCGCGTCGCCTACGTCGGCGACCGTCCCGACAACGACGTCGCCCCCGCGAAGGGCCTCGGCCTGGCCACGGTGCGGCTCCGTCGCGGTCCCCACGCCGACCAGCCACCGCGGACCGACGCCGAGCGGGCGGACGCGGAGGCCGCAGACCTCGGGGAAGCGGCGCGACACCTCGTCGTGTGGCGGGCGTCGCTCGGAGACGCGCAGGAATGGTCGGACCCGGTGCTCCCGCCCGGGTGTAGCATCACATCCGGCGATGACCGCTGAGTGGCGGAGTACGTCGTGACGGCGCGTCCAGCCCCCTCGAATCGCGAGTGCACCGTCGTGGTCCCGGTCTTCAACAGCGAAGCGACGCTGCCCGCGCTGGTCGATCGCCTGGCCACGGTTCTGCCCGGCGTCGCCGACCGCTTCGAGGTGATCCTGGTCAACGACGGCAGCCGGGACGGATCCTGGGAGGCGATCGCCGAGAGAGCGGGAAAGTACGGCTGGGTGCGCGGCATCAACCTGATGCGCAACTACGGCCAGCACAACGCGCTCCTGGCGGGCATCCGTGCCGCGCGCTACGGGGTCACCGTGACGATGGACGACGACCTCCAGCATCCACCGGAGGAGATCCCCCGTCTGCTCGAGCCACTCGCGAAGGGGAGCGACCTGGTGTACGGAGTGCCCGCCTCTCCCCAGCGAGGATTCTGGAGAAGGGTGTCGTCCCGCCTGACGAGGCTCTGGCTGCACCGCATGCTCGGTGTGGCGATCGCGTCCCGGGCCAGCGCCTTCCGGGCGTTCCGGACGGACCTCCGCGAGGGGTTCGCCCACTACGAGGGGCCGTCCGTCGCGATCGACGCGCTCCTCGCGTGGACGACGACGCGGACGGCTTCGGTGCGGGTGCGCCACGACCCGAGGGCGCACGGCCGCTCGCAGTACGGCTGGCTCAAGCTCGCCCGGATGGCGATCGACCTGACGACCACCTTCCGGACGTGGCCGCTCCGCCTGGCCAGCCTCGTGGGGTTCGTCGTGATGCTGCTGGGGCTCGCGGCGCTCCTTTACGTGATCGGAGCGTACCTGGCGACGGGGCAGCCGCTGTCTATCTTCCGGTTCCTCGCGTCGGTCCTGGCGATCTTCTCGGGGGCGCAGCTCTTCACGCTGGGCATCCTGGGCGAGTACGTCGCCCGCATCCACCACCGAGTCCTGCAGGAGCCCGCCTACGTGGTGCGCGAGCGGGTGGGCGATCCCGGCGCCGGCGATGCCTGAGGTCGCGGCTCAGCCGCTCGACGCCGAGCGCCCCGAGTGGGGCCGGGTGTTCGTCGTGCCGTGGGACACGGACATCTTCGGGTTCCCCGTAGGGATCTACGAGCCCGGGGACGCGAGCGCGCTGCGGGGGAGCCTCAAGGCGCTCGGTGAGCGGCTCCTCGTCTGGGCGTCGGAGCGCCGGGTCGAGCTGGTCTCCTGTGCCGTGGCCGCCGATGACCGTGTCTGGCGCGCGCTGCTGCCCGTGCTCGGGTTCACCGTCGTCGAGCAGACGCTCGAGCTCGCGTTTCGCGTCCAGGCGTACACCGCCTCGCCCCCGACGCGCCCCGTCCGCCTCGCCACCGCGGACGACCATCCGCAGATCGAGGAGATCGCCGGGCACACGTTCCGGCACGGACGCTACAATGCCGACCCGCGCTTTCCCTTGGACCTGGCGGACCGCCGGTACCGCCACTGGATACGCAGCGCGTTGGCGTCCGCCGATCCGGCCGACCGCGTGTATGTCGTCGGGCCGCCCGGCGGCGTCAAGGGTTTCTTTCAGCTGAGGCTGGTCGACGACCGCGCCGAGG
>JBIOVM010000128.1:0-31544 GCA_044867785.1 Candidatus Rokuibacteriota bacterium | reverse complement strand
GGTCGCGGCGCCGTCGACCGCGCCCCGAGCCTCCACGCGCTCCACGCCGGGGAGCGCGCGCAGCGACTGGCCGACGAGCTCGGCCGGGCCATCGATCTGGACCTGGATCCGGGCCACCGGCGACAGCTCCTGCATCAGCCGGTCGAGCGGGCCCGAGGCCACGATCCGCCCGCGGTTGATGATGACGACGCCCTCGCAGACCATCGACACCTCGGGCAGGATGTGCGTCGACAGGATGACGGTGTGGGCGCCGGCGAGCGACTTGATCAGCTGGCGGATCCCCACGATCTGCTTCGGATCGAGCCCGATCGTCGGCTCATCCAGGATGAGCACCTCGGGATCCGCGATCAGCGCCTGGGCGAGCCCGACGCGCTGCCGGTAGCCCTTCGACAGGCGCCCGATCAGGCGCTCGCGCACGTCGGGGATCTGGCACCGCTCCAGCACCTCGCCGACGCGGCGGCGCCGGTCGCTGCGGCCGACGCCCTTCACGTCCGCGACGAAGTCGAGATACGCGGCCACCGTCATGTCGGTGTAGAGCGGGACGTTCTCGGGCAGGTAGCCGATCCGCCGGCGGACCTCGAGGGACTGCTCGAAGACGTCGTAGCCCGCCACCCGGGCGGTGCCGCTCGACGCCGGCATGAAGCAGGAGAGGATCCGCATGGTCGTCGTCTTGCCGGCGCCGTTCGGGCCCAGGAACCCGACGATCTGGCCCTTCTCGACGGAGAACGACACGTCCTGGATGGCCGAAACGGGCCCGTAGCGCTTGGTCAGCCGATCGACCTCGATCATCGCTCCTCGCTCCGCTCCCGTGAAGACGCGCGCTGAATCATCGACCGGACAATCGGGGTGTTGTCGCAGCCTCCGGCGGGACGACGGGGGGCCGCAATCCAGTGACGGAGTATACCACGGCGAGGTGAGACGCTCAGACGAGCCCCGTTATTCGCCCGTCGGCGTCCACGTCGATGCGCTCGGCGTTGGGGACCCGGTTCAACCCGGGCATGGTCAGGATCTCGCCGGTGATGGGGACCAGGAACCCGGCGCCCGCGGAGATCCGCACCTCGCTCACGGTGACCGTGAAGTCCCGGGGGCGCCCGAGGAGCGTGGGGTCGTCCGAGAGCGACCGCTGCGTCTTGGCCATGCAGATCGGCAAGCCCCCGTACCCGAGCGCCTCCGCCTGCGCGATCTGGCCCTCCGCCCGCTTCGTGTAGGCGACGCGGTCCGCCCCGTACATCCGCGTCGCGATCGTGTGGATCTTCGTCTTGACGGGCGCCGCCCAGTCGTAGAGCGGCCGGAACCTGGCGGGCTCCCGGCTCAGCACGTCGACGAGAGCGGTCGCGAGCCGCTCCCCGCCCGCCCCGCCCTCCCCGAACACGTTCGCGGGGACGGCCCGCACGTCGAGCGCGGCGCAGTGCTCGACGATCGCGCCCAGCTCGGCGTCGGTGTCCGAGGGGAACCGGTTGAGCGCCACGACCAGCGGGAGGCCGAAGAGGCGGATGTTCTCGACGTGCTGCTCGAGGTTCGCCATCCCCCGCTTGATGGCCGGCAGGTCCTCCCGATCCACGTCGCTCATCGGGACGCCGCCGTGGTACTTGAGCGCCCGCGCCGTCGCCACCAGCACCACGGCGTCGGGCCGGAGTCCGGCGTAGCCGCACTTGATGTCGAAGAACTTCTCGGCGCCGAGGTCGAAGCCGAATCCCGCCTCGGTCACGCAGATCTCGCCGAGCTTCAGCGCGAGCTTGGTCGCGATGACGGAGTTGCAGCCGTGCGCGATGTTCGCGAAGGGCCCCCCGTGGACGAGGGCCGGCGTCCCCTCCAGCGTCTGGGCCAGGTTGGGCTGGATGGCGTCGCGGAGGAGCGCCGCCATCGCGCCCGACACCTTCAGGTCGCCGGCCGGCACCGGCCGGCCGTCGAAGGTGAACCCGAGCAGGATCCGGCCGAGGCGCGTCTTGAGGTCCATCAAGTCCTCGGCGAGGCACAGGAGCGCCATCACCTCGGAAGCGGCCGTGATGAGGAAGCCCTCCTCGCGGGGGTACCCCTGGAAGCGGCCGCCCAGCCCGAGCACGATCTCGCGGAGGGCGCGGTCGTTCATGTCCATCGCGCGACGGAAGAGGATCTGGCGAGGATCGATGCGGAGCGCGTTGTCGTGGTAGAGGTGGTTGTCCAGGCACGCGGCCAGGAGGTTGTGCGCCGTCTCCACCGCGTGGATGTCGCCCGTGAAGTGGAGGTTGATGGAGTCCGCCGGGATCACCTGGGAGCGCCCGCCCCCGGTGCCGCCGCCCTTGATGCCGAGGCACGGCCCGATCGACGGCTCGCGCAGCGCCACCACGGCCCGGCGACCCACGCGCCACAGCGCCTGCCCCAGCCCGATCGTGACCGTCGTCTTCCCGTCTCCCGGTGGTGTCGGGGTGATGGAGGACACGACCACCAGCTTCCCGGAGGGGCCGCTCCCGCGGGCGGTCAGGGCTCGGAGCGGCACCTTCGCGACTTCGCGCCCATAGGGCACGAGCTCCTCGGCGGCCAGGCCGACGCTGGCCGCGACCTCGGCGATCGGGCGCGGGCGGGACGAGGTCACGCTGGACACGGGCACCTCCTCCGGGACGCGAGTCCCGGGCTCGGGAACTCCACGGGGGATCGCGGAACGCGGGTCACGGTCAGGTTGCGGAGCCGGCGGCGTCGGCCGTCGACGGCGTCGGCGTGAGCTCGGGGCGCAAGAGGGGCTCGAGCCAGTCGGGGATGGCGATCATGCGCTGCGTCTCCGGGTTCCAGCAGGCGTGGCGGGTCTCCCCGGTCGCGACGGGCTCCTCCGTCTCCGCGTGCCGGATCTCGTACCGGAAGACGAAGGAGGCCCGCTTCCGCTCGCGGATCCAGCACCGGACCCGCAGGAGGTCGTCGAGCCGCGCCGGCCTGACGTACCGCACCGACGCCTCCACGACCGGCATGTGGACCTTCCGGTCCACCGCCGACATCGGGAAGCCGTGCTGGCGGAGGAACTCCACGCGCCCGACCTCGAAGTAGGTGAGGTAGTTGCCGTAGTAGACGACGCCCATGGTGTCGGTCTCGGCGTATCGCACCCGGATCGTCGTCTCGGAGATCACCCCGCCGTCCGTCCCCCCGCTAGAGGTACTGCCCGTAGCGGATCTTGACCATCACGTCGCGCACGCGGCGCGAGTCGTCCACCGCGGTCAGGAGATCCGCCGTCCGGACCAGCCCCGGCTCCCGGCCCGATCCGGCGTGGTGGACCTTCGCCTCGAGCGCGCGACGCATCACCTCGGCGACCTCGCCGCCGCTCATCCCGGCCAGCCGGGGCGCGAGGGTCTCGACGTCGAGGAGCTCGAAGAGCGTCCGCTCGGCCAGGGTCTCGGCGCGTTTCCGTTGGATCTCGACGATCTCCCGCAGCGCGGGGCCGTCGGGCAGCGGCACCTCGATGAGATGGTCCAGTCGTCCGGGCGCGATGAGATGGGCCCCGATGCCGTCCGGCCGGCTCGTCGACGCGACGACCAGGAGCGACGGGAACGCCTTGAGCCCGTCGAGCAGCTCGCAGATCCCGATGACGAGCGGCGCCGCCGCCTCCCGGGCCCGGTCGGGCGGAAGGATGTGCTCGAAGGAGAGCGCCTCCGCGTCCTCGAAGTAGAGGACGCCCTTGCCTTCCGAGCCGGCGAGCTGAAAGACCTCCTTGATCACCTCCGCGGCGGCGGGTCCCACCTTGGAGGTGAGCGTCGCCAAGCGCAGATGGTAGAACAGCGCGTCCGACAGGGTGGCCAGGGCCTTGGCAAGCAGCGTCTTGCCGTTCCCCGGCGGCCCGTAGAGAAGGCCGCCCCGGGGCGGGCTGATGCCCCACTGCCGGTAGAGATCCGGCATGCGGAGCGCGTAGGACAAGCCGCTGATCGCCGATTTGGCCGCGTCCGCGCCGCCGATCATCGCGAACGTCACGGCCGGGCGCGGCACGACCTCCACCCGCCCTCGGAGGTCGCCGAACCTCTGCTCGAGCTTGCCGATCAGGTCGTCCAGGCGGCGCTGGACGGCCCACTCCACCGCGGGCAGGGCGCGGCTGGACCCTGGCGCGTCGCGCACGGGGATCAGAAGGTCGGCTTCGACCCGCCCTGGGCCGGGAGCCGATCCGCCTTCTCGAAGACGCGGTCCTCCACCAGGATCGGCACCCGCGCGCGGAGCGCGAGGGCGATGGCGTCCGAGGGACGGGAGTCGATCGTGAGCCGGTTGCCCCCGACCTCCAGGTGGAGCTGGGCATAGAAGACGTCGTCGCGGAGGTCGGTGACGACGATGCGCCGGAGCGAGGCGCGCAAGTCCCCCAGCACGTTGAGGAAGAGATCGTGCGTCATGGGGCGCGGGGGCGTCAGCCCCTGGAGCACCACGGCGATGCCGTTGGCCTCGAACGGGCCGATCGCCATGGCCAGCGGCCGCCGATCCCGCTTCCCCTGCAGGAGGACAACCGGCGTCCGCGTGGTGGGGTCGAGCACGACCCCTGTCACCTCGACTTCCTGAGGACTCGCCACCGGGCCGCCGCTCCGCGGGGGCTCGGTCGCGCCCAGGCTCACGAGGCCCAGCAGCATCACCATGGCCAGCGTCCCTCCGTGCTTTTCCCGCATGGCCCGCCCTCCCTTCACTTCCAGGCGCCGTGCGCCCGAGTATACCCCCGCCGGCGCCCCGAGAGTCACCGGGCCAGGCGGAACGCGAGGGCCGTGGCTCCGGTCAACACGAGCCCCAGGACGGCGAACATCGCGCCGTAGCCGACGGCGTGGGCCAGGTAGCCGAAGCCGACGGCGCCGCCAGCCTGACCGGCCAGGATGGACGCCATGAAGATGCCGAGCACGCGACCGCGCCGCTCCGGCGGCGTGACGTCGACGATGAGCGCCGTGAGCGCCGGGTAGAGGAACCCGTGCGCCACGCCGGAGACCAGTCCCGCCAGCCCCAGGAACGGCGCGGCGGGCACTCCCGCGCCACGCAGGAGACCGAGGGCCGCGAGCACCGCAGTCGCGCCCGCCTGGACCGCCAGCGCGGGGATGATGACCGCCCGGCGCCCCAGCCGATCGGCGAGGCCGCCGGCCGTGGCGCGTACGAGCAGGGCCGCTCCCGAATAGGCCACGGCGAAGAGACCCACCCATCGCACTCCGAGGTCCGACGCGTAGGTCGGGAAGAACGTGAACATGACGCCCTGGCCGAGACCGAAGGCGGACCCCAGCGTCAGGGGGAGCCGCGGCGCGGCCGCCATCCCGCGGAGGAGCCCCGCCAGCCCCTCATGTTCGGCCGGGCGCACCGGCGGCGGGGGGATCGCGAGCCGCGCCGAGATCACGGCGGCCAGAACCGCCAGGACCGCGCCCGCCAGGAACAGCCCGCGGAACCCCGCGACTTGCACGAGCAGCTCGCCGAGCGCCGGCCCGACGGCCCCGGAGACGAGCCCCGAGATCCCGAAGATCCCGAGGGCCTGGCTCCGCCGCTCGGCGGGCACCAGGTCGATGGCCACGGTGAAATTGGCAATGAAGTAGATGGAGAAGGCGGCGCCCTGGAGTCCCCGCAGGAGCGGGAACAGCCCGAGCGCGTCGGGCCGGGCGGCGAAGAGGAGCGCCACCGCTGCCGTGAGCGCGGCGCCGATCACGAGGAACACCCGACGCCCGCCGCGGTCGACCCATATCCCGACCAGGGGCTGGGCGACGATCGCGGTCCCGCTGTAGCAGCCCATGATCAGCCCCATCTGGCCGTCCGTGGCGCCGAGCTGCCGGAGATGCAGGGGGAGCAGGACGAAGCCGGCCAGCCCGGTGAAGAAGAGGAAGTTGGCCGCGGCCGCCGTGAGGAACGCGGGCGTGAAGATCCCGTGAGCTCCCGTCACGGCGCGCGCCGGTGCCCGCTCAGAGGAGCGCCGGCACGTGCTGGCGGCTCTTGACGTCGAGCAGTCCCCGCGTGGTCAACCGGAGCGCCGGGATGGCCGTGAAGGTGAGCGTCTGGAGCGTCAGCAACGGATGTGCGAGCCCGCAGCCCAGCTCGCGGAGGGCGCCTTCCACGGCGCCGAGGTCCTGGGCGACCTCCGGGACGGGGGCCGCCGCGGCGACGCCGCCGATCGGCAACGCCAGCTCTGCCCGCACGGCGCCTCGCGCATCGACCACGACGAAGCCGCCGCGAAGCTCCACCGCCCGCCGACCGGCGGCGGCGAGCGCCTCGTGGGAGGCCCCGACCAGCACCAGGTCCGCCGTTTCGAAGGACAGCGTGGAGGCGACCGCGCCCTCTCGGAGCCCGAACCCCTGAACCACGCCGAAGCCGCGGGCGCCGCCGCGGCGGCGGTCCGCGACCACCGCGAGCAGGAGGTCCGACGCCGGCTCCGCCTGGACGGCGCCGTCACGGATCGGCAGCGTGGCCGCCGCCTCGGCGGTGACGATGTCGCCGGCGATCCGGATCACCCGCACCCGCGCCTGCGCGCCCGGCGCAGGCATCCGCAACGACGCCGGATCGAGCGGCCCTGGCCGGGGCGCGTCGTAGAGCGTGACGGGAAGCGGCACGACGGGGCACGGGACCACGCATCGCCCGTCCCGAGCCACGACCCGCCCTCGCGCGAGGACCAGCTCGGGCCGCACCGTCCGGAGATCCGGCAGGACGAGGACGTCCGCCCAGCGGCCGGGCGCGATCCCGCCGAGCTCTCGGTCCAGGCCGAAGTGCTCGGCGCCGTGGAGACTCGCCATCTGGTAGGCCGTGACCGGCGGGAGTCCGAGGTCGATCGCCCGCTGCACGATGCCGTCCATGTACCCGCGCTCCAGCAGATCGCGCGGCCAGATCCCGTCGGACGCGAGCGTCACCCGGCGCAGAGAGGCGCCGGTGTGGCGCAGGGCGAGCACCGCCTCCAGGTCACGCCGGACCGAGCCCTCGCGGATCTGGACGCGCATGCCGAGCCGCAGCCGCTCGACGGCTTCGCTCGCAGTGATCGGCTCGTGACAGGAATCCAGCCCCGCGCCCGCGCACGCGACCAGCCGCGGACCTCGCGCGCCGGCCCCGTGCCCCTCCACCGTCTTGCCGAGCGCCCGCGCCCGCTCGATGAGCGGGAGGAGCCGGTCGGGCTCCGGCAGAAGCCGGTGCCAGTACACTTCGCCGAGGCCGAGCACCCGGGGATCCTCGAGCAAGGCCATCATGGCGGGCTCGTCGAGGAGCGGCTCGCCCCGCTTCCCCTCGGCCGTCAGATAGGTGATGACCGGCGCGGTCGCGTACGCATGGATCGGCTGGGCGGCGAGCGTGTCGAGGAACCAGCGCGCCCCGCCCTCGCCCAGGGCCGAGCAGAGCTGCGCCATCTCGGTGACCACCGCCGTGAGACCACGGGGGATGGCCTCGCGCAGGAGCTCCGGCAGGGCCACGAAGGTGTCGAGGTGCGTGTGGGCGTCGAAGAATCCCGGGACGAGCACCTTGCCGCGCGCGTCGATCCGCTCGGTCTCCGCGCTCGCCGAGCCGGCCAGGTCCGGGCCGACGGCCGCCACCCGCCCGTCCGCGACGGAGACATCCCAGCGAATGACCTCGCCCGTGTAGACGTTCACGACGTCGGCGCCGGTGACCAGCAGGTCGGGCGGCACCGCGCCGAGCGCCACGTCGACGAGGCGCCGGCGGCCCCGAGGGCCAGTCATGCGGCGGCGCCGGGGGTGACGAGGAGCGTCCAGGCTCGCTGAGACGCCCAGGTGCGGAGGAACTCGGCGTACGAGAGCAGGTGGTAGGGCGTCGTCCCCGAATGCAGCACCACGACCTCCGCGCGGTCGTCGAAGCCCAGGAGGACCGCGAAATGCGGCACGGACACCGGCCCGCGGCCCAGGTCCTGGAAGACGATCAGCGGGCGGCCGCGGCGCAGCTCGGCCTTGGCGCGCTCGAGCGTCCCCGTGAAGGCCTCCGTCCGGAAGCCGCGCCGCCGCGCCTGGAACTCGAGCTCGACGTTGAGCACCCCACGCGCCGACGGAAGGTACAGGGCGCGCCCGATCTCGTCCGCGTCGGCCGCCGCCCCCCAGTAGCGCAGGACCATCGCCAGCGCCGCCGGCCCGCACTGGTACGCGTCCTGCGCGACGAAGGGCACTCCGGCGATCAGGTGGCCGTGGCCCGCGGCGACGTCGGCCTGCACCGCCTCCAGCGTCGTCCGCCCGCACCCGTGTCCGAGGAGACCGGCCAGAAGGAAGGCGAGGGCCGCTCGCGCTCCAGAACGTTGAAGCGGGCGGGACATCGCGCTTACTATAGCACCGGCCCGAAATGGCTCCAGACGCGACGGTGCACACCTGCTGGGTCTGCGGCGCGGTCATGCGCGAGATCAAGTGCAAGATCGTTTGCCCTCACTGCGGGTACACGCGCGACTGCTCCGACCCCTGATCCCATCGCGCCTCCCGTGACGATCGACGAGGCGCTGCGCCAGGCGACTGCCGACGCCGCGCGTGGCGTCGTGACCGCCCCGGTCGATCTTCACGGGTTTCCGGGGACCGTGCACGGCGGCGCGGTGGCGGCGCTGTTTCACCGGCTCACGCTGCCGCGCCCGCCGGTGGCCCTGCGGGTCGAACTGCTCCGCGGCGTTCCGACCGAGACCGTCCTCACGCTCCGCACCGGCAGCACCGGGACCACCGCTCGGCTGGCGCTTCTGCAAGGCGACCGCCCGCTCGCCGAGGCCACCATCCGCCGCGACGCGATCGAGGTCCCGGACATCACCCCGCTCTGGAGCGCGTGGACGAGCGACCGCACGGCTCGCGCCCAGGTGCCCGGCACCGTCACCTGCCTGGCGTGTGGCTCGGCGAACCCGCTGGGTCTCGCAGTCCGCTTTCACCTGAACGAGCGCTTCCTCTGGCACGAGGGCGTCCCGCCCGCGGCCTATCGCGGGCAGGCGGGCACGCATCCCGCGCTGGCTCTCATCGTCCTGGACGAGCTGGCCTGGTGGCTCGGCGCCCTCGCGCAGCAGGAGTGCGGGGTGACGACCGACGTCCGGGTGACGCTCCACGCGCCGCTCCCCTGGGGACCGATGGTCGTCCTCGGGGACCGCGGCGCGGTCAGGGCCGACGACGACCCGCGCGGGCGCTATTCCCAGACAGCGGGTGTGCTCCTGGCCGCGGACGGGACCCTGCTTGCGAGCGCCCAGGTCCGTTTCGCCGGAAGCCGGGCGTACACCCGTCGGCTGGTGGAGCCATTCCTGGCCGGCACCCCGGCGGAGGACCTTGCCCGGTGGTTTCCAAGCGTCCGCGAGCTCGCCCGGAAGGCGCCCCCGGCCTGACCCCGAGCGAGGGGCTCTGACGGTCCTAGGAGGCCAAAGCCGCGCCGCATGGCCGATTCCGCTTGCAAACTCGTGTACTCGTGGCGAAAATGCTCGGCGAGGCCTCTTGACGCGTGAAGAGCATCATCGTCTACAGCCGTGAGCTAAAGGCGCAGAATCTTTACCCAAGGCGCATTGTTTCGCCTCCGGCACCCAACAAGTGTTGCCCGGGACGCATGGAAGTCCTCGGCCGGCCCCGACTCGACGAGCAGGGCCGGCGGTTCTCGTACAAGCGGTGCAAAGTGTGCGGCTTCGCGCTTCGGCACTTCCTCGATCCCGTCGGGACGGTGCTGACACCGGCCTCGCACGACCCCAGAGCACGAAAGCCCTTGCCGGGAAAGGACGTCCGGCCCATCGGTACCGTTCCGTCGCCGGATCGGGGCTCGCCGCTCGCCGCGCGCAAGCCGGTGCCCATCCGTCACGGCGCCCGGCCCACGCCCACCCGGCGCTCCCACCCGATCGAGGTCAGCCGGAAGAGCGCGGGGCGGCGGCGGCGCTAGGCGCCCCCCTGACCCGGCACATCCGTCCGATCCCTCCGGTCTCCCCTGGAGGGTATATTCCCCAATCCTTGAAGCGCCCTCGGAGTGATTCGCATGCACAAGGTCGTCGAATGGCCCCTTTGGTCCGCCGAGCAGATCGTCGATGCCCTGCCGGAGCTCATTGCGGCGGTTGAGGCGCAGCTCCCCGAGCTTCCCGCGGAGCATTTCGAGAAGAACCGCGCCGCCGTCCAGGTCCTGAAGAGCGACCTCCCGGGTCCCGCCGAGGTCCGCGACGGCTCCCGCAGCCGCGATCTGACCACGCTCGGTTTCGCGCTGGACGTCCTCGGTCGACGCGCAGCCCGGGACGGGGAGCTCGACGCGGCGCTTCGTCTCTTCCAGGCCGCCCACGAGCTCTTCCGCCGGGCGAACCCGCTCATGCGCGCCACGCGGCCGATGCGCCAGACCCTCGGTAACGCGGTGCGCGCGGTCGTGGTCGACCTGGTGGCGCGGTGCCGGCAGGGCGAGCTTCACGTGCCGGCCGCCCGCGCGGCCGTCGCGGCGTTCGTCCAATCCGCCTGGGGAGCCGTGCCGACCCAGCTCGCGCTCGCCGTCGACGAGATGATCCTGCTCGAGCTGGAGCGGGCTCGGCTCCAGGTCGAAGGCGACGCGCAGGAGCGCGACCGCCTCGTGCGGGACCACGTCGAGGCCGTCCTCCAGCTCGAGGTGCCGACCCGGCTCGAGCGAATCCGTCGCGAGTGGGAGACCCTCGGGGAGCAGGTCGCGCCCACCGCCGTCCGGCGCGCCCAGCGCGCGGTTCGACGGCCGGAGCCGCTCTCGGCCCTGGTTCCCCCGGCAATCTGGGCGGAGATCCGCCAGGCGGTGGAGCGAGGCGACACGGACGCCCTCGGCCAGGCGCTGGCCGACGTGCAGGACGAGCTGGAGATGAACCTCCGGTTGCGGCTCGACGCCAAGCCCGAGCCGCGCGAGCCCGCGTCCGAGCTCCGCGTGGTCGGCACTCCCGACCCCGCGTTCCTCCAGGCCCGCGAGTCGCTCCTCCGTCGCGATCCCCAGGCGCTCGAGGAGTTCTCGAACCTGCACTACCGCCGCAGCGCGAACACCATCGCCAAGGAATGGTACGCGCACGCGCTGACCCTGTTCGGCCAGAGCACGGACATCCACGACATCATCGAGCTCCTGGAGGCGGCGATCGCCTCGGACCGGTTCCACGAGCACCGAGGGTGGACTGCGCGCTGGAACCTCGCGTGCGCGCTCCGGCGCCTCCCGTCGCGCGCCGACGAGGCGCTCGACGTCTTGCTGCCGGTCCTGAACTTGGACGCGCATCCGGCCGAGGCCTTCGAGCTGTGCCTGCTGTGGGCGATCGAGCAGGGCCGCTCGGAGGTCCTGGCGCTCCTGTATCCCCGATCGCGTCACTACGAGGCCCATCTCTTGACGGCGCTCCGGGAGGCCGAACGGGTGCATGGCGGGGCGGCGCCGGCCGGGTTCCGCGACCACTTCCGCCGGATCAACCGGATCCTCCGGGACCCGGATCGGGTGTTTCCCGACCCGCGTGAACGCTTGCTCTTCGAGGAGCTGGATCAGCTCACGCGCGAGTTCATCGAGACCTCGCTGATCGCCGCCGGGGTCGAGTGGTTTCGCCAGCGGGTCGCGGCGGGACCCGAGGCCGGGGTGTTCAAGAACTGGGAATGCGCCGCCGCGCTGAACGAAGAGGCCGGCGATTTGGCCGCCAGCTGGCGCTGCCGGCTCCATAGCTGGCGCGTCACCCAGCACCGTCGCGCCGTCGACCCGCGGAAGAAGGCGCAGCTCCTCCGCGCGCTCCTCGGATGGGCCCAGCGTCACGGCTTTCGCGAGGACGGCCTCCGGGTCCTGCGCCAGAGCTGGAGCGCGACGAGCTTCTCGGACGCCGACGCCGAGCTCTGGGCCGAGCGGCTGGGGGGCGGCCCCGTCGTCGGCGCGGAGCCGGAGACGGCGCCGGACGGCGGGAACGGCCCGGCGACGAGCGCCGATCCGGACCGGCCGACGGACGGGCCGCGGGGCCGGCAGGGGCCGACCGGCCGGTCGCCGCTCGCGCTCATGCTGGACTGGGAGAACATCAAGGTGAGCCTGGCCCAGCATCTCGACGAGCACGGCGCGCCCGCGCTGCGCCCGCGCCTCACGGGGGTCGAGCTCGCCTCACGCCTCCTCGAGGCCGCCTGGCGGCACGGGGTGCCCCGGCAGCGGTGGGCCGTCGCCGACTGGGACCGCGGATTCTTCGAGGGCGACCAGAAGGCCGCCCGCAATGCGCGCTTCTCCACGGACATCGCGGGCCGCGACAAGGCCAGCGCGTCGGACCACGTGCTCCGGGAGAAGATCCACCTCGTCCTCCGCGAGCACCCGGAGATCCGCGTCTACGTCATCGGGACCGGGGACGCCGACTTCCACGAGGTGGTGAAGACGCTGCAGGCTCAGGGGAAGGAGGTCATCCTCTGGACCACGCGCCGCTCGGTGAGCGACAGCTACGGCGGAAGCCTCCGGGGGCCGGATCGCATCCGGATCGAGTGGCTGGAGGATCTGGTCTTCGGCGAGCCCGTCGGGCGCGATCCCGACTAGGCGCGCCGGCCGCCGGCCCGACCTACGCGCGAAAGCGGCGGAGGATGGCCTCGAGCTCCTCGCCCGCGCGATGCCGATCGAGCATCACCGACTCGTGGCGGTCGCGGATCTCGCCGAGCTCCTTCGTCAGGCGGTCGCGCTCGCGCGTCAACGCCTCATGGCTCGCCTGGAGGGACGCCAGTGCCCGCTGCGCGTCCTCGCACTGCCGCTCGAGCCGCGCATGCTCGCGCGTCAACGCCTCGTGGCTTGCCCGCAAGGACGCCAGCGCCCCCCGCGCCTCCTCGCGCTCGTCACCGAGGCGCTCGTGCGCGGCCCGCAGCTCTCCCAGCTCCCACGCGTGACGGTCGGCGGCCTGCCGGTACTCGTCGTGCTCGCGGGCGAGGGCCTCCACGTTGGACACGAAGCCGTCCCAGTCGAGCACGATCTGTCGGACCGCTTCGACCACTGAGCGAAGCTCACCGAACTTGACCTCGGCCATCGCGCATCCTCCCTGCCCGTCAGGCTGCCCGGGTCATCGCGTGGGGAACACACCATAGCCCAGCGGCGCGCCGGGTCGCAAGACTCACCAGCCCCAAACACGTGAGGAGGGCCCGGGGACCCGGGGGGCCCCGGCGGCCCCGGAGACCCTTGACGGCGCGCGGCAAGCCGCCTACCGTCTGCCTACTCATTTCCAGCCACGGCACCGGAACAGGGGGGGCGGATGGCGCTCGCATGCGGTCCCACCGATCGGAGAGCTCCCGCCACCCGCCCGGGCCGGGGCGGCCGGATGCGGATCCTGGTCGCCGTCGTCGGCCTCGGGTTGATCGGACCGGCCGGAGCGGCGGCGACCTTCGAGGCGCAGGGCCGGGTGGCGGCGCTGGATCCGTCGCGGAGCTACGTGACGCTCGACCACGGCGGGATTGCCGGCCTGCTCCCGGCCGCCCGATCCGAGTTCCCCGTCGCGAGCGCGGGGGTGCTCGACGGCGTGCAGCTCGGGGACCGCGTTCGCTTCACGCTCGCCGCCGCGGACGAGTCGCACGGGCTCCTCACCGTGGCCAGCCTCACGCCCGAGGCGGACACCGGGACGGCGTGGCCGGATCGGCTCCTGCCGATCGCCGCCGGGATCCTGGCGCTCGCGACCCTCGCGGCGAGCGCGGTCGCGGGCGTGCTCCTCTGCCGCGCTCTCCGGGTGCTCGACCGGCGCATCGTCGCGCTCGACCACGAGACCGGTATGCTCCGCAGCGACGTCGCCGACACGCAGGACGGCGTCCGTCAGATCGCGCGGGCGCTCGAGGATGCGGCCACGACCTTCCGCGTCGGCTACGTCCGCGAGCTGCGTCGCCGGCTGCCGACCGCGTCGACGGCCCCCGCGTCGGACGGGCCGGGATCGAGCGAGGTGGACCGCGCGCTGGTCGTCGTCCAGCGCGGACGGGGCGAGCTCTACCACGCGGTCGCGAGCGGCGCCGCGGGACAGGGCTGCACCGCGATGTGGGATCGGCGCCGGGGCGAGCGCCGGACCGGTGGCCGGCACGCGGTGGGGCATGAGCGCCGTCAAGGGGAGCGTCGGGCCGCGCCGCCGGAGACCTGGACGCGACTCGGCTTCCACATCGTGCCCGGCGCCCACGCCGAGCCCGCCCGCGACGGGCGCCTCTTCCGACCGGCGGGCGGAGAGCGCGGTCCCGCCCGCTGACGAGCCGGCCGCCGGGTCAGCGACCCAGCAGCGCGCGGGCCCGGGCGACGACGCGCTCCGTCGTGAACCCGAGCTCGCGCAGGACGACCTCTCCCGGCGCCGAGGCGCCGAAGCGATCGAGCCCGATCACGGCGCCGCCGGCTCCCACCCAGCGCTCCCAGCCGAGCGTGGCGCCGGCCTCCACCGCCAGTCGCCGCGTCACCGCCGGAGGCAGGACGGCGTCGCGATACTCCGGCGGCTCGGCCTCGAACAGCTCCCAGGACGGCATGCTGACCACGCGCGTCCGCACGCCGCCGCGGGCGAGCTCGGCCTGCGCGGCCAGGACGAGCGCCACCTCCGAGCCCGTGCCGATCAGCACCAGGTCGGGGGTCCCGCCCGCCGCGTCCGCGAGCACGTAGGCCCCGCGCCGCAGGCCCTCCGCCGGCGCGTACACCGTGCGATCCAGCACGGGCACCTTCTGCCGCGTGAGGACGAGGGCGGTCGGCCCGTGACGGCGCGCGAGGGCGACCTGCCACGCCACGACGGTCTCGGTCGCGTCGGCGGGGCGGATCACCACCAGGTTCGGCATCGCGCGCAGCGCCGCGAGATGCTCGACCGGCTGATGCGTGGGCCCGTCCTCCCCGACTCCGATCGAGTCGTGGGTCCATACGTACACGACCGGGAGCTCCGAGAGCGCGGCCAGCCGCACGGCGGGGCGCATGTAGTCCGAGAACACGAAGAACGTGCCGCAGAACACGTGGAGGCCGCCGTGGTACGTGATGCCGTTGGCGATCGAGCCCATCGCATGCTCGCGCACGCCGAAGTGGAGATGCCGCCCCCCGGGGGTCGCCCGGAGAAACGAGCCGGCACTCTTGACCAAGGTCTTGGTCGACGGGGCCAGATCGGCGTCCCCGCCGATGAGATTCGGCAGGCGTGGCGAGACGGCCGACAGGACCGCGCCGCCCGCGTCGCGGGTCGCCTGCGGAGTCCCCGCGGGGAAGCGCGGCAGGTCCTGGTCCCAGCCCGGCGTGAGCCGCCGGGCAAGCCCGTCGTCCCACTGGGGCGCGAGGTCCGGGAACGCGCGTCGCCAGGCCTCGAGCCGGGCCTGCCAGTCGGCTTCGGCGCGGGCCCCGGTCGAGAGCGCCTCACGGAAGCGCGTGAGGGCGGCCTCGGGCAGAAGGAACATCGGCTCGGTCGGCCATCCGAGGGCTTGCTTCGCGCCCCGAAGCTCCGCGTCGCCCAGCGGCTCGCCGTGCGCCTCGTGGGTCCCCGCCTTCTTCGGCGCCCCGTAGCCGATCACCGTCCGCACGGCGACGAGGGAGGGGCGCTCGGTCTCGGCCCGCGCGTCGCGGATGGCCTTGTCGATCGCGTCGAGGTCGTTGCCGTCGGGCACGACCTGGGTGTGCCAGCCGAGGCCGTCGTAGCGCCGCGGGACGTCCTCCGAAAACGAGAGCGACGCCTTGCCGGCCAGCGAGACCTGATTGTCGTCGTAGAGGACGACCAGCTTGCCGAGCCCGAGATGCCCGGCCAGCGACGACGCCTCCGCCGCCACGCCCTCCATGAGGTCGCCGTCGGAGCAGATGACGTACGCGTGGTGGTCTACGATCGTGTGGCCCGGTCGGTTGAACCGCTGGGCGAGGTGCCGCTCGGCGATCGCCATGCCGACGGCGTTCGCGAGCCCCTGGCCGAGCGGCCCCGTCGTCGCCTCCACGCCCGGGGTCAACCCGAACTCGGGGTGCCCCGGCGTCTTCGAGCCCCACTGGCGGAAGCGCCGCAGCTCTTCGAGCGAGAGGGGGTAGCCGGTGAGATGGAGGAGCGCGTAGAGGAGCATCGAGCCGTGCCCGGCGGAGAGCACGAAGCGGTCGCGATCGGGCCACGCCGGGTTGGCGGGGTGGTGACGGAGGAAGCGCGTCCAGAGGACGTACGCCATCGGGGCTGCGCCCATGGGCAGTCCCGGGTGTCCCGACTTCGCCTGCTGGACCGCGTCGGCGGCCAGGAAGCGAATCGTGTTCACGCAGAGCTGATCGAGGTCCCGGCCCGTCATGGCGGCCCTCTCCTCTCGGCGACAGCGTGGGGGATCAGCAGGTCGTAGAGAGCCCGGTGCCGGGCGAGCCCGGCGCGATAGCGGGCGTGCCGGCCAGGGTCGGGAGGAATCGCCGGGCCCGTGCCCGCCGGGACGGCTTCGAGCGACGGGATGAGCCCGAGCGCCTCGCTCGCCAGGAGCGCCGCTCCGCGGCTCGACCCCTCGGCTTCGGTGGACGGCGTGAGCGGGACGCCGAGGGCGTCGGCCATGATCGCCGTCCATGCCGGCGAGGCGAGCAGCGCGCCGCCCGTCGCGATGACCTCGCGCACGTCCGGGCAGGCTTCACGGAGCTGCGCGTGGATCAGCGCGAAGCGGTAGGCCACGGTCTCCAGGCCGGCCCGCAGAACGTCGATCGGCCGCGTCGCCAGGGACAGGCCGACGACGGCGGCCCGCGCCGAGGCGACCCACCCCACGCTGCGCTCGCCGGCGAGGAACGGCAGGACCGTGAGCCCGTGGGCGTCGGGCGACATCGCGCCGAGCTCCCGCTCGACCTCCTCGGGCGGCGGCAGGCGGAGCGTGTCCGTCAGCCACGCGTAGACGCTCCCGCCGTTCGAGAGCGAGCCGCCGAGGAGGAGCCGGCGGCTGTCGACCCGGTAGCACCACAGCCCCTCGGGAATCGCCACCGATTCGGCGGTGAGGCACACGCGCATCGCCCCCGACGTCCCCACCATGAGCGCCGCTCGCGCGGGGGTCGTGCACCCCGCGCCCACGTTCGAGCACGCCCCGTCCCCCAGCGCCGGCAGCCATGGCACCCGCGCGAGCCCCGGCCAGCGTCGGGCGAACTCCGGCCGGAGCCCTCGGAACGGTCGGTCGAGGTCGACGATCGGGCCGAGGGCCGTCGGGTCGAGCCCGAGGACCTGGAGGATCCCGGGATCCCAGCGACGCGCCCACTGGTCGAAGAGGCCGGTCCCGGACGCCATCGACACGCTCGTTCGAAGCTCGCCGAAGAGGCGGAGGCCCAGGTACTCTCCGAACGACATCCAGCGGCGGACCTCGCGGACGGTGGCCGCCCCGTGCTCTCGCAGCCACCAGAGACGCGCCGGCAGGTACGAGGTGTGGAGCCGGCACCCTACGCGGGCGTGGTACACCTTCTCGTCGACGCGCGCGCGCAGGGTCTCGACCGCGTCCGCGCTCCGCGTGTCGGCCCACGAATAGACCGGCGTGCACGGGCGGTCGCGCGCGTCGACGCCGAGCAGCGTGTGCCAGAACGTGCAGGTCGCCACCGCGGCCACGCCGTCGATCCGGCCCCCCAGGCCGGCCACCAGACCGTCCAGCACCTCGGCGGCGAGGTGGAAGAGCCGCTCGGGGTCGACCTCGACCCCGCCGTCGGCCGTCGTCGTCGGCTCGTACGCGCGCTGGCACTCGAGCCCTTGGGCGCGGCCCTCCGCGTCGAACGCCTCTGCGCGCGCGGAGGACGAGCCGACGTCGAGCGCGAGCACCAGGGGATTCACGACGCCATGGTAGCAGAGGCCCGGAAGCCCGAAGCCGGCCGGACGCGCGTCGCGACGCCCGGGCCTCGCCTCTACAATGAGCGCGTGGGCAAGTCGGCGCTCCTCCGGCGCTCCACCACGACGCCGTGATCGTCGCCGATGCAGGCGCGCCGGCATGACGCGACCGCCTGAGGTCGACCTCGTCCCGATCCCCGCGGGCTGGTTCTGGATGGGATGGGAGCACGGGCTCCCGGACGCGCGGCCCCGGCGACGGGTGTGGGTCGACGCCTTCGCCTTGGCGCGGGGGCCGGTGACGCGGGCGGAGTACGCGCGCTACCTCGCCGCGACCGGAGCCGCCCCGCCCCGGTTCCTCGGGGACGCCCGCTTCGACGATCCCCGGCAGCCGATCGTCGGCGTGAGCTGGGTGGAGGCCGTTCGGTATTGCGAATGGCTCAGCCGCGAGACCGGTCGGCGCCATCGTCTCCCCACCGAGGCCGAGTGGGAGCGCGCCGCCCGGGGCGGCGTGGAGGACGCGCGCTACGCGTGGGGGAACGAGCGGCCGCCCGGTGCGGGCGCGCTGCCCGCGCCGCCTCCCGTGGGCGCCGGCCCCGTGAACGGCTTCGGGCTCACCAACCTCGCGGGGGCCGTCCACGAGTGGTGCCTCGACTGGTACGCCGACGACGCCTACGCGCGGGCGCCGGACCGGAATCCTGCCGGCCCCCCGGCCGGCGCGCGACGCGTCTCACGCGGCGGCGCGTGGCGCCACGACGACCCGTGGAGCCCGGTCGCCCACCGCTCGAGCCTACCGCCTCACCTGGCCCACTCGGACTACGGTCTGCGCGTCGCCGGCGCCGCCGCGGACGCCGGCCGGCACGGAGAGAGCCGATGACCGAGACGCGGGTGGCCCTGGTGACGGGCGGTGCCGCCGGCATCGGGCGGGCCGAGGATCGCGCTCGCCGAGGCGGGCATGACGCCGCCGCCTTCGTGAACGGCGCCATCCTCGACGTCACCGGCGGCCGGATGGAGTACGTCTGACCGGGGTCAGGCCTTCACTTCCCTACAGTTCACCGGCCCGGGACGACGGCCGCCCCCTCGAGATGTGTGGACGTCAAGGCCGGACCCGATCGTAGCCGGGGCACGCGAGGACCGGCAGGCGCGGGTAGCGGGGGAAGGCGGGGTCGGCCTCGGCGCGCCGGCAGAGGAAGAAGACCGAGCCGCGCGCGTTCGGCACGCGGCGGGCCCACCGGCAGTCGGCGCAGAGCCCGGCCCGCGCCCGATCTGCCTCGACCGGGCCGCCCGGCGGATCGCGCGGGGGGCGCTCGGCCGTCGTCAGCGCTCCGACGTCCCGCTGCGGGGGCCGAGCCAGGGATCGAGCGCGTCGTAGCCCGTGGGCTCGCGCGGAGGCGGGCCCCAGGGGTACGGCACGTAGCGAGACGGCGCGCCGCGCGGGATGTCCCACGGCGGGACTCCCGGAGGCACGCCGGGCCGCACCACGTCGACGAGCGCCCCGGCGGGCGCCGGCGCGCCGCTCCGACAGCTCCAGGTCCCGTCCGCGGACTGGGTCGGCCGGCTCTCGCAGAGGTAGACGAAGCCCGTCCTGTCCTGGATGGCGGGCCACGCCTCGGCCGGCGTCGGGAGGCAGGCAAGCGCGAGAAGCAGGCTCACCGCCAGGAGCGGAGCGGGACATCGCCACGGCGGCCCGACCCCGCGGCTCCGCATGCGCTCCGGCCGTCAGGCCGTCCCCAGGTACGCCTTCTGGATGAGCGGGTTCTCGAGCAGCTCCTTCGCGGTGCCGGCGAGGACCACCTCGCCCATCTGGAGCACGTAGCCCCGATTGGCGATGGAGAGCGCCATGTTGACGTTCTGCTCGACGACGAAGACCGTGGTCCCCTGCTGGTTGATCGTCTTGATGATGTCGAACACCTGCTCGACGTAGCCCGGCGAGAGCCCCATCGACGGCTCGTCCATGCAGAGGAGCCGCGGGTTCGCCATCAGCGCCCGCCCGATCGCGAGCATCTGCTGCTCGCCGCCCGACATGGTCCCGGCGAGCTGGCTCCGGCGCTCCTTGAGGACGGGGAACAGGGAGAAGACGCGGTCGAGCTCCGCCTCCCACCCCGGCTCGCGCCGGCGCGTGTAGCGGCCCATCTCGAGGTTCTCGATCACCGTCATGCGGGGGAAGACCCGCCGTGCCTCCGGGACGGGCGCGACGCCGCGCCGCACGATCTCGCTCGTGCGGAGCCCGTGGATGGCCTCGCCGCGGAAGGTCACGGAGCCCGACGCGGGGCGCACCAGTCCGAGGATGGTCTTCATGGTGGTCGACTTGCCCGAGGCGTTGCCGCCCAGGAGCGACACGATCTCCCCTTCGTAGATGTCGTAGCTGACGCCCTTCAGGACGTGGAGGGGGCCGTAATAGGTGTGGACGTCCGCGAACCGGAGGAGGGGGTCGCCCGCCGCCGGGCTCACGCCACCCGCCGCCGGCGGCCGAGGTAGGCCTCGATCACCTTGTCGTCGTTCCGGACCTGCGTCGGCCGACCCTCGGCGATCTTCACGCCGTGGTCCAGCACGATCACCCGGTCCGACACGTCCATCACGACGTCCAGCTTGTGCTCGATGAGGACGATGGTGATGCCGATCGCCCGCAGCGCCTTTACGAGGTCCATCAGCTCGAGCGTCTCGGCCGGATTCATGCCCGCCGCCGGCTCGTCGAGGAGGAGCAGCTTCGGGCGCGTCATGATGGCCCGCGCGATCTCCGTCCGCCGCCGGTTCGCGTAGGACAGGCCGTAGACGGGATGATCGAGCCGCGGGATCAGGCGGTTGCCGAAGAGGCCCAGCACCTCCAGCGCGCTCTCCACGGCCCGCCGCTCCTCCTCGCGTACCGAGGGCGGCCGGAAGATCGCGCCGAGCGCGCCCGCCTGGAGGCGGGGGTGCTCGCCCACCAGAAGGTTCTCGAGGACGCTCAGGTTGTTGAACAGGCGGACGTTCTGGAACGTGCGCGCCACCCCCCGCTGGACGATCTCGTGGGACGGGAGCCCGCTGATCACCTGCCCCTCGAGCTGGATCGTCCCCGAGTCCGGCGGGGTCAGCCCGGTGATCAGGTTGAAGAGCGTCGTCTTCCCCGACCCGTTCGGGCCGATAACGCTCACGAGCTCGCCGGTCGAGACGGCGAGGGTCGTGTTGTCGGCCGCCGCCACGCCGCCGAACCGCTTCGTGAGGCCCTCGATCTCCAGCAGCGGCCGGGCCGGCACGACATCCCCCCGGGGGCTGGCCCACGACAGCTGGACCCCCGACGCCGCGCGGCTCGGGAGTGCCGCCTGCTGCTCCCGGCTGAGCGCCGCGACCCGCCGCACGGCCGGCCACAGCCCCTCGCGCCGGAACAGCATCATCAGGACCAGGATGAGGCCGAAGATCAGCTCGAGGGCCGTGATGAGCTGCAGCTTCTGCAGGAACGGGCTCCCGATCGACCGCCCGAGGGCGTTCACCCAGAGCGAGAGCTCCTGGAGGATCACGGACTGCAGGAACGCCAGGAGGAGCGCGGCGAGGACCACGCCGCGGATCGAGCCCATGCCCCCCAGGACGACCATCACCAGCACCATCACGGACACGGGGAACTGGAACATCTCCGGGGTGGCGGTCGTGAGCTTGGCGACGTGGAAGACCCCGGCCAGGCCGGCGATCGCCGCGCCGATCGCGAACGCCAAGAGCTTGTAGCGGACGTGGTTCACGCCCATCGCCCCCGCCGCCAGCTCGTCCTCGCGGATGGCCATCCATGCCCGGCCCACGCGCGACTCCTGGAGCCGGAACGAGACGAAGACCGCGGCCACCACCAAGCCGAGCCCCAGGAAGTAGTAGGGGAAGGGCTGGAACCCGAAGTCGAAGCCGAACAGCTTCGGGGTCCGGACGCCGCCCAGGCCCTGGGCCCCGTTGGTCATCCAGTCCCAGTTGCGCGCCACCACGGGCACGATCTCGCCGAAGCCGAGGGTGACGATCGCCAGGTAGTCGCCGCGGAGCCGGAGCGTCGGCGCGCCGAAGAGCACGCCGAACAAGGCGCAGATCAGCGCGCCCACGACGAGCATCACCCAGAACGAGACCTGGAGCTGCACCAGATCGGTGCCGCCGGGGATCGGCACGCGCTGCACCTGGCCGAGCCAGAGGAGCGGCGTCCACACGTCCGACCAGGGGATCTTGAGCTGCGCGGACGCCGCCGCGCCGTAGGCGTAGGCGCCGATGGCGAAGAAGGCCGCGTAGCCGAGGTCGAGCAACCCCGCGAACCCCACGACGATGTTGAGCCCGAGCGCCAGGAGCACGTACGTGTAGGCGTTGGCCGCCGCGTCGATGTGCCCGCCCCCCGTGATGACGAAGGGGTACGCGAGCCCGATCGCGAGGAGCACGACCGACCAGACCTGGCGGCGCCGCGCCGCGGGCACCTCGCGCCACCGGAGCACCCAGGGCGTGCTCGCCCACCAGGCCGTCAACGCGCTCACGATCCGGTCAGGCCTTCTGGGGGGTCTGGGTGCCGAAGAGCCCGGCGGGCCGGAAGACCATCACGACGATGAGGATCGAGAAGATCATGACGTCGGTCCACTTGACGCCGAGCAGCTGGCCGCCCAGCGCCTGGATCAGCCCGATGATCAGCGCGCCGGCCACCGCGCCGGGGATGTTGCCGATCCCGCCCAGGACCGCGGACGTGAACGCGCGGAGCCCGGTCTGGTAGCCGATGTAGAAGGCGGTGAAGCCGTAGTAGAAGCCGAAGAAGAGGCTGCCGGCGCCGGCCAGCGCCGAGCCCAGGAAGAACGTGAGGACGATCACCCGGTCGATGTCGACCCCCATCATCTTCGCAGCGTCCATGTCCTGCGCGGTGGCGCGCATCGCCTTGCCGAGCGCGGTGCGCTTGACGAGGTAGTTCAGGAGCAGCATCAGCGAGAGGCCGGCGACCGCGAGCAGGACCTGGGCGAGCGTGATCTCCGCCTGGCCGATCGCCCAGCGGCGGTCGGGAATGATCTTCGGGAAGGGCTTGGACTGCGGGCCCCAGATCATCAGCACCACGTTGATCAGGATGAACGCGACGCCGATCGTGGTGATCATCGGGGCGGTGCCCGACACGCCGCGCACGGGGCGCAGGCAAACCCGCTCGATCAGAACGCCGAGGGCCCCCGTCAGGACCATCGTGACCGGGAAGACCAGGAGCAAGATCCCGACCAGCGGCAGGCCGGTCAGCGACGCCGACGACCCGGTGAAGCCCATGAGGTGGAGCACGGTCAACCCGAAGAAGGTCCCCGTCATGAATACGCTGAAGTGGGCGAAGTTGATGAGCTCGATGATGCCGTAGACCATCGTGAAGCCGAGGGCCAGGAGCGCGTACATCATGCCCAGGGCCAGGCCGTTGACGACCTGCTGCAGGAGGATCTCGCCGATGTGCATGGAGGTGAGGGAAGCGGCCGGGCGGGATCGCATCCCGCCCGGCCCGGGCCCGCCCGCTTACTTCTCGGGCGCGATCCCCTTGTACTCGAACTTGCCGTCCTTGCTGACCTGGTAGAGCGAGACCACCTTGGACTTGATGTCGCCGTTCTCGTCGAACGCGATGTCGCCCTGGAGCGTGCCCTTCAGGTTCGCGCTCTGGATCGCGTCACGCACGTTCGCGCGGTTCACGGGCTTGTTGGCCTTGACCGTCCGGTCGATCGCGTCGGCGATCACCTTGACGGCGTTGTAGGAAGTGATCGAGTAGTTGGTGGGCTCCCGCTTCATCTTCGACTTGTAGGCGTTGATCCACTCCGCCGCCTTCTTGTCGGAGAGCATGTCGGGCGAGGCGTTCGAAGCCCACCAGCCGGCCGCCGCCTCCTTGCTCGCCTGCTCGGGGAAGCCCAGGTCGTAGATGCCGTCCGAGCCGAGCTTGTGGACCTTGGGCAGGACCTCGTGGAGCTGCCGGGCGAGCTTGACGGCCGCCTGCTGGACGCCGCCGTAGTAGATCGCGTCCGGATTCAGGCCCTTGATCTTCGTGAGGACCGTCTTGTAGTCGGCCTCCTTCGGATCCAGGCGGTCCCGGCCGAGGACCTCCATCTTCAGCTCCTTCGCCCGCCGCTCGAAGCTGTCGGCGATCCCGACGCCGAAGGCACCGCCGTCGTCCAGGATGTAGACCTTCTTCGCCTTCAGGTTGTGGACGGCGTGGTTGGCCATGTTCGGGCCCTGGTAGGCGTCGGTCGTCACGGTGCGGAAGTAGACGGCCTTGCCCTTCGGCCGGTACTGGTTCGCAAACTTCGGATCGGTGATGTCGGGGTTCGTCGAGCTGGGAGTGATCGTGGCCAGCTCCGCCTCGGAGAGGATCGGCGAGATCGCCTTGCCCTCACCGCTCATCTGCGGGCCGACCGAGGCGACCACCGCCGGATCGGCCACGAACTTCCGGATGTTCGTCGCGGACTGCGCCGGATCGTACTGCCCCGCCGCCGGCGTGGCGCTGTCGAAGACCACGCCCTCCAGCTTGTAACCCGCCACGCCGCCCTTCGCGTTGATCTCGTCGATCGCCAGCTGGGCGCCCTTCACGATGGAGTCGGCCGAGTCGGCGTCCGCCCCGGTGAGGGGGAACGAAAGCCCGATCTTGGCGACCTTGCCCTGCGCCACCAGACCGCCCGGAAGGGCCATCAGCAGGCCCACCGCGAGCAGCAGGGACAGCGCTCCAATGAAACCGCGTCGCGTCACCATCTGGATCTGACCTCCTGGGTGAGGGTAAGGGAGTTGGCCTGCATGCGATCTCTGACGGTCGGCACCGAACCCTCGCGTTCGAGGGTCGCCGATCACCTCCCTGACATCGGTGTCGAGCGCGGCCGGGAATTCCCCGGGGCGCATGGTGCCCGCTATTGTCGGCATGACGCGACGCAAAATCAAGCGGGAGCCGGGGCGCGTCCCGCGTCCGGCGCGGGCGGCCAGCAAGATGGCGCGACGCGTCAGAGGAGACGCTGGAGCGCGTCCAGAACCTCCAGCTCGACCGCCTGGTCGGGGGGCTCGAGGGGTTTCCGCTCGATCATCCAGAGGATGCGCTCCTCCGTGTAGAGCTCCCGCTCCACGGACACCATCGTGCGCCCATCCCCCACCGCCTTGAGGGCGACCCGGAGCTTGTGGCGCACCCCTTTCCCGTAGACCGCGTAATCCTTGAAGTCCACGCTGCGGGAATCCGTCAGCATCCAGCCGACCGCCCGATCGGACTTGTCGATGTCCCAGCCGAGGCTCTTCAGCGTCGACTCGGTCACTGTCCAGACGCGGTCGATCGGGGCGTCGAAGGTGCGGCTCGGCACGCCCGCCGCGAAGACGGCGCCCGGCCGCCCCAAGAGCGCCAGGCCCAGCACGAGTCCGACGATCCCTAGCCGAAGGATCCTGTTCATGGTACCTACCCCTTGAGACGCGAGGCGAGCCGCTCGGCGGCAGCCTCACCTGAATGGACGCAGTCCGCGATGCCCACGCCCCGGTAGGCGCCCCCCGCCAGGGCGAGGCCCGGCAACGCCTCGAGATGCGTCTCGATCGCCGCCACCCGGTCCAGGTGGCCCACCTCGTACTGAGGCATGGTACTCGGATGTCGCCACACGCGGGAGAGGACCGGAGGCCCCCCGATGCCCAGGAGGGAGGCGACGTCGTCGTGCGCCAGCCTGGCCAGCGCCGCGTCGTCTCGCGCGAGGAGATCCTCCTGCAACGCGCCCCCGACGGCCACCCGGAGCAGCGCGAACCCGTCCGGGGCCCGCCCCGGGTACTTCACGCTGGAGAAGGTGCAGGCCATCGCGCTCCGCCCCTCGGTGCGCGGGACCACGAAGCCGAAGCCGTCGAGGGGGTGGCGGACCGTCGCCCGCGGATAGGCGAGCGCCACCGTCGCCGAGGATGCGTACGGGATCGCGGCGAGCTGTCCGGCCAGCCAACCGTCGGCGTCCCGCACGACCCCGGCCATGCGAGGGGCGGGGCCCGCCAGGACGACGCCATCCGCGGACAGGCGCCGGCCGTCCGTCAGCTCGATCCGCCAGCCGTCGGCTTCGGGAGCGACCGCCGCGACGGGGGCGCCCAGCCGGGCGGCTCCGGGCGGCAAGCGCGCGGCCAGCGCGGTCACGAGCTCCTCCATCCCGTCCGCCAGCGTCACGAAGAGGCTCCAGCGAGCGCCGCTCGCGCCGGTCGCCGCAGGGTGGGCGGCCCGGCGAAGCCCGAGGATGAGGCTCCGGTGCTCCTGCTCGAGCGCGAGGAACCGCGGCATGGTCGCGGCCAGGGACAGACGGTCCGGATCCGCGGTGTAGATCCCGCCCACGAGCGGCTGGGCCACCCGATCCAGCGCCTCGCGCCCGAGCCGCCGCCGCACGAAGCTCCCCAGGCTCTCGTCCCCGGCCGCGCGTCGCCGCGGCAGGACCACGTCCAGCGCGAGGCGAAGCTTCCCGCGCCAGGAGAAGACGCGCGACCGCAGGACCGGCCCCACGCGCGTCGGCGCCAGGAGAAGGAACCCGTCGGGAAGCGCCTCGAGCCGGCCCCGGCGCACGACGTAGGTGCGACGAAAGCGGTCGTCCGTGCGCTGGAGCCGCGGCCCGAGACCGATCCGCTCGGCGAGCGCGAGCGCCCACGGCTTCTCGGAGATGAAGGAGTCGGGCCCGGCCTCCAGCAGGAACCCCTCGGCCCGCTCGGTTCGGATGGTGCCGCCCAGGCGGCCGGCCGCCTCCACGAGGGTGACGTCCAGGGGCCGGGCGTCCTCCCGGCCGAGCTCGACGAGCCGGTGCGCGGCGGCGAGCCCCGCGATGCCACCCCCGACCACCACGATCCGGAGCGGCGTCACGCGGCTCGCCTAGGCGCGCTGGGACAGCTCGTGGACGGCATCGACGAGGGCCCGCGCATGGTCGACCGGGGTCATCGGCAGCACGCCGTGCCCGAGGTTGAAGACATGCCCGGGCCGGCCGGCGGCCTGGGCGAGGATGCCGGCCACCCGCCGCCGGATCTCCGCGGGCGGCGCAAGGAGCGCGGCGGGATCGAGATTCCCCTGGATCGCCACGTCGGGACCGATTCGCCGCCACGCGTCGCCGAGATCCTGTCGCCAGTCGATGCCGATGACATCGCCGCCGGCCACGCGGAAGGGCTCCAGCAGACCCGCGGTCCCCGTGCCGAAGTGGATCGCCGGCACCCCCGGGGTCAGCGATCGGAAGATCCCCTGCGTGTAGGGCAGGACGAACCGCCGGTAGTCCTCCGGGCCCAGCGTCCCGATCCACGAGTCGAAGAGCTGGACCGCCTGGGCGCCCGCCGCGATCTGCAGGTTCAGGTAGCGCGCCGTCGTCCGGGCGATGAGCGACAGGAGGGCGTGCCACGCCCCGGGATCGCCGTACATGAGCCGCTTCGTCTCGAGGTAGTCGCGGGAGGCCCCGCCCTCCACGACGTACGACGCCACGGTGAAGGGCGCCCCCGCAAAGCCGATGAGCGGCACCTGGTCGCCCAGTGCGCCGCGCGCCCGGCGTACCGTCTCGAAGACGAAGGGCACCGTCTCCGCGGGGTCACGCTCGACGAGCCGCTCGACGTCCGCGGCCGAGCGGACCGGCCGCCGGATGACGGGGCCGTCTCCTCGCGCGAATTCGAGGCCGACGCCGAGCGGCTCCACGAGCAGGAGGATGTCGGCGAACAGGATCGCCGCGTCGACGCCCAGCTTCTCGACGGGCATGACCGTCACCTCGGCGGCCGCCTCCGGCGTCCGGCAGAGCTCCAGGAACCCGAGCTTCTCGCGGATCGCCCGGTACTCGGGGAGGAAGCGCCCGGCCTGGCGCATGAGCCAGACGGGCGTGAAGGGCGCCGGACGGCGACGACAGGCGGCGAGGAACGCGTGCACGGGCGGGGGTGGCCTCCCCTCGAGACCTGGCCGTCGGATCGGCGGCGGGTGCGTCGCGCGGTCGGCCTCGGTCGGCAGCGTCATGATAGCATCGCCCCGTCGCCCATGACGCCCGCCCCCGTCACCAGCTGGATGTCGAGTCCCGTCCACACCGTCGCCCCCGACACCCTCGCGGCCGACGCCGTCACCCTGCTCCGGCGCTACGCCATTCGGCATCTGCCGGTGCTGGAGCGAGACCAGGTGGTCGGCGTGGTAACCGACCGCGACCTACGCGGCACGGCGGGGGACACGCCCATCCGGGCCATCATGAGCCACCCGGTCACGGTCGTGTCGCCGCGCACCGGGATCGACCACGCGGCGCGTCTCTTGTTCGACCAGCGCATCGGCTGTCTCCCGGTCGTCGAGGACGGACGGCTGGTCGGCATCCTCACGCAGACGGACGCCGTCGCGGCGCTGGTGGCCGTCGTGCGGCTCCAGGTCGGGGGCCGACCGGCGGAGGTGGCCGTCGAGTTCCGCCCCGACGCGATGGCGCTCGCCCAGCAAGCGCTCCGCGCCTGCGGACCGGAGGTCGCGCGCCTCGTCGCCGCCACCCGCGAGCCATTCGGCGCGGGCCAGCGCCCGGAGCGGGTGCGGCTCCAGATCGAGACGCGGGAGATGCCCCGCGTGCTGGGCGCCCTCCGCGCGGCCGGACTCGCGGTCCTGGGAGGCCCTGCTGACGACCGGGCCTGACCGCGCGCGGGCCGGCGTCCTCGCCGAGATGGCGGCGGCGATCGAGCGGGCGGCGGGCGACCTGGCGCTCGGCGAGGAACCGGCGGGCTTCCAGACGGCGCTCGACACCGGGGCGCCTCCGCCGGCGCCGCCCGCCGGCGGCGAGGAGCCGCGTCGTGATTGACGAGACCCTCACGGCGCTCGCGGCCAAGATCCGGACGCGCGAGGTCTCCCCGGTCGAGGCCACCGAGGCCTGCCTGGCCCGCATCGACTCCGCGGGGGCGCGTGTCCACGCCTTCGTCCGGGTCGATGCCGAAAGCGCGCTCCGGACGGCGCGGATCCGCGAAGCCGAGGCGAAAGCGGGCCGATCGCACGGGCCGCTCCACGGCGTGCCCCTGGCCCACAAGGACCTCTTCGCCGCGGACGGCGGCGGCGCGTCCTGCGGCACGGCCTTTCCCGACTACTTCCGGGCCGAGCGCGGCGCGACCGTCCTGACCCGGCTGGAAGCGGCGGGCGCCGTCACGCTCGGCCGCCTGAACCTGTCGGAGCTGGCGCTCGGGCCGTTCGGCGACAACGCCCACCACGGGGACGCCGAGACGCCCTGGCGCCCCGGTCACGCCGCGGGCGGCTCGTCCAGCGGTTCGGGCGCCGCCGTGGGGGCGCGGCTCGTCTACGGTGCGCTCGGCACCGACACGGGCGGCTCCATCCGGCTGCCGGCCGCCTGCTGCGGCGTCGTCGGGCTCAAGCCCACCTACGGACGCGTGAGTCGCGCGGGGGCGATGCCGCTCTCGTGGTCCCTCGACCACGTGGGCCCCCTCGCCCGCACGGTGCGCGACGCGGCGGTGCTGCTGGGTGTCATCGCCGGCGCGGACGCCGCCGACGCCACCGCGAGCGCCCGTCCCGTCCCGGACTACGTTGCGGGCCTCGACCGGCCGATCACGGGACTCCGGGTGGGCGTCCCCGACCGCTACTACTGGGACGGGCTGGATGACGACGTGCGCGCGGCGGTCCGGACGGCGATCGACGGCCTCGGCGGGCTTGGCGCCACGATCGAGGAGTGCGCGCTTCCGGATCCCACGCTCCTCAACGACCTCGCCAACGTGATCGCGCGCTGCGAGAGCGCCGCCGTCCACGCGCGCATCGTCCGGGAGTCGCCCCACGCCCTCCAGCCGGCGGTGCTGGCCCGCCTCGAGGTCGGCTTCCACGTGAGCGCGCACGACTATCTCCAGGCGACGCGGCTCCGGGCGCGCGCGACGCGCGCGTTCGTCAGCGAGGTGTTCTCGCGCGTCGACCTCGTCGTCGCCCCGACGATCCCCGAGCCGGCGCCCGCCCTCGCGGCCGCGAAGGCGGGATCCCCCGACGAGATCGTTCGCCGCATGGGCCGCTTCTCGCGCCTGACGCGGCCCTGGAACGCGCTCGGGCTGCCGGTCCTCAGCGTGCCCTGCGGCTTCACGGCCGATGGGCGCCCGCTCGGCCTCCAGCTGGTCGGCCGGCCGTTCGACGAGGCGACGGTGTTCCGCGCCGGCCACGCCTACGAGCAGGCGGCGGGATGGTGGCGGCGGCCCCCGCCGCTCGCCTAGCCAAACTTCGGGGTCAGGCCCCGACTTTGGTTTTCCCGCGCGCCGTCCTCGAAAAACAAACTTCGGGGTCAGGCCCCGACTTTGGTTTCACTCGACGATGGGCAGGAGGATGTGGCTCGGATGCTGGGCGTCGTGGTAGACGGTCTGCGTCGCGCGGGCCAGCTCGGTGTCGCGGCCGAAGGGCCGCCCGGTGTTCGGGTTCCGGTCGAACTGGGGAAAGTTGGCGGACGCGATCTCGACCCGGATCCGGTGCCCGCGCCGGAACAGGTTCGCCGACGACCAGCAGTCGATCTCGAGCCGGTAGGGACGCTCCGGCTCGAGCGGGCTCGGCCGCTCGAAGGAGTCGCGATAGCGCGCGCGGAGAATGCCCTGCGCCACGTTCATGGCGTAGCCCGAGGGGAAGACGTCGACGAGCTTCGCCGTGAAGTCGGTATCCGGCGCGGAGGACGCCGCCCACAGCACGACCTTGATCGGGCCGGTGACCTCCACGTCCGCCTCGAGCGGAGGCGTGGAGTAGCAGAGGACGTCCGGCCGCCATTCCGCCGGCCGCTGGTCGCGCGGCCCCATGGAGATCGGCGTGATGTCCTCGCCGCAGCATGTGCTCCCCCCGAGGGTCGGGACCGGGTCGGCGGGGTCGTACACGTACCGGTCGGGCGGCTCCGCGGCGGGCGCCCGGCGGTCGAGCGTGCCGTCCCCCCAGAGGGAGGCCGCGTGGCCCGCCGAGTGGAGATAGTGGGGAACGAAGCGCGTGCCCGGAATCGGCCAGTCCGCCGCGGTCCGCCAGCGGTTCGCGCCCATCACGAAGACGCGCACCGGCGGCTCGCTCATGATCCCGTCGTCGACCCCGCGGAGCCAGTAGTCGAACCAGCGCAGCTCTTCCCGGCGGAGGTCCACCAGGCTCGCGGGGCCGAAATCGACGTCGCCGGTCCGGCTCTGCGTCCCGCGCTCGCCGAGCGAGTGGATCCACGGGCCGATCAGGACCTTCTGGCCCCGTCGCCCGCGCTGGCCGCCCTTGCCCCGGACGCCCATGAAGTTGTTCAGCGTCCCCTGCAGGAAGACGTCGTACCAGCCGCCGAATCCGTAGACGGGCACGTCGATCTCCCCGTAGTCCTTCTCGACGTTGCCCAGGCGCTCCCAGTACGGGCCGTAGTCCGGGTGCCGGATCCACTCCCGGTAGAACTCGCAGACGCGGCCGGCGCGCTCGTCGCCGGAGAGGAGCGGCAGGTGCCAGAAGAGCGTCGAGTAGTGCTGCTCGGGCGGCATCCAGAGGTACTGCGTCTGGTTCGTGCGCGTGTGCATCTGGACGGCGCCCCAGCGCAGGTTGAAGCCGAGCTGGAAGGCGCCGCCCGTGTAGACCCAGTTGTGGTAGAGGTTCGAAAAGCCCACGCGCGGCGCCATCGCGGCCAGGTGGCGGTTCCGGAGCGGCGCGGCCAGCCACTGGGTGAGCGCGAGGTACGAGGCACCGCTCGTGCCCACCTTGCCCGCCGACCACGGCTGCGTCCCGCACCATTCCTGGGCGTCATAGCCGTCCTGCGCCTCGTGCGCGAACGGGGCCCAGTCTCCCTCCGAGTCGAAGCGGCCGCGCACGTCCTGGATCGCGACGGCGTACCCACGCTGCGCGAAGTAGACGCCGTCCTCCACCTGGTAGTCGACGTTGTTGCTGTAGGGCGTGCGGATCAGGATCACCGGGAACGGTCCCGGGCCCTCCGGCAAGTACACGTCGGTCGAAAGCTTCACCCCGTCGCGCATCGGGACCCCGATCCCGAGCAGCGTGCGCACGCGTTGGAGTGAGGCCTCGGAGGCGGTCGCGGTCGGTGCCATGCGATCTCCCGGGTCGAAGTGGGACGGCGCGAGGCTGGACGATCGTTCCGCGCCGGACTCTAGCACGCGGGGCGGCGGGCGAACAACACGCGGACGCGGCGCC
>JBIOVM010000127.1:0-36642 GCA_044867785.1 Candidatus Rokuibacteriota bacterium | reverse complement strand
ACGAGATCCTCATCGATGCCGAGGACGAGAACCGCCGCGCCCTCGAGTATGCCGAGGCGCTCGTGCCCGCCCTGGCTCACCGGATCCACCTCCACACGGAACGAGAGTCCATCTTCGAGGCCCGCGGCATCGAGAAGGAGATCGAAAAGGCCATCCGGCGCCGCGTGTGGCTGAAGTCCGGCGGCTATCTGGTGATCGACCACACCGAAGCGCTGGTGTCGATCGACGTCAACACCGGCAAGTACGTCGGCAAGCGCGACCTGGAGGAGACGATCCTCAAGATCAACCTCGAGGCGGTCGGCGAGATCGTGCGCCAGATCCGCCTCCGCGATCTCGGCGGGATCATCATCATCGACTTCATCGACATGGATCGCGAGGACCACCGCGCCCAGGTGTTCCGCGCGCTCAAGCGCGCGCTGGGGGACGACAAGTCGCGGACGAACGTGCTCGAGATCTCCGAGCTCGGCCTGGTCGAGATGACCCGGAAGCGAGTACGGCAGAGCCTCCACTCGCTGCTGATGCAGCCGTGCCCGACGTGCAAGGGCACCGGGGTGGTCAAGTCCGCCCCCGCGCTCACCGCCGAGATCTACCGGAAGATCCAGGTGGCCATCCGCGACATCTCCGGCCAGGAGGTCCTGATCCGGGTGAATCCGGACCTGGCGAGCTACCTCCAGGAGGAGGAGGCCGATGGCCTGGAAATCCTGCAGCGGCGGATCCAGCGGAAGGTGAGCGTGCAGAGCGCCCCTGGCCTCCACAAGGACGAATACGAGATCATCACCCGCTGAACCGGGCTGATCGCGACCGAGCCCGGTTCGGTCCGCCCGCCCGAGGGCCGGCGCTATACTGCGGGCGCGGATGACCAGGTCGCTCCCCGTCGGCAAGCTGCGCCCGGCCCTGCTCCGCGACCTCCTGGCCCGGCACGCGACCCCCGATCCGCGCGTCGTCGTGGGGCCCCGGGTCGGGGAGGACGCGGCCGTGGTCGACATGGGAGACCGCTACCTGGTCGCCACGACCGATCCGATCACGTTCGTGACCGAGGACCTGGGATGGTATGCGGTCGTCATCAACGCCAACGACCTGGCGGTCCGCGGGGCGACGCCCCGCTGGTTCCTGGCCACGTGTCTCCTGCCGGAGGGACGCATCGACGAGAGCGGGGTGTCCGCCCTCTTCGCGCAGCTCGGCGAGGCCTGCCGGACGCACGGGGTGGCGCTGATCGGGGGCCACACCGAGGTGACCCCGGGCCTCGACCGGCCGATTGTCGTCGGGACGATGCTGGGCGAGGTGGACAAGGACCGGCTGGTGACGACGGGCGGAGCCCGCCCGGGGGATGTCGTGCTCCTGACCAAGGGGATCCCCGTGGAGGGCACGTCCATCATCGCCCGCGTGCGCGCGGCGGAGCTTCGAGCGCGTGGCTACGACGACGCCTGGCTCGCGCGGGCGCGGGGATCGCTCGCGCGGCTGTCGGTGGTGCCCGAGGCCCGGCTGGCCGCCGGGCTGGTGCCGGTCCACGCGATGCACGACCCGACCGAGGGCGGTGTGGCGACCGGACTCTGGGAGCTGGCCGACGCCGCCGGGGTGGGGCTGACCGTGGAGGCCGAGCGGATCCCGGTATTGCCGGACGGCGCCGAGCTGTGCCGCGAGTTCGGGCTGGATCCCCTCGGCACGATCGCCTCGGGCGCGCTGCTCCTCGCGCTGGCACCGACGGACGCCGGCGTCCTCCTGCATGCCTTGGCGCGGGAGGGAATCGACGCCGCGTTCATCGGGCGGGTGGTCCCGCGGGACGCCGGCGTCGTGCTGACGCGGCAGGGACGGGCGGCGCCGCTGCCCCGGTTCGACCAGGACGAGATCACCCGGCTCTTCCAGTGAGCGACCGCATGCTGTACGGGGCCACCTCGCGCGAGGCCCGGATCTCGCGCTACGGTAGAGGGCGAGAGGACCGATGAGTCTCACCGTTCGCGACGTGATGGCGACCAACCTGGTGACCGTGCGCTCCCACGAGACCGCGCGGCGCGCGTACCGGTTGATGCGCGACCATCGCTTTCGGCACCTGCCCGTCGTCGAAAACGGGCGCCTGGTCGGCATCCTGTCGGACCGGGACCTCCGGCCGGTCCTGCTCTCCCCGACGCTCGCCCGCGCCCAGGTCGGGGAGCTCATGAGCGAGAACCTGACCACGGTGACCCCGGATGCGCTGGTGGAAGAGGCGGCGAGCCTCCTGGTCGTCAAGAAGATCGGGTGCCTCCCCGTCGTCGTCGACGGCCAGCTCGTGGGAATCGTGACGGAAACGGACCTGCTCGCCGTGCTCGTCGAGCTCCTCGGGTTGCTCACCCAGTCGACCCGGCTCGATGTCGGCGTGGCCGGAGGACCGGACGCCTACGAGCGGATCGTGGAGATCATTCGCGCCCATGACGGCCGGATCATCAGCGTCGGCGCCGTGCCCGGCGCGGCCGGCAAGACGGTGTTCAGCGTGCGGCTCGAGCCGCGCGATCCGCGGCCGATCGTGGAGGCCCTGCGCGCGGCCGGCTTCGAGGTGCTCTCGCACCGGCGGAGCGAGGAATGAGCCGGCTCCGTCGGAGCCTCCTCTTCGTCCCGGGGACGCGTCCCGAACGCGTCGCCAAGGCGGCCGGGATGGCCGCGGACGGCGTCATCCTGGACCTGGAGGATGCGGTTCCCCCGGCCCAGAAGCGACAGGCTCGAGAGTGGGTGGTCGCCGCCCTCCGGCGCGTGGACTTCGGCCCCCGCGAGCGCATCGTGCGCATCAACGCGCCGGGCACGCCCGAGCACGCCGACGACCTGGCCGCGGTCGTGGCGGCGGGACCCGATGCGTTGCTCCTACCCAAGCTGGCGGACGCCGCCGGTATCGTCCGCCTTGACGCCGAGGTCACCCGCCTCGAAGCGGCCAGTGGACGCCCTCCGGGGGCGATCCGGTTCCATCTCCTGGTGGAAACGGTCGCCGCCGTCGTCAACCTCGAGGCCCTGGCGCGGGCGGTGCCTCGGGCGGCCGCGCTCTTCTACGGCGCCGGCGACCTCACGCGGGAGACCCGCGCGCGGCTCGTGCCGGGTCGGCTGACCGAGCTCTACACGATGAGCCACGTGGTGCTCGTCGCGCGCGCGACGGGGCTCGACGCGATCGATTCCCCCTGCTTCGACCTCGACCAGGCCGAGCGGCTCGAATCGCACACCCGGATCGGCGCCGACCTCGGCTTCGACGGCAAGGCGCTCATCCATCCGAGTCAGATCCCGGTCGCGAACCGCTGCTTCACGCCGTCGCCCGAGGCGGTCGCGGAAGCCCGGCGCGTCGTCGCCGCCTACGAGGAGGCCGAGGGGAAGGGGAGCGGCGCGCTGGCTCTGGAAGGCCAGTTCGTCGACGCGGTCCACGTCCTCATGGCCCGGGAGACGCTGGCCCGGGCGCGGCTCGCCGGGGACGCGACGTGATCCGGCCTCGCCTTGCGCCCGCGAGCCATCGGCGCGGTCGGACCATGGGGCGCCTGGCGCTCGCTCTCGCGGCGCTGACCTTGGCGGGCGTGGCCGGCGCCGAGAGCTGGGGCGGGCTCACGCCAGGGCAGTCGGGGCGGGCGGACGTCGAGCGGCTCTTCGGGCGCCCGAGTCGCGAGCGCACCCTGGTGGAGGAGGGCCGGACGGTCGCCGAGTGGACGTACGCCGCGGAACGCGCGCCCCACGGTATGGAGCGCATGGTCATCTCCTTCGGCTTCCTGGTCGGCGAGCGCTTCGCTCCCGACGTCGTGCGCGCCGTGGCCCTCTACCCCAAGCCCCGGGTCTTCACGTTCCGAGCCATCACGAACGGCTGGGGGATGCCCGCGGCGATCGGAACCGAAGAGGCGACCGGCCGGCCGTCGTTTCACTACCGCAACGAAGGATTGCTCATCATCCTCGACAAGACCGGATCGTGGGCGGAGCTGATGCTGTTCGGGCCCCGCCAGGCCGACGCGTCCTGACCTGCCCGCCGCGGGCGCGACCGATCGGACGAGCCGACGCGGCAGAGCCGGGGCGGCGTTGTCCGGCCTCCGACCCGATGTTAGGCTTGTTGGGCCATGGCGCCTCTTCTGGATCCGGTCGAGACCTTATGCGCGCTCGATCTCGGGGGGCGCGGGATCGCGCGCCTCGTCGTGCCGGGCGCCATGGCGGCGGCGGCCCGGAGCCTCACCCGCGCCCGACGGGCCCTGCTGGTGACGGGGTTCGTCGCCCGACCGGCCTGGGCCGCTGAGACCGACGGCCCCTCAGGCACCGTGGTGCTCGGCCGCGCGCTTCGCCGCCTCGGGGTGCGGGTGGCGTACCTCGCCGACCCGCCGGTGGCCCCGCTCCTGCACGCGTGCCTGCGCGCCCTCGGCGAACCCCGGGACGTGATCCCGGTTCCCGCCGATCCGGCCGCGGCCCTGCGGGCGGCGCGCGCGGCCGTCAGTCGGTTCGCGCCCACGCACCTCGTGGCCGTCGAGCGGCCCGGCCGGGCCGTCGATGGCGGGTACTACAACGCGCGGGGCCGGTCGGTCGCCGGGATCAACGCCCCGCTCGACGGGATTTTCCTGCGCCGCCGGGCCGGCACGGCGACGATCGGGGTCGGCGACGGCGGTAACGAGATCGGGATGGGCCGGGTGCGCGCGCGGGTCGTGCGCGACGTCCCGAACGGCGCCAAGATCGCCTCGGTGGTCCGCACGGACCACCTGGTCGTCGCCGGGACCTCGAACTGGGGCGCCTGGGGCGTGACGGCGCACCTCGGGCTGGCCGCGGACCGTGCCTTGCTCCATACGCCCGCGGAGGAGGCCCGGCTGACCCGTGCGATGGTGCGGGCGGGGGCCGTGGACGGCCTGACCGGCGCCGCGCGGCCGTCGGTCGACAGCCTGCCGCTGGGCTTGCACCAGGCGCTGCTCGAGACTCTCCGGGGATTGGTCGGACACTTGAGGACGCGGCGCGGCCCGACGGCCGCGGCACGCGAGGAGGACACGGCGTGAAGCGTGAGACGGTGAGCGAGCGATATCGGAAGACCCTGCCCGGTTCGTGGGCGCGCTGGGAGCGCGCGCGTCGCGTGATTCCCGGCGGCATCACGCACGACGGTCGGTACCTCACGCCGTTCCCCCTGTACATCGAGCGCGCGGCGGGTCCCCGCAAGTGGGACGTGGACGGTCGCGAGTACATCGACTACTGGATGGGGCACGGGGCGCTGTTTCTCGGGCACTCCCATCCGGCCCTCGTCGAGGCGGTCCAGCGGCAGGTGGCCCGGGGCACGCACTACGGCGCCTGTCACGAGCTGGAGGTGGAATGGGCGGAGTGGATCACCCGCCTGATTCCCTCCGCCGACCTGGTCCGCTTCACCATGTCCGGCACGGAGGCGACCCATCTCGCGCTCCGGCTGGCGCGCGCACACACCGGCCGCCCGAAGGTCGTGAAGTTCACGGGCCACTTCCACGGCTGGCACGACGGCGTCTCCGCGGGCGTCAATCCGCCCTTCGAAGTGCCGATGTCCGCCGGGATCCCGGGCGCCGTGCTGGGCGAGGTGCTGCTCGCCCCCCCGAACGACATCGGGGCGCTCGAGCAGCTCCTGGGCAGCCGGCAGGATGTGGGCGCGGTCATCCTCGAGCCGAGCGGCGGACAGGCCGGCGTGTTCCCCATCGATCCAGGGTTCCTGAAGGATCTGCGCCAGCTCACGCAGGATCGCGGCGTCGTCCTGATCTTCGACGAGGTGATCACCGGCTTCCGCTACGCGCCGGGCGGCGCGCAGGAGTACTACGGGGTGACGCCCGACATGACGACGCTCGCCAAGATCGTGGCCGGGGGCCTGCCGGGGGCGGCGGTGTGCGGCCGGCGCGACATCGTGGGTCTGATGGCGTTCGGCGACGACCCCGAGTGGAACCGGACGAAGCGCGTCGCTCAGAACGGCACCTACAACTCGAACCCGGTCGTCGCGGCCGCCGGGATCGCGATGCTGTCGCAGATCGCCGACGGGAAGCTCCATGAGAAGGCGAACGCTCTCGGTGCCGAGCTCCGGTCCGGCTTGAACGACGTGTTCCGGAAGGCGGGCGCGCCGATGGCCGCCTACGGCGACGTGTCGATCTGCCACATCTCGCTCGACGGCCCGGCGCCCACGCCGGGCAAGAGCGCGCCGAAGTCGAAGAACGCCGCGCTCGTCCACAAGTGGCGCTGCGCCATGATCCTGCACGGAGTCGACATGTCGCAGAACCACGGCTGGGTGTCGGCGGTCCACACCGAACGCGAGATCGAGGAGACGGTCCAAGCGGTCGCCAAGGCCGTGGCGGATCTCCAGGCCGAGGGCGCCGTCTAGCCGCCCGCCCTCACTGCCGGGCGCGATGGAGGGACCAGGGCGCGACCGAGCCCGCGGCGGCGGGAGCGGGGCGGTGGCCCTTGCGAGGGCGCTGGCCGTGGGCGTCGTGCTGCTCGTGCCCTGGGTGCCTCCGGATCGCGGCAGCATCGCCCAGCCGGCGCGCCCGGGCGCCCCCGTCCACCCGGGCCAGGCGGTGTACCTCAAGCACTGCGCGACGTGCCACGGCGAGACCGGCGCATCGGACGGCCCGGGCGCCGCGGCTCTCCCGATCAAGCCGCCGCCTTTCACGGACGGGCGCCTGTTCAACCCGTTGCGCGACTCCTTCCTCTATCAGGTCGTCAAGGACGGGTCCGGATCGGTCGGCCTGGCCCCCCAGATGCCGGCCTTCGGGCCCTTCCTCACGGACCGCGAGATACGGGACGTCGTCGCCTATGTCCGGACGCTGGCGGTGCCGCCCTACCGCCCGCCGTCGGGGCCGCCGGCGGCGCCGATCGCCCCGGGGCCCGCCCAGCCGATCGAGTTCAGCCACGCGATTCATGCGGGCTCGTATGGGATCGGCTGCCAGTACTGCCATGCGGATGCGCGGCGGAGCAGCTTCGCCGGCCTGCCGTCGGTGGCGCGATGCATGGGATGCCACAAGATCGTCGCGGCCCAGGGCAATCCCGAGGTGCAGAAGCTGCACCGGTATTGGGAGCGGAAGGAGGCGATTCCCTGGGTGCGCCTCCACAAGCTGGCGGGGTTCGTCTACTTCCCGCACAAGCGCCACGTCCACGCGGGCTTGACGTGCCAGACGTGCCACGGCGCCGTCGAGACCATGCAGCGCGTGGCTCAGGTGGCCCCGCTCACGATGGGGTGGTGCGTGGCGTGCCACGCCGAGCGGCGCGCGCCGCTCGACTGCGTGATCTGCCACCACTGACGGGAGGCCGGCGCCGGCCGACCCGGGCGCCGGTAGCCGGCTCGCCCCGGCGTGGGGCGCGGCGCTACTCGACCCGGGCGTAGATCCCGGCCGGCACCAGCCGATACACCCGCACCGGCTGCGCGACGTTCTTGAGCTGGTGCTCGCCGACGTCCTCGAGCACGTAGTGATCCCGGATCCGGGCGGCGGTTTCCGGGCCGACCTTCACCTCGCCCCCCCGGGTCAGCCCGGCGATCCGCGCGGCCAGGTTCGTCGTGGGCCCCGTTGCGGTGAAGGTCCACCGGCCGCCTCCGGCGGCGTCGAGCTTGGTCGCGCCGACGAGAGCCGGTCCGCTGTTGATGCCCACGTGAATGGCCACCGGTGGGTAGGTGCCGCTGAATTCCTCGTTCAGCTGCGCGACCCGCGCGAGCAGGCGAAAGGCCGCGCCGGCGGCGTTGAGGGCGTGGCGTGCGGGGCCGCCCTCGCTCTGGAAGATCACCATGAGACCGTCCCCGGCCGTCTCGTTCACGTCGCCGTGGTGGGCGCGGATGATCTCGAGAAACGCGGAGAAGTAGTCCTGGATCATCCGGTTCAGCCGCGCGGGCGGGAGCTGCTCGGACAGCCGAGTGTAGCCCTCGACGTCGAGGAAGAGCACCGAGACGTCCGCCTCGCGCTTCTCGAGCTCACGGGCGTCCGGGTGCCGCTCGAGGAGTCGGGTGACGGCTTCCGGGACGAACTTCGACAGCTCGCCCTTGATCTGCTCGAGCAGCTCGAGCTTCCGCGTCGATTCTCGAAGGTTGTCGAGCGCCCGGGCCAGCTCCGCGTTGCGCGCTTCGAGCTCGGCCCGGGCGGCCTGGAGGTGCCCGGCCATGCCGTCGATCGTTCGGCCGAGCCGGCCGATCTCGTCGGCGCCCCGGACGCCCGCGCGGGCCTCTAGGTCACCCTCGCCGATCCGGTGCGCGGCGCCCGCCACGCGCGCGATCGGACCGAGGACGACGCGGCCGAGGAAGGCGACCATGCTCGCGGCGACCCCCAGAATCGTGAGCCCGGCCACCAGCAGCTGGCGGTTGCGCGCGCCCGCGACCTCCCGGTCGAGCGCGCCGAGGTCGAGGCTCAGGCGCACGACCCCGCGTACTTCGTGGTTCGGCTCGTGGCACTGCTGACAGGGTTCGGCGTTGCGGAGCGGCCGGAAGAAGGTGAGGACGCGCGTCCCGTCGACCGACTCGGTGAGCTCCTGAGGGGATGCCGTTTCCACGGCCCGACGGAACAGCGGATGGTCGACGCGCGGGCCGGGTTCGCGGCGCCGGCTCGTGATCCGCCGCATCAGATCCGGGTCGAGCCCGGCGTAGACGTTGACCGCCTCGACGGTTTCGAGGTCGGTGAACGCCTCCACCCCGTTCCGCCGGTAGACGTCGATGCGGCGCACGTCTCGAAGCTGGACGCGCAGCTCCTGGATGAGCCGTCCCGTCGTGTCGGGCCGCGCATCGAGCATCCCCGTCTCGATCGCGGTGAGGATCGAGGCGGTGAGCATCCGGGCTGTCTCCCGATGCCGCTCCTCCAGCGCCCGGCGCTCACGGCCGAGGTTGAGGATCAGCAGCGCGCCGAACCCGAGGGCGAGGATCCCGACGACCAGGGCCAGGACCTTGGCCCGGAGTCGCTCCCGGAAGAAACCGGCGGCGCTCACCGGGCTAGTCGGGCGGGGAGCCCGGGGCGGCTCCGGACGCCCGGCGGCCCGTCGCCGCCGGGGATGGGGCGAGGGTCTCGTCGCATGCCGGGCGGACGGATCGAGGCCGCTTCGGGGAAGGGAATCGCCGCATCGGCCCAGCATACAATGCGCCGTCGCGGAGCCCCCGAGACCTGGGCGATCTCGTCACGTGGAGAGTCCGGACGGCGTTCCCCGGCTTCCCGAACTTCACCGGCGCGACGTCGCTCGGCATCGACAGCTACACCTGGCGGCTCGGCATCTTCAACTAAGACCGGGGGGGGGGTGGCCGTGCTGCGATGGGGCAACCTTGGCCTGGCCGTCCTGCTGGCCATCCTCCTGGTCGTCGAGCTGACGCGCTCGACCGAGACCGAGCCGCGCGCCCCGGAGATCGCCCGGGCGGCCCCCGTCGTCTTCAAGGAGACACCCGGCCGCCGCTCTCGTCGGATGGAAGCCAAGATGGCGATCGAGGAAGCGCGCCGCCTGCGGAAGGAGCGCCTGCGGGCTCCGGCCGGCCCCGTGCTCCTCGACGAGGCCGGGCAGCCGATCAAGGACTGACCCCTCAGGACGCGGGGGCCGTCACCCGGTGGGACGGCGGTCGAGGACGATCTCCCCGCCGATGGCCGTGAGGACCGGCTCGATCGCGGCGATGTCCTCCGCCGCGCAGGTGAAGATGTCACCCGAGCACACCACCAGATCGGCCCACTTCCCCGGCTCGAGCGAGCCCAGCGTGGCTTCCTGGTGGGCAGCGTACGCGTTCCACAGCGTGAAGGCCCGCACGGCCTCGCCGCGCGTCATCCGCTGATCGGGCTGCCAGGCCGGATCGGGGCCCGCGCGAGGGCGACGTGTCACCGCGGCATGGATCCCGTGAAACGGATTCGGGAGCTCAACCGGGAAGTCCGAGCCGCCGGCGATGACGGTCCCGGTCGCCAGCAGCGAGCGCCACGCGTAGGCGCCCGTCAGGCGGTCGGGGCCGAGCCGGGAAGGCGCCCACGGCATGTCGGAGGTGCAGTGCGTGGGCTGCATGCTCGGCAAGACGCCCAACGCCCGGAAGCGCGGCACGTCGCGCACGTCGAGGAGCTGAGCGTGCTCCACCCGGTGACGGGGGTCCGTCCCCGGGACCGCCGGCACATGCCCGCCTCCGACGGCGGGGCGCCCGCGAATGACGGCCTCGAAGGCGTCCAGGACGAGCGAGTTCGCGCGGTCGCCGATCGCGTGGACGCAGACCTGGAAGCCCCGGGCCGCGGCGGAGCGAACACGCGCCTCGATCTCCTCGGGCGGCAGCAGGAGGAGCCCCGTATTGGCGGGGTCGTCGCAGTACGGGGCGTGGAGGGCGGCGCCCCGCGAGCCCAGCGCGCCGTCCGCCATGAGCTTGACGGCGCCCACGGTGACGCGCGCATCGGGTGATCGCGTGGGGCCCTGATCCAGTGCCGCGGCCCACGCCGCGGGGTCGGCGCCTCGCAGCGCGACGTAATTCCGGAACGGAAACGCGCCGGCCTCGACGAGGCGGCGATAGGCGGCGAGCGCGTCGAGGTCCGCACCCATCTCGTGGACGCCGGTGAGCCCGACGTGCAGGCATTCGGCGATCGCCGCCCGCACGGCGTCTTCGAACTGCGCGGCGCTCGGGCGCGGCTCGACGCGGCGCACCAGCTCCTGCGCGGTGTCGATGAGGATCCCGGTCGGGTCCCCGAGGCCGTCCCGCTCGACTCGCCCTCCCGGAGGATCGGGCGTGCGCCGGTCGATGCCGGCGAGCCGGAGCGCCGCCGAGTTCGCCCAGATCGCGTGGCCGTCGACCCGGACCAGCGCCACCGGGTGACGGGGCGCCGCCCGGTCGAGCGACGCGCGCGACGGATACCGGCCCCCGGGCCACCGGTTCTGATCCCATCCGCGTCCGGTGATCCACTCCCCGGGCCGCCCGACGGCCGCGCGGCGGGCGACGCGCTCGGCGGCCTCGTCCTCGGACTCGAGGCCCGTCACGTCGAGCGCGAGGCGGCTGCGGGCGAGGTGCATCAGGTGGCCATGGGCATCGACGAGGCCAGGCAGCACCGCTCGGCCCTCGAGATCGATCTCCGGCTCGGCGGCGTGAGGGGCGACGTCCGCGCGCCGCCCGGCGTAGGCGATGCGGCCGTCCCGCACGACGAGGGTGTCGACCACCCGATCGGCCGGGTCGAGAGTGTAGATGCGGCCGTTGGTCAGGAGCACGGTCAGGCGATGTCCGCCGGCGCTGACGTCGCCGGACGCGCGCCGCGCGCGGGGAACGCGGGCCAGACCGCCAGCCATACGAAGAGCAGGATGCCGAGGAGCCGGCCGCCTCCGCTGGCGCCGAAGATGACGTGGAAGCCGAAGGTGTCGGCGAGCCACCCGCCGAGGAGCGGGCCCACGACGGCGCTCGCGAACACCACCGTCTGGTACAGCGCCACGGCCTGGGGGCGATGGGTGGCCGGGGTGAGCTCCAGCAGGAGCGCGAAGTTGGCCAGGTTGTAGCCGGCCCAGACGAGCCCGGCATAGGCCTCGAGGACGCCCACCTGCCAGGGCGCGGTGACCCAGATCCACGCCGTCGGGATGATCGGGATCAAAAGCCCGCAGAGCGCCTGGGTGCGGAGCGGGCCCAGACGGTCCATCAGGCGGCCGAACAGCCCGCTACCGAGGAGCCCGAAGAGCGTGTTGATCCCCGCGAGGAGTCCCACGGTGCCGACGCCCGCCCCGAGGTGCCGCACCAGGTAGACGTTGAAGAACGGGGCGGCCAGCTGAAGGGCCAGGTTCCAGACGAATCCGCTGACGACCAGTCCGAGGAACGCCCGGTTGCCCAGGACCGCCGCCCAGAGCCCGGGTGCGGCGCCGGCGGTCGGGTAGGGCCGCATCGATCGATGCGGCTCCGGGATGCGGATGAAGCAGACGGTGCCCGCCAAGCCGGTCACGAAGGCGAGCGTGAACACCGCCTGATACCCGAGGTGCGGCTGCCCGAGCCAGCCGTTGCCGACCTTGATGAGCCAGCCGGCGAGGGGCGCCACGACGAGGGCCGCCAGCATGATCATGAGGTTCCGGTTCCCGAAGTACTGCGCGCGGAGCCGCGGGGGCACCAGGTCGCCGACCATCACGGTCCAGGCCGGATTGCCGAAGTTCGACATGAAGGAGCGGAGGCCGTTCAATCCGATGATCAGCCAGATCGCGGCCCGCGGCGCGTCGGCCAACCACGGCACGAGTGCGAGCGCGAGCAGGGCAACCCGCGCGAAACCGCCGACGGTCCAGGTGACGAGCGGCTTCCGGAGGCGGGCGGCGTCGGCCGCGCGCGCGCCCGGGAAGAGCGACACGGCACCGAGGAGGTTCTGGACCGCGGCGAGGAGGCCCAGCTCGCTCGTGCTGGCTCCGTAGGCGAGAGCGTAGAGGACGATGAAGCCCAGGTAGAGGTTCTCGCTGACGGTGGTGAAGAACCCGTCCAGCCACGACCAGCGGATCCCCGCCAGCCGGCGCGGGGTCAATGGGTCGTCGTCGACGCCCGGGGGAGGCTCGGGATGCTTCAGCGCGTCCCAGTTCAACCGGTGGGGCCGCAGGTGATCGAGGCGGCTCACCCGCCGCTGGACGACGTGCTGATGCCAGCGGCTGGGGGCGATCGGGGTTCCGGCCGGGAGAATGATGCGATCCAGCCAGGCGAACCGACCACCGGGGCGAGGGTGCGCGCTCATCGCGTCATGGTGACTGCCGGGGTCGGACCGCGCAAGGGCTAGACTGGACGCCGTGGCTCGCGCGGTGCACCGGGGGGGACGCGGGCGGCCGGGACGCCGGCTCGTCCTGATCGCGCTGGTCGCCCTCGTGGGCTGGATCGGCTACGAGCTGTGGACGTGGCCACGCGTCGGCGCGCTCGCCACTCGATCGCCCCGGACGACCGCCTTCATCGAGCGCTACCGCGCCGAGCAGCGGGCGGCCGGCCAGCCGGATCGCGTGCAGTGGGCCTGGGTGCCGTACCCGGCGATCTCGAGCCCTGTGAAGCGCGCGGTGGTGGTCGCGGAAGATATCCGGTTCTTCGCCCACCCGGGCGTCGACCTCCAGGAGGTCGAGGACGCGCTGGAGCGCGCCGTCGACCGCAAGACGCTCCCTCGCGGGGCCTCGACCATCACCCAGCAGCTGGCGAAAAACCTGTGGCTGTCGCCGTCGCGCAGCCCCCTTCGCAAGGTGCGCGAGGCGATCCTAGCCTGGCAGCTCGAGCGAACGCTGAGCAAGCGTCGCATCCTGGAGCTGTACCTGAACGTCGTCGAGTTCGGGCCGGGCATCTACGGCGTCGAAGCCGCCGCGCGCCGGTACTTCGACAAGCCGGCGGCGGCCCTCGACGCGCTCGAGGCGGCCCGGCTGGCGGCCAGCTTGCCGAGTCCCCGGTCGTGGCATCCCGGCTCGTCGAGCCGCGCCTACCAGGCCCACGTGGCACGCGTTCTCCGGCGGATGGAGCGCACGAGCTGGCTCGATCGGCTCTTGTGACCGCCGGCCGGTCAGCGGGCGAGGCCGAGAATCGGTTTGGTGGAGCCGCCGAGCGCCCGAATCACGGCAACGAGCACCTCGTCGGGCGTGTCCGGCCAGGTCGGTCCGCCCGGTCCCACGACGAGCCCTCGGGACCCCGTGCTGGCGAGCGCGGCGCGCAGGGCCGTCACGGCCGCCGTCGGGGGCTCGTCGCGGAGCGCCCGGGCCTCGAGTCCGCCCAGCGCCGCGCCCGGGAGCCGCGCGTGGCCCTCGGTCAGGCCCGGGAGATCCGGTCCGGGCGTCCAGCCCACCACGTCGACCGACCACGCCGCGACGGCCGCGAGCGGGACCGGCCCGGCCACGTGGACCACCCGCAGGGCCGCCCGGCTGCCCAGGGCATCCAGCACGGCTCGGTCGTGCGGCTCGAGCAGCTCGGCGTAGGTCGTCGGCCCCATCGCCGGCTCGGCGGGCAGGTCCACGGCGTAAAGCACGCCGGCGAGGCCCTCGGCGAGGCAGAGCTCGGCGAAGCGCGCCTGCGTCTCTGCGAGCGCGCGCAGGGCGTCGCCCACGAGCTGGGGCCACTCGCGCAGGTGGGTCGCGAGCCGGCCACCACCCAGCCGCGCCGCCGTGGTGGAGGGAGCGGGAAGGCTCACGACCACGGGCGCGTCGCCGATCCGGCGGTCGAAGCCGAGGCGGACGAGGGCCTCGATGACGTCGACGTAGCCGGCCGCGGACGCGGGATCCAGCGGCCGCACGGCGCGCCAGTCCTCCGGCCGGCTGACCGCGCACCGGCCGCAAGGGCGGCTGCCGTCGACCCGGACCGTCTCGGCCTCCTCGCATCCCCAGGCCTGGGCCGCATAGCCGGCCGGCGGCGCCAGCGCCAGGAAGTCCGATCCGTAGCGGTCGTGAAAGCGCAGCGTGGCCTGGACCAGTCCGGCGGGCGAGCGATCGGCCGTGGGGAAGTGTCGCCAGAAGGCGTAGGGCGGGCGGTCCACGGGCTCGCGCCGGGCCGCCGCGCGCAGCCGCTCCAGGCGCGTCATCTGAGCCATCGGCGGGATGCTAGCACGAGTCGACCGCGCGGCGGAGTTGGCGTATCCTCTCTCGTCGGAGGTTCGCATCCATTCTTCACATCGCGTCGTCCGAGGGACGGGAGGGGTTCATGAGAGGGATCGGTGTGCGGTGGGCAGTGCCGGTGGTTGCGAGCGTCGCCTTGCTGGTGGCCGGCTGCGATTCGCCGCCGGAGGCCGAGAAGAAGGCGGCCGACTCGGCGATCGCGGCGGCGAAGTCGGCTGAGGCTGACAAGTACGCGGGCCCCGCGTACAAGGCCGTCACCGACCTACAGCGGCAGGCCGAAGGTTTCATGACCGAGAAGAAGTACAAGGAAGCCAAGGCGGCCTACGAGCGGGCGAAGAGCCTCGCCGACGAGGCGGGGAAGGCCGCCGTCGCGGGCAAGTCGGCGATGAAGGCCGAGGTGGAGAAGGGCATCGCCGCCGCCGAGGCGGCGTGGGCCGGACTCGAGAAGCAGGCCTCGGCCGCGGCGAAGAAGATGAAGCCCGACGTGAAGAAGGCGTGGGAGGAGGAGGCGAAGGCCGCCCAGGCGGCCCTGAAGTCCGCGAAGGACTCGGTCGCCAACTCCCCGGCCGAGGCCAGGGCGCAGCTGGCCACGGTGTTGGCCTCGATCGAGAAGTGGACGAAGGATCTCGCCGCGGCGGCCGTGCCGAAGATGCCGCAGGTGAAGATGCCGGCCAAGAAGCCCTAGCGGAGCTCTCCTGCCTGCCCGGCCGGCCGCGGCCTCACTGGTCCGGCCGGCCGCGGCGCGTTCGCCCGCCCGCACCGGTCAGTCGGGCACGCGCTCGACGACCAGCGACACCTCGTCCTCCAGCGCGCGCCCGCGGTTCCCGGGCCGCACGGCCCAGCCGGGATGCGCGCGGATGGCGTGCACGGCCGCCTCCACGACGCGGGGCGCGATGCGGTCCTGGAACTCGCGCAGCCAAGCGTAACCGTCCAGTTCCCCGTCGTACCCGTCCTCGAAGGTGCATCGAAGGTCCAGCCGCAAGGTGAAGTCCCGCTCCTCGACGAAACGCATCGGTCGCCCCTCCCGCGCCTCACGGTGCCCGCCGCGCGAGATCTGGTCAAGTCGCACGGCCGTCGGCCGTCGGCCCCGCGGCCGGGGCGGGGACGCGCAGCGTGCCTTGACACGCTTCCCGCCGGCACCTGATGGTGAGGGCACTCGTGACGGGCGCCGAGCCGGCGTCCCGAACTCTCTTCTACAGGAGGTGCGCGCCATGACCGGAATTCTTCGAGCAACCGGAATCGCGCTGCTCATCGTCGCTGCCCTGCCGGCACCGGCCGCTGCGTACTCGATGGTCGCCATCATCGAGACCCAGACTCAGGGGCCGCTCACCTGCGGGAACACGGTGCGGGGCCTGGAAGGCACGCAGCCGCTCTTCGGCATCTCGGACGAGATCGTGCTGCCCTCGGCCGACGGCGCGGGTCTCGATCCGGGCGGGACCCTCCAGGTGCGACCGCTCGTCGTCATCAAGGAGCTCGACCGATGCTCGCCGCCGCTGTTTCGGGCGCTGGTGACCCGGGAGCGGATCAGCCTGGTCGAGATCCGCCTCTTCGACGGGCAGGGGGTCCATTTCTTCACGATCCGTCTGGAGGACGCCGCGGTGACGCGCATCGCGCGAACCGTGCGCGCGCATGGTCTTCACGAAGAAGTGGCCTTCGCGTACCGGGTGATGCAGCTCGTGGACGAGCGAAGCGGTCAGAACGCGTCGCACCAGTTCGGCGGCTGAGAGTCACGCGCAGCAAGCTTCGTGACCCGCGCGCGCTGGGACACCACCTGGCGGTCGCGCCGCGCGTGGCGCCGCCCGGCTAGGCGGGCGGGCCACGACGGTTCGGCGCGCCCTCGGGCCGAGACCTCAGTACCCGGCGGGCGGCGGCGCCGCGGGCGCGTCGAGCGTCGCGAGCAAGCGGGCGGCGCGCTCGCGCTTCAGCGGATCCCGGTCGCGCGCGACGATCCGCTGGAGCACGGACCGCGCTCGGATATCGCCCGCCTCGCCGAGGGCGAAGCCGAGGTCGTCGCGCCGGTCGAACCAGGTCCGGTCGAAGGGCGCTTCGGTGAGGGGAAGCCGCGTCCAGTAGTACTGGAGCGCGTCGGAGCGCCAGTCGGCGTAGACCTCCTCCCAGCTGAGGGGTTGGCCGTCGGGGTTGGCGTTGTCGGGATTGAAAGGATCGCGCACGCGCTGATACCGGCAGTCGATCGACATCCGCAGCCGGGCGCTCCGGTTCTCGATGCCCTTGTGCGCCGTCAGGCTGTGGAACACGAGCACGTCCCCGACGCGCACCGGGCCCCCTGTCCACCGACCGTGCAACGGGTCGAGGATCTCGATGCCGCCGGCGCCGTTGCCGATGCCGAAGTCGAGCACTCCCAGTATGTGAGAGCCGCGGGCCACCTGGAGGCCGCCCACCTCCGGCGGACAGTCGATCAGCGGCATCCACGCCGTGTACACCTCGGTCGTACCCTGCACGTTCGGGTAGTCCTGATGGGCCTTGGTCGTGTACTCGGGCCGATCGGGGAAGATGTTCCGCATCAGCACGCGCGGATGGGGGAACACGGGAGCGCCGAGCAGGCGCTCGAAGAGCCCGAGGAGGCGCGGGTGGTGCTTGAGGGCGTGGTAGCTCTCGAGCCGGTTGATCCGGCGCAGGACCTCCAAGTAGCGCGGTTCCGGATCCACGCAGAACCCGCGTGGGTCGGCCACCGCTTCCGCCAGGGGCGTGTCCCGCCGGAGCCACCCCGCGTCCCGCGCGATGGCCGCCACCTCCCGCTGGACGCCGGCGATCACGTCCGGGGGCAGGAGCCCGGGCAGGTAGAGATAGCCGTCCCGGCCCATTCGCGCGGCCAGGGCAGGGCCGTCCTCGGCGATCGGCGCGGCACTCTCGAGCGGATGCATGCTCTCGTGCGTCACGGTAGCGAGCCTCCGCGGGCGCGTCAACGTGCTAGAGGCGGGCAGACCGGTGCCGGGGCCCCTCGCCCGCGTGGTGCCGCTCACCCTTGTCGACCGCCGAGGCGGGATGGCTACCCCGGCATCCGTGCGCACGGCGCAGGCGCCGGGACCGGCCGACGATCTCCCTGGCCTGGCGGGCCGGGCCGCGCTACTCTAGCCCCCCAGAGCCGGCGGGTGCCCGGGCTCGGGCTCCGGGGACGCCCTTCCGGGGCGAGGTCTCTGTGGCCGCCACCGTCGACCCCGACATCAGGGAGGACATCGATGCGTAGATTCGTGATCGGACTGATCGGCCTCGCGGTCTCGGTGCTCGTCGCGACGGCGGCGGCCGCCCAGGGGACGGTCAAGATCGGACTGATCCTCTCGTACTCCGGCCAGTTCGCCGATGCCGCCACCCAGCTGGACAACGGCATCAAGCTCTACATGAAGCAACACGGCGACACCGTCGGCGGCAAGAAGATCGAGATCATCCGCAAGGACACGGGCGGACCCTCGCCGGACGTCGCCAAGCGGCTCGCCCAGGAGCTGGTCGTGCGCGACGGGGTGGACATCCTCGCGGGCTTCGTGCTGACGCCGAACGCCTTGGCCGCCGCCGACGTGTCGGCGCAGGCGAAGAAGTTCATGGTGATCATGAACGCGGCGACGTCGATCATCACCACGAAGTCCGACTACGCCGTGCGCACGTCCGTGACCCTGCCGATGGTGACCGAAACCCTCGGCGCCTGGGCGTACAAGAACGGCGTCCGGAAGATCTACACGATGGTCTCGGACTACGGACCGGGCCACGACGCCGAGGGCGGCCTGCACCGAGCGTTCAAGGCGGCCGGCGGCGAGATCATCGGCTCGGTGCGCTTCCCGATCGCGAACCCGGACTTCTCGGCCTTCGTGCAGCGTGCGAAGGACCTGAACCCCGAGTCGATCTTCATCTTCGTGCCGGGCGGCGCCCAGCCGGCCGCGCTCGCCAAGGCCCTGGCCGGCCGCGACATCGACCCCAAGAAGATCAAGGTCCTGGGGACGGGAGAGGTGACCGACGAGACCGCCGTGCGGAACATGGGGGATGAGGCGCTCGGCATCATCACGGCCTGGCACTACGACTACAATCACGACTCGGCCATGAACAAGACATTCGTGCGCGACTTCGCCGCGGACAACAAGATCAACCCGAACTTCTTCGCGGTGGGGGGCTACGACGGCATGCACCTCATCTACGAGGCTCTGAAGAAGACCGGCGGCAAGACCGATGCGGAGAGCCTCGTCAACGCCGCCAAGGGCATGAAGTGGGAAAGCCCGCGCGGCCCGATGTCCATCGATCCCGAGACCCGTGACGTCGTTCAGACGATCTATATCCGGCGGGTGGAGAAGGTCGGCGGCAATCTCGTCAACGTGGAGTTCGACAAGGTCGAGAACGTCAAGGACCCGGTGAAGGCGTCGATGAAGAAGTAAGTCGTCGGTTGTCGCGCTACCGATCCACGCCCAGGATGGCCGATCGGCCATGATCGGTCCCATCCTGGGCGTTTTGTTCGATGGGTTCGCGTACGGGATGGTGCTGTTCCTCCTGTCGGTGGGGCTCTCCGTCACGCTGGGGATGATGAATTTCGTCAACCTGGCGCACTGCAGCTTCGCGATGCTCGGCGGCTACGTCACCGTGACCCTCATGAACGCCCTCGGGTGGCCGTTCCTCGCTACGTTGCCCTGCGCCTTCGTGGCGGCGGCGGTGGTGAGCGTGGTGCTGGAGCGGGGGCTGTACCGCCGCCTGTATCGTGCGAGCGATCTCGACCAGGTGCTCCTGACGATCGGGCTGACGTTCATCTCGGTCGCGGCGGCCGCCTACGTCTTCGGGACGGTGCTGCAGGAGATCCGGATGCCGCCCTACCTGCGCGGAGGGGTGTCGCTCCTGGGGCTCCGCTTCGGCGTCTACCGGCTGTTCCTCGTCGGAGTGGCGCTGGCGATCGCGCTGATCCTGATTCTCGCGCTCGAGTACACGCGCTTCGGGGCCCGCGTGCGGGCGGCGGTGGACAACCAGCGGATGGCGCGCGGACTCGGCATCGACGTCGACCGCGCGTTCGCGATCACGTTCGCGCTGGGGAGCGGGCTGGCCGGGCTCGGGGGGGCGCTGGCCATCGAGATCGTCGGCCTCGATCCGGCCTTCGCCTTCACGTACCTCGTGTACGTCCTGATCGTGGTGTCCGTCGGCGGGCTTGGATCCATCGGCGGGTCCTTCGCGGCGGCCAGCCTGATCGGGATCAGCGACGTCGCCGGCAAGTACTACGTTCCGCAGCTCGGCGCGTTCTTCATCTACCTGGTCATGGTGGCGGTCCTGATGTGGCGGCCGACCGGCCTCCTCGGGCGGCGCTGACGATGGCGCGTCCTCCCGAGGCCCTGACGGAGGCCCTCCGGTACGCCGAGGCCGAAACGCGGTGGCGGCCGCTGGAGGTGGCGTTCTGGCTCGCCACGCTGCTGCCCTTCGTCGCGTTCCCGTCGTATCTCGCGCTGGCGAGCCAGATCGCGATCACCGCCCTCTTCGCGCTGTCGCTCGACCTGATCCTCGGCTATGCGGGCATCGTGTCGCTGGGGCACGCCGCGTTCTTCGGGCTCGGTGCCTACGCGGCGGGAATCGTCTCCGCCAAGGCGGGATGGGGCGAGCCGCTGTCCGGCCTCCTGATCGCGGCCGTGGTGGCCGGGGCGGTCGGCTATGCCACCGGCTTCGTCATCGCGCGCTTCCGGCACCTCGCGCTCATCATGATCACGCTGGGACTGGGGGTGCTGCTGCACGAGGTCGCGAACCAGGCTCACTGGTTGACCGGCGGGGCCGACGGCCTCCAGGGAGTGCGGACCTGGCCGCTGTTCGGCCGCCTGCCGTTCGACCTCTATGGGTACACCGCGTACGCTTACTGCCTGTTCGTCCTGTTCGCGTTGTTTCTGGGGGTTCGGCGGATGACGAACTCGCCGTTCGGGTTGTCCTTGCGGGGCATCCGGGAGAACGCGACCCGCATGCCGGCGATCGGCGCGCCGAGCCGGGCCCACGTTCGCAAGGCGTACACGATGGCGGCCGTCATCGCCGGCGTGGCCGGCGCGCTGCTCGCCCAGACGACCGAGACGGTCGCGCTCGAGGTGCTGAGCTTCCAGCGCTCGGCCGAGCTCCTGGTCATGCTGGTGCTGGGCGGGGCCGGGCGGCTCTACGGCGGCCTGGTCGGGACGCTCGTCTTCATGGTGGCCCGCGACCGGTTCTCCGGGATCAACCCGCAGTACTGGTACTTCTGGATCGGCACGCTCCTGGTGACCGTCGTCATGATCCTGCCCAACGGCATCCTGGGCGGGCTGGCGCGCGTGCTGGCCCGGCGGCGGAGCCCGACCTGAACGCCGCGGCGCTGGTCACCCGCCGGCTCGACAAGAGCTTCGGCTCGCTCGTCGTCGCCCACGGCATCGAGCTCAGCCTGCCGCCGGGGGAGCGCTACGCCTTGATCGGACCCAACGGGGCCGGCAAGACCACGCTGATCAACCTGATGACCGGCATGCTGGTACCGGACGCCGGCCGGATCTTCCTCGGCGAGGACGACATCACGTCGCTCCGACCGGAGGAGCGCGTCAAGCGCGGGCTGGTGCGCACGTTCCAGATCAACACGCTCTTCCCGGACCTCAACGCGCTCGAGTCGGTGGCGCTCGCGGTCTCTGAGCGGCGCGGGATCGCGGGGGTGTTCGCGCGCCGGCTCCCGGTCTTCCGGGAGGCGCTCGAGGAGGCATACGAGATCCTCGCGTCGCTTCGGCTCGACCGGAGCTGGCGCCGGCCCACGCGCGAGCTCGCCTACGGTCAGCAGCGGCTCCTCGAGATCGCGCTTGCCCTCGCCACGCGCCCGAAGGTGCTGCTCCTCGACGAGCCGGCCGCCGGCGTTCCCCAGGAGGAGAGCGCCGAGCTGTTCGACGCGATCGCCGGGCTGTCCGCGAACATCGCCATCCTCTTCATCGAGCACGACATGAACCTCGTGTTCCGGTTCGCGCGGCGCATCATCGTCATGGTCGGGGGGCGGATCCTCGTGGAGGGCAGCCCCGACGAGATCGCCGCCGACCCGCGGGTGCGCGAGGTCTACCTGGGGGGCGGCCGGCGTGGCTGAGCCGCTGCTGGCGCTGGACGGCGTGCGGGCCGGCTACGGCGACGCCGTCGTGCTCGATGGCATCTCGCTGGCCGTTCCGGAGCGAGGCAGTCTCGCCATCCTCGGCCGCAACGGCGTGGGCAAGACCACGCTCCTGCTCACGATCATGGGGTACACCCAAGTGTCCCGCGGCGCGGTCACGTGGCGCGGGCGGCCGATCACGCGGCTGGCGCCGCATCGGCGGGCTCGCGACGGGATCGGCTGGGTTCCGCAGGAGCGAGAGGTCTTTCCGTCGCTCAGCGTCGAGGAGAACCTGACCGTGGCGGCGCGGCCGGGGCGCTGGGACCGAGCGCGCGTCTACCAGCTCTTCCCGCGGCTGTCGGAGCGGCGGGCCAGCCTGGGGCACCACCTGTCCGGCGGCGAGCAGCAGATGCTCGCGATCGCGCGGGCGCTCATGACGAACCCGGCGCTGCTGCTCCTCGACGAGCCGCTGGAGGGGCTGGCGCCGATCGTCGTGGAGGAGCTGGCCGCGGCGATCCGACGCCTGCGTGCCGACGACGGCGCGGCCGTGATCCTCGTCGAGCAGCACGCCGAGATCGCGCTCTCGCTCACCGAGTCCGCCGTGGTGCTCGAGCGCGGCAGCGTCGTCCATCGCGCCGCCTCGCGAGCGCTCATGGAGGACGCGGCGACGCTCGATCGCCTCGTGGGTCTGCGGATCGCGGCCGGCGGCGGGGAGGGACGGGGACCGTCGAACGCGGCGAGCTAGCCTCGCTCGCCGGGCGCCCGCGGCCCCCGGGGCGCGATCGGCAGCGCGCGCTGGAGCGCGACCAGCGCGAAGAAAAGCCAGATCCGCAAGCGGGTCCCGACGGACGGCCGCCAGTTCCCGGCCAGGACGGAGAGGACGGCCGCGAACAGCCCCCAGCGCCGGGTCCGACGGAACCAGAGGTCCCGGAAGTGCGGGTTGTAGAAGCCGACCGCGAACCGCCGGAAGTGGTGATACCGCCCCCGGACGAGTCGCTCGTACTCCGCGAATCGCCGCCGGGTGAGGTCCCCGTCCCGGAGCCCGGCGTCGATCGCGGCGGCGGCGTCGAGGCCGCCCTGCATGGCGAGCAGGACGCCGGTCGAGAAGATCGGATCGAGAAACGCGGCCGCGTCCCCCACGGCCACCCATCGGTCTCCGGACAGCTGCGTCCCGAGGTACGAGTAGTCGGCGTCGAAGCGCGCCGGGGTGACCCGTCGGGCGGCCGTCAGGAGCCGGCTCGCGGCCGGCGTGCTGTCGAGGTAGTGTGCGAGGCTCTCCTCGGGCGTCGTCTTCGATTCCCGGCGGTGGACGGTCTGGGGGATCACCGCGCCGACGCTCGTGACGGTCTCCGTGATCGGAATCAGCCAGAGCCATCCCATGTCGGGTCGCGTGAACATCCGGATGTCACCGGCGCGCCGCCCCGCGAGCCGCGGGATGTTCTCGTACTGAGCGTGCACCGCGATGTTGCGCAGCAACGGGTCGAACTCGTGGCGTCCGTGCTTCTTCGCGAGGAGGCCCGTCCGCCCCGAGGCGTCGACGACCGCCCCCACCCGCACGGTCCGCTCGGTGCCTTCCGGGTCCGCGAACCGGAGCGTGACGCCGGTGCCCTCGAACGTTGCCTCCAGCGCGCGATGCTGCTCCCGCACGGCGACCCCGCACTTTTCCGAGTGCCGGAGCAGGAGGTCGTCGAACGCCGCGCGCGGGACCTGGATGGTCCGGGGGGAGGGGGTCTCGACGGCCTCGGCGAAGTCGGCGTACTGCTCGATCCGGCCGTCGATCGTCCAGAAGCTGGCGCCCCACTTCTCCACGAACCCCGCGGCGGCGACGGCGTCCTGGACCCCCAGCGCCGCGAAGACTTCATTGCTCCACGGCAGCTGCGACTCGCCGATGTGGAAGCGGGGAAACCGATCGCGCTCGAGCAGGAGGACCCGACGCCCCCGGCGCGCGAGCGCGGTCGCCGCGCTGGAGCCCCCGGGCCCGCCACCGACGACGGCGACGTCGAAATCCCACTCGGCCGCCCGCGCGACGCGATCCGGATGCATGGGCGCTTCGATCCCGGCGGCTAGGGCGCCAACGTGAGAACGGCCCGCTCGTACTGGCACGCCCCCGCGCCGCCGTCGGCGAAGATGCCGTGCTCGGCGATCCACCGGAAGGTCTCCTCGAAAACCTCCTTGGTATAGGGCTCGAACACGAGCCGCTCCCCCGGTCCCCAGCGCCGCGTGTCCATCTGCGGATGGAAGCGGACGGGGAACTCGTTCCGGTAGTAATGCGTGTACCGGTCCGGCCGGAGGTCGATGTCCCGCTGGGCGCGCTGGAGAGCGCGGAAGAAGCGACGCAGATCGTCGGGATCCGGCTCGCCGTGGATCATCGTGGCGATCATGAACGTGGTGTCGATGACCTTCCGGAAGCCCAGCTGTTCCGCGAAGTAGTAGGGCCCGCTGAACAGGGTGGCCGCCGGCACGGCGCCCTCCAGCAAGAGCTCCATGCGTCGGAAGAGCATGCCGTCGTTGAACGACAGGCGGATGCGGTCGGCCGGCATGTACTGCTCGAGGGCCTGGATGGTCGCGTAGTGGCTGCCCGACTGGTAGCCGACCGAGATGGGCACGCCGGCGAGATCGGCCGGCGTCGTGACCGACGAGCCGGGAGCCACGAAGATCCCGGCGGGAGCCACCGAGTAGGCGTCGCGAAAGAGCCGCCCGTGGCCGGCCGCCGCGGCGACCCCGACGGTCCAGTGGCAGGCGCAGCTCACGTCGGCGGCGCGGCCGGCCTCCAGGGACTGGTAGGCGCCCTTCCGATCGCCCTGGTCGTGAATGCGGCCGTCGGTCGACTGGATGAGCTCCCGGAAGACGTAGTCGAGCCCCTCGTCGCGGAAGTAGCCCTTGTCCTCGGCCACCCACTCCTGCAGCCGAAAGTGCGGCTCGATGACGAACGGCGCCACGTCACGCTCCTCGCGCACGGCCGAGGGTCGGTCGTCGGGCTGCGGGCGCTCGCGCGGGCACCGGCCCGGGCCATCGGGGGCGCATGGCGGTATTCTACCCCGAGCCGCCGGGGCCGCGGCGCGCGGGCCGGCCGTGCCTCACGTGTTGATCGACCCACCGTCCACGGCCAGGGTCTGGCCGGTCACGAAGTCGCTCTCGCTCGAGGCCAGGAAGATCAACGCGCCGAGCAGGTCCTCGGGATAGGCGTCGCGCTTGAGAGCCCGGATTTGCAGGACCGCCGACCGGGCCGTGGCCACGTGCTCCGGGTTCTCCCGGACGACGCTGTCGCTCAGGACGAAGCCCGGCGACAGCGTGTTGACGCGGATGCCGTGCTCGCCCAGCTCCCGGGACAGCGCCCGAGTGAACGCGACGATGCCGCCCTTCGAGGTGACGTAGTGGAGCATCCCCGGGATGCCCCGGTACGCGGTGCCCGACCCGACGTTGATGATCTTCCCGTAGGCGCGCGCGATCATGTGCGGAACCACGTGCTTCACCATCAGGAACGGGCCGCGGAGGTTGACGGCCATGACCCGGTCCCACAGGGCGACGTCGATCTCGGTGCACCGGGCCTCCCGCAGCGGCGCATAGAGCGCGGCGTTGTTCACGAGCACGTCGATGTGGCCGAAGCGCTCGGCCACGCGGGCGACGAAGGCGCGGACCGCTCCCTCGTCGCTGACGTCGACGACCGCGCCCATGACGGCGTCCGAACCGTGCTCGGCGGCGATCGCCTCGACGACCTCGGTGCCGTCGGTGACGTCGGCCACCACCACCGCCGCGCCTTCCTGGGCGAGCGCTCGCGCGTAGTGACGCCCGATGCCCTTGGCGCCCCCGGTGACGATGGCCACGCGCCCGGCGAGCCGCGGCATGGCGTGGTTCGGTCGCTACGGCAGCCGGGGCGCGCCGCCGTCGACGAGCGACTCGCCGTACCAGAGCCGCGCGAGGCGCGCCCAGTAGGCGGCCGCCTGGCACATCGGGCAGGCGCGCGAGGTCCCGTACATCTCGGAGCCCGAGAGGTCGGCCGTGCCGAGCCGGCGGGCCGCGTCGCGGAGCGCCTGGATCTCGGCGTGCGCCGTGGGATCGGGCGTCGTCAGGACCGCGCTCGCACCCTCCCCGACGATGCGGCCGGCGTGGACGATCACGGCGCCGAAGGGCTGGTCCCCGCGGTCGACGGCCCGGCGACGGAGCTCGAGCGCCCGCTCCATGAACGCGGCGGGCCCCGGCGACCCCGGCTGGGCGATCGCCGCCGGCGGAGCTGCGGCAACGCGCGCCGGGGGCACGGCGAGGAGCGCCCCCAGCCCGGCCAGCCGGGCGAGCGTCGTGCGCCGGGTATCTCGAAGCGGCACGCCGGCGTCCCCACGGGGGCGGCGACGCGCATCCGAAGGCACCGGCGTCTTCACCGGCTCCGGTCGGAGTCCCGGAACCGGTAGTGGCGCACCACGGCCTCGTCCACCTCGACGCCCAGGCCCGGGCCCTCGAGCGGGGAAACCCACCCGTCCGTCTGCCCGATGGGGTTGCGGACCAGCTCGTGCTGCATGGGCGAGGGCACCGGCTTCAGCTCGAAGAGCAACGTGTTGGGCGCCGCGGCGGCCAGATGCAGGGAGGCGGCAGTGTTCAGGGCACTGCTCCAGGAGTGGGCGTTCCAGGCGAGGCCGGCGGCGGCCGCCATCTCGATCACGCGCCAGGCGCCCGTCACGCCCTCCGCCCGGCCGGGGTCGATCATGATGACATCGATCGCGCCCGACTCGATCAAGCTCCGGTAGTGGACCGCGTGCCAGCCCTTCTCGCCCGTGCAGATGCGCGTGTCGACGGCGGCGCGGAGGCGCCGGTAGCCGTCGAGGTCGTGCTCGGCGAGCGGGTCCTCGAACCAGTAGAGGCCCACCTCGTCGTCGATCGCCCGGCACATCCGGATGGCGTGGCTCGAGTCCCACCCCATGAGCGCCGCGACGTCGACGATCATGGGGATCTCGGGCCCGACGGCGTCGCGGACGGCGCGCGCGATCGCGCGATCGCGCCGCGCGTCGCTCCCGAACGCGATCGAGAGATCGTGGCCCCAGCCGCCCTTCACGTAGCGATACCCCTCGGCGACGAAGCCGCGGAACTCGCGGCCGATGCGGTCGAGATCGTCGGTCGCGAAGATGGTCGAGGCGCAGGCGGGGATGCGGTCGCGGCGCTTGCCGCCCAGGAGCCGGTGGAGGGGCGCGCCCGCCGCGCGGCCGGCGATGTCCCAGAGCGCCATGTCGATCGCGCTGATGCCGAACGTGACGAGGCCACCGTTGCCGTCCCAGTAGGTGGCGTCGCGAAGCCGGCTCCAGATCCCGACGACGTCGCGCGGGTCGGCGCCCACGACCAGGGGGGCCAGCCGGCGCTCCACCACGAAGGCGACCGCGAGCGACGTCTCCTGCGCGCCCGTGATGGCCTCGCCCCAGCCGACGAGCCCGTCGCCCGCCTCCACGCGGACCAGCGTGAGCGACCGGATCTTGCCGTCGTTGTTCGGCTCCGGGTAGCGCACGGCGAATGCCTCGACGCGGTCGACTTTCATCCGGTTTCCTCGCTCCGCCGTCTCGCCCTCGTAGCGCCGGCCGCGCGCCGGACGCGGCGTCCAGACGGGCCGATTCTACCTCCCCGGGATTGGAGCAGCGCCACCAGCCGATCGACGACCGCCGGCGTGCCGAAGACGGCGGTCAGGACGCGGCCGCCATCGGCGGTGGGAAGGTCGCCCACGACGGCATAGCGGCCGCCGGCCTCCTCGACCAGTACCGGGCTCGGCACCTGGTCCCAGAGCGCACCAGGGAGCGGTCCAGCTTCGTCTCGACGCGGAAGCCGCCCCGGCGGGCGGGATCGACGATCCGCCGCGCCTCGTCGGCGCGCTCGATCGCCGTCGCGTGGTACCGCGCGATGGTCGCGGGCCGGAGCCTCGGGGAGCGCCTGCTCCATGACCTGCGAATCGTATGGCGTCCGGCGGGCGCCGGGCGTCACCGCGCGCCCGCGCGCCGCCGCAGGGTCTCGACGAGCGTCCTCGCCGCGCTGTCCTCGGGGTCCAGCGCGGCGAGCTTGTCGGCGTACTGGAGCGCCCGCGGGACTTGGCCTCGCTCGGCGAGGTAGGTGGCGAGCGCCGCCAGCGTCTCGCGGTTCGCAGGCCGACGGCCGTGGGCCGCCGTGAGGACGGCGATGGCGTCGTCCACCCGGCCCGTGTCGTGGAGCGCCACGGCGTACACGTAGGCGAAGCGCGCCGAGTCGGGTCGGCCGGCGGCGGCCCGCCGCAGGAGGTCGACGGCCTCCGCGACCCGGCCCTGCCGCACCCGCAGGAGCCCGAGCGCGTGGAGCGCCTCGGGGTCGGCGGGGGCCACGCGCACCGCCGTCTCGAGGAAACGGGCGCCGTCGGCGTCGCGGCCCTGCGCGCGGAGGAGGTCGGCGAGATTCACCAGGGCCGGCACGAAGTGCGGGTCGAGCAGGAGCGCCGTGCGGAGCGCGGATTCCGCGTCGGCGGCCCGGCCGAGGCGCCCGTAGAGGTTGGCGAGGTTGACGTGGGCTTCGGGCCGGTCGGCGTTGAGCTGCTCCGCCCGGATCCACTCGGCCACCGCGGCCTCGAGGTCGCCGCGTTCGGCCTCCGGCAGGCTCGTCCCCGCGAGGGCCTGGGCCGCCCCCAGCCGGACCGCGCGGACCGGATCCCGCAGGAGGGGCGCCGCCAACGCCGCGCGCCGATCCCGAGGCAGCGCGTCGACGGCGCGGACGGCTCCCAGGCGGACCAACGGGTCGGGGTCGCGGAGGGCCGCTTCGACCGCGGCGGCGCTCGACGCGCCCGGGAACTCCGAGAGGTGCGCGAGGGCGGTGGCGCGCGCGATCCCCGGCTGGCTCCGGTCCTGGGCCAGGGCCGTCAGCGCGGCCCCCGCCTCGGGGCGTCCGCGGCGCGCGGCGTCGAGAGCCGGCCCGAACCCCGGGCCGCTCGCGAGGCTGTGTCCGCCCCACGCCCTGATCCGGTCGGCCGCCCATTGCGCGGTCCGGGTGCCGTGGCACCCGGTGCAGGCATTCGGCGTGCCGAGGGTGACGGAGAGATCGGGGCGCGGGACGCGAAAGCTATGATCGCGGCGCGGATCCACGACCATGTGGGTCTGCGACACCATGTGGCAGCTCACGCACCGGGCGGCCTCGGAGCCCACGCGATGATGGTGATGCGCCGGCGCGTCGAACCGGGCCGGAAGGTGGCACTGCGCGCACACCCCGTTGCCCGGCGCGCGGAGCGCCGCCCGATGTGGCTCGTGGCAGTCCGAGCACGTCACGCCCGCCCGGTGCATCCGGCTCTGGAGGAAGGATCCCCACTCGTAGACCTCGCCGAGGGGCTGGCCGTCGACGTGATAGAGGCCGGGCTCGAGCAACGCGGGCACGTGGGTATCGAGGAACGGGCGCCCGTACGGGTGCGGATCCACGATGGGACGCCGGCGGGCATGGCAGCGCGCACAGACCTCGAGCTCCGTGCCCGATCGCGGCGGCCCGGTCCATTCGGCGATGCCCCTGGTCGTGTCCTTCATCGTCCACGCCCCGTCGCCCTGCCCGAGGCGCACGACGAGCCCCGTCGCGCCGGCCTCGGTCTTGGCCGCGCCCGCCGGGCGCCTCTCGGCCCACGCCACGTGGGCCGAGCCGGGCCCGTGGCATTCCTCGCACGACACGGTGAGCTCCGCCCAGGTCGTGGTGTAACGGTTCGTGGCGAGGTCGTACCCCTTGTGGAGGTCCGTCGAGTGGCACTCCGCGCACTGGAAGTTCCAGGTCTGCTCGCGCCCCGTCCAGTGGAGCGGATCCGAAGGCCGGAGCGTCACCCCGGGATAGAGGTGGAACCATCGCTGCCCGCCGGCCATCTTGGGGCGCGTGTCCCACGCGAGGCCGAGCGACTGGAGGCGGCCGCCCGGGAAGGGGATGAGGTACTGCTGGAGGGGATCGACGCCGAACGTGTAGGCGATCTCGAACTCGGCGGGCTTGCCGTCGGGACCGTCGGTGCGCACCAGGAACTTCTCGCCCCGCCTGAAGAAGGTCGTGGTGACGCCGCGGTGCGTGACGCTCGCCTGGTCGAAGTTGCCGAGCACGGTCTCCGGGGTGGCGGGCTGCATCGCGCGGGCATGGTCGGACGCCCGGTACGCCTCCGCCTCCTGCGGGTGGCACGTGGCGCACTTGGCCCCGCCCACGAAGGTCGGCGGCGACGCCGCGCTGGCCGGCTTGCTCCGGGACGGCTGGTCGGCGGGCTGACAGCCGGGCGTGCCGACCAGGAGGGTCACGAGCGCCAGCAGGCTGAGCCGACGTGGTCCCGATGTCAGCACGTTCGCGGTCGCGCTCCTTGGGGGACGCCCTCGCGCCGCCGTGGGCGCCCCTTCGGGCCGGATCCGCCCCACGCTATCATGGGGACCCATGCAGCGCATTCCCCTCCAGTACGGCACGGGCAGCGTGGATCTCGAGACGGACGCCCCCCACGTCTCGGTGATCGCGCCCCGGTTCGTGCCGGGGCTGCCGGACGAGGCCGCGGCGTTCCACGCGGCCGTGCGGGCGCCGATCGACTCTCGGCCGCTGCGGGACCTGGTCGACGCGGGCGACCGGCTGGCGGTGGTCATCCCCGACATCACGCGGCCCTTGCCCTCCCACCGCCTGCTGCCCTGGCTGTTCGAGGCGATCCCCCACGTCCCCGCCCGGAACGTCACGATCCTCGTCGGCACGGGCTCCCACCGGGCGAACACGCCCGCCGAGATCGAGCGCATGGTGGGCCGGGCGGTCGCGGCGACGTACCGCGTCGTCAACCACGCGGCGCAGGATCCTTCGACGCTGGCCCTCGCGGGCCGGACCGCGGACGGCCGCGCGGTCTTCTTGAGCAAGGCGTACGTCGAGGCCGACAAGCGGATCGTGCTCGGGTTCATCGAGCCTCACTTCATGGCGGGGTTCTCCGGCGGGTACAAGGGGATCTTCCCGGCGCTGGCCGACCTCGACTCGATCATGCATTACCACCGCGCGGCGGTCATCGCCGACCCGCTCTCGACGTGGGGCGTCCTCGAGGGCAACCCGACCCAGGCGCAGATCCGCGTCAACGGAGCCCTCCTGCCCCTCCACTTCTGCGTCAACGTGACCCTGAACCGCCGCTCCGAGATCACCGGCTTCTACTGCGGCGACGCGCTCGAGGCCCACCGCCGGGGCGCCGCCGCCGCCAAGGCGGCGGCGATGGTGGCGTGCGACCGGCCCTTCCCCGTGGTCGTCACGACCAACGGCGGCTATCCGCTCGATCAGAACCTCTATCAGACGGTCAAGGGCATGTCGGCCGCCGCCCAGATCGTCCAGGCCGGCGGCTACATCCTCACCGCGGCGCGCTGCAACGACGGGTTCCCGGCCCACGGGAACTTCAGGCGGCTCCTCGTCGAGCACGAGACGCCGCAGGCGATCCTCGACGCGGTGCTGGCGCCGGGGTTCTCGGTGCACGACCAGTGGGAGGCCCAGCTGCTCGCGATGGTGCTGGTCCGGGCGCGGGCGGGGCTCTACAGCGAGATCCCCGCCGCCGAGCTGCGCCGGGCGCACGTCGAGGCGGTGTCGGACGTGAGCGCGCGACTCGCCGAGGAGCTCGACGCGATCGGCCGGGACGCGCCCGTGGCGGTCCTGCCCGAAGGGCCGATGACGATTCCCTACCTGCGGACGTAATCGCGCGGCCCGGCGGCGCACGGCCGGCGATGGGACGGCCCCGGAGGGCCGCGCCTAGACCCGGCCGGGCAGGAGCGCGGCGGGCGCGACGTCGAGGGTCGTGACCCGCCGGAGCTCGCGGCGGTAGGTCCCGTCCTCGAAGGGCGTCGCGCGGTGCATCGTCGCCCGGTTGTCCCAGATGATCAGGTCGCCGACGGCCCACGCATGCCGGTAGACGAACTCCCGCTGGGTCGCGTGCTCGATCAGGTCGCGCAGGAGCAGCCGTCCCTCGGGCAGCGGCCAATCGACGATGCGCGAGGCGTGCGACGCCAGGTAGAGCGAGCGACGGCCGGAGCGCGGAATCGTCCGAACGAGCGGATGGACCGCGCCCTCGAGACGTCCCGCTTCCTGCGGCGCGAACTCGAAGCCGAGCGTCTGGCGCGAGTACGCGATCGAATGGTGGACGCGGAGGCCGTCGAGGCGGGCGGCGGTGGTCCGGGGCAGGGCGTCGTAGGCGGCGCGCATGTCCGCGTACTCCGTCTCGGCGCCGAGCGGGGGGACGACCTTGGCCGACAGCAGGGAGTAGCGGCCCGGCGGATCCTGAAACGACGCGTCGGTGTGCCAGAGACGGTTCCCCAGCCCGTACACCCGGCGGCGGTCGTCGGGCCGCGCGATGTCGCCGTCGGCGTCCAGGTTCGAGATGTCGACCAGCGCGTTGTTGCCCAGCCGGTTGAGGCCGAGGGCCGCCGTCCCGGTCTTGGTGTGAAGCTCCCCGTCCAGACGCTGCGCGAAGGCCAGCTGCTCGTCGTCGGTGAACGGCTGGTCGCGGAACACGAGGACGGCGTACTCGTCCATGCCGCCGCGGATCTCGGCGAGGGTCTCCGCGTCGTGGACCTGACGCAGGTCGACCGGGCTCACCTCGGCCACGAAGTGGGGATGGAGTCGGCGGAACCGGAGCGCCATGCGCGCCTCCCGTGGATCGGATCGGCCGTAACGTGGCGGGCATGGTCCCGCGACCGAGGTCCGGCCTGCCCTCGCCCCGATCCTAGCATCGGCGACGAGCCACCGTCGAGGCGGCGCGGACGGCGGCGCGGACGCCGCCGGGTCCCTGCGGATTCTCGACCGGCCGCCGGCGGCTGCCTGGTACGGTAGGAGAGGCATGACGGCCCGGGGTGATTCCAACCCTCCGGTGCTCGACGAACGGCGCGCGGCCGCGTCGCCTCGCCGGCGGCTGTGGGCCAGCAAGAGTCCCGGTCGGGTCGTGGTCCGGTTCGTCGACGGCCGGGTCCTGAAGGGCTTCGCGAACTTCGATCCGGCCGAGCCGCGGCTCCAGCTCGTCCCCCACGACGACCCGGATGCCGAGGGTCTCGAGGTGGCGGTGCAGGACCTGAAGGCGGTGTTCTTCGTGCGCACCTTCGAGGGGGACCCGCGGTACGACGAGTCCAAGGATCTCTACCAGGATCGCCCGCCGGACACCCGCAAGGTGAGCGTGCGCTTCCGGGACGGCGAAGAGCTCGTCGGGCACACGCGCCAGCTGGACCGGCACCGGGCCGGGCTGTTCTTCACCCCGCTCGATCCGCGGAGCAACAATCTTCGGGTGTTCGCCGTGTTCGACGCGGTCTGGGGTCTCCGCCGCCTGCTCTGAACGCTCGGGTCGCGCGCTCGGGCCGGGTCACTCGTCCCGGGACCAGGGCTCCCGCGGGTCGTGGACCCGGAGGCGCCGCACCTCGACGCTGCCCCAGCGCGCCCCGGGGATCCGCCCGGCCACCTGGATCGCTTCGTTGAGGTCGCGCGCCTCGATCAGGTAGTAGCCGCCCAGCTGCTCCTTCGTCTCGGCGAACGGCCCGTCGGTCGTGGACAGCTTCCCGTTGCGCACGCGCACGGTGGCGGCGGTCCGCACCGGAGCCAGCGGCGCGGCGCTCACGAAGTGCCCGCTCCGGCGGAGCTCCTCGCAGAGCTCCAGGTTCTCGACGACCACGGCGTCCCACTCGCTCCGGGGGAGCGCGGCCACGTTCGCTTCGTCGGCGTAGACCAGGCACAGGTACTTCACCGTTGCCTCCTCGGCGCGAGGGTGTCGATCGGACAGCCAGGTCCTCGCAGGATAGTCGACGGCTCGCCGGCCGTTCGACAGGGCGAGGCGCGGAAGGGCGGCCCGGGGCCGACGAGAGTATGGCCGGGAAGCCCGCCCGCGGACCGTTCCCGGCGCCGGGCGTCAGCCGGCGAGGACGTCCTGGACCGCCGCCAGGAGCTCGCCCATCCCGAACGGCTTGAGCAGGGTGCGGTGCGCCCCCACGTGGCGCGCCGCGATCAGGCGGTTGAAGCGCCCCCGGGCCGCCGTGACGGCGATCACCTTGGCAGCCGGGTGCCGGCGTCGGAGGCCGCGGATCGTCTCGACCCCATCTTTTCGCGGCATCATGAGGTCCGTGATGACGAGATCGGTGGGAGCGGCCGTGTACGCGGCGAGCGCTTCCTCACCGTCGGCCGTGGCGACGACGTCGTACCCGGCCATGGCGAGCGTCTGATGGAAGAGCTCGCGCACCCGGGGGTCGTCCTCCACGACAAGGATGCGCGGGCGCGAGGCGGGGCCGGGGGGCGCGCCGTCGGCCAGGGCGTCGACGATGACGAGCCCCGGCCATCCCCAGCTGGAAGGCGGAGGACCGCGCCGCTCGCGGGACCGGCGGTCGCAGGCGACGGCCTCGACGCGGCGGCGGCGCTCGGTGAGCCGGCGGTCCCACACCACGCGCAGGCCGCCGTCGGCCAGACAGGTGTCGAGCGCGACGAACATCGCGGGCTTCCCGCGACGGACGACGGCCAGGTAGGCCGGGGGCGCACCGTGGGGCTGCCCGGTCATGGCGCGTATCGTTGTGACACGGGAGCCCGACCGGGGCCAAGGGAATTGCGGCGCGCTGGCGCCCGCCGGCGGGCTCAGAGAGGCTTGAAGAGCCGGTTGAACTCGGCCGCCTTCTCGCGGCCCTTCCGCCCGCCTTCGAGGGTCGCCCGCGTCAGCTCGTACACGAGGTCCAGGAGCCCGACGAAGCGCTGCTCGAGCTCCGCCTGGAGCGGCGGCGCGAGCCACTGGTCCGCCCCGTACTCGGCGAGCAGCAGTCGGAAGGTGCGGCGGTCCTCCTCCACGATCGCGGTCCGGGGCGTGGACCGGTAGTAGGCCGTCATGTCCCGGGTCTTCGTCTCGTCCCGCATGAGCTCGTCGAGGTGCCGCAGATACTCCTGGCGAAAGCGGGGCGCCCCCCGGATGAAGAAGCCGTTGTTGGAGTCCATCATGTAGCTGCGCACGTCGGCGTTGGCCGAGCCGACGATGATGTCGTCCCCGAGGACGGAGACCTTCGTGTGGAGGGAGATCCGGTCGCCGCCGCCGAACTTCCGGTACTCGTAGATGGCGAACTGCGCGCTCTGCGCGGCGTCGCGGCGGGTCGCCAGGTGGTCGACGAAGGCCTTGAGCGAGTGCCGGGCGAGCAGGTTGATGACGTTGAGATCGGTCGTCTCGGCGGAGTTCGTCAGCACCACGACGCTCGCTCCGCGGCAGTCGACGCTGCCGTCGGCCATGCGCCCGAACGTCTCGACGAGGTTCGAGGGCGGGAAGAAGTAGGCGTTGTGGAGGACGACCGTGGGGCCCGGGCGCTCGCCCGCGGTGCGGCACGCGTTGAGGAGTCCCGCTCGCCACAGGGCGTGGATGTGCTTGCCGTGCCTCGCCTCGGCCCCGTTTTCGGCGCCGTAGCTCCGCTCGTAGGGCGGCGCCGGCCGGCGCCCCCGGAACGGCAGGTTCTCGACGTACGCGACCAGCGCGCCGGGATCCAGATCGAAGGCCGGCGCATCGTCGGCGGCGGCCGCGTGCGGGTAGCGCGCGTAGTACGCGCGGGCCCGCTGTCCCATCGCCGTCGCGTGCTGCTGCTCGCGGCCCGCCAGCGCGACGGCTCGGCGACCGAACTCGCCGGCGAGGCACGCCTCCCGCCCCGGCCCCGGCGCGGTGCCGGCGCACGCCGCCATGGCCGCCCCATACGCGGGTAGGTTGGCGACGAAATCGTTCGGCGCATGCTGCCGGATCTCGGCCGTCGAGGCGACCATCGCCCGGAAGCTCCAGAGCGCCTCGAAGGCGCGTTGGAGGTGCTCGCCGCCCCGCTCGAGCGTCGCGTAGAGGTCGGTGTCGACGAACACGTACTTGTCGAGGAGGGGGTTCGGGCGCATGTGGTAGGAGTCCTCGATGTTGCGCCCGCCCAGCTGGACGCGCTGCCCATCCACGAGGAGAAGCTTGTGGTGGAGGAAATCGGTCAGGTATTCCCAGTCCCGGGCCCCGGGCGCGGACTCCGCCCGCTCGGGCGGGAGATACGGCCGGAGCGCCTCGAAGGTGGCGTTCGAGCTCACGCCATCCCGGGCGAAGACGGTGGCGAGGCGCAGGTCCGTGACGAGGCGCGTGAACGGCGGGAGCGCGCCGCTCTGCTCGTAGAGCCGGGCGGTCGCCTGGAGCTCCGTGGCCAGGCCGGCGGCCCCGGTGGCGGGGGCGGCGGCGCCGTCGAGCCCCGCGCCCTGGAGCACGGCGAGCGCCATGACGTCGGGGCGCCGGGCGTAGAGGCCCGACAGGAAGAGGCCGGACCCGCCCACGTTGAGATTGGAGATGCCGACCTCGGCGGCCGGCCGGCCGTCGACGCGCTCGTCCGCGAAGCGTTGCCGGAGCGCGGCCATGCGGGCCGGCGAGCACGCGGCCGCGCCGCCGCCGCCCGCCGCGCCGGCCGGGCAGCCGAGCGTGAGGAGCGCCGCGTCCATGACGATGTTGCGGGTCGGACGATTGTAGAAGCGCACCTCGAGGCTGCCGCGGCTTCCGCGGGCGCGCGCCTCGAGCATCGTGAAGTGGTCGAGCAGCCGGTAGTTGTAGTGGTAGTCGACCAGGAGGCGGACCCGGACCCCGCGCTGGGCTGCCGCCAGGAGCGCCTCCGAGAGGACGGAGGACGAGTGGTCGTCCGTGTAGATGTAGTACATCGCGTCGACCGAGGTCTGCGCGTCCTGGATCATGCCGAGCTTCGAGCGGAACGCGCGATCGTTCCCGAGGATGAGCTGCCCGTAGCGGACCTCGAGCCGCCCGCCGGAGGCTTCGCGCAAGACGGCCCGGTCCGACAGCCCGCTGCACCCGGCGAGAATCAACGCGGCGGAGAGTCCCACCGCCGGAGCGATCCAGCGTCCCATGTCTGTCCTCAGCGCGGTGGCTGCCGCCCCGCGACGATGGCGTCCCAGATGAGGTCGAAGACCGGCGTCTTGACGAAGTCGGCGTGGCCCTGGATCACCCCCGACGCGTTGACGCTGACGAGCCGGGACGCGTCGGGCACGGCGCCGGCCCCCAGGCGCTCGGTGGCCAGGTTCAGCGTCCGGACCCTCGGCCCCTTGAGGCCGTTCGCGCCGAGAGCGCCGTAGCGCGGCACCTCGTCCGCCTCCAGCATGTCGCGCACCAGGCCGAACGCCCACGGATAGAAGACCGCGTTCGGCGTGTCGAATCCGGAGTACGTCACGACCAGCGGGCCGGTGATCCCGCGCGCTCCGAGGACCGAGGCGTACAGGCCGCC
>JBIOVM010000126.1:0-53485 GCA_044867785.1 Candidatus Rokuibacteriota bacterium | reverse complement strand
GGTCGGTGGGACGGCAAGATAAAGCAATACGACGCGTGTTGGCCAACCCCTCGCGGAAACTCGGCGATCGGCAGGACACTTGCCAGCGCCGACCCCGAACGAGGGCCCTCATGGGGGCTGTGTGGCTGTGCGTCCGCGAGGTGGGTTCCGGTGAACATTCGGGGCGAGGTTCACGCATATCTGGCCGCCGAGGGCTACAGGCGACTCAGGCTTGAGGCGCTGGCCCGAGGAGTCTCGCTGTCGCGGTGCGCGGCCGATTGCCTGGCCGAGTATTCGCGCTGCGTCGGGAGATGGCGACGGCGTTGGAGGCGGAGACCCCCGAGCAACTCGGGACCTTGGCCCCATCACGCGTGATCCACGTGCTCTTGGCCCAGACGGAGCAGCGGCTGGTGGCCACGCTGGACCGTTACTCGGAGGAACTCGGGGAGGTTCGGACCCAGGTCGCCGCGGTCCTGGCCATGCTGGACTGGGCCCACTTCACGTACCTGTGCCATACGCCAGAGATGCCATCCGAGGCCAGAGATCAGGCCTTCGGGAGAGGCCAGCAACGCTTGACGACCTGGCGTCGAGCCGTGGCGAGCATGCTCAAGAGCATCGGTCAGCCGGTCCCCTGGCCGCTCGCCTCGGAGGGGCGTCGGGACCAGCCAAATCCGATCTCGCCCGGTGGTCCACCGACCCAGGTGAGGCGCGATCTGCTCTTGTCGAGCGTCACCCGGATACCCTCGATGGCGAGGATGAGGGCCTGGAGTGGGTCCACGCCATAGGCGTAGTGAACCTGAGAGCCGTCGAGACCGCGGATCTCGAAGGGGGCCAGCCAGTCGGCGGCGCGTTCGCCGCGGTTTGCCGACCCGGACCATGACCGTTTGACGCGTATCCCGCAGCCGGAGGCGCCTCACGGCGACGACGGACCCGAGTCGACGCTTCATCGAGCCGCCCCCTCCGAGGGCGAGGTCAAGCAAGGCGGGCGCAGCCGTTCGGATTATGTCCCGATTTTATGTACCCAACCCATAAGGGTTGGATCGGTGGGGTGTAATCCCGCGCAAGGAAAGAAAAGCGCCAGAGGGAGCCGATAAGCCGGGTCCTGTCCACCGGCCGGTTTCCCGCCGGCGTGATGGTCATTCCTCTCGACGGCCGGTTGCCCGGCCGCTCTAGCGGCCTAACCCGAGGGCCCCGGGCGGGCCGCCCTTCGCCCCCGTTGTCGGGGACTCGCCCTCCTATTCGGCCTTGCACCGGGTGGGGTTTACCGAGCCGGCCCGGTCACCCGGACCGCTGGTGCGCTCTTACCGCACCGTTTCACCCTTGCCGCGCCCCCGAAGGGACGGGCGGTCTCTTTTCTGTGGCACTGTCCGTGAGGTCGCCCTCCCTGGACGTTATCCAGCACCCTGCCCGACGGTGCCCGGACTTTCCTCCGGCTCCTCGCGGAGCCGGCGACCATCTGGCTCCCTCTGGCGCGATCAGTCAAAGAGCGGGGGAGCCTCTGTATTGTACTGCGCGCGTCGGCCTCCTGCCGGGCGCGTGGGGCTGGTGGTCAGCCGCCGAGATAGAGGCGTCGGATCTCGGGATCCTCGAGGAGGCCGGGTGGCGGGCGCCTCCCGGCATACCTCGCCGAGATCCAGCATCAAGCGGTGACGCCGGCGAATCGCTTGGTCAGGCCGGAGACTTCGAGGACGGGACGGTCATGTCGCCCTCGGCGGGCGCCTCGCGAGGCCGGTCAGCCAGCCCCCGCGGCCGCGCGGGAGCGCGAGGACGGATGGCCGCCGGCGACCGCGTTCGGCGGCTGACATCCCGCTTGATCGCATGGCCGGTCGCCGCGGGGGCGCGAGAGGCCAATGACCGCTATGCGCGGGCATCCTCCCGGATCAGCTCGGCGCCCTTCTCGGCGATCATCACCGTGGGGGCATTGGTGTTTCCCGAGGTGATGCGCGGCATGACGGAGGCGTCGACCACCCGCAGGCCGGTCACGCCGTGCACGCGGAGCCGATCGTCGACCACGGCCATCGCATCCCCGCCCATGCGGCAGGTGCCGACCGGGTGGAAGATCGTGGTCCCGAGGTCCCCGGCGGCGTGGAGCAGCTCGGCGTCGGACGCCACCGCCGGTCCGGGCCTCCACTCCTCCGGCTCGAAGCGGGCGAGCGCGCGGGCGGCCATGATCCGCCGGGTGAAGCGCATCCCGTCGATGGCCACCCGCTGATCCTCCGGCGTCGTGAGGTAGTTCAGGCGGATCGTGGGATGGGCGTGCGGATCGGGGCTCGCGAGCCGCACATGGCCCCGGCTGGTCGGGCGGAGGTTGCAGACCGACGGAGTGATCGCGGGGAAGCGGTGGAGCGGCTCGCCGAACTTGTCGAGGCTGAGGGGCTGGACGTGCCACTCGATGTTGGCGCTGGCCTGGGCGGGATCACTCTTGGCGAAGGCGCCGAGCTGGGACGGCGGCATGGTGAGGGGGCCGGTCCGGAACAGGAGATACTCGACCCCCATCAGCGCCTTGCCGACCAGGCTGTTGGCGCGCTCGTTCAGTGTCCGGACGTTCCGCACCTTGTACATGAGCCGGACCTGAAGGTGGTCATGGAGGTTCTCGCCGACGCCCGGCAGCGCGTGGACGACCGGAATGCCGTGGGCCTGCAGGAGCGCGGCGGGCCCGACGCCGGAGAGCTGCAGGAGCTGCGGCGAGCCGATGGCCCCGGCGGCGAGCACGACCTCACGCCGCGCGGCGACCACCGCGCTGGCGCCGTCCGGGAGCCGGATCTCCACCCCGCTGGCGCGCGTCAGGCCGTCGCGCCGGTCGAGGGCGACGCGCCGCGCGTGGGCGCCGGTGAGCACGGTCAGATTGGGGCGGTGCCGCACGGGCGCGAGGAAGGCCCGGACCATGTTCACGCGCACGCCGCGCCGCTGGTTCACCTGGAAGTAGGCGTTGCCGAAGTTGTCCCCGCGGTTGAACTCGGCGATCTTGGGGATACCGCACTCGGCCGCCGCCTCCCGCCAGGCGTCGAGGATCTCCCAGCTGACCCGTCGCTCCTCGACCCGGAGCTCGCCGCCCGCGCCATGGAGCTCGTCGGCCCCGTGCGCGTAGTCCTCGACGCGGATGAAGTAGGGGAGGATGTCCTTCCACGCCCAGCCGACGTTCCCGAGGGCGGCCCAGTGATCGTAGTCGCTCTGTTGCCCGCGCATGTAGATCATCGCGTTGATGGAGGAGCAGCCGCCGAGGACGCGACCGCGCGCGTAGTTCAGCGCGCGCCCGTTGAGGCCGGGCTCGGGCTCGGTCTTGAAGCACCAGTCCGTGCGCGGATTGTTGATGGTGAAGAGGTAGCCGACCGGGATCCAGATCCAGAAGTAGTTGTCCGGGCCGCCGGCCTCCAGGAGAAGCACCCGGCACGCCGGGTCCGCCGAGAGCCGATTGGCGAGCACGCAGCCGGCGGTGCCGCCGCCGACGACGACGTAGTCGAAGGGGCCCAGGGCGGACCCGGTCGCCGGGGCCGCGGTCACGCGCGGCGCCGGGGCCGCCGGCGGGCCGGCCGCGCCGGGAAGGTCCAGCGGGTGGCGCTCCGCGGGAACGAACGCTCGAAGACGCCGAACGCCACTCGGGGGCGGAGCGCGTAGACGGGGCCCAGGTCGAGGTCGAGCGTCCACGGTCGGTACTTCCGCCGGTAGGGCCGGGCGAGCGACGCGAGGACGGCCGGATCGGTGACCGGCCGCACGTCACCTTCGACGATGACCGCCTCGTCGGCGCGCTCGGTGCACACGAGGCACCGTGGGTCGGCCGCGAGGTTCCGGGTCTTCCGGGACCGGCGGCCGCTCGAGAAGAAGAAGCCGTCGTCGCGCCACAGGCCCCAGATCGGCATCGCGTGCGGGCGGCCGTCCGGCCGCGTGGTGACGAGCCAGTAGTTGTGCGAGCGCGCCAGCCGGTCGGCGGCCGTCCGCCAGGACAGGAGGCCCCGGCGCGTCCGGGCGACGCCGTACCCCGGCATGCGCGGGCGGTCGGCTTTCGGCGCGGCCGCCGGCGTCCGACGCCCCCGCCGCGCGGCGGGGTGCGTCAGGGTCGGCACGGACGGCGGGCTCGGCGGGCGGCGCCGACAGGGCCGCGCCACCCGGTTACGGCTGGTAGTAGAGGAAGCGGCCGCAGTTCTCGCAGAGGAGAATCAGGCTGGACTGACGGACCTCGTTGAAGCGCTGCGGCGTGAGGGTCACGCGGCACCCCGAGCAGATTCCGTTGCTCCCGACCAGGGCGACGGCGATCCCGCCCCGCTGCTTGAGGATCCGGCCGTACTGGACCAGGAGGTCCCGCGAGACGTCCCGCGCGACGCTCGCGCGCTCGCTGCGGGCGGCCTCGAGATCCACCTCGAGCGCGCGCAGCTCCTCGGCGGCGGCCGCCTCCTGCACCCGCGCCTCGGCCTCCAGGGGCCGGAGGCGGGCTTCCCCCTCCACCACCTCGCGGCCGAGCCGCTCCTGGAGCTCCATCAGGGCGAGGATCTCTTCCTCGAGCCGTTCCTTCTCGACCTTGGATCCTTCGATTTCAGCCAGGACGGCGGAGTACTCCTTGTTCGTCTTGACCTCGTAGAGCTTCGCCTCGAGCTTCTTCCGCTGGCTGCCCTGGTACTCGAGGTCCTTCTCCTTGCCCCGCATGTCCTTGCGGGCGGCCTCGAGCCGCGCGCGGATCCCGTCGACCACCGCCTTGGATTGCTGAAGGCCGTCTCGGATGCCCCGGATCCGGCCGGGAATCGCCTCGAGCTTCCGTTCGAGGCCGGCAACCCGGCTGTCGAGGACCTGGAGCTCCTGGAGCCGCTGAAGATGTGGATCCATGTTCAGATGGTGGGCCCACCCGGACTCGAACCAGGACCAAACCGGTTATGAGCCGGCGGCTCTGCCAGTTGAGCTATGGGCCCGAACGGGGCTGATGCTAACAGATTTCCCGCGGGGCCACAAACTCCGGCGCGCGGGTCGACCCCCGGCCCGCTCACGACTCCAGGAAGCTCCGCAGCTTCTTCGAGCGTGAGGGGTGGCGAAGCTTCCGGAGCGCCTTGGCCTCGATCTGCCGGATGCGCTCTCGTGTGACCGCGAAGTCCTGGCCGACCTCCTCCAGGGTGTGCTCGCAGCCGTCCGTCAGCCCGAAGCGGAGCCGCAGGACCTTCTCCTCGCGCGGGGTGAGGGTCGCCAGGACCTTGTTCGTCTGCTCGCGGAGCGAGAGCCCGATGATCGACTCCACGGGGGAGACGACTTGCTTGTCCTCGATGAAGTCGCCGAGGTGGCTGTCCTCCTCCTCCCCGATCGGCGTCTCGAGGCTGATGGGCTCCTGGGCGATCTTGAGGACCTTGCGGACCTTCTCCACCGGCACGTCCATCTTGCTGGCGATCTCCTCCGGCGTCGGCTCGCGCCCGAGCTCCTGGACGAGCTGCCGCGAGGTCCGGATGAGCTTGTTGATCGTCTCGATCATGTGCACCGGGATGCGGATCGTCCGGGCCTGGTCGGCGATGGCGCGCGTGATCGCCTGCCGGATCCACCAGGTGGCGTAGGTGGAGAACTTGTAGCCGCGCCGGTACTCGAACTTGTCCACCGCCTTCATGAGGCCGATGTTCCCCTCCTGGATCAGGTCGAGGAACTGGAGACCGCGGTTCGTGTACTTCTTGGCGATCGAGATGACCAGCCGGAGGTTCGCTTCCACCATCTCTTTCTTCGCCTGGGCGGCCTTCTCCTCGCCCTGGCGAATGACGTGGACGATGCGCTTCAGCTCGTCGACGCGCGCCTCGGCCTCCTGCTCCACACGCTTGGTCTTGCGCTCGGCATAGCGCTTCCAGCGCTCGCGGGGCGGCAGGCGCCGATCGGCCGGGGTGTTCAGGAGATCGGAGTCTTCGGCATCGTCGAGCGACCGGAAGAAGTTCTCGAATTCCAGGGGCCGCCCCTTGTCGGGATCGCTCCAGAGCCGGATCTCGTGCTCGGCCTGATGCACCTTGGCGACCATCTGCTTGAGGCGGCTCGACAGGCGCTCGATGACCGCCGGGTTGAGCGACATCTCCCGGAGAGCGGCGAACAGCTTTTCCTGCTTGAGGCGCAGGTTGAGGTCGGCCTTGTGCCGCTTGGGCGGACGCGGGCGGCGCTTGCGGTGCTCCCGCTGGAGCGTCTGGACCTCGCGTAGGAGCCGCTCGACTTGGGTGAGGCCGGCCAGGACGCTCCGGACCAGCTCCGGCTCCTTCTCCTCGCTGTAGTCCTCGTCCGAGATGTCGGCGATCTCCCGAACGGAGATGCGCGCCTTGCGGAGCCCGTCCTTCAGCGCCTGGAACTCGCGCTTCGCGAGGTTGGTCGACATCACCGCCCGGGTGACGCCCTCCTTGCCCTCTTCGATCCGCTTGGCGAGCGCGATCTCGCCCTCCCGCGTCAACAGCGAGACCCGGCCCATCTCCCGGAGGTACATCCGGACCGGGTCCTCGGTGCGCCCGATGGGGCCGGGGGTGAGATCGATCGACTCGCCGGGCTCGGCCTGCACGGTCTCCTCACGCTCGTCGAGCGAATCCTCGATCTCGTTGAGCGGGCGGGGCGCCTTGGCGGTGTCGACCACGTCGATGTCCATGGCGCCGAACATCAGCATGATGTCGTCGAGCTGGTACGAGGAGACCAGATCCCCGGGCAAGGCGTCGTTCAGCTCGTCATAGGTGACGTAGCCCTTTTGCTTGCCCGTGGTGATCAGCTTGTCCAGCTCTTCCAGCTTCGGATCGTCGCTCACTGGGCTATCCTCCCCCGGCGGGAGTTGATCGGGCGGCTTCCATTCGACGGCCTTCGGCCTGCGGCGGCCTGTGGGCTCATGGACGTGCGTCCTCCGTCGTGGGCGTCGTAGGGGTGGCGGAGTGCGGGCGATCGGGGGGCCACGGGGCGCTCCCGCCGGCATCGGCGCGGATCCGAGATGTTTCCTGCCCTTGGGCGATGAGGAGCGACCGGTAGTCCGCGGTCGCGCCGGCCGCCTCGGATTGCGCGATGGCCTGGGTGATGGCGCGGACCCGCCGCTGCGCGTGGCGGCGCTCGAGCCGCCGCCGCATGTCGGCCACGACCGCGGCGACGTCGGGCCACTCCCGCTCGTCGACGAGCCAGCGGGCGAGGAGCGCCCGAGCGGCCTCCCTCGCGAGCCGGGACCCGAGGGCGGCGGGCGAGACGGCGGGGTGGTCGCGGAGCGCTTCCGCGATCTCGCGCACCGCCGGATGGGCGATCGCCGCCGGGTCGAGCACGGGGAGGAGGGCCTCGCGAGCCGCCGGGACCTGGACGAGCAGCTGGCCCAGGTCGCGCTCGAACGGCGCGGCGAGCGCCTCGGCCGGACCCTCGGCGGACGCGGCGGCCCGGCCCGGCATCCGGGCGCTCGCGGCGGCGAGCTGGCGCGCGTGGTTCCAGAGGTCGCTCGCGTCGACCCCGAGCCGGCGCGCGGCCTCGCGGCCGAGCTCGATGGCCTCGTCGGCGTCCTGGACCTTCGAGAGCATGAGGGCGATCCGCGCCACGCCGGTGGCGCGCCCCCGCTGGCTCGTCGTGTCCTCCTCGACCAGGACCCGGTCGAGCGCGAAGAGCAGGAGCGGCCGCGCCGCGCGGCACCGGTCGTCCAGGGCTTCGCGCCCTTCGGCTCGCAGGAAGGTGTCGGGGTCGTGGCCCGGAGGGAGGGTCGCGACCTTCAGCCGGAGTCCTCCGCGCGCGAGATCGTTCGCCCGGCGCGTCTCCGCCCAGCGGTCGGGGGCGCTCGACTGCTCCAGCAGATCCTCCGCTCGCCGCGCCGCTTCCTGTCCCGCGCGGTCGGCGTCGAAGAACAGGATGACCTCGTCGGCGTAGCGGCGAAGCAGGGCGAGTTGCGCCGGCGTGAGCGCGGTGCCGAGCACGGCCACGGCGTCCCGGACCCCGTGCTGGTGCGCCATGAGACAGTCCACATAGCCCTCGACGACGAGCGCCCGGCGCGAGGCGCTCATCGTCTCGCGGGCGCGATGGAGCCCGTAGAGGGTCTGGCCCTTCTGGTAGAGCGTCGTTTCGGGGGAGTTCAGGTACTTGGGCTCCTCGCCGGCGAGGGCACGGCCCCCGAAGGCGATGACGCGACCCTGCGTGTCCACGATCGGGAAGATGAGCCGACCCCTGAAGCGGTCGTAGTGGCCCGAGCCGGTCTGGCGCGGGAGGACGAGCCCGGCCCCGAGGAGGGTCTCCACCGGATGCCCGTCGGTGCGCGCCGCGCCGAGGAGGTTGTCCCAGCCCTCGGGCGCGTAGCCGAGCCGGAAGTCACGCGCGATCTCGCGGCCGATGCCGCGGCCGTCGAGATACGCCCGGGCGCGCGCGGCGCCGTCGCCGTCCCAGAGCCACGTCGCGAAGCGCCGCGCGGCCCACTCCATCAGCGCGAAGAGCCCGTCGCGCGCCCCGGCCTCCCGCGGAGCCTCCCGCCCGGGCAAGGGGACGCCAGCTCGCTCGGCCAGGAGACGCACGGCTTCGGGGAACTCGAGGCGGTCGTGCCGGCGGAGGAACTCGAAGGCATCGCCGCCCGCGTGACAGCCGAAGCAATGGAAGAGGTGGAGCTTCGGGTGGACGGTGAAGGACGGCGTCTTCTCCTGGTGGAACGGGCAGAGGCCCTTCCACCGCTCGCCGGCGCGCTTCAACGGCACCACCGCCCCCACGAGGTCCACGAGATCGACGCGCGCGCGGATCTCGTCGAGCACCTCGGGGGGCACTCTCATCGGGGCGCCCTGCGGGCGGACGCCAGGCCGCGGCGCGGCGCGGGAGCGTCGACGGAGTCGTCACCCGCGAGTGTCACGACGGTGGCACCGGCCCCGCCGGCCGCGGGCTCCGCGAGGCGGAACGCACCGACCAAGGGATGGCCACGCAGACAGCTCTCCACGGCGCGCCGGAGGGCGCCGGTGCCCTTGCCGTGGACGATGCGAATCTCCCGGTGGCCGGCCAGCGCCGCGTCGTCGAGAAACTTCTCGACCGCCGCCCGCGCCTCGTCCGACGTGAGGCCCAGGAGACGGATCTCGCGGGGGACGTCCTCGCGCACCGGCAGGAACACGCCGGAGGTCGGGGGCCGGGCCGCGCCGCCCGCCACGGGCTCGATCTCGCTCCGGGCGACCCTCAGGGTGAGCCGGCCTGCCTGGACGGTGACCAAGCCGTCGGCCTCGCCAACGACGCGGCCCCTGACGCCGAGTCCCCGGAGCTCGACCTCGCCCGGCGGCGCCGGCTCGTCTCGTGGCGCCGGGACTGGCCGGAGCGCGGCCTCGGCCGCCCGGAGTCGCCGATAGGCGTCCTGCGCTTCACGGCGTCGAGTCGCGTCCTCGGCCTTCAGACGATCGAGCTCCTGACCGACTTGACGGCGGGCGGCGGCCAAGAGCGCCTGGGCCTCGCTCTCCGCCGCGCGCCGCACGCGGAGCGCCTCGGCCTCGGCCGTCTCCGCCGCGCGTCGGGCCTTCGCGAGGGCCTCGCCCGCCTCGGCTTCCCGGCGGGCGGCGAGGGCGGAGCGCGCCTCGGCTTCGTGCGTCCGCTCCTCCAGGGTGGCCAGCAGCGTCTCGAGCCGACGGCCCTGCTCGCCGAGGTGGCCGCGGGCCCGGGCGATGACCGCCGCCGGCAGCCCGTATCGCTCGCCGATCGTGAGCGCGTGGCTCGGACCCGGGTGCCCGTACTCGAGCCGGAAGGTCGGCTCGAGGCGCTCGGCGTCGAACGCCACCGTGGCGTTCTGGAGTCTCGGATCGACCTGGGCGAAGACTTTGAGCGGCTCGAGGTGCGTGGTGACGACGACGCGCGCGCCGCGCTCGAGGAGGGCCTCGACGAGGGCGGCCCCGAGCGCGGCGCCCTCGGCCGGGTCCGTGCCGGCGCCCAGCTCGTCCAGGAGGACCAGGGACGCGGGGCCCGCCACGTCGAGGATCTCCCGAGCCTGGCGCACGAACGACGAGAAGGTCGACAGGTCCTGGGCGAGGTTCTGCTCGTCGCCGATCACCGCGAGGACGCGCTCGGTGAGCGGCAGCCGGCTCCCCGCTGCCGCCGGGACGTGACAGCCGGCCTGCGCCATGAGGACGAGGAGTCCGCACGTTTCGAGCGCGACCGTCTTGCCGCCCGCGTTCGGTCCGCTCAGGACCAGCCCGGGGCGGTCGGCGGGCACGCGGAGGTCCACGGGAACGACTTCGCCCGTCCGCGATCCGGCGCCCCAGCGCTGGGCGACCAGGAGCGGATGGCGCGCGGCCCGGAGGTCGAGATCGCCTCCGGGCAGGACCTCCGGCGGCGACGCACCGAGTCGCTCGGCGAGGGTGGCCTTCGCGAACAGGAGGTCGAGCGCGCCGAGCCCCTCGACCAGCTCCGTCAGCGCGGGCAGGAGGCGGCGCACGGCGGCGGTCAGCTCGGCGAGCACGCGCTGTTCCTCGTCCCGCTCCTCCAGGGAGAGCCGCGTCAGCTCGTTGTTCAGCGGGATCGTCTCCTCCGGCTCGACGAACACCGTGGCGCCGCTCTGCGAGCGGTCGTGGATGATGCCGCGTACGTTCCGCCGGGCGTCGTCCCGCACCGGAATGACGTAACGACCATGGCGCACGGTGACGTACCGCTCCTGAAGGGCGGGCGCGACGGCGGGATGATCGAGCAGGCGCTCGACGCGGGCCTGGAGATCGGCGCGCAGCGTCGCGACCTGGCGGCGGAGGGCCCGCAGCCGCGGGCTGGCCCGGTCCGTTAGCCGCCCGTCCGCATCGAGGGCGTCTCGCAGCGCGCGCGCCAGATCGGGGCAGACGGGGAGCCGCGCCCAGGAGTCCGCGAGGGACGGAACCACGACGGTGAGGCGCTGCCCGTAGGCGGCCAGCCGACTCGCGGACTCGAGCGTGCGCCCGAGCGCGAGTAGCGCGGCGCCGTCGAGCGTGGTGCCGGGCGGGGCCGCCTCGGCGAGGATCGGCCGCGCGTCTCCCACGTCCCCCCAGGGCGGCGGGCCCTCGGCCGTGAGCGCGCGTCGAGCGTCGGCCGTGTCGCGGAGCGCGGCCTGGACGGCGGTCAGGTCGTGGCTGGGCTGGAGCGCGTGCGCAAGATCCCGCCCCGGCGGCGTGGCCGCGAAGCGGGCGAGCAGATTACGGAAGGGGTGCCAGCCCAGGAGGTCGCCGCGGATCAACTCCACCTCGACCGTCCGACCACCCGGCCGCTAGTCCGAGTAGCGCTCCCGTCGCTTGGCCTTCTTCCGAGCCGCGAGCGCCTTGCGCTTCCGCCGGACGCTCGGCTTCTCGTAGTGCTGGCGCTTCTTCAGCTCGGAGAGGAGCCCCGCCTTCTCGCATTGCTTCTTGAAGCGCTTGAGCGCGCTCTCGAAGGACTCGTCGGGCTCCACGATGACCTTCGTCACGTGCGCGTCCCCCCTTCCGTGTCAGGAACCGCCTGGGTAAACGGATAGTTTATAGCACGGGGCCCCCGCGGTGTCCACGCGAGGACCCCCTACGATCCCGCTCGGACGGCCAGCGCCACGGCGGCGTCGGCCGCGCGCTCGATCACCCCGGGCAGCGCCTCCCGCTCTTCGGCCGAGAACGGCGTGAGGACCCAGTCCACGATCTCCCCCCGGGTCCCGGGCCGCCCGACCCCGATCTTCACCCGCCGGACTTCCTGGGTGCCGAGCGACGTCAGGATCGACTCCATGCCCCGGTGCCCCCCGTACCGCCCCCGCAGGCGCGTCCGGACCGTCCCGAACGGAAGGTCCAGGTCGTCGTAAACCACGACCAGGTGGCCCGGATCGGCGTCGAGCAGCCGTAGGAGCCGGACGAGCGGCGGGCCGCTCACGTTCATGAAGCTCACCAGCTTCGCGAGGTGGAGGGGTATCTCGCCGGCGACTCCCTCCGCCACGTGCGCCGGGCCGCGCAGCCGGAAGCGGGCATCGAGCCGCCGCGCAAGCTCTTCGACGACCATATGCCCCAGGTTGTGGCGGGTCTCCTGATAGTCCGAGCCCGGATTGCCGAGTCCCACGATCACACGGGGCGCCACACCTTCGGCTGCCATCCGCAGGCGCCGCGCCTCCCGGAGAGCGGGTCGGCCCTACTTCTTGGCCTTGCCCTCCTCCTTGCCCTTGGCCTCCTCCTCCTCCTTGGGCTTGCGCTCCGTGACCACTTCCGGCTCCGCGGCCGGCGCGGCCGCGACGGGCGCGACTTCCTCGGCCATCGGCGGGGCCACGGTCACGACCGGCTGGGCACTCGGCGTGGTCACGCGGACTCCCTCGGGGAGCCGCAGGTCCGCGACGGTCGCCACGTCGTGGATCCGGAGGGCCGACACGTCGATGTCGATCCGCTCGGGGATCTGCGACGGCAGGCACGAGACCTCGACGGTGCGCATGAGGATCGCGAGGACGCCGTTCTGGTCCCGGACGCCCGCGGCCTCGCCGGTCACGTGGACCGGCACCTCGACGGTGATCTCCTCGTCCATCCGCACCGCCTGGAAGTCGATGTGGATGAGCGAATCCCGAACCGGGTGGAACTGGAGGTCCCGGACGACCGCCGGACGGAGCTCGGCCTCGCCCGGGAGGCGAAGCCCCACCAGCACGCCGCCCGCCGCGTGCGCGCGGAGCGCGCGTTGCACCTCCAGCGGAGCGACCGCCAGCGGCACCGGCGCGTTCCCGGCGCCGTACAGGATCGCGGGGACCAGGCCGCGACGGCGCAGGCGGCCGACCGCCCCCTTGCCGAGGGCCGTGCGAGGCTCGGCGGACAACTCACGGATGTTCATCACCGACTCCTTGGCGCGGACGCGCCTACACGAACAGGGTGGAGACCGATTCCTCGTCGTGGATGCGCCGGATCGCCTCCGCGAGGAGCGGCGCCACCGAGAGAACCGTGACCTTGGGAAGCAGCTTGTCCTTGCCGACCGGGATCGAGTTCGTGACGATCAGCTCCTCGAGCGGCGAGCCCTCGAGGCGCGCCATCGCTGGCCCGGACAGCACCGGGTGCACGCCGCACGCCAGGATTCGCCGGGCGCCCTCGCGCTTGAGCGCGTCCGCCGCCTGGACCAGCGTGCCCGCGGTGTCGATCATGTCGTCGATGATGACGGCGTCCCTGCCCTTGACGTCGCCGATCAGGTGCATGAACACGGCGACGTTCGGCCCGTCGCGCCGTTTGTCGATGATCGCCAGTCCGGCGTGGAGCCGCTTGGCGATCGCCCGCGCGCGCTCGACCCCGCCCGCGTCCGGCGAGACGACGACGGGGTCGGAGAGATTGAGCTTGGCGATGTAATCGATCATCACCGGCGCGGCGAAGAGGTGGTCCACGGGAATGTTGAAGAACCCCTGGATCTGCCCGGCATGGAGGTCGAGGGCGAGCACGCGGTGCGCACCGGCGGCCGTGATGAGGTCAGCGACCAGCTTGGCCGAGATCGGCATCCGCGACTGCACCTTCCGGTCCTGGCGCGCGTAGCCGTAATAGGGGAGAACCGCCGTGATGCGCTGGGCCGAGGCGCGCTTGAACGCGTCGAGCATGATCAGGAGTTCCATCAGGCTGTCGTTCACCGGCGGGCACGTCGGCTGGACGATGAAGGCGTCGGCGCCGCGGATGTTCTCGTCGATCTGGACGAAGATCTCTCCGTCCGAGAAGCGCGAGACCTCGGCCTGCCCGAGCGTGGTTCCCAGGCTCGCCGCGATCTCTTCGGCCAGCGCGCGGTTCGCGTTCCCCGTGAAGAGCTTCAGCTCGTATGGCATGGCTCCCGCTGCTCCTCCGCGGTGCCCGCGCGGGCGAGCCCACGTCTCCGTCCGAACAGTTGGCGGATGGTTGGGGCGGGAGGATTCGAACCTCCGAATACGGGATCCAAAGTCCCGCGCCTTGCCGCTTGGCCACGCCCCAGGTCGTCCCGAGCCCTCACGGCCGCCCTCCGGACCGCGCCCGGGACGCGCGCGCGTCCCGGACCGTCAGGACCGGGCCGGTGACGGTGCGCGTCACCCAGAGGCGCCACGGCCGCGCGGCCAGCCGGTCCCGGATCCGGAGCGCCGTCCTGTGCGACGGCGCGATCCCGACCACGGTGGGCCCGCTGCCCGCCATCAGCGTCGCGAGGCATCCAGCCTCCCGGAGCGCCGCCTTGACGTCCGCCAGACCCGGCCAGAGTCGGGCGGCCGGCCGCTCGAGCCCGTTCGTCACGGCGGCCGCCACGGCCTCGACCCCGCGCCGGAGGGCGCGCAGTAGGGCGTCCACCCTCGCGCCGTCGCCGTAGTCGCTGGGCTCGAGCCTTCCGTACACCTCCCGCGTCGCCAGCGGGAACCCCGGGTTCGCCACCACCAGCGACAAGCTCGTCCCCGTCGCGATGCCGCGCACCGTCTCGCCGCGTCCCCGCGCCAGCGCCGGGCTCTGGCCGAGGAAGAAGGGGACGTCCATGCCGATCGCGACCGCCAACGCGGTGCGCCGTCGGATCCCGAGCTGCCAGCCGGGAAGGCGTCCGACGCCCGCGAGGACGGCGGCGGCATCCGCCGAGCCCCCGCCCAAACCCGCCGCCACGGGAATCCGCTTGTCGATCTCGATCCGGAGGCCGCCGGGGGCGCGCGTCGCCTCGCGCACGAGCCCAGCGGCCTTCCACGCGAGGTTGTCGGGGGTCCGTGGGACGTCCGCCGTCGCGCACGCGAGCGAGATGTCCGGGTGGCCGCTCTCGATCGTCACGCGGTCCGCCAGTTCGATGGCCCACATGAGAGAACGCAACTCATGGTAACCATCGGCTCGTCGTCCGAGCACCTCCAACCCCAGGTTCACCTTGGCACGCGCCCGGACCGTCACCCGCCGGCCGTGAAACGGAGAAAACGCTAACACGGCGCAGAGTTCCTGTCAATCGAGCGGCTGGACGGGGACGTCCGGCGGCAGGGTCAGATGGAAGGCACCGGGCGGCGGTTCGACATACTCCGCCGAGAGATAGCGGACCGTCACGAGCGCCTGACGGTCGGGCGCTTCGAGACGCACCTCACCGAGTCCGCCGCTCGGCGTCCAGCTGAAATCCGCGGTGAGGCGGTCACCGGCGCTGGCCTCGAGCACGAGGCGGGCCGGCCGGCCGTCGGTGGTGACCCAGAGCCGGTATCGGGCGCCATCCTCGTTCCAGGCGAGGTGCGGGCTCGGCGCGGACTCGGTCGTGATGGCGCGAGGGTCGGCCGGCGTCGCCACGTTGCCGACCAGGAGGCGGATCAGGGTCTCCGGCGGGAGCGGCACCCCGAGCCAGCGTCCGACGGCGGCGGGCGAGGATCGAGCCGTATGCGCCCGACGCTCGAGCACCCGGTAGATCGTGATCTCATCCGGTCCGGCGGTCGCCACGACGGCCGGCAGGCCGAAGGGGGCGGTGACTTCCACGCGGAGCCCGGTCGGTGCCACGAGCAGCGCCGCGGCCGTGCGCTCGCTGCCGTGGCGGTTCCGCACGGTGAGGTCGATCGCCGCCCGGAGCCCCGGGAAGGCCGCCCACTCCGCCGCCCAGCGTTGCGTCAGCTCGGCGACCTGCTCGGGAGGGATCGCCGCGGTCGCCGGAGGCGCGGGGGGCGCGGCGGCGCAGCGAGCGAGCCCGAAGGCCAGGGCGAGGACGAGGGCGACTCGCCGCGGGGCGCGGCCCGTCGCCCCCCGCACTATTTCCGGCCTTCGAGGCGCTGCCGGGCTCGCTGGACCTTCTGCCGGACGCCGTCGTTGGCGGGATCGAGCTCGAGCGATTTCTCCCAGGCGTTGAGCGCGGCCGACTCGTCCCCCGCCCGCAGGTACGCGTCGCCGAGGTGATCGAAGATGACCGGGTCTTCCTTGCCGCGCGTCAGCTCGACGGCGCGCTGGAGCTCGCGCACGGCATCCGCATACCGCCCTTGCTGGTAGTACGCCCAGCCCAGGCTGTCGATGTAGTAGCCGTTGTTCGGCTCGATCTCCAGGGCCTTCTGGATGAGATGCTCGGCCTCGTCGAGGCGCACGCCCTTCTCGGCGAACATGTAGCCGACGTAGTTGTAGGCTTCCGCGTGCTTCGGATCCAGCGTGATCACGCGCCGGAACTCGGCGACGGCCTGGTCGAAACGCCCTTGCTTTTCGTAGGCGACGCCCAGCTGGAAGCGCAGCTCCTTGTTCGCCTCGTCGAGCGCCAAGCCTTCCTCGTACGCTCGCACGGCGCGGTCGTACCGGTTCGCCCGGTAGTGCGCCATGCCCAGGTAGAGGAAGATCTCCGGCCGACGGGGATCGAGATTGGCGGCCTCGGTCAGGACCCGCACCGCGTCGTCGTAGCGCTTCGCCCGGCTGTGCAGAAACCCGAGCTGGAGCCGGGCGTCGACGTTCTTGGGATCCGACCGGAGAACCTCGTTGAGCGTTTCGAGGGCCTCGGCCTCGCGCCCGGCGTCCAGGTGGGAGGAGGCGACGTAGAATCGGGCGCGCAGGTTGGTCGGATCGAGGGTGAGGACGCGACGGAACGCCTCGATCGCCCGGTCGTAGGCCTTCTGCTCGTAGAGGACGGCTCCGAGCTTCATCCACACGCGCGGATCGTTCGGCTGCTGTTCCACGAGACCCTGGAAGGCTTCGCCCGCCTCGGGGAGGTTGCCCAGCCGAACGAGGAGCTCGCCCAGGCGGTCGCGGAGCGCCGGGTTCTCCGGGTTCGCCTCGATCGCGCTCCGGTAGACGCGCACCGCCTCGTCCGGCTTCTTCTGCTGCTCGTAGACGAAGGCGAGGGCGGCCCATGCCCCGTCCTGGTCCGGGTCGATCTCGACCGCGCGCCGGAGGTAGCGGATGGCGTCGTCCCACGTCTCTCGCTCGACGGCGAGGCGTCCCAGGAGGAAGTGCGCGCGGGCGTGCTGGGGCTGCACCTGGAGGAGGCGCTGGAGCGCGGCGGCCGCCTGCGCGTAATCCTTGCGCTCCGCGGCATAGCGCGCCAACGTCTCGTAGGCCTCCACCGCCTGGGGATTCAGGCGGATCGCCTGCTCGAGCGCCGCGGTCGCGTCGGCGTCGTTCTTCTGCGCGTGATACGTCTCGGCCAGGGTCAGGTAGACGGCCCCGCGCTGGGGGTCGAGCGCGAGCGCCTGCTTGGCGGCGGCGATCGCCTCGGCGTGGTTGCCCTGCCGGCCCTGCCAGCGAGCCATCAAATGCCAGAGAGCGGGCGACCGCGCGTCGCGGTCGAGCGCCTTGCGGAGCTCGCCGACGGCTTGCGGCCACTCGGCGGCCTCCGCATGGTAGTGCGCCCGGACCACGTGGAGGTAGGCGACGGGATCGGCGGGCCGCTCGCTCGCGGCCCGGCTGCGTGCGGCGGGGGCGCCGGTGTCCGACGCCGGGTCCGCGGGCTTCGGTCCCGCCGCGCAACCCAGGACCGAGAGCGTGACGAGCGCGGTGGCGACCCCGCGACGTGTGACGGTCATGAACTCACCTCATCTTCGCCCGGGGGGATTGCGGCTCCCCGGAGTGGGGCCAGACGAAATCGAATTCCGCGGATCGGCGCGATCTCCCGGCAGCGGGCGAGCAGGTCCGGCTCCTCCAGGGTGAGCCGGTGAAGCCAGCCCGAGCTGTCGACCGCAACGTGGAGCAGCCCTTGCTCGACGCGCTCGGCGCGCGAGCGCATGCCGGCGGCGCCCGCGATGGCCGGCCAGTCCGCGATGACCCGCGCTTCGGCCCGCCATCCGTCGAGGCCCGGCACGCAGCCGAGCAGCTCGCCGATCCGCACCGGCTGGCTCACGCGACGTCTCCCGGCGGGCGTCCCGGCACGGCCCCGGCCGCCGCCCGGCGCATGTCGGCGCCCACCACCGTGGCGGCGGCGAGGGCGATCAGGCCGGCGAAGAAGACGAGGATCGGCAGCATGAGCATGGCCGCCTGCAGCGACTGGCGGCGGTCGGACACGAGCCCCACGACCGCGGGCGACAGCGCGGCGCCGCCCAGATTGATGACGAAAACGAAGATCGCGATGGCGGTGGCGCGCAGCGTCGGGTGGACGACGTTGTGAATCACCGCGTTGACGCTGCCGATGTAGAGGACGAGAAAGGTTACCGCGAGGAACAAGGCGGGCAGGAAGACCGCGGCATCCCGGGCGAGCATCATGACGATGCCGGCCGGGGCGGCGAGCAGAAAGCCTCCCGCGATCGTCAAGAGGTGGCCGGCGGGGGTCCGGCGCGCGAGCATGTCCCCGACGAGCCCGCCGCTCACCACGCCGAGGAAGCCCCCGACCGCCGAGAGCACGCCGAACCAAAAACTGGCCTCGGGCACGGACAACTGCTTGACCCGATGGAGGTAGAGCGGCAACCAGTGGTTGAACGCGCCGATGGCGAAGGCGACCAGCATGCCGACCGCGCAGACCATCACGAAGGTCGGGGTGCGGAACAGCCCGGCGACGCCCTCGAGGAACGGCACCCCCGCGCCGGCATGCTCACCCGGGACCAGCTGGTCCTGCCCGCCCCGCGGCGGGTCCCCCAGGCGCCACGCCAGGATCGTCAGGGCGAGGCTGGGGATGCCCACGACGAGGAAGGCGGCGCGCCAGCCGTAGCGCGAGCCGACCAGCCCCCCCAGGATCACGCCGATCGCGCCGCCCAGCGGGATGGCGGCATTGAAGAGGGCGTTGACGAAGCCCCGCCGCTCGCGCGGGAAGAGGTCGGAGACCATCGCGGAGGCGGTCGGCCCGTACGACGCCTCCCCGATGCCGACGAGGGCGCGAGTGGCGAAGAGCTGGCCGTAGGAGCGCGAGAGCCCCGAGAGGAACGTCGCCGCGCCCCACGCGCCGACGCCGATGGCGATGAGGCGGTTCCGGGCCACCCGGTCGCCGAGCACGCCGAGAGGGATCGAACCGGACAGGTACAGGATCATGAACGCGGACGCCAGCCAGCCGAGGGCGGTGTCGGAGAGCCGGAGCTCCTGCTGGACCAGCGGGAGCACGCCCGAGATCACCTGACGGTCTATGTAGTTGAACAAGTTGATCGTGAACAACACCCCGAGCGCGTAGCGTGCGCGACCCGGTGAGACCGCCGGGACCCGTTGGACGCTCATCGCATCGAGGGCTTAGCTGCTTATCGTAGCATGGCCCGCGCGTTGACGGCGCTAGTAGGCTGCCGTAGCATCAGGGCGACATGGCTTCGGCGCGGCGCGGTGATCTCGTGACCGTGGACGTGACCGACCTGGCGTTCGGAGGCGAGGGCGTCGCGCGGGCCGGGGGCTATGTCGTGTTCGTGCCCGGCGGAGTGCCGGGAGATCGGGCCGACGTCAGATTGACGCAGGTGCGTCCCCGCTTCGCGCGGGGCACCATCGAGCGCCTCGACCGTCCCTCCGAGTTGCGCACCGCGCCACCGTGCCCGTACTTCGGGCGCTGCGGCGGATGTCGCCTCCAACACGTCCGCTACGAGGCCCAGCTCGAGTTCAAGCAGCGCCAAGTCGTCGAGTGTCTGGCGCGGCTCGGCGGGATCGGCGACGTCCCGGTGTTCCCGATCATCGGGGCGCCCGAGATCTACGGCTACCGGAACAAGATGGAGTTCACCTTCGCCGAGGCCGACGGCCAGCCGATCGTGGGCCTGCACGAAGCGGAGCGCTACGACGCGATTCTGGACGTGGAGCGCTGCCTCCTCCAGTCGGAGGGGATGAACGCGGTGCTGGCCGAGGTGCGAGCCTTCGTGCGCGAGCGGGGGTGGAGCGTCTACCGGCAGGACACCGAGGAGGGCCTTCTCCGCTTCCTCATGCTCCGCGAGGGCCGCGTCACCGGTGAGGGCATGGTGAACCTCGTCACGGCCTCGCCGGATGTGGCGACCGCCCGGGCGCTGGCCGACCGGCTCCGGACACGGTGTCCGCACGTCACCTCGGTGGTCCTGAACGTGAACCCGAAGAAGGCCGCGGTCGCCGTGGGAGTCGAGGAGCACCCCATCGCCGGCGAGGAGACCATCCGGGAGCGGCTCGGCGATCTCGTGTTCTCCATCTCGGCGAACTCGTTCTTCCAGACGAATACGCGGCAGGCGGAGCGGCTCTTCGGGATCGTGGCGGAGTACGCGGCGCTGACCGGGCAGGAGATCGTGCTCGACCTCTACGCGGGGACGGGGGCCATCAGCCTGCTCCTCGCGCGCCAGGCGCGGGCGGTCTACGGCATCGAGCTGGTCCCGGCGGCGATCGAGGACGCTCAGCGCAACGCTCGCGCGAACGGGATCGCGAACTGCACCTTTCTCCCCGGCGAGGTGCGCCACGTCCTGCCGGAGCTCTTGGCGCGCGGCGTGCGGGCCGAGGTGGTCGTCGCCGATCCGCCCCGGGCTGGGTTCCATCCGAAGGCGCTCCGCAGCCTCGCCGTGCATGGCGCGCGGCGGATCGTCTACGTGTCGTGCAACCCCGCCACCCTCGCCCGGGACCTCGCCACGCTGTGCGGGGCGGGCTACCGGGTGACGGCGGTTCAGCCCCTCGACATGTTCCCGCACACCCCGCACATCGAGGTCGTCGTCCGGCTCGAGCGCCCGAGCTAGGGCGACTGGCCCCGGCGCGCCGTCCGGGGCCGAGCGGGGAGACCCCCGGTCCCGGACGGCGCGGTCTGCTGACGCTCTCTAGTCGGTTACACCCCGCCTAGCACTTCTGGTCGGCCAGGCAGATCCAGGCGCCGACGAGCTGCTCGGACGACAGGGCCTGGAACTTGACGCGCTTCGCCACGCCGTAGATGTCCATCTGCTGGTAGAGCGGGATCGAGGCGCCGTCGTTCACCCAGATCTGGAGCGCCTTCGAATAGAGGCCGAGGCGCGCCTTGGGGTCGACCGTCGTGGCGGCCTCGTCGATCAGGCTGTCGAACTGCTCGTTGTGGTAGTTGGACAGGATCTTTCCGGTCCGGAAGATCGGGGTGAGCGTGCCGTCGGCGTCCCAGGTCGTGTTCCCCCAGCCGATGAGCGCGAGAGGCCCGGCGCCGTGGACGTAGACCATCTGGTTCAGATAGGTGCCCCACTCGTGAGTCTTGACGGTGGTGCGGATGCCGGCCTTCGTGAGCTGCCCGCCGACCGCCTCGGCGACCTCCTTGTCCTTGAGGTAGCGGCCGTCCGGCGAGTTGAGGACGAGGTCGACGCCGTTCGGGTACCCGGCCTCCGCGAGGAGCTGCTTGACCTTGGCCAGGTCCTGCTTGATCGGCTGGATCTTCGGGTCGAAGCCGAAGTGCTTGTCGGTGAGGACGGTGCCGAGCCGGACGCCGTTCCCCTCCAGCACGTTCTTGACCACGTCGTCGATGTTCACCGCGTAGTTGAGCGCCTGCCGCACCTTCGGATCCTTGGTGGGCCCGTTGAATGGGCCGACCAGCTTGTGGTCCTTGTCGTACTGGTGGGTGTAGATCCAGAGGAAGATCACCCGGACGCTCGGCGCCTTGGACACGTAGAGCTTGGCGTCGGATTCCACCTGCTTCACGAGGTGGGGCGGGACGTTCGTGACGATGTCCACCTCACCGGCCTGGAGAGCGGCCACGCGCGTCGTGTGCTCGGGGATCGGACGGAAGACGAGCGTCTTGACCTTGGGCGCGCCGCCCCACCACGACTCGTTGGCCTCCAGCGTGATGGCCTCGTCCTTGGCCCAGCGGACGAACTTGTAGGGGCCCGACCCGATCGGGGTCTTGGCGAGGGTGGGGCCGTCCTTCTCCTTGAAGTACTTGGGCGGCACGATCGCGCCGCGGAGGGCGAGCTGGTTCTCGAGGGTCGGGAAGGGCTTCTTGGTGATCACCCGCACCGTGTGCTTGTCGGGCGTCTCGATCCTGTCGATCAGGGTGAAGTTCGGCGCCTGGCGCATCTTCAGCTCGGGGTTGATGAGCCGCTCGAGGCTGAACTTCACGGCGTCGGCGTCGAGGTCCTCGCCGTTGTGGAACTTGACGCCCTTCCGGATCTTGAACTCCCAGGTGGTCGGATTCACGACCCGCCAGGACTCGGCGAGCCACGGGATGATCTTCAGGTCCTTGTCGCGGAAGAGCAGCGTGTCGTAGAGGTTCAGCAGGACATTGTAGGCCGGCGTTTCCTCGTGATTCTGCGGGTCGAGCGTCGTGGGGTCGACGCCCTGCGCGATCACCACCCGCCCCGCCGGCTGAGCGGCGGCGGAGAGCGGCCCGGCCAGGACCAGGGCCCCGAGGGCCAGGAGGGAGAGCGTGCGTCGCATGCGGCAGCTCCTTTCTGTTGTGACCGTGTTCGCGGTTAGACCTTGAGCCGCGGGTCGAGAGTGTCCCGGAGACCGTCGCCCAGGAGGTTGATCCCGAGCACCGTGACGAGGATCGCGAGCCCCGGGAAGGTCGCGAGCCACCACGCGGTCGACATGTAGACGCGGCCGTCGGCGAGCATGCCGCCCCACGTCGGCGTCGGAGGGGGAATGCCGAGGCCGAGGAAGGACAGGGCCGACTCCACGATGATCACGCGCGCCATGTCGAGCGTCGCGATGACCAGCCACGGCGTGAAGGCGTTCGGCACGAGGTGCCGCACGATGACGCGGGCCGAAGGGCTGCCGACGGCCCGGGCGGCCAGGATGAACTCGCGCTCACGGAGCGAGAGCACTTCTCCCCGCACGATCCGGGCGTACACGACCCACCCGGAGACTCCCACGACTACGATGATGTTGCGCAGGCTCGGCCCGAGCACGCCGATGACGGCCAGCGCGAGCAGGATGAACGGGAAGGCGAGCTGGATGTCGGCCAGGCGCATGAACAGGTCGTCCACCCGGCCCCCGAAGTAGCCGCTCACGAGGCCGATCGCGAGACCGAGCGTCCCGGCGATGGCCACCGCCGACAGCCCCACCACCAGCGCGATCCGGGTCCCGTAGAGGATCCGCCCGAGGATGTCCCGGCCCAGGTGGTCGGTGCCCAGCCAGTGGGTGCGGCCCTCGGGCGCCGTCCAGCCGGGCGGCTTGAGTCGCTGGCCGATGTCCTGCACGAGGGGATCGAAGGGCGTGAGGACGGGAGCCAGCAGTGCGGCCAGGACGACGGCGGCGCAGACGACCAGGCCGAAGAGGGCGGTGCGGCGGCGGACCAACCGGCGCAGCAGCGTCCAGGCCTCGCTGCGGGCGACGCCGGCCGGCCTGGGCAGCGCGAGCGTGTCCGCGCGGGCTTCGCCCACCGTCGCCTCAGCGCCGCGCCCGACGTCGGCGGCGCGGGATGCGGAGAGGCTCGGCCGCCAGGCCCGCGCCGCGCACGATGGTCAGCTCAGCCGGATGCGCGGATCGAGGTAGGTGTAGACGAGGTCCACGGCGAGGTTCACGAGCACGAAGATCGAGGCCAGGACGAAAACCGAGGCCTGCACGAGCGGGTAGTCCCGGTTGTAGATGGCCTGGACCGAGAGCCGGCCGACGCCAGGCCACGCGAAGATCGTCTCCGTGATGACCGCGCCGCCCAGGAGCGTGCCGAGCTCGAGCCCCACGATGGTGATGACGGGAATCGCGGCGTTCCGGAGGGCGTGCTTCCACACGACCCCGCGCTCGGCCACACCCTTGGCCCGGGCGGTGCGGACGTAGTCCTGGCCGAGGACCTCGAGGAGGGCCGACCGGGTGAGCCGCATGGTCCGCGCGCTCGTGAAGAGGCCGAGGGTGACAGCGGGAAGGATCAGGTGCGTGAGCCCTCCGCGCCCCGAGGACGGCAGCATCTGGAGCCCGACCGAGAAGACCAGGATCAGCATGATGCCGAGCCAGAAGGTCGGCATGGCCTGGCCGACGAGGGCCGTCACGGTGCTGACGTAGTCGAGCGCGGTGTTGCGGGACAGCGCGGAGACGATGCCGGCGGGGATGGCGAGGACGAGCGCGACACCGAGCGCCACCGCCGTCAGCTCGAGGGTCGCCGGCATGCGCTCGAAGACGAGGGCCAGGGCAGGCTCGTCGTGCCGCAGCGAGTTCCCGAAGTTCCCCTGGAGCACGCCCCGGAGAAAGCGCCAGTACTGGAGGGGAAGCGGGTCGTCGAAGCCCATCGCGCGGCGAAAGCGCGCGACCTCCTCGGCCGAGGCGTCGGGCGGGAGCATGAGCAGGGTCGGATCTCCCGTGAGATGCAGGATGACGAACACGACGATCGAGATGCCGAGGAGCACGATGAGGGACTGGGCCAGCCGGCGGGCGACGTAGACGCTCATGGCGGTACGGGAGCTCGCGGGGCCGATGATACTCGAATCCGTGCGCGGCGGGCGAGGCGGGCCAAGCCGGCCCCCACCAGGCCGAGCCCGACGGCGGCCAGTGCCGGAGCGGCCGCGGAACGGCCGAGGGCGAGGTCGACGATCAGCAGGACGGCGGCGAGTCCGGCCAGGAGCCAGACGCCCGCGGCCGCGCTCCGGAGCGCGGTGGCCCGCCACCGCCCGCCCCCGGTCCAGGCCAGGAGCCCGAGGAGGGCCCCGGCGGCGTCGATTGCCACGTCGCCAGCGGCGGGGGTGCGACTCGGGTAGAGGCCTTGCCACAGCTCGTCCACGACCCCGTAGGCGGCCGCGAGCAGGAAGGCGGTCGGGGCCGCACGCGCCGACGGGCCCAGGGCGCGATACCAGAGCACCGCGAGGATGCCGTATTCCATCACGTGCCCCAGCTTCCGGAATCCGACATGGAGCGCGTCGAGAATCCTCGGGTCCGCCGCGGGCACGAAGTGGGTGAGGAGCGTGACGAGGAGTCGGCTTGTCCGATTCCCCGCGAGCAGGCTCGACGAGCCGAGCGCGATCAGGCCCATCCAGAGGACGGGCGGGAGGAAGCGCCGCGCGCGGGTCCAGACGGTCATGCGATGACTTCATTCAACATCGGCCTTCGAACGTTGACAATGCTCGCGCGCGACTCCTAAGATGACGCCGACATGGCGGGGCCCGTGGATACGCGTGTCGACCTCGCCGACCTGATCGACCGCCTCGTCGCGGAATCCGGGGGCGCCGTCACCGCGCTTCGGCGCTTCCCCGCCCGCCCGGCGCGTATCGTTCCGATTCCCGACACGGTCGACCCGCGCCTCGCCGCCGCGTTGCGGACGCGTGGCCTGGAGGCTCTCTACACCCACCAGGCCGAGACGGTCGAGTGGCTCGCGAAGGGCGGCCATTGCGTGGTGGTGACGCCCACCGCGTCCGGCAAGACGCTCTGCTACAACCTGCCCGTCCTCCAGGCGCTGCTGACCGAGCCGGCGGCGCGCGCGCTTTACCTGTTCCCGACGAAGGCGCTCGCCCAGGATCAGCTCGCGGAGCTGGAGGAGTTGGCGCGGGCGCTCCCCGAGCTCAGGATCCACACCTACGACGGGGACACCCCGCAGGACGCGCGGCGGGCGGTGCGGGCGCGCGCCAACGTGGTGCTCACGAACCCGGACATGCTCCACGCGGGCATCCTGCCGCACCACACGAAGTGGATCGGGCTGTTCCAGAATCTCCGCTACGTCATCATCGACGAGCTGCACACCTACCGCGGGGTCTTCGGCAGCCACCTGGCGAACGTGCTCCGTCGGCTGCAGCGGATCTGCCGGCACTACGGCGCCGCGCCCCAGTTCGTCTGCACGTCGGCGACGATCGCGAACCCGCAGGAGCTGGCCGAGCGCCTCGCCGGACAGCCGATGAGCCTGGTCGGGGACAATGGCGCCCCGGCGGGCGAGAAGGTCGTCGTCTTCTACAATCCCCCGGTCGTCAACGCGGAGCTGGGCATTCGCCGACCGTACCTGAAGGAAGCGAGCCGACTGGCGACGCCGTTCCTCCGGGCGCGCGTGCCGACCATCGTGTTCACCGGCAGCCGGCTCGCGGAGGAGGTCGTCCTGACCGACCTCAAGGCCGCCGTCGAGCGGCCGCCGGCCTTCACGGACGTCATCCGCGGCTACCGGGGCGGATACCTCCCGAACCGCCGGCGCGAGGTCGAGCGGGGGCTGCGATCGGGGGACGTGCTCGGCGTCGTGTCTACCAACGCGCTCGAGCTGGGGATCGACATCGGTCGGCTCGACATCGCGGTGCTCGCGGGGTACCCGGGCACGGTGGCCTCGACCTGGCAGCAGGCGGGGCGGGCGGGGCGCCGGACCGGGCTGTCGGCGGCGGTCCTGGTGGCGTCCTCGGCCCCGCTGGACCAGTTCATCGTGACCCATCCCGATTACTTCTTCGGCGCGCCCCCCGAGCACGGCCTGATCAACCCCGACAACCCGTACGTCCTGGTGAGCCACCTGAAGTGCGCGGCGTTCGAGCTGCCCTTCACCGCCGATGAGCCCTTCGGCGGGGAAGACGTCGGCCGTTTCCTCCGGCTCCTGGAAGAGGAAGGGCTCCTCCACCAGGCCGGCGGTCGCTACCACTGGACGAGCGAGAGCTACCCGGCCGATCACCTCTCGCTCCGGACGGTTGCGAGCGACAACTTCGTGGTGATCGATACGACGCACCAGACGCTGGCGCCGGTCGAGTCGGTGCGCCGGCTCACGCGGAAGCGCGAGGTGATCGCGGAGGTGGACTGGCGCAGCGCCTTCGCGATGGTGCATCCCAAGGCCATCTACCTCATCGAGGGGCAGCAGTTCGAAGTGCAGGAGCTGCACTTCCGCGAGGACGAGGAGAAGGTCGCCTACGTCAAGCGGGTGCAGGTCGACTACTTCACCGACGCCGTGACCGCCAAGGGGGTGTGGGCGCTGGACCGCTTCCAGGCGGCGACGTCGGGGCACGGCGAGGCGGGCCGCATCGAGCAGGGCGAGGTGCTGGTCGCGGAGCAGGTGGTCGGCTTCAAGAAGATCAAGTTCGACACGATGGAGAACGTGGGGGCCGGCCAGGTCGAGTTGCCCCAGCAGGAGATGCAGACCGCGGGCCTCTGGCTGACGATCCGGCCCGCGGTGCTCGCCGACGTCTCGCCGGACCGGGACGCGCTGGTGGACGGACTCCGCGGGCTCGCCTACCTGCTCCATCACCTGGCGCCGCTCTTCCTCATGTGCGACGTGCGCGATCTCGGCTCCTGGCTCGGGGATGCCGCGCCGCCCGAGCCGGGCGGGACCGACGCGCCGGGCCCGCGGGTCCTCACGACCGAGCGCGCGCGCGCGCGGCTCCTGGCCGTGGAGCGGTTCGAGCCGACCGTGTATCTCTACGACAGCCAGCCGGGGGGAGTCGGCCTGACCGAGCGCCTCTTCGACTTGATGACCCCTCTCCTCACCCGCGCCCGCGAGACGATTCGCGCCTGCGCCTGCCGCGCGGGCTGCCCGTCCTGCGTGGGGCCGGTGAACGAGGTCGGGCGCCGGGCGAAGACCGTGGCCGCGGCGCTCCTCGACCGGCTGGGGGCGTAGCGCCCTCGGCATGCGCGCCGGGGCCTTGCCCGACCGCGAGCTCGAAGTCGCGCGACTCCGCGCGCTGCTCCGGCGGTTGGAGGCCACGGCTCCCGCGGCGCCCCGGCGGCCGCCCGCCTCGACGTTCACGCTGGAGCCGGTCACCACCGCCCACGGCATGGCGCTCCGGCACGTGGAGCAGATCTCGATGGCGGCGGCGGTGGGAGCGGAAGAGCCGCCCGTGGCGGGCGCGCTCTACCTCGACACGGAAACGACGGGCCTCGCGGGGGGCACGGGAACGTACGTCTTCCTGGTCGGGCTGGCGACGTGGACGGGACGGACCCTCAGCGTCGCCCAGTATTTCTTGGGCGACCTCGACGGCGAGGCGGCGCTGCTGTCGGCGGTGGCCGCGGCCGTCGCCGACGCTCGCCAGGTCGTCACGTTCAACGGGCGCACCTTCGACCTGCCCCTCCTCGAGACGCGATACCTCCTTGCGCGGGCGCCGTGGTGGGGCAGCGATCTGGCGCACCACGACCTCTATCCGGTGGCGCGGGCCCTCTGGCGCGGCCGTGCGGCCGACTGCCGCCTCACCACGCTCGAGGGCGCCCTGCTCGGCGTGGAGCGGGGGGACGACCTCCCCGGCGCCTTGGTGCCGCAGGTGTACTTCCGTTACCTGCGGACGCGCGATCCCGCCGCCTTGCCGCGGATCTTCGCCCACAACCGCTGGGACCTGGTCGCGCTCGCGGGCCTGCATGCGCGGGCGGCGGCGTTGCTTCGCGGCCCGGATCCCCAGCACGACCCGCTCGAATGGATGGGAGCGGGGCGGTGGCTCGAGCGCCGCGAGCCCGACCGCAGCGCGCGCTTCTACGAGGCGGCCTTCCGGGCCGGGCTGCCCGCGGCGCTGGAAGCCCGCGCCGCGTGGCGGCTCGGGTGGCTCTGGCGCCGCGCGGGACGGCTCGCCGAGGCGCGCGCGCTCTGGGCAGAGGCCGTGTCGCGCGCCGCCAGTCCGCCCGTGCGGCTCCTGGTCGACCTGGCCAAGCTTCACGAGCACCACGCGCGGGACTTCGGGGCAGCCCTGGACGTGACGCGGGCCGCCCTCGCCGCGGCGGAGACCTGGGCCGCCGAAGGCGGGAGCGACTTGATCGCGGCGCTCGAGCGAAGAGCCCGCCGGCTCACCCGCCGGCTGACGGCCGCCCCGCCCGTCCCTGCCCAGCCGGCCTGACGCCCGGCGGGCGGTTCGGGCTCGGGCCGCCTACCCGCCCTCGTCCAGCGGAAAGGCGACGACGTGGAGGAGGTTCGCCACGACTCGGACCCGGGCCCCGACGGGGTAGAGCGTCGTCGCCGGCTGGACGGAGTGCACGCTCGCGCCCGACGTGAGCCGGAGCCGATACAGGTGCTCGGCGCCGAGGAACTGGCGTCCGATCACCACGACGTCGCCATCGGGGTGCGGGATGAAGTCGATGTCGTCGGGCCGGATCATGATGTCGACCGCCTGACCGGGTGAGCACCCGGGCTGGCGCGCCAGCGTCCCCAGCTCGGAGACGATCCCGTCCTCGGTCACCATCGAGCGCAGGAAGTCGGCGGCCCCCACGAACTCCGCGACGAACCGGGTGCCGGGTCGATGGTAGAGCTCGTAGGGGGGCGCGACCTGCTCGAGCCGGCCGGCGTTCAAGACCCCGACGCGATCGGCGAGCGCGAACGCCTCCTCCTGGTCGTGAGTGACGAACACCGCCGTCGTGCCGGTGGCGCGGAGGATCTTGCCGATCTCCTCACGCATGGCGGCCCGCAGGTCGGCGTCGAGGTTCGAGAACGGCTCGTCGAGGAGGATCAGCGCGGGCGCCGGGGCCAGCGCGCGGGCGAGGGCCACGCGCTGCTGCTGGCCGCCCGACAGCTCGTGCGGGAACCGGCGCTCGACCCCGCCGAGCCCGACCAGCTCTAGCACCTCCCGCACCCGCCGAGCCCGCTCGGCGCGCTCGAAGCGCGCCAGACCGAACGCGACGTTGTTCCCGACCGACAGGTGCGGGAACAACGCGTAGTCCTGGAAGACGACGCCGACGCCGCGGGATTCCGGCGGCACCACCGTGCCGTTGCCCGCCACGCGCTGTCCGCGAAGCACGATGGCCCCCGCGTCGGGCGTCTCGAATCCCGCGATGAGGCGGAGCGTCGTGGTCTTGCCGCAGCCGGACGGTCCCAGGAGCGCCAGGATCTCCCCGGGCTCGACCGAGAGCGAGAGATCGTCGACCGCCGCCCCGACGCCGTCGAACCGCTTGGTGAGGTGTTCGAGCCGGAGCAGGCTCATGGAATCGGGTCCCCGCCGGGCAGGATCGCCGGGAGGCCGGGCCTGTTCGACCCGCCCGTGGTGCGGAGGAGCAGGACGACGGGGACGAGCCCGGCGAGAACCAGGGCGAGCGCCGGTACGGCCGCCTCCTCCCAGAGGGACTCCGCGGTCCGCTGGTAGACGGCGATGGCCAGGGTGTCAAGGCTCAAGGGCCGGAGCAGGAGCGTGGCCGGCATCTCCTTCATGACGTCCACGAAGACCAGCAGCAGCGCCGCGAGGAGCCCGCGGCGAATCAAGGGCACGTGCACCGCCCGCAGAGTCCGGCCGGCGCCGGCGCCCAGCGAGCGCGCGATTTCGTCGAAACTCCGCGGAATGCGCGCCAGCGTCGCCTCGACGGCCTGCAGGCTCACGGCGAGGAACCGGACGAGATACGCGTAGAGGAGCGCCCCGGCCGTCCCGGTGAGGAGCAGGCCTGCGTCGAGCCCGAGGATCCGCTCGGCGGCCGCGGCCAGCGCGTGATCGAGCGTCGAGAGCGGCAGCAGCACGCCCACCGCGATGACCGCCCCGGGGAGCGCGTACCCGAGCGACGCCCCCCGCACGAGCGCCGCGACGCCGCGGCTGGGCCGGAGCCGGAGCGCATACGCCAGGACGAGGGCGACGCCGAGCGTCAGGCCGGCTGCCATCGCCGCGAGACCGAGGCTATTCCCGAGCGCCGGAAGGAACCCTCGCGGAAGCCCATCCCGGCGGAGGACCGTCACCGCCCACACGAGGAGCTGGCCGACGGGCAACCCGAACGCGAGGATCCACACGGCCGCGCAGCCCCCGGCGGCGGCCAACGCGCGGCCGCCCGCCAGGCGCATGCGGGCGGGGGCGTGGGTGGGGCGGCGGCCCTGTGTGAAGCGCGCGCGCCCGCGCGAGCTCCGCTCCAGCAGGATCAGACACGCGGAGAGGCCCAGGAGCACCACGGCGAGCTGAGTGGCGGCCAGCCGGTCGAACATGCCGTGCCAGACCCGGTAGATCGCCTCGGTCAGGGTGCGGTAGCTGAAGGTCGCCACCGTCCCGTAGTCCGCCAGCGCCTCCATGCACGCGAGCGTCGTGCCCGCCACGACCGCCGGACGCGCGAGCGGCAAGCTGACGTCCCAGAAGGCCCGCGCGCGGGAGCGGCCGAGGCTGCGTGCGCTCTCGAAGGCCTCGGGGGACTGCTCGAGGAACGCCGCCCGCGCGAGCGTGTACACGTAGGGATAGAGGACGAGCGTCATCACGACGACGACCCCCCATCCCGAGCGGAGGTCGGGGAGGCGGAGCTCGGGCCCGGCGACCTGCCGCAAAGCGGTTTGGAGCGGTCCGGCGAACTCGAAGATGCCGAGAAACACGAAGCCGATCACGTAAGCCGGCAGGGCGAGGGGCAGCACCAGCGCCCACTCGAATCCGCGCCGGCCGGGAAACTCGAAGAACACGACGAGCCAGGCGAGCGCCACGCCGAGGCCCAGGCTGCCCAGACCTACGCCGAGCATGAGCGCGAGCGTGTTGCCGAGGAGTTCGACCAGCTGAGTGCGCCAGAGGTGCGCCCACACTGCATGGACCGGATTCGCGAGGGAGAGCAGGACGGACAGGATCGGCACGGCGACCACCACCCCGGCCAGGACGGCGGCCGCCGTCAAAAGCCACGGACCCGGGCCGCGAGCGACCCGGGTCCGTGCCGATACCCCGGTGGCGACCGGGGCCTCCATGCTCGCGCGGCTACTTGTAGCCGACCCGGTCCGCGAGCCGGATTGCGGCCGGCTGGAACTCGCCGGCGGCCGCGATGTTGAGGTCGTCCATCTTGAACGCGCCCCATTGGGTCAGGAGGGGCTCGGGCGCCACTGCCGGGTTCGCGGGGAACTCCTGGCTCTGCTTCGCGAACATGGCCTGCGCTTCAGGGGTGGAGAGGAACTCGATGAAGCGAATGGCCTCGGTCTTGTGCTTGGAGTGCGCCGTCACCCCGGCGCCGGAGATGTTGACGTGGACGCCTGTTCCCTGTTGGTCCGGCCAGAAGGGACGGACGGGGAAGTTCGGGTCCTTCATCAGCAGGCGCGCCAGGTAGTAGTGGTTGGTGACCGCGACGTCGCACTGGCCGGCGGCGACCGCCTCGAGGATCTTCGTGTCGCCGTCGATCAGGATGGGCTGGTTCGCGACCCACGCCCGCACCATTTCCTCGGCTTTCGCCTCGCCGTGCCGCTTGATCATGGCGGCCAGGAGGGACTGATTGTAGACGTGGCTCGAGCTCCGCAGGCACAGCCGACCCTTCCACTTCGGATCGCCGAGCGCGGCGTAGGTGGACAGCTCCTCCGGCTTCACGCGCTTCGTGCTGTACATGATCGTGCGGGCGCGGACGGTCAGCCCGAACCATCGGTTCTCCGGATCGCGGAGCTGGGTGGGGATGTTGGTCTGGAGCTCCCGCGAGTCCACGGTGGCGAGCAGACCCGCCGTCCCCGCCTTCCACAGGTTGCCGGCGTCTACCGTGATCAGGACGTCGGCGGGTGTCTTGTCGCCTTCCGCCTTGAGTCGCTCGAAGAGCTGAGCGTCGCTGGCGTTGAGGATCTTGAGCGTGATGCCCGTCTTCTGCTTGAACGCCTCGAACGCCGCCTCGTTGCCGTAGTGGCGGGACGAGTAGACCACCAGCTCGGTCGCCTCGCCAGGTCCAGCGCCGAGCAGGGCCGTGACCAGCGCGAGAACTGCCGCGGCGAAAGCGCGCCGCCGCCATAGAGCGCATCGCATCGAAAGCCTCCTCCCGAGTCTCCGCTCGGATGGGTCGGGCCCGGATCGGGACCGGCCCCGGGAACCAGCCGCGGTTGCATCCCATCGGACCCCCCGGCTATAATCCCGGGAGTGCGTGGTCAGCAATTAGGTAGACCTAACATGCCGAGTGTGTCAAGCCGAAAATCCAAGGCCGCCCCGGCCCGGTCCCGGGTCGGCGCCACCACGGCGTCGGTCGAGGACTACCTGGAGGGGATCTACGACCTCGCTGGAAGCGGGGGGCCGGTTATCGGGGCTCGCCTGGCCCGGCACCTCAAGGTCTCACCCCCTGCCGTAACGGAGGCGCTTCAGCGCATGGCCCGGGCCGGGTACCTCCGGCTGGGGGCCGGCAAGCAGATCGTCCTGACGCGACGGGGCCTCAGCGTCGCCGAGGCCATGGCGCGCCGGCACCGGCTCCTGGAGCGCTGGCTCACGGACATTCTGGGCCTCGACTGGATGGAGGCGCACGAGGAGGCGCATCGGCTCGAGCATGCCCTATCGCCACGAGTCGAGGATCGGTTGGCGGAGAGCCTGGGGATGCCCGCCACCTGTCCGCACGGCAATCCGATCCCTGGGATGGCGAATCCCCCTGGCCCCAGGGCGTTTCCCCTGGCTCGGGCCTCGGAGGGCGCAACCCTCACCGTCGTCCGGATCACTGAGGAAGCGGAGGCCGACCGGAAGCTTCTCGAGCATCTGTGGCGATCGGGCGTGCGGCCCGGGGCGCGCCTGCGGGTCCAAGAGCTGGCCCCCTGGGCGGGCACGGTCACGGCGCTCAGCGAAGGGCGGACGATCGTGCTCGGGCTCGCTGCGGCCGGCAAGATCTGGGTCCACGGCGAGAAATAGCGCCGGCCGGCGGGGGCGCATCAGCCCGCCAGCGCCTCGGGATTGACCGGGTGGGCCGGCCGCCGGCCTTCCAGCACCGCCAAGGCGTCCTCGACCGCCATCATCGCCATCCGGAGACGCGTCTCGCGAGAGGCCGAGGCGATGTGCGGGGCCAGGACGGCGTTCCGGCACTCCAGAAGCCCCGGGTGCACGCGGGGCTCCTCCTCGAACACGTCCAGGCCGGCGCCGGCGATCCACCCCTCTCGGAGGGCGCGGACGAGCACGGCCTCATGGACGACGGGACCACGCGCCGCGTTGACGAGGTAGGCCGTCGGCTTCATGAGCCGTAGCTCCCGCTCGGCGATGTAGTGACGGGTCTCGGCCAGGAGCGGGACGTGGAGCGTCACGAAATCGGCCTCGCGAAGCACGGTGTCCTTGTCGCGGTAAAGCACGCCAAGCTCGCGCTCCGCGTCCGCGTCCCGCGCGGCGTCGTGATAGAGGAGGCGCATCCCGAACCCCTGAGCCCGCCGCGCGACCGCCCGGCCGATCCGACCCAGGCCGAGGATGCCCAGCGTCTTGCCGTAGACATCGCCGCCCAGGAGGAGCATCAACCCCCACTCGGTGAACCGGCCGGCGCGCGTGAAGGCGTCCGCCTCGGCGACCCGCCGGGCAGTTGCCAGGAGCAGGGCCCAGGTGAAATCGGCCGTGGTCTCGGTGAGAACGCCGGGGGTGTTCGTGACAACGATGCGACGGCGGGTGGCGGCCGCGACGTCGATGTTGTTGTAGCCGACGGCGACGTTGGCGACGACCCGAAGCCGAGGGGCCCCGGCGAGGAGCTCCGCATCGATCGCGTCGGTGAGGAGACAGACGAGGCCGTCGGCGTCCCGCAGGCGCTCGGCCAGCTCTTCGCGCGCCAGTCGCTCGTCCCGCGTCGCGAGCTTCACGGTCGCCCGTGCGCGCGCGGCGGCCAGGGCCTCGTCGGGAAGGTGGCGTGATAGAAGGAGGGTCCCCGGCATCTGGCGGCTCCCTTCGAGCGTCCGGTGTCCCTGGCCACCTGAGCGCCTTGCGCCCCGGGACTCCGTCCTAAACAGTGGAAAAGTCGAACGGATCAGCTTCCTGTACGCGCGGCGGCGCGGCGTCGCCGCACCGCACGGCCTGAGCCCAGTTGACGGCAGCGCCAGGCGCGCCTATATTAGCACTCGCCGTAGTTGAGTGCTAACAAGGTGATGGAGGTCCGGACTCGCCGCCGGCCGCCCAACCGATCCAGTCCCGAGTCCAGGAGGAGGCACACGTCATGGCAACGGCCACCAAGGTCAAGCTTCGCCCGCTCCACGACCGCATTCTCGTCAAGCGCCTCGAGGAGCAGGACGAAAAGCACGGCAGCATCATCATCCCCGATACCGCCAAGGAGAAGCCCCAAGAGGGCAAGGTCATCGCAGTGGGCAGCGGCAAGGTGACCGACGAGGGCAAGAAGCTCCCGCTCGACGTCAAGGCCGGCGACCGCATCCTGTTCGGCAAGTACTCGGGCAGCGAAGTGAAGATCGACGGCGACGAGTACCTGATCCTCCGCGAGGAGGACGTCCTCGGCATCCTCGACTAGCGCCGGTCCCGAGTCCCGACACCAAAGCAAGAACTCAAGGAGGAACGAGTCCATGCCCAAGCAGCTCATGTTCGACGTCGAGGCGCGTGCGGCGCTCCTGCGTGGGGTAAACATCCTGGCCGAGGCCGTGAAGGCCACGCTGGGCCCCAAGGGCCGCAACGTCGTCATCGACAAGAAGTTCGGTAGCCCGACCATCACCAAGGACGGCGTGACCGTGGCGAAGGAGGTCGAGCTCAAGGATCCCTACGAGGACATGGGGGCCCAGATGCTCAAGGAGGTCGCCTCCAAGACCTCGGACGTCGCCGGGGACGGCACCACGACCGCGACGGTGCTCGCCCAGGCGGTCTTCCGCGAGGGTCTCAAGAACGTGACCGCCGGCGCGAACCCGATGGGACTCAAGCGTGGTATCGAGCAGGCGGTGGAGAAGGTCGTCGAGGAGCTCAAGAAGATGTCCAAGACGACCAAGGACAAGAAGGAGATCGCCCAGGTCGCCAGCATCGCCGCCAACAACGACAAGACCATCGGCAACCTGATCGCTGAGGCCATGGAGAAGGTTGGCAAGGACGGGGTCATCACCGTTGAAGAGGCGAAGGCGATGGAGACGACCCTGGAGGTCGTCGAGGGCATGCAGTTCGACCGCGGCTACCTCTCGCCGTACATGGTGACCGACCCGGAGCGCATGGAGGCCGTCCTGGAGGACGCGATCATCCTCATCCACGAGAAGAAGATCAGCGTGATGAAGGACATGCTCCCGTTGCTGGAGCAGGTGGCGCGCTCCGGCAAGCCGTTCCTGGTGATCGCCGAAGAGGTCGAAGGGGAGGCCCTCGCCACCCTCGTGGTCAACAAGCTCCGCGGCACCCTGGCCTGCTGCGCCGTCAAGGCCCCGGGCTTCGGCGACCGGCGGAAGGCCATGCTGCAGGACATCGCGACCCTGACGGGCGGCAAGGCCATCACCGAGGACCTCGGCATCAAGCTCGAGAACATCAAGCTCGAGGACCTCGGCCGCGCCAAGAAGGTGGTCGTGGACAAGGACAACACGACGATCGTCGAGGGCGCGGGTAGCTCCAAGGAGATCGAGGGGCGCATCAAGCAGATCCGGGCGCAGATCGAGGAGACCACCTCGGACTACGACCGCGAGAAGCTCCAGGAGCGCCTGGCGAAGCTGGCGGGCGGCGTGGCGGTGATCAAGGTCGGCGCCGCGACCGAGACCGAGATGAAGGAGAAGAAGGCGCGCGTCGAGGACGCGCTGAACGCCACGCGGGCAGCCGTCGAGGAGGGTGTTGTGCCCGGCGGCGGTGTGGCTCTGCTGCGGGCAGCGAAGGGCCTCGATTCTCTCAAGCTGTCGGCCGAGGAGGCGACCGGGGTCCAGATCGTGCGACGGGCGCTCGAGGAGCCGATTCGCCAGATCGTTGCCAACGCCGGGCTCGAGGGCTCGGTGGTGGTGGAGAAGGTGAAGGCGGCGGGGGCCGTCTCCCAGGGCTTCGATGCCGAGCGCAACGAGTACGTCGACATGATGCAGGCCGGAATCATCGACCCGACCAAGGTGGAGCGGATCGCGCTGCAGAACGCGGCGTCGATCGCCTCGCTGCTCCTGACGACCGAGGCGCTCATCACCGACATTCCCGAGGACGAGAAGAAGGGTGCCGCGCCGCCCATGCCGCACGGCGGCGACTTCTAGCCAATGTCGTAGGCCGGGGGGGCCCTCGGCCCTCCCGGCCCATCCGGCTCCGGTCCCGCCGGGGCTCCGTGCGCGAGTGCGGGCCCCGGCGACCGGCGCTCGGTCTCATCGTTCCGCCAACCCAAGCACCCGTGGCGCGATGGGGTCGGCTTGCGCCCCTGACGATGCCGCTGGTATTCTAAGTCGCTTTCGGGACGCTCGGCGAAGTCTGCCCGGAGCGTACGTGTTTGCCGGAAGCCCGGAAGGAGGTGAAACGGTTGCGGACGTACGATGTGCTGTTGATCGTGGATCCCAGGCTGACCGACGAGGAGGTCGCCCAGCTCGGTGGGCGGATCCAGGAGTCGTTGGTTGGCCTGGGGGGGGAGGCGCTGACCTCCGAGGACTGGGGTCGCCGCCGGCTCCTGTTCGAGCTCAAGAAGCAGCGCGAGGGGCACTACCTTCTCCTGCAGGCGCGCGCCACGCCCGCGGTGATGCGGGAGTACGAGCGGCAGCTGAAGCTCAACGAGTCGGTGCTGCGCTTCCTGACGATGCGCGTCGTCGAAGGCCGGCGGAAGCTCCGGCCGGACGGCGTGGCCCCGGTGACTGCGGAGCCGGCGAGCCCGGCGACGAGCGAGGTCGGCTGATGGCGAGCCTGAACAAGGTCTTCCTGATCGGGAACCTCACCCGCGCGCCGGAGCTCCGATACACGCCAAGCGGAACCGCGGTTTCCGATCTCCGCTTGGCGGTCAATCGCTCCTACACGACGCAGGGGGGCGACCGGCGCGAGGAGACGTGCTTCCTCACCGTGGTCGTGTGGGGCAAGCAAGCGGAGAGCTCGGCCCAGTACCTTGACAAGGGCAGCCCCGTCCTGGTCGAAGGCCGGCTCCAGACCCGCGACTGGGAGACCAAGGACGGGCAGAAGCGGAACGTCGTGGAGGTGGTCGCGGAGCGGCTCCAGTTCCTGGGGCGGGGGCGGGCCACCGGGGCGCCGGGACCGACCGAGGAGCCGGTCGAGGAAGCCGCCGGCGGCGCCGACGACGTGCCGTTCTGACGTTCCTGCGGAGCATGGCGCTCCGCGCGCAGGTGGTCAGGTGAACAGCGAGGAGGCAACAGGTGGTCAAGCCCGTGAAGCGGCGTCGGTTCGGCCGACGCAAGGTCTGCAAGTTCTGCGTCGACAAGGTTCTCGCCGTCGACTACCGTGACGTCAAGCGCCTCCGCAGCTTCATGACGGAGCGAGGCAAGATCATTCCCCGCCGAATCTCCGGCAACTGCGCCCGGCACCAGCGCCAGCTCACCGGCGGCCTCAAGCGCCTCCGCACCGTCGCGCTCATCCCGTACGTCGCCGAATAGGACCCGCGGGTGGGCGTGAGCCCGGAGACACGGCGGGCGGTGCTGCTGGGAACGGGCTTGGGGCTCGGCCTCGCCTGTCTCGAGGTGGCGGCTTCCCGGGGGTGGTGGGGGGGGCTCACCGCGCTCGTGAGCCTCGTTCCGATCGCCGTCGCGGTGGCTCTCGGCGGGCCGGTGGCGGCGGGGCTCGCCGGCGCGGTCGCGATGGCGGCGGTGGGCGCGCTGCGCGGCGGGCCGGCCATGCTGCTGATGGGGCTGAAGTACGTGCTGCCGGGCGCGACGCTCGGCCTCGGGCTCGCCGGAGGCCGGCCGATGGCGGTCACGACGCTCCTCACCGCGCTCGCAAGCCTCGGGGGTGTCGTCGTGCTTCTCTGGGCGCTGGCCCCGGCCGGTGTCGGGCCGCTCACGTACCTCGAGCGCCAGATCGCCGCCCACGCCGCCGAGCTCGAGGAGTGGCCGAACCGGTTCAGCTCGGCTGGCCAGGACACCGGCTGGGCGGTCGAGGCGGCCCGCTTCGTCGTGGCGACGCTGCGACTGGCCGGGCCGGGCATGGTCGGGCTCGGTGTCTTCGCGGGCGCCGTGGCGAACTACGCGGTCGCCCGGCTCTGCCTCCGGCGCCGGGTCGCTTTCCGGCCATTCTCGGAGGAGGCCGTCCCCGACCATTTCGTCTGGGGCGTCATCGGGGCGGGCGCCCTGCTGGTGTCGCGCGACGCGCGGCTCGAGTCGGCCGGGCTCAACCTCCTTCTGGTGCTGATGCCCCTCTACGCGATCCAGGGTCTCGCGGTGTTCCGCCATTTCTTCCAGCGGATCGCGGTGCCGCGCCTGCTCCAGGTCGTGAGCTTCGGCCTGTTCGCGATGCAGCCGCTGCTCCTGGTCGCGGTGTCGTGCGTCGGACTGTCCGACCTCTGGATCGATTTCCGCAAGATCCGCCAGGCCCCGACCGCCGCCTCCGGATGAGGCAGGCGGAGACCCCGCTCTAGGAGAGCACAGCCATGAAGGTCATCCTGATGACGGACGTGCCGGCCCTCGGGCACCGGGGAGAGACCCGGGACGTCGCCAACGGTTATGCCCGGAACTTCCTGCTCCCCCGGAAGCTCGCGGTCCCGGCCACGCCGGCTAACCTGAAGAACGTCGAGCATCTCAAGCGGCAGCGCGCGCGGGAGGACCACCAGGCGCTGGAGGCGGCGAAGGCCGCGGCGGCCCGCATCGAGGCCCTGACCCTGGCGGTGACCGCGCGCGCCTCGGAGGACGGCCGGCTCTACGGGTCGGTATCGGCGCAGGACGTGCTCGACTTCCTCGAACGGCATCAGCTGCCGGTCGAGAAGCGGCGCGTGCTGCTCGACGAGCCCATCAAAGCGCTCGGCGAGTACAAGGTGCCGGTCCGGCTCCACGGGGATGTCACGGCGGCGCTGACGGTCTCGGTGACGCGCGAGTAGCCCGGCCGCGCGCCGCCGCCCGGCCCATGGCCAAGACGATCGAGCTCGCCGGCAAGGTTCCGCCCCAGAGCCTGGAGGCGGAGCGGGCGGTGCTCGGCGCGATCCTCCTGGAGCCCGGCTTGCTGCCCCGGGCCGTCGAGCTCCTCGTGCCGGAGGAGTTCTACAAGGAAGCCCACCGGAAGATCTTCGAGGCCATGATCCGCCTCTTCGAGCGCGGCGACCCACCCGACGCGATCATGGTGGGCGAGATGCTGCGACGAGAAGGCGTCTTCGAGGAAGTCGGCGGCCATACGGTCCTGGCGACCCTCCAGGAAGAAGGGACCGTCGCCACCCAGTTCCAGGCGTACGCCGGGGTCGTACGCGAGAAGGCGCTCCTGCGGGAGATGATCCGCGTCGCGCGCGAGATCGTGGAGGAGGGCTACGAGGAGACCGACGATGTCCAGGCGCTGCTCGACCGGGCCGAGCAGGGGCTGTTCCGCATCTCGCAGCGGCGCTTCCAGCGGAGCGCGTTCCCCGTCCGCGAGATCCTGGCCCAGGCGATCCAGCACATCGAGACGCTATACCACCGCAAGGAGGACATCACCGGCCTGGCCACGGGATTCGGGGATCTGGATCGGCTGACATCGGGGCTCCAGCGAGCCGACTTCGTGATCATCGCGGGACGGCCGTCCACGGGCAAGACTGCGTTCGCCCTCAACCTCGCCGCCCACGGGGCCGTCGAGCTGCATCGCCCCGTTCTGATCTTCAGCCTCGAGATGTCCAAGGAGCAACTCGTGCAGCGGCTCATCTGTGCCGAGGCCCGGGTGGGCTCGCAGAAGGTGCGGACCGGCTATCTGCAGCCTCCGGAGTGGCGCCGCATCATTGACGCCGCCGGCCGGCTGTCCGAGGCGCCGCTGTTCATCGACGACACGGCGAACCTGTCGGTCCTCGAGGCGCGCGCCAAGGCCCGCCGCATCCAGGCGGAGCACCGGCTGGAACTCGTGGTCATCGACTATCTCCAGCTCATGCAAGGGCGGTGGCGGGCCGAGAACCGCCAGCAGGAGATCTCCGAGATCTCGCGGTCCCTGAAGGCGCTGGCCAAGGAACTCAACGTGCCGGTCGTGGCTCTGTCGCAGCTCTCCCGCGCCGTCGAAGCCCGGGGCGACGCGCTCCCCCGCCTCTCGGACCTTCGCGAGTCGGGGGCGCTCGAGCAGGACGCGGATCTCATCATGTTCCTGGCCCGCAAGGAGAACGCGCCCGACACCGAGGCCGGCACGACCGACCTGGTCATCGGAAAGCATCGGAACGGCCCGACGGGGAGGCTCGAGCTCGTGTTCAACGCCGAGTACACGCGGTTCGACAACCTCGCCTCGCCCGCCCGGCGCGAGCGTCTCTGAGCCCGGCTGCGTGAGCCGCCGACCGGTCGTGACCGGAAGCGACGCCGGGCGCGTCCCGCCCGTCTAGACGATGTCCGTCCAGCGTCTGAAGCGCGTCCTGGTCGGGCGGCCGATCCCGACCAGTCTCGACCAGCACGAGCGCCTGAGCCGCGTGACCGGCCTGGCCGTCTTCGCGTCGGACGCGCTGTCGTCGGTGGCCTACGCCACCGAGGCGATCCTCCTGATCCTGGTGGCGGCGGGGACCGCGGCGCTCGGCGTCTCGCTCCCCATCGCGCTCGGCATTGCCCTACTGGTCGCGATCGTCGTGACCTCGTTCCGGCAGTCGATCCTCGCCTATCCGAAGGGTGGCGGAGCCTACGTCGTCACCCGGGAGAACCTCGGCCGGTATCCCAGCCTCGTCGCCGGCGCCGCGCTGCTGATCGACTACGTGCTCACCGTCGCGGTCAGCGTGGCAGCGGGCATCGACGCGATCACCTCCGCGATCCCACCCCTCCTGCCGCATCGCGTGGCGCTGTGCGTGACGGGAGTCGTCGTCATCGCGCTGGCCAACCTGCGCGGCATCCGGGAATCGGGCCGCCTGTTCGCGGCGCCGACCTATGTGTTCGTGGGGGCCTACCTCGCGATGATCGCGTGGGGGCTCGTGCAGTGGCTTCGCGGCGAGGTGGGGCCGATGCCGCCTCCCGTCGGGGGCCACCGGGCGACCGAGGCGCTGACGGTGTTCCTCGCCCTGCGCGCCTTCGCCTCGGGATGCGCCGCGCTCACCGGGATCGAGGCGGTGTCCGACGGCGTGCCCGCGTTCCGCCCGCCGGAGGCGCAGAACGCCCGCCAGGTCCTCGCCGTCCTCGGCCTCATCCTCATCGTGCTGTTCGTCGGCATCACCTTTCTCGCCTACGCCTTCCACGTCACCCCGGTGCCGGGGGAGACGACCAACTCCCAGTTGGCCCGCCACGTCTTCGGCCTGTCGCCGTTCTACTACCTGGTCCAGGGCGTCACGACCCTGATTCTGGTGCTGGCGGCGAACACCAGCTTCGCCGACTTCCCTCGGGTGGCCTCCTTCCTCGCGCGCGACGGCTTCGTGCCGCGCCAGTTCGCGAACCGGGGCGACCGTCTGGCCTATTCCAACGGCATCCTCATACTGACCATCCTCAGCGTGGCGCTCCTCGTGGTGTTCCGGGGCGAGACCCACGCCCTGATCCCCCTCTACGCGGTCGGCGTGTTCCTGTCCTTCACGCTCAAGCAGGGGAGCATGGTGCGGTACTGGCTCCGGCGCCGCGGCCAGCCCGGCTGGGCCTCCGGCGTGTCGGTCCAGGCCGTCGGGGCGACGGTGACGGGTCTGGTCATGGTCGTCATCGCCGTGACGAAGTTCACGCACGGCGCCTGGATCGTCGTGGTGCTCATTCCGATGCTGGTGGTCGCGTTCGTCACCGTCCGCAGCCACTACGACCAGGTGGCCCGCCAGCTCTCGATCGACGGGGCGGAGGCGGTGGAGCCGCCGTTGACCGGGCACACGGTCCTGATGCTGGTCGGCGACGTCCACCGAGGCGTGCTGCGGGCGCTGCGCTACGCGCGAGCGCTGTCCGAGAACGCGCGAGGAGTCTACGTCGAGATCACCCCGGAGCAGACGGGGCGCGTGGAGGAGCGCTGGAGTCGGTTTGCGAGCGGGATGCCGCTCGTGGTGCTACGTTCCCCCTATCGCTCGGTGGCGGGGCCGCTCCTCGAGTATCTCGACCTCCTCCAGCGGCAGGCTCCCGACCACCTCATCACGATCATCTTGCCGGAGTTCATCCCCGCGCGGTGGTGGCAGCATCTGCTTCACAACCAGACCGCGCTTCTGATCAAGGGCGCGCTCCTGTTTCGCAAGGGAGTGATCGTCACCAACGTGCCGTATCACCTCGAGCAGTAGGCGGCGCGGATGTCCGTGGGGGGGCGCGATGCCCGGTCCTCCGCCCTTGTGCTACACTCCGGCTCTACTGACCGCTCGTGCGGTGCTCCCTCGGCGATGCGGTCGTCTTGACGAGCATGCGAACCCCAGCGACCCCCGAACGGACCGTTCTCGCGTTCAGCCCGGCTTCCCCGCTCGACGCGCGCCTGACCCTCTCGCGGTACGGGCGCTGGGGACCCGATCCGGCGAGCCCCTACGTGGACGGAGTCCTCTACCGCGTGGCGCGCGTTGGCGACGCGCTCATCCCGTTCCGTCTGGCCGTCACCGGCCCGGTCAGCCGGCCGCGGGCGACTCTCACCTTCGCCGGGCCCGCCACGCCGGCCGTGCGAGCCGCGCTCCGGCGGGAAGCCGCGCTGTTGCTCGGTGAGACGTGGGACCTGCCGGGATTCTACCGCGCCGCCGACGCGGATCCCGTCCTGGCGCCCTTGGCCCGCCCCGGAGGGGGACTCTGGGGCTCGCGGCCGACTCTCGTTCCCGACCCGTTCGAGATGCTGGTCGGCGCCATCAGCGCGCAGCAGGTGAACCTCCCGTTTGCCTTCGCGACCCGGGCGCGGCTGGTGCGGCGCTACGGGCCCCCGCTCGAGCTCGACGGCGTCACGGTCCACGCCTTTCCCGCGCCGGCCATCCTGGCCGACGTGCCCGTCGCGGCGCTCCGGGCGATGCAGTTTTCCGAGCGGAAGGCCGAGTACATCGTCGGCCTGGCGCGGGAGCTGACCACCGGCCGGCTCGACCTGGCCGTTCTCGCCCGCGCGTCGGACGACGCGGTCATCGCGCGGCTGACGGCGATCCGCGGTCTCGGCCGGTGGACCGCGGAGTGGTTCCTGGCCCGCGCCCTCGGGCGTCCGGACGTGTGTCCCGCCGACGACATCGGGGTGCGACGCGCGCTGGAGGCGCTCTGCTGGGGAGGTCGCGGCCGCCCCGCGGCCGGAGCCCGTCGTCGGGTGGCGGCGTGGCGGCCCTACCGGAGCCTCGCCACCCACTATCTCCTCGCCGAGCACGCTCGCCGGCGCGAGTCGGCCCGGCCCGTGGCGGCCGCGCGCGGCGCCTGAATCGGGAGGTCCCGGCGTGGCACGTTCGCTGCTCCCGCTGCTCGGCGCCGATCCGAACCGCCCCGATGGCATCGCGCTCGTGGGCCGCTACGCCATCGGCGTGACGTGGCAGGACCGGCATGGCAGCATCTACCCCTTCACGCTCCTCCGACAGGCATGCCCCTGCGGGGCCTGCGAGCCGGATCCGGCGGCGTGGCCGACCGAGATTCGCCGCGACGCGAGCCAGCTCCGCATCATGTGGCAGGATGGCCACGAGACCATGCTCGCGTACGCCGAGCTCCGCCGCCGCTGCCCCTGCGCCCAGTGCGCGCCGACCGCCCGGGAGGCCTCACCGTGACCGCTCCCCCGCCGCCTCGGCGCGGGTTGATCGTCTTCGGCGTGATCCTGGGGCTGTTCCTGGGCGCCATGGAATCGACTGCGGTCGCGACCGCCATGCCGACCGTGATCGCCAGCCTTGGCGGCTTGGCCATCTACTCGTGGGTGTTCTCGGGCTACATTCTGGCGGCGACGGTCTCGATGCCTCTGTGGGGACGCCTGGCCGATCTCTACGGGCGGCGCGCCACGTATCTCACTGGCCTGGGCATCTTCATCGTGGGGTCGGTGCTCTCGGGGCTGGCGTCGTCGATGACGACGCTGATCGCGTGGCGGACCCTCCAGGGACTCGGGGGCGGGGCGCTGATCCCGCTCGGCATGACGATCATTGCGGACATCTACGGGCTCGAGCGGCGTGCGCGCATGCAGGGCTACTTTTCGGCCACCTGGGGCCTCGCGTCGATCGTTGGTCCGCTCATCGGCGGCTTCGTCACCGACCACGTGTCATGGCGCTGGGTGTTCTTCGTCAACGTGCCCTTCGGCCTCTTGGCCGGCGTCGTCTTGGGGACGACGCTCGCCGGCTTGGATCGACCCCGCCGGGGCGTGAGGATCGACATCCGCGGCGCCGTCGTCCTCACCGTCGGGATGGCGGGCCTCCTCACCGCCCTGGTCGAGGGCGGTCGCGCCGGGCGGGTCGGGACGCTCCATCTCGTCCTGGCCGCCGTGTCGATCGGGCTCCTCGTCGAGTTCGTTCGCTGGGAGCGTCGCGCCCGGGAGCCTCTCCTGCCGCTTCGCCTGTTCGCCAACCGCATGTTCCGAGCGGCCGCCATCTCGGGATTCCTGGCGGGCATGGCCATGTTCGGGACGATCTCTTTCATTCCGCTCTTCGTCCAAGGGGTGCTGGGCGGAAGCGCGACCGAGGCGGGTTTCGCGCTCACCCCGTTCGTGCTGGGATGGGTGACCCTTTCCGTGGTGTCGGCCCGGCTTCTTCTGAAGGTCGGCTATCGGTGGCCGGTCATCGCCGGCATGATCTGCCTCTCGGTCGCGTTCCTCCTGATGAGTCACATGGGGCTCGGCACGTCGCGGGCCGTCACGGCGCGCAACATGCTGCTCGCCGGGATGGGAATGGGCTTGATCATGGTGCCGCTGTTGATCGCGGTGCAGAATGCGGTCCCCCGCGAGGACCTCGGGGCGGCGACCTCCGCCACGACGTTCTTCCGTTCGATCGGCGGCGCGGTCGGCGTCGCCGTGATGGGCGCCGTCCTCTCGGCGGAGCTCGGCCGCCAGCTGCGGGGCGTCTTGGACGGGGTCGAGGGACTGGCGCGCGAGCGGCTTCAACAGCTCATCGCGCACCCGGATGCCCTGATCGAGCCGACGCTCCGCCAGGGCCTTCCGCCGGAGGTCCTGGCGGCATTCAGCCAGGGGCTCGCCAACGCGTTGCATGCGGTGTTCGTGGTGGGGCTCGCCATCGCCTCGCTGGCCCTCCTCTCGGCTTTCCTGGTCCCCGCCGGCCGGGCCCAGGACTTGGCCCTCGCGGAGAAGCGCGCCTCGCATCTGTCGTCGTAACGGACCATCACATCGGGAGAGTCGCATGGGGCGTCCGGCGTCCGCGGAGTCGTTGAAAGTCGACCGGGAGACCCGGATTCCGGCGGGAACCGGCGCGGGCCTGCGGGTCGCGGCCGGCGAGTACCTGCAGGTCGTCGACGTCGAGGGGCGCGGCTGCGCGGACTTCTTCGCGCTTGCCGCCGCCGACCCCAGCGAGTACCTTTCGGCCTCGCACACGCGCGTGCAGGTCGATCGGCTGTTTCCGCAGGTCGGGCAGTCCTTCTTCTCGAGCCTCCGGCGCCCCATGCTGCAGCTGGAGGAAGACCGGACCCCGGGCGTGCACGACATGCTCTTCGCGGCCTGCGATCCGGCGCGGTACGCGCAGTACGGCGTCCCCGGCCACGCCTCGTGCGCGGAGAACTTTCGCGCCGCGCTCCGCTCGCTCGGGGTGAGCTGCCCGCACGTGCCCCAGCCGGTCAACTTCTTCATGAACGTCGCCGTTCGCCCGGACGGCACCGTGACGTTCGGTCCGCCTCAGACCGAGGCCGGTGACTGGGTCCTGCTGCGCGCCCACATGGACTGCCTGATCGTGCTCTCGGCGTGCCCCCAGGAATGGAACCCCGCCGCGAACTACCACCCGTCGGACCTCCTCGCGCGGATCCTGACTCGCTGAGCGCGCCGCCGGGCCGCTTCGTGAGCCCGGTCACCGCGGTCGAGATCCGGCGCGAGAAGGCACGCGCCCGCGAGCTGCGGGCCACCGCGTGGTGGAGGCGCCGCCTCGCCCGCGGGCGCTGTGGCTATTGCGAGCGCCCGACGCCGGCCCGCGCGCTCACGATGGATCATCGCGTGCCACTCGTGCGCGGTGGGCGCTCGGTGCGCGCGAACCTGGTGCCGGCCTGCCACGAGTGCAATGCCGCGAAGAAGTACCTGTTGCCGATGGAGTGGGACGCCTATCTGGCGCGGCTCGCGGCCATCGCCGATAGAAACTCGTAGACAGTCGCTTCGGGCCGAGCGTAGGATGAGCCCGAGTCGATCGGGGTTACACAGCCCCCTCGCGCTCCGAACCCGACGGGAAAGCCGGGCGGAGCGGATCGAGCCACGGTCCGGCAGTCGGCGGCCGGGTCGCGGTAGCGGGTGCATGGGCCCGCGTGGTGGGTGCGCCGAGAAAGGAGGTGGTCCAGCCGTGTGTGGTAGTCATCCGGTGAGTTGTGAGGTGGTGACCTCCTAGGTCGTGCGCACCCGTTAAGCAGCGAGGGTGGCTCGCCTGGGAGGATCCAGGCACCACCGGCCCCGAGGGTCCCGCGCTCTCACCTGCGGGGCGGCCTGCGCCGCCAGACGGCAGCGGGCCGCAGACGCCCTCGGGGCTCCCTTATTTTCTGCGTCGAGCATCCATCGGCCCGCCCGACCGGGGACGATGAGCTCCGCACACGCGGCGACGTTCCCACGCGTGGCGCGCGCTCGGCAATGGCCGGCTCACGGGGCGAGGGTCTCGCGTGACGGTGAACGACGAATGGCCACGTCCCGTGCTCCGCCTCGTCGGCGGAGCCATTCCAATCGGGCCCGCGCGAGGCATCTGACGATTTTCACGGCCTCTCCTGCAGTGTAAGTAGGCATGGATGAAGTCAAATATACCTCCCCCCCCACGCTTGTCCCGGCGCGGCGCGTTGTGCTATCGTCAAGCCAGTGTTTTAATCCGACCAGGGAGGGCCCGCTTCGATGCTGTTTACGTTAGTTGCTGGTTTCTTCTCGAACGACATGGCTATTGATCTGGGGACAGCGAACACCCTGGTCTACGTCAAGAGCGAAGGCATCGTGCTCAACGAGCCCTCGATCGTCGCCATTCACCAAGCCGACAACACCGTCCTCGCCGTCGGCAAGGAAGCCAAGGCGATGCTCGGGCGCACGCCCGGGAACATCGTGGCGATCCGGCCGCTGAAGGACGGCGTCATCGCGGACTTCGACGTGACCGAGAAGATGCTCGGCTACTTCATCCGCCGCGTGCACCGTCGTCGGGCGCTGGTGCGCCCGCGAATCGTCATCGGGGTCCCGTCGGGGATCACGCAGGTCGAAAAGCGCGCCGTCCGAGACTCGGCGATGCAGGCGGGCGCTCGCGAAGTGTACCTGATCGAGGAGCCGATGGCCGCCGCCATCGGCGCCGGGATGCCCATCACCGAGCCGGGCGGCAACATGGTCGTCGATATCGGCGGCGGGACGACGGAGGTCGCCGTCATCTCGCTCTCCGGGATCGTCTATTCCCGCTCGGTGCGCATCGCCGGTGACGAGATGGACGAGGCGATTGTCCAGTACATCCGCAAGAACTACAACCTCCTCGTGGGCGAGCGTCGGGCGGAGGAGATCAAGATCAAGCTCGGGTCCGCCTATCCGATGGGCGGGGAGCGTCGGACGATGGAGGTCAAGGGTCGCGACCTGATCGACGGCATCCCCAAGACCATCGTGATCGGCGACGACGAGATCCGCGAAGCCTTGCGGGAGCCCATCATGACGATCGTGGAGGCCGTGCGCACCGCGCTCGAGCGGACGCCGCCCGAGCTCGCGGCGGACATCGTCGACAAGGGCATCGTGCTGACCGGCGGTGGCGCCCTGCTGAAGGGGCTGGACCTGCTCCTCCGGCAGGAGACCAATCTCCCCATCACGGTGGCCGACGACCCGCTCTCGTGCGTGGCGCTGGGGACGGGCAAGGTGCTCGACGAGCTGGACCTTCTGAAGAAGGTCGCCATCCCGACCTGATCGCTCGGAGTCTGGCGTGCTCGACCTGCTGGTCCGCTATCGGAAGTACTCGGTCTTGGCGCTCGTGGTGGGGACGGCCGTCGCCCTCCTGACGGCCCAACAGACCCGCCCGGGCGAGGGGCTGTGGCTCGCCGAGGGCATCGCCACCGTGACCGCCCCCGTCCAGGCGGCGTTCGCCCGCGTGCACCGCGGCGCGGCCGGCCTGTGGGCCAGCTACCTGGACTGGAAGCACCTGCGCGCCGAGGTGACGCGGCTCCGCGCGGAGACGGCCGCGCTCCGCCTCCGACAGCTTCGTCAGGAGGCGCTCGAAGCGGAGAACGCGCGCCTCCGGAGCATGGCCACGTTGCGTGAGCGTCTTCCCGAGCGGACGCTCGGCGCGGACGTCGTCGCTCGCGACTGGAACGGGTTCACGCGAGGTCTCACCATCGACCGCGGTCGGGTGGATGGGGTCGAGCGCCTGTCGGCCGTGCTCGTGACCAGCGGCGTCGTCGGGCGGGTGGCCGTGTTGCGCCGCCACTCGGCGGTGGTGCAGGTGCTCACCGACCCGGCCTCCAGCATCGGCGGCGTCGTGCTGCGCACGCGGGCCCAGGGTCTCGTGGAAGGCGTCGCGGGTGGCCGGCTCCGGCTGAAGCTGGCCGTGAGCGAGGAGATGTTGCAGCCGGGCGACCTCGTCGTGACCTCGGGCATCGGCGAGATGTTCCCGAAGGGCTTGCCGCTCGGGCGCGTGTTGCGCGTGTACGCGCCCACCGGGCTCTTTCGCACCGCCGAGCTCGAGCCTGCCGTCGACCTGACGAGCGTCGAGGAGGTGCTGGTGCTCCCGAGAGGCGCGAGCGGGGACCTGGCCCCGGCGTTCCCCGAGTCCTAGGCCATGCGGCTCCCGCTCTATGTCCTCGCGGTCAGCGGGGGCGCGCTCGTCCAGTGCACCGTGGTCCCCGTGGTCGGCGTCGGCGGCGTGGTGCCCGACGTTCCCGTCGTGCTGACGGTGCTGCTGGCCCTGCGCTACGGATCCGAAGCGGGCTGCTTGACGGGATTCGCGCTAGGGCTGGCCCAGGACGCGGTGGCCGGGGGCCCGCTCGGACTCCACGCGCTCTCGAAGGCCTTGATCGGGTTCGCGGCCGGCGATCTGCCTCGGTGGATCCTGGTCCGGCGGCCGATCGTGCCGGTGGGACTCGCGATCGTCGCCACGCTCGTCGATGGGCTCGCGCGCTTCGCCCTCCTGCAGGCCTTCCACTATCCGGCGCCGCTCGGCGAGCTCTTCGCGCGGGTCATGGTCCCGCAGGCCGGCTACAACGGGATCCTCGCCGTCGCCGCTCTCGCCTGGCCCGTCGGTCGGCTGCTGCGACGATGATCCGGCCCCGCCCCGCGTCGGCGATCCCCCGCGGCCGCCTCCGGCTCCTGGCGGTCGTGCTCGGCCTGGGATTCCTCGTGGTGGGCGGCCAGCTCGCATACCTCCAGATCCTGAGCGGCGAGCGGCTGGCTGCGCTCTCGGATCGAAACCGGCTGCGGCTCCGGCCCATCGCCGCTCCCCGCGGCATCCTGTTCGACCGTGCGGGACTGCCCCTGGCCGACAACCGCCCCGCGTTCACTCTGGTGGTGGTGCCGCGCGAAGTCCCGGACCTCGGCGCGCTCGTGGACCGGCTGGCGGCGCTCCTGCAGACTCCGGCCAGCGAGCTGCGCGACCGACTCGCGCGCGTGTCGGCCGACTCGCCGTGGCCGATCCGGCTCTCGCGCGGGCTGACGCTGGAGGAGGTCGCCCGGATCGAAGAATGGCGGCTCGAGCTTCCCGGCGTGACGATCGAAGTCGAGCCGCAGCGCGCCTATCCCGGGGTGCGGTTCGCCGCCCACGTGCTCGGGTACGTCCGCGAGGCGTCGGACCAGGATCTCGCGCGGACCAGCCTCCGTCGGGGCGATCTGGTCGGGCAGAGCGGGCTCGAGCGACTCCACGACGAGCACCTCCGGGGCCGAGACGGAGGCGAGCAGGTCGAAGTCGACGCCTACGGACGCATGATCCGGATCCTCGACCGGCGCGAGCCGGTGCCCGGGGCCCACATGTGGACGACGATCGACCGGCGGATCCAGCAGGCGGTCGAGGACGCGCTGGGCGCGCGGGCCGGCGCCGTCGTGGTGATGGACCCGCGCAACGGCGACGTGCTCGCGCTCACCTCTCATCCGGCGTTTCCCGTCGAGCGGTTCTCGCGACCCCTGGACCGCGAAACGTGGCTGGGGCTGGTGCAGGATCCCACGCGCCCGCTCCTCAACCGGGCCGTGCAGGGCCTCTATCCGCCCGGCTCGCTCTTCAAGATCGTCCTGGCCGCGGCCGCCCTGCAGAACCAGATCACCACGCCCTTCGATCGCCTGCCCTGCCCCCGGCAGTGGGTCTTCGGCGGGCGGCCGTACCACAACTGGGAGGATCACGACCGCGGCGCTCTGACGCTCCACGAGGCGCTGCAGTTCTCCTGCAACACCTACTTCTACCAGCTCGGCTTGAAGCTGGGGCCCGAGAAGATCGTGCAGATGGCCGAGGCGTTCGGCCTGGGCCGGGGGACGGACAGCGGGTTGACGGGCGAGCGGGGCGGACTCGTGCCCTCGCCCGCGTGGAAGCGCGAGGCGCTCAAGGACAAGTGGCATCCGGGCGACACCGTGAGCCTGTCGATCGGCCAGGGCCTGATCACGGTGACGCCGCTCCAGATGGCGCGCATGATGGCGGCGGTGGCCAACGGCGGCACCCTCTGGAAGCCCCGGCTCGTCAGCCGCGTCGCGAGCGCCGACGGCCGGCTCGTGCACGAAGAGGCCCCCCGGATCCAGGGGCGTGTCGAGATGGCGCCGGTCATCTTCGAGTTCCTCCGTGAGGCGTTGGGCGCTGTCGTGGCCGAGGGGACCGGCAAGCAGGCGCGGGTTCCCGGGGTGAGCGTCGGCGGGAAGACCGGGACCGCGCAGACCCACGAGTTCAAGAGCGACGCCGATCGCAAGCGGCGAGACCAGGACCATGCCTGGTTCGCGGGATTCGCTCCGCTGGACGAGCCGCAGGTCGTGGTCGTCGTCTTCGCGGAGCGAGCCGGCCTCGGCGGCCAGGTCGCCGCGCCGATCGCGCGCGAGGTGCTGAAGGCGGTGTTCCTCGAGAAGGTCGCTCGCGCGGAGCTCGCGCGATGACCCGCGCTCCGCGGACGCCGACCGGGCCGGCGCGGCCCCCCCTGCCGTCCGTGCGGAGCCGGCGCCCGGCGCCCCGCGGACGGGCCTGAGCCGTGTTCCGGGTCGACCGTCGCTTGCTGGTCCAGTTCGACTGGCAGCTGCTCGGTCTCGCCGGGTGCCTGATCGTCGCCGGCCTCGTGACGGTCTCGACGCTCGTGCCACGCCTCGGGGCGCGCCAGCTGGTGGCGCTCGGGATCGCAACGGTCGGCGCGATGGTCATCCTCGCGGTCGACTACCGCACCCTGGCGCGCTGGGCGTGTTGGGGCTACGGTTTCGGCCTGATGGTCTTGCTTGCCGTTCTCCTCGTCGGGCGCTCCGCGCTGGGGGCGCGTCGGTGGATCGCCGTGGGCCCCGTCAGCCTGCAGCCGTCTGAGCTGTTCAAGCTGGCGTTCATCGGGACGCTGGCGGTCTACCTCGCGTCGCGGGAGTCCTCGCGGCCCGGCTGGGACCGCGTGATCGTACCGCTGGCCTTGACGCTTCCGGCGGTCGCCCTGATCGTGAAGCAGCCCGACCTGGGCACCGCCCTGACCCTGTTGCCGGTGGCCGTCGCCCTCATCATCGTGGGCGGGGCCCGCTGGCGGCATCTCGCGATGCTCGCCGGCTGCGGTCTCGCCGTGCTGCCGGTCTTCTGGTTCCTCCTTCGCGACTATCAGCGCGAGCGGATCCTCGTGTACATCGACCCGTCGCGGGATCCGCTCGGCAGCGCGTGGAACGTGATTCAAGCCAAGATCACCATCGGCTCCGGTCAGCTGGGTGGGAAGGGACTCTTCGGAGGCACCCAGAGCCGCCTGGCGTTTCTGCCGGAGCGCCATACGGACTTCGTCTTCGCCGCCTACGCGGAATCGTGGGGGTTCCTCGGCGCGGCGGCGTTGCTCGTCGTGTACGCCCTGCTCGTGCTTCGCGGCTTCGAGGTCGCGACGACGGCGCGGGACACGTTGGGCACGCTGCTGGCGACCGGGGCCACCGTGCTCCTCGCCGCCCAGGCCCTGGTCAACCTGGGAATGGTGACGGGGCTCCTCCCGGTGGTGGGCATTCCCCTGCCCTTCGTGAGCTACGGCGGCTCGGCCCTCCTGACGGCGGTCGGCGCCGTCGCCCTGATTGCCAACGTGCGGATGCGTCGCTTCGCCTGACCCATGCGCTTCTGCCACCGTCCGGCCCTGCTCGCGGGACCGGGGGACCGCTGCCCCCGTAGGCTCCCCGCGCGCCCGGGCCCTGGCCGGCCGCGGACGCGAGAAGGGCCAGGCGGCGTCGGGCGCTCCGCGGGAGCCACCGATCCATGCCACGCCAGATCATCGTCAATGCCGGCATCAGCGAAACTCGCGTCGCCGTCCTCGACGGCGGTGTCCTCACCGAGCTGTTCGTCGAGCGACGGCGCCACCGCTCCATCGTCGGGAACGTCTACAAGGGCGTCGTAACCAACGTCCTGCCCGGGATGCAGGCCGCGTTCGTCGACGTCGGCCTCGCGAAGGACGCGTTCCTTTACGCGGGCGACTTCATAGCGAACATCGGCGAGTACGAGCGCATGATGCTCGCCGAGGACGAGGACGTCGGGATCGAGCTCGAGGACTCGCCCGCCGACGGGGAGGGCGGCGCGGCGGCCGAGGCGCCGCCGGAGCGGGAACGGCGCGTCATCACACCCATCGAGGACGTGCTCCGCAAGGGGCAGGAGATCCTGGTCCAGGTCTCCAAGGAGTCCCTCGGGACCAAGGGCGCCCGCATCACCTCGTTCATCAGCCTGCCCGGCCGGTACCTGGTGTACATGCCCCAGGTGAACCATCTCGGCGTCTCCCGGCGCATTCACGACGCGGCGGAGCGGGACCGCCTGCGCCAGCTCGTGCGAAGCCTGCGGCCGCCCGGCGGGGGCGGATTCATCGTCCGCACGGTCGGGGAGGGACGGGGCGAGGCGGAGTTCAACGCCGACATCCAGTTCCTGGTCCGCGTGTGGCAGCAGATCCAGGCACGGTTCGCACAGGCGCCGCCACGCGCGGCCTTGCACGAGGAAGGCGACCTCGTGTTCCGGGTGGTCCGGGATCTCTTCGCCCCGGACATCGAGGAGATCGTGATCGATTCCGAGGAGGAGTACCGGCGGGCGCTCGAGTACGCCGAGGCGCTGGTGCCCACGCTCGCCCACCGGATCCAACACCACGTCGAGCGGGAGTCGGTCTTCGAGGCGCGCGGGATCGAAAAGGAGATCGAGAAGGCCATCCGGCGCCGCGTGTGGCTCAAGTCCGGGGGCTACCTGGTCATCGACCACACCGAGGCGCTCGTCTCGATCGACGTGAACACGGGCAAGTACGTCGGCAAGCGCGATCTCGAGGAGACGATCCTCAAGATCAACCTCGAGGCCGTCGGCGAGATCGTCCGGCAGATCCGCCTGCGTGACCTGGGCGGCATCATCAT
>JBIOVM010000125.1:0-43046 GCA_044867785.1 Candidatus Rokuibacteriota bacterium | reverse complement strand
GACGAAGAGAAAGCCGAGGCGGTAGTCGGGCCCGAGCCAGCGCTCGAGCCCGACCCGCCGGGCCCGGCTCGACTGTCCGAGCGCGGCTTCCTTCGTCGGAAGCCGCGCCGCGGTGGTGGACATGGGCGTGCTCGGCGTCTAGCCCTTGCTGCGGACCTTGTGGATCTCCTCCACGCGCGCGTGGGCTTCCTTCAGAGCCGCCTCGGGCGAGAGGCCGCCGACCACGACCCGGCCCGCCATGTCGGTCAAGATCTTCTGGCCCTGGACCTCGGCGGCGGCGGGGGTCATGGGGCCGGGATGCCCGATGTTCACGCAGCGCAGGATGTTCTGGACCATTGCCTCGAAGTTGGGGTCTGACTTCCAGTAGGGGTTGTCCACGCGGCCCCTGTAGACGGGGCCCGCCTGGCCGACCGACACCTGCATGTACTCGGCGAAGCGCTTCTCGTCCTCGACCCAGCGGACGAGGTCCTCGGCCAGCTCGGCGCGCTGGCTCTTCTGGAAGATCGCCCAGTTGTAGCAGGACGAGCCGACGAACGAGCCGGCGGGTCCGCCCGGCGTGAGCACGCACAGCGTCTTGGGCGCCAGCTCGTGCTTCCGGTTCACCATGGCGTAGTAGAGGCTGGCGCCGTTGTTGGTCGTCACCAGCTTGCCGGCCATGTAGGCCTCGTTGTTCGACACGTCGGTCCAGCCCATCACGCCCGGCGGCTGGATCTTGTGCTTCTGGATCGTGTCCACGGCGAACTGGAGCGCGGCCGTGTTCTCCTTCAGGAAGGCCGTGCCGAGGGCGGGCTTGCCGTCCTTGTCCCAGACCCCGCCGCCGTAGTCCCAGAGGATGTTCGACATGAAGCCGTCACCGTCGTCCGAGCGGTTGAGCGTCTGGCCGAACCCCCAGAGGTCCTTCGAGGCGTCCAGGGTCTTCTTGGCGAATTCGACGACGTCGGGGTCGTACAGCTTGGGCGGCTTGAGTCCCTTGGCGTCCATGATGTCCTTCCGGATGAAGAACACGGTCGTCATGGAGTAGCGCGCGACTCCGAGGGACTTCCCGTCGAGCTTCATCGCGCGCTCCGCGAAGGGCAGGAGGCCGCCGCGGGCGGCGCCGATCTCCCCGGCCAGCTTGCTGACGTCGCGGAGGGCGGGGCGGTACCGCATGGGGCCGTAGACGTTCATCTCGGCGAGGTCCGGCGGATTGCCGGCTTCGATGGCGGCCACGAACTTCTGCTCGCGGTCCCCGAACGTCGCCCAGTCCACCTCGACGTCGACGTTCCGCTCCTTCGCCCACGCCTCGACGTGCTTGGCCAGCACGTCGTTCCCCGCCGTGACGAAGCTCTTGAAGAGCCAGACGCGGAGCTTGGGCTTGGCCTGGGCGCTGGCCATGGATTTCAGGACGTCGAGGCCGGCCGCGGTGCCGCCGGTGACGACGGCCGCGCGACGCAGGAACTCGCGCCGGGCGATCAGGCCCGCATCGAGCTTCTCGGCGGCTTGTCGGAGACGCGGGTCGGTCATGATCCCTCCCGGGAGCGATGGATGGAGTGTCGGCTGGCGACAGGGCGAGTCTAGGCGGACTGTGGAAGCCGGTCAAGCGACGACGACCCTGAGCGACGACGACCCCGAGGGCCGCGAATGCAATGCGCGTCCCGGCTCCGGGGTTGTCGGAGACCTTCCGGACCGGGGCGTAGGCGGCTGTTGACACGCCCGGCGACGTGGTGCTCTCATGGCCCAATCCCATGGGGCTCGACCCTCGAGCCGGGGGGCGCGAGCTCAGCTCCGAGATTGCGTGCGGGGAGCGGCTCGAATCACCCACCGAGGGGAGGGGTGACATGGAGACTCGTAGCAAGCCCACCACGATGCAGCGGCGGGTGTTCCTGACGGCCGCTGGCGCTGCTGCGGGAGCCGTCACCGTCGGCGGAATTCCCGGGATACTGCTGGCGCAGAAACCGCCCAGCTTTCCCAAGGGCACGAAGCTCCACCTCCTCGAATGGGTGAGCTTCGTCCCGGCGGCGGACACGGAGCTGAAGCGGCTCGGGGCAGAGTTCGGCAAGCAGGCCGGGGTCGACGTCACGGTGGAGCTCATCAACTTCAACGACCTCAACCCGCGGATCGCGTCGGCCATCGAGACGAAGGCCGGTCCCGACATCATCCAGTTCCACAACAACTGGGCGCATCTCTACACCGACGGGATCCACGACGTCGACGAGCTGGCGGAGCAGATCGACAAGCGGGACGGAGGCATCTACGACATCTTCCGCCAGTCGACCTTCGTCGGTACTCGCTGGAAGGCGGTGCCGATGGGCGTCTCGCCCGCCACCTTCGCCTACCGGACCGACTGGTTCAGGGAGGCCGGGGCCACGAAGTTCCCGGACACCATGGACGAGTTCCGCAAGGTCGGGACGGAGCTGAAGAAGAAGGACCGGCCGATCGGCCAGGGCTTCGGCCACAGCCTGGGTGACCCGAACGGCTGGGCCTACGCGGTGACCTGGTGCTTCGGCGGCCAGGAGGTCGACAAAGAGCAGAAGCGCGTCATGATCAACAGCAGGGAGACGATCGAGGCCCTCAAGTTCACGCAGGCCATGTGGAAGGACGCCCTCGACGAGGGCGGCCTCGCCTGGGACGACAGCAGCAACAACCGCGCCTACCACGCCGGCACGATCTCGGCGACGCTCAACGGGTCCAGCATCTACTTCGTCGCCAAGCGCCAGTTCCCGGACATCGTGAAGGTGACCGATCACGGACATATGCCGAAGGGGCCCGCCGGCCGCTTCTACCAGATGGGCGCCCAGGCCCGGGCCATCATGAAGCACACGAAGAACAAGGACGTCGCCGTCGCGTTCGTCCGCTGGCTGATGGACCGCCCCCAGTACGACAGCTACTTCACCGCCAACGACGGCTACCTGATGGGTCCGACTCCGTTCTGGGAGAAGCACGCCCTGTGGGAGAGGGACCCGAAGCTGGCGCCCTTCAAGGACTCGATCAAGTATGGCCGTTCGCCAGGGTGGCCCGGCCCGCCGAGCCGGAAGGCGTCCGAGGCCCTCGTCAAGTACATCATGGTCGACATGTACGCCCAGGCCATCCGAGGCATGAAGGCCGAGGACGCCGCCAAGTGGGCCGAGGGCGAGCTGAAGAAGGCCTACGGCGCCGCGTGACCATGTCGGCCGGGCCCCGCTCGCGGGGCCCGGTCAGCCAGGCCGTCCGCGGCCGAGCGTCCCGAGAGGACCATGGCCGATCATCCTAGCCGTCCGATCCAGCCCGACGGGGCCGCCACCGTGGCGGTGGCGCCGGCGCCCGTCACCCTCGGGCTGCCCCGGGCCAGGGTCCGCGGCAGCCTGAGGCAACTCTTCGAGAAGGAGCATGTGCTGGCCGCGGCGCTCCTGGCGCCGACGCTCGTCATCCTGACCGTGTTCATCGCCTATCCGTTCGCGCTCGGCCTCTGGCTGGCGGTGACCGACAAGGTCGTGGGCCGGCCCGGCAATTTCGTCGGGCTCGCGAACTTCCGCGTGAACTGGAACGACGCCATCTTCCTGAAGGCGTTCCAGAACACGTTCATCTACACCTTCATCGCCACGATCCTCAAGCTGGCGCTGGGGATGGCGGCGGCGCTCCTGCTGAACCACCACTTCCGGTTCAAGCGGATCGTCCGGGCCGGGATGCTGCTCCCGTGGATCATCCCGACCGTGCTCAGCACGCTCGCGTGGCAGTGGATGTTCGACGCGACGTTCAGCGTGTTCAACTGGATGCTCCTGAACGCCGGTCTCATCTCCAAGCGCATCCTGTGGCTCGGGGACGGCGTGCTGGCGATGGGCTGCCTGATCGCCGTGAACGTGTGGCGGGGGATGCCGTTCTTCGCGATCACGCTCCTGGCCGGGCTCCAGACCGTCAACCCCGACCTCCACGAGGCGGCGGAGATCGACGGGGCCAACGCATGGCAGCGGTTCTGGCGCGTGACGCTTCCCCTGATCAAGCCCATCATGCTCGTGGTCGTCCTGTTCTCGATGATCGCGACGTTCGCCGACTTCCAGCTGATCTACGTCCTCACGCGCGGGGGGCCGTATAGCAGCACCCACGTGTTCGGGACGTACGCTTACGAGATCGCCATGCGCGCCGCGAAGCTGGGGCAAGGCGCGTCCATCTCGCTCACCCTCTTCCCGTTCCTCCTGGCGGTCATCGTGTTCCAGCTCTGGTACATCCGGCGGAGCGACTGACCCATGGCGGTCCGAGGCGGGGGGCCCCTCCAACGCGCGCTCACCTTCCACATCCCCCTGGCGATGGTCGTCGTCGTCACGCTCTTCCCGTTCTACTGGATGGTGATCACTTCCATCCGGCCCGATCCCGAGCTCTACAACGTGCGGATGAACCCCTTCTGGACGGTGCACCCGACGCTCAAGCACTTCCAGGACCTCTTCGATCGCACGATGTTCGGTCGCTGGGCGTGGAACACGTTCTTCATCGCGACCGTCTCGACCGGACTGTCGCTCTGCTGCGGGCTCCTGGCCGGGTACGCGCTCGCGCGGCTCAAGTTCCGCTGGGCGGCGCCGCTCGGAACCCTGATCTTCATCACCTACCTGGTCCCGCCGACGCTCCTCTTCATCCCGCTCGGCAACGTGGTGACGGCCTTCGGGATCGCCGACACGCCCTGGGCGCTGATCCTGACGTACCCGACGTTCCTGATCCCGTTCTGCACCTGGCTCCTGATGGGATACTTCCGGACCATTCCGCGGGAGATCGAGGACTGCGCCCGGATCGACGGGGCCAGCCGCTTCCAGGCCATGGTGCGCATCGCCTTTCCGCTGGCCGTTCCCGGGATCCTCTCGGCGGGGATCTTCGCGTTCACCCTGTCGTGGAACGAGTTCCTCTACGCGCTCGTCTTCCTCTCGTCACCCCAGCAGAAGACGATCCCGATCGGAGTCTTCACCGAGCTCGTGCGTGGCGACGTGTACTACTGGGGGCCCCTCATGGCAGGGGCGCTCTTGGGGTCGATCCCGGTCGCGATCGTCTACTCGTTCTTCGTCGAGCACTACGTCGCCGCGCTCACCGGCGCGGTGAAGGGGTGACCCCCCCGCGCGTCCTCCGGCCGCCGCCGGCCGACGGAGGAGCTCAGAACTCTCGCGGGCCGTCGTCCGTGTAGCCGCACTGCTCGCAGGGGTGGTAGTAGTGGGTCGCGGGCGGCATGGCCACGGCCATCCTGAGCGCCAGCTCGTCGCCGACGTTCCGGATGTGGTGGACGGTCCCCCGCGGGACCCACACGATGTCGTCCTTCTCCGCCCGGACCACGACGTCGCCGGTCAGCTCCCACTCGAGGTGGCCGGCGAACACCACCCACCACTCGTCGAAGTCGGCGTGCCAGTGGGGGCGGTTGCCGCCTCCCGGCGGGGCGGCGATGAGCGTGACGAGCTGCCGCTCGTCGGCGATGAGCCGCGTGGACCAGGGGGCCGGTCCCATCCTGGTCACCACGTCCGCGATCCGTGTGTGTAGCACGTTGGGCCAGGTCGGATTGGCCGCGGTGGGCGGCGTGGGGCCGGTGGCCAAGTGGCTGATGGGGATGCTCGAGCGTGGGGGCATCAGCAGCCTCCGATCGTGACGCGAGGTGGTGGGCGTCGGTGAGCCGGCCGGGCGCGGCGGATCCGGGGGGCGAGCTCCGGGGCGGTGGCCGTTACGCGGAGCCCGTGCGAGTACGCAGGTGGAAGCTCTTCGGGCGCGTCAGGTGGACGAAGCCGAGACGGGAGAGCGAGCAGCCCTTGCCGCTGTCCTTCACCCCCACCCACGGCAGCATGGGGTCCAGGTAGTCGCAGCGGTTCGCGTAGACGGTGCCGGCCTCGAGCTCGGTCATCACGCGCGTCGCGCGGTCCATGTCCTCGGTCCACACCGAGGCGGTCAGGCCGTAGGGGCTGTCGTTCATGAGGCGCACCGCCTCCGAGTCGTCCCGCACGGGCATGATCCCGACCACCGGCCCGAAGGTCTCCTCCCACATCACCTTCATGCGGTGGTCGACGTCGACTAGGACGGTGGGCTCGGCGAAGTAGCCGGAGCCGCGCCAGGGGGTGCCGCCCGTCAGCACGCGCGCGCCCGCCGCGCGCGCCTCGGCCACGTGCTGCTCGACCAGGTCCTTGCCCTTCCGCTGGGCCAGGGGCCCCAACGTGGTCGCCGGATCCTCGGGGTCGCCCATCCGATACTGCCGGACGAGCGCGACCGCGGCGTCGACGAAGCGGTCGTAGAGCGACCGCGCGACGTACACGCGCTCGATGCCGCAGCAGCTCTGGCCGGCGTTGTAGAACGCGCCGTCGACGACGTTCTCCACCGCGAACTCGAAGTTCGCGTCCGCGCAGACGTAGGCCGGATCCTTGCCACCCAGCTCGAGGCCGGCGTCGATGAAGCGCTCGGCGACGTGGCTGTAAACCTCACGGCCGCCGGCGACCGAGCCGGTGAACGAGACGTAGTCGATCTGGCCCGACCGGATCAGGGCGGCAGTCGCCTGGTGGTCGAGCGTCAGCGCGGCGACGAGGCCCGCCGGCACGTCGGTGCGGGCGAACGCGTCGACGAAGTGCTGTCCACAGAGCGGCGTCAGCCGCGCGTGCTTCACGAGGACCGCGTTGCCGGCGAGGAGCGCGGGCACGATCACGTTGACGGCGATGAGGAGGGGATAGTTCCACGCCGCGATGTCGAGGACGACCCCGAGCGGCTCCCGGCGGATGAAGCGATCGAACCCGGCCTTGGGCGGGAGCGACTCGTCGGCCAGCGCCGTCTCGGCCAGCCGGCACATGGTCTCCGCGCGGTCGATCATCGTGTCGATCTCGTTCCGCGCCTGCTGGAGCGGCTTGCCCATCTGACGCGTGATGTCGAGGGCGACCTGGTCGGCCATCGCGCGAAAGGCGGGCGCCATCTGGCTCACGGCGCGGACCCGCGCCGCCACCGGCACGTGGCGCCAGTCCCGCTGGGCGGCGCGGGCCCGAGCGACCGCGCTCTCGACCTCCGCCGGCCGCGCGTAGACGATCTCGCGGAGCGGCGCCTCGGTGGCGGGATTGATCAGGGTGTAGCGGGCCGGCACGGACCGAGCTTACCGCCGCTCCACCGGGGGGGACAAGCGGCGGGGCGAGGTGGTGAGCCGCGCGTCGCCAACCTCCTCGCCGCTCATGCGCGATCTCGCAAGCATGTTGTGACGAGCCGCCGACGGATCGAATCGGGGCGGGCGGACCGGGCAGACGCCGCGCGGCCCGCGCTCGCCGGATCCGAGTCGGCCGACGGGCCGCGCGACCGGGCCGAGGGCAGGATGCACGACGACAGTGATTCGGCGGCGGCCATCCTGCCGGCCGCCCGCGCGGTCACCGCTGGCCGGGCGCCTTCGGTTCCGTCCGCCGTCGGCGGGGAGGGCGAGACCCGTCGCCGTGGAGGAGGTCCTGCCCCGGCGAGAGGTCCAGCGGTGGCCCCGGGTTCGCTGGCACGCGCGCGGCGATCGGGGCCGCTTCGCTCCGCGCGCTTTCTGATACGATTCGAAGGTCGGTTTCGACGCCATTCAGCCAGCACAGGGGGACCGTGTGCGACGCTTCGACATGCTGTTGCCCGAGACCGTGGACGAGTGCGTGCGCCTCCTGGCCGAGCGCGGGCCGGATGCGAAGCTGGTGGCCGGCGGGACCGATCTTCTCCCGCAGCTCAAGAACGGCGTGCTCCGCACGGGGTACGTGGTGGATCTGACCGGGGTGCCCCGGCTCCGGCAGCTGGCTCGGGCCAACGGGTCCGGCCTGCGGATCGGCGCGGCGGTGACGGCCCGCACGCTCGAGCGCGATCCCGGGGTGAATGCGGCCTATCCCGCCATCGCCGAGAGCGGCGCCCTGGTCGGATCCGTCCAGGTACGGAATCTGGCCACCCTGGGGGGGAATCTCTGCAACGCCGCCCCGTCGGCGGACATGGCGCCCCCGCTCCTGGCGCTGGACGCCGAGGCGGTCATCCAGGGGCCGCACGGAACCCGGCGGGTGCCGTTCGCTTCCTTCTTCCTCGGCGTCCGGCGCACGGTGCTCGGGCCGGGCGACCTGCTGGTGGAGATCGCCGTGCCTCATCCCGGCCCCCACAGCGGCGGGAATTACCGGCGCCACACGCCGCGACGGGAGCTCGACATCGCGGTCGTCGGGGTGGCGTCCCAGCTCACGCTGTCCCGGGGCGTCTGCACGAAGGCCCGGATCGCCCTGGCGTCGGTCGCGCCGACGCCGATCCGGGCCGCGGAGGCCGAGCGCGTGCTGGAGGGCCAGCCGGTCACGCCCGAGCTGATCGAGCGCGCGGCCCGCGCGGCGGTCGACGCGGCTCGGCCCATCAGCGACCAGCGGGGCTCGGCCGACTTCCGCCGGCACCTGGTCCAGGTCCTGACCCGTCGCACGCTCACGACCGCGCTCGCGCGCGCGGGCGCCTGACGCTCACGGAGGGCGACACGTGTCGAAGCAAGTCCTGAGGTGCGAGGTGAACGGCGAGCCCGTGGAGGCGCTCGTAGAGGCGTACGACACCCTGCTGGACGCGCTGCGCGAGCGGATCGGCCTCACGGGCCCGAAGGAGGGGTGCGGGACCGGCGACTGCGGCGCCTGCACCGTCCACCTCGACGGGCAGCCGGTCGCGAGCTGCCTGGTGCTCGCGCTCCAGGCCCGGAACCGGTCGGTTCTGACGATCGAAGGGCTCGCGAAGAACGGCGTCCTCCACCCGCTGCAGGACGCCTTCGTCCGCCACGGCGTGCCGCAGTGCGGCTTCTGCATTCCCGGGGTGCTGATGGCGGCCGCCGCCCTGCTCGCCGAGACGCCGCGGCCCACCGAGGAGCAGATCCGGTACGGCATCGCCGGCAACCTGTGCCGGTGCACCGGCTACACGAAGATGCTCGACGCCATCCGCGAAGCGGCCCACGCCCAGGCGTAGCGCACCGCTACTCGAGGGAGCACACGTGCCATGGCGATGAAGACGACGCGAGAGGTGAAGGGGGTCGGACTCTCCATCCCGAGGCCCGACGGCCCCGAGAAGGTCACGGGACAGGTCCCGTACGTGGCCGACCTCCAGCCCCGCGGCCTTCTTCACGCGAAGCTCCTGCGAAGCCCGCACGCGCACGCGCGCATCCTCCGCATCGACGCGAGCCGCGCGCGGGCGCTGCCCGGCGTGCGGGCGGTTCTGACCGCCGCGGACATTCCCGAGCTCAAGCGGAAGCCGCCCACGCGCGCGCATGCGGTCCTCGCCATCGATCGCGCCGTCTTTTCCGGCCAGCCGGTGGCGGCCGTGGCCGCCGACGAGCCGGCGATCGCCGAGGAGGCCCTGGACCTGATCGAGGTCACCTACGAGCCGCTGCCGGTCGCGATCGATCCCCTCCTGTCCATGCGTCCCGGGGCGCCACCGGTGGCCGACGCCGGTACCGAGGCGGACACGAGCGAGGCCCTGGCCCACTCGGGGGTCGCCGCCGCCACGGGCGAAGCGGCGCCGAGCCAGGCCGCGAACGTCGCGCAGCAGGCACACCTCCATCGCGGGGACGTGGCCAAGGGATTCGCCGAGTCCGACCTCGTGCTGGAGCACACGTACCGGGTGCCCATGGTCCATCAGGGGTATCTCGAGCCGCATGCGGTGCTCGCCCAGTGGGACAGCAACGGGCTCCTCACGATCTGGGCCAGCACGCAAGGGTCGTTCAACACCCGCTCGGAAGTCGCCGACGTGCTCGGGATTCCCGAGAACCGCGTCAAGGTCATCCCGATGGAGTGCGGCGGCGGGTTCGGCGGCAAGATCCGCGCGCTCTGCGAGCCCATCACGGCCCTCCTGGCCCGGGCGACGGGGCGGCCGGTCCGCTACGTGATGACGCGGCGTGAGGAGTTGGAAGCGGGGATGCCCGCGCCCCAGGTCGTCATCTGGCTGAAGACGGGCGTCACGCGCGACGGAGCGCTGATGGCGCTCGAGGCGGAGACGATCCTGGACTCCGGCTCGATCTCGGGCGCGGTGCTCACCATGAGCGCCGTGTTCCTCGGGAGCCTCTACAAGTGGCCGAGCTTCGACGTCCGCGGCTTCGAGGTGTTGACGCACAAGCCGAGCGTCGCCGCCTACCGGGCGCCGACCGCCCCGCAGACGATCTTCGCGCTCGACTCGCACATGGAGGAGATCGCCCGCCGGCTGGGGCTCGACCCGGTCGAGTTCCGGCTCCGGCACCTCATCCAGGAAGGCGATCCGATGGCCAACGGCCAGCCCTGGCAGAGCAACGGCGCCAAGGAGGTGCTCCGCCGGCTCGCCGAGCACCGGCTCTGGACGACCCGTGAGGAGTGGGCCAAGAGCGGCGGCAAGAACGGCCACGGGCTGCGCGGCACGGGGCTCGCGGTCGGGGGGTGGATTCCCGGGCTCCAGCCGACGGGCGCCACGGTGCGGCTGAACCCGGACGGATCGCTGCAGGTCCTGACCGGGCAGGTCGACATCGCCGGCACCAACATCGGGCTCGCCCAGATCGCCGCGTCCGCGTTCGGGGTGGACGTCGACCGGGTCCGCATCACAACCGGCGACACCGACAGTGCGCCGCTGACCGGGCTCAGCGCGGGCAGCAAGACGATCTACACGGTGGGCGCCGCCGTCATGCAGGCGGCCGAGGATGCCCGCCGCCAGACGCTCGAGATCGCGGCGTCCGAGATGGAGGCCTCGATCCACGACCTCGAGATCGAGGACGGCAAGGTGACCGTCCGCGGCGTGCCGAGCCGGTCGATCACGCTCGCCCAGATCGGCAAGAAGGGCAACCTCTACATGTCCAAGGTGCCCCCGGTGCTCGGCGTGAGCCACATCGCGTTCGCGGTGCAGGCGCCCGCGTTCGCCGCGCAGCTGGCGCGGGTCGAGGTGGATCCCGAGACCGGAGAGGTGACCCTCCACGACTTCGTCGCGGTGCAGGACGCCGGCAAGGCGATCAACCCGCTCGGCGTTGAGGGCCAGATGCAGGGCGGCGCCGTCCAGAGCCTCGGCTTCGCGCTCACGGAGGGGCTCCTCTTCGACGAGAACGGCCGCCTCACGAACCCGAGCCTGCTCGACTACCGAAAGCTCACCGCGGCGGACCTCCCGAATATCGAGACGATCATCGTCGAGGTGCCCTCGCCGTCGGGCCCCTTCGGCGCCCGCGGGGTCGGGGAGCCGCCCATCGTGCCGGCGCCGGCCGCCATCGCCAACGCGATCCGCGACGCCACCGGCGCACGGATCACCGAGCTGCCCATCACCCCGGAGCGGATCGCCTTGGCGCTGGTCACGCGCGGCGGCGCCGGGAGACCGTAGCGGTCCGGCTCGGCTCGCTCCGACCGGCGGCCGTCGCTGATAGCCAGCGGGGCGGCCGACGCTCCACCGGCCACGTGAGGACGCACCGGAGGCTCGACCGGGCCGCCCGCGCCTTTCGCTCCGCGGCGCCGTGAGCGCGATGCCGGCGGTGCGCGTGCTCTTCTATTCGCACGACTCGTACGGGACCGGTCACCTGCGTCGGATCCTGCGGCTGGCCCGCCAGCTCCGACGATGCCGAGCGGCCGTCGAGCCGGCCCTGGCGACCGGCTCGCCGGTCGCGGATCGGTTCTTGACACCCGCCGACGCGCCCTACATCGTCCTTCCGCCGATCGTCAAGACCGGGGCCACGACGTACGTGGCGCGAGATTCGGCGCGCGCCCTCGCGGAGGTGCTCGCCGACCGGACGGCCGCGCTCCTGCGCCTTGTCGAGGCGCATCCTCCGGACGTGGTGGTCGTCGACCACGCGCCGGCGGGCCTCCGCGGCGAGCTCCTTCCGGTGTTCGGTCGGCTGGCGGCCCGGCGGCCCCGACCCCGCTTCGTCCTTTGCCTGCGCGACATCGTCGGCGACGCGGTCGCCACGAGACGCGCCTGGGCCGGCGACGGGATCCCCGATCTGCTCGAGACCCTGTACGATGCGATCGTCGTCTTCGGGCAGCGGGACTTCTTCGACCCCGTCGAGGAGTACGGTCTTTCGGGCGCGGTCGCGGCGAAGACCATGTGCGTGGGGTATCTCGGCACGACCGTCGACTTCGCGCGCGCCCGGGCCCGCCGCGGAGAGTTGGGCGCCCCCGACCGAGCGATGGTCGTCGGGACGGTCGGCGGGGGTGAAGACGGCTACCCCGTGCTGGCTGCCCTTCTCGAGGCGCATCGACGCGGGTCCGAGCGGGTCCCGTTCACCTCGGTCCTGATCGGCGGCCCGCTCATGCCGGTGTCCGACCGGCGCCGGCTCAGGGCCGCGAGCGCGGCCGTGCAGGGCGTCCGCTTTCTCGACGAGGTCGCCGACTTGCCCGAATGCCTGGCGGCGGCCGACGCGGTCGTCGCGATGGCCGGTTTCAACACCGTCTGCGAGCTCTTCGCCGCGGCGCGACCTGCCGTCGTGATCCCGCGCACCGCGCGGGGGAGCGACCAGGCGCACCGAGGCGTCGTTCTGGCCCGGCATCGGCTCGCGCTGACAATGTCGTGGGACGAGCTTCAGCCGGCTGCCCTGGCGGTGGCGGTGGGCCGGTTGCTCGACGGGACCGTCCGGCTGGCCCCGCCTCCGCATCTCGAGGGTGGCGATGGGTTCGTGGCGGTGATCGACTCGCTTCTGCCCGGTACGTCAGGCGGAGCGGCGGCGTGACGGGTGGTGGCCTGGCTGCGTGGCGTCGGACGGCCCACGATCTCGTCACCGGTGGCCGCCTGCTCCGGGATCTGCCGGCGTTCCTGCGGACGCCGGTGCGCACGGCGGAGGCCGCACAGGCGGTGGCCGAGCGCCTGGCCGGTCGCGAAGCGGCCTTCCGCGCGCTGGTCCGGTCGGCCGTCTTCGGCCATCTCCGGAGCCCGTACCAGCGCCTCCTCGACGCCGCAGGGTGCACGGCTGGCGATCTCGACGCCCTCGTCCGGCGGGACGGCGTGGAAGGCGCGCTGCGAACCCTGGCCGCGGCGGGCGTCTATCTGACCATCGACGAATTCAAGGGGCGCGTCCCGGTTCGCCGCGGCGGCGTCACGTTCACCGTGGATCCGGCCGGACTCCGGAACCCGACGGTGCTTCCGCACATGTGGGCGGCGACCGCCGGAAGCCGGGGACCCCGTAGCCCCGTCCCCTTCGCCCTCGCGACCATCCGGGAGCGGGCCGCCAACACCGTGCTCGTCTTCGAGGCGAGGGGCGGGATGGCCTGGGAAAAGGCGATCTGGAGCGTGCCTGGCCCCGGCACGGTGCTCCGCCACCACGGCTTCGGGCTGCCGGTGTCCCGGTGGTTCTCGCAGATGGACCCGTCGGCCCCGGACATGAGCCCGCGCTACCGCTGGAGCTTGCGCGCGCTCCGGTGGACCAGCCTCGCGACGCGTCGCCCGCTGCCCCCCGTCGACCACGTGCCGCTGGACGATCCGTTGCCGATCGCGCGCTGGATGGCCGGCGTGCTCGGGACTGGCGAGGTTCCGCATCTGTGGGCGTTTCCGAGCTCCGCCGTCCGGCTGTGCCGCACGGCCGAGCAGGCTGGACTGGATCTCAGGGGCGCGCGCTTCACCGTGACCGGCGAGCCCGTGACGACCGCCCGCCTGGAGGCGATCGGCCGCACGGGCGCGGAGGCCCTACCCGACTACGGCAGCGCCGACGCGGGCGGCGTCGTCGCCTATGGGTGTCTCCAACCCGGCGCCGCCGACGACGTCCATCTGTTCGAGGACCTCGTCGCCGTGATCCAGCCGGCCCCGCCCGCGTCGCTCCCGCCGGGCGCTCTCTTGCTGACCACGCTCCGTCCCGCGACCGCCCTGGTCCTCTTCAACGTTTCACTCGGCGATCGCGCCGAGATCGGGCGGCGTCGGTGTGGATGTCCCCTCGAGGCGCGGGGCTGGTCGACGCACCTCTCGGCCATCCGCAGCTACGAGAAGCTGACGGCGGGAGGCATGACGTTCCTGGACACCGATGTGGTCCGCATCCTGGAGGAGGTGCTTCCGGCACGGTGCGGGGGCGGTCCGACCGACTACCAGCTGGTCGAGGAGGAGAGCGCCGACGGGTTGCCCCGTGTCCGGATCCTCGTGCACCCGAGCGTCGGCAGCCTCGACGTGGGGCACGTCGTGACGACGTTCCTCGGCGCGCTGGCCGACGGCTCACCGACCGCTCGTGTCATGGTCGAGGAATGGCGGCGCGCGGGGCTTCCCCATGTCGAGCGCGGCCAGCCCCTGGTCAGTAGCGGAGGCAAGATCCTGCACCTCGTGGCCATGCCCCGTGGACGTCTCCCTCAGCCATAGCCGCCGCCGCGCTTGGGGGCGCCTCGGCCGCGGCTTCCGCGTCGCGCTCTGGTGACTCCTGGCTCGTCGAGGCGGACGTCACGCGGGATCGCGGGAAGTTGGCGCGCGCATCAGTTCGGCTGCCCCAGCGGATCGCCCCGGCGCCGGTGGCCCGCGGCGCGGCCGGCGAGCGGTAGCGCCCGGAGATCCCGCGGACGTCAGAGCAGGGCCTGCGTCTCCCGGGCCAGCGCTCTCAGGCGATCCTCGTGTCCGAGCCGCGCGTAGAGCCGCATCAGTAGCAGGCGAAGCGGCGCCGCCTCGCACTGTAGCTCCAGAGCGTTGACCAGTCCGACCGACCGCCGGGCGCGTTCCTGGACGTGCTCGAGTGCCTGTTCGAGGGCCCGGGCGGCCCACGGTAGGTCGAGGTTCGCCGGTTCGTCGGGCGCGTCGCTGGCGGGGGAGAGCACAGGGGCGACCAGGGGGTGGGCGGGCCTCGAGTCCGTCGCCGACTCCAGGGCCAGAGCCAGAGCCTCGGTGTACTCGAGCCAGGTGATGGAGGCGCTCGGCTCGTGTCCGACCGTCCGGCCCGCTCGGGCTAGGTAGAGTCCCACGTCGCCCCCCTCTACGGCATCGAGGATATCTTCATTGGAATATATTCGAGTATCACTATACAATCCCCGCCCGTGGACACCACCCATCCGGTCGGGGAGCTCCAGGCGTTCAAGGCGCGGTTCTTCAAGGCCCTCGCGCATCCGGTCCGGATCCGGATCATGGAGCTCCTGGTCGAGCGGGACCGCACCGTGCAGGAGCTGCAGGCCGCGCTCGCCCTCGACCAGTCGAGCGTGTCCCAGCACCTCGCGGTGCTCCGGGCGCACCAGGTCGTCGTCGCCCGCAAGGAAGGGGTGGCGGTCCGCTACACGCTGCGCGACCGTCTGGTCGCCGATCTCCTGGCCATCGCCCGCCGGATATTCAGCAACCAGCTGGTAGGGTCACAGGACATGCTTCGCGCGCTGAAGCGCGAGGACCGGCGCCGCTGACGTGTCGCTCCTCGCCAAGATCCTGCGGGTGGGTATCGCGACCGAGCCGCTCGACGCCGGCGACCCGGCGGCCGTCGACGTGGCGCGGCAGGTGGAGGCCCGGGTGCGGCGGCTGCTCGGTCGGGCGCTCGCCGTCCGGGAGGTGGACGCCGGGTCCTGCAACGGCTGCGAGCTGGAGATCAGCGGCCTGACGGGACCGGTCTACGATTGCGAGCGCTTCGGGATCCATTTCGTCGCCTCGCCTCGGCATGCGGACCTCCTGCTCGTGACCGGCCCGGTGACGCGCAACATGGAGGTGCCACTCCGCAAGACCTACGAGGCGACGCCCGACCCGAAGCTCGTGGTCGCGGTCGGTGACTGCGCCCGCACCTGCGGGGTCTTCCGGGGGAGCTACGCGATCGCGGGCAGCGTCGACCGGATCGTGCCGGTCGACGCCTTCGTGGCCGGATGTCCTCCCGAGCCGACCGACATCCTGCGGGGCATCCTGGCGGCGCTCGACCGGTTGCCGTCTCGCTCCTCACCGCGCTGACGTGCCTGGGGCGCTCGCGCTTCTCCTCGCGATGCTGCTGGGGCACGCCGCCGGCGCGGGCGGCGCGCTCGTCGCGCGGACGGGCCGGGCGGTCCGCACGGCCGCGACGGCCGGAGCGATCGCCGGCAGCGTCGCTGGCCTCGTCTTGGCCCTGGATGCCCTGGCCCGGGGGACTCCGCTCCGGGTCGAGATCCCGCAACTGCTCGGATTCGCGGGCGGAGTCAGCCTGCGCCTGGATCGGCTGGGGGCGTTCTTCCTCCTGGTCGTCGAGATCGTCGCGGTGCCGGCCGCGCTCTTCGGCGGGGCGTACTCGCGCGCGTACGAGCGCGGCCCCGCCCTCCGGTGGCTCGGCGCCATGCTCAACGTGTTCCTCCTGGCGATGAGCCTGGTCCCTCTCGCCCACAACATCGTCACGTTCCTGTTCCTCTGGGAGCTCATGTCGCTGGCCTCCTACTTCCTCGTCCTGACCGAGTCGGAGCGCCGAGAGACGCGGCAGGCCGGCCTCTGGTATCTCGCCATGGCCCACGGCGGTCTCGTCCTCGTGATGGCGGCCTTCCTGCTCCTCGGGACGGGCGCCGCGTCGACGGGGTTCGATGATCTCAGGACGCACGCGGCGGCGCTGCCCGCCGACCTGCGGAACGCCGCCTTCCTGCTCGCCCTCGTCGGGTTCGGCTCCAAGGCGGCCGTGGTGCCGCTGCACGTGTGGCTGCCGCTCGCGCATCCGGCCGCGCCGAGCCACGTGTCCGCCCTGATGTCCGGGGCGATGATCAAGCTCGGCGTCTACGGTCTCCTGCGGGTCGCGCTGGACCTCCTGGGGGGTGGCCCGGCCTGGTGGGGCGGAGTCGTCCTGGGGGTCGGCGCGGCCTCCGCGCTCCTCGGCGTGCTGTACGCGCTGATGGAGCCGGATCTCAAGAGGCTGCTCGCCTTTTCTTCGATCGAGAACGTCGGGGTGATCTTCCTCGGGCTGGGCGCCGGGCTGGCCTTCCACAGCTACGGCCTCACGGCGATGGCCCTGGTCGGGTTGGTCGCCGGTCTCTATCACACCCTGAACCACGCGTGCTTCAAGGGACTCCTATTCCTGGGCTCGGGCGCCGTGTCCCACGCGACGGGCACGCGAAACATGGAGGCGCTGGGCGGGCTCGTCACCCGCATGCCTCGCACGGCCCTCTGCTTCCTCGTCGGCGCCGCCGCCATCTCCGGCCTGCCGCCTCTCAACGGGTTCGTGTCGGAGTGGCTCGTGTTCCAGGCGCTTCTGGGCGGATCGACCTTGCCCCGGCCGGAGCTGGCCGTCCTCATGCCGCTCGCGGTCGGCGCGCTCGCGCTTGCCAGCGGGCTGGCGGCCGCCTGCTTCGTGAAGGCCTTCGGGATCAGCTTCCTGGCGCTGCCCCGATCGCCCGGTGCCCAGGAGGCCCGGGAGGTACCGCTCGGCATGCAGCTCGGGATGGGGGTTCTGGCCCTCGCATGCCTGGGGCTGGGGGTCGGAGCGAGCCTGGTGGTGCCCGGCCTGCGTGGCGTCGTCGCGGGGATCGGCGGCCTGCCGCCGGGGCCCGTGGCCGCGATGCCGCGGCTGTCGATCGAGGCCCCCGGCATGGTGGGCGTCATCGCGCCGGCGACCCTGGCCGGCGTGCTCGTCCTGGTGCCGGTCGCGGTCCTCCTGGGCTTCCGGCTGGGCGGAGCGGATCGCCGCGTGCGGGTGGGCGACACGTGGGGCTGTGGCCGCATCGGTCAGACGCCGCGGATGGAGTACACCGCCACCGCATTCGCCGAGCCCCTGCGGCGCGTCTTCGCCGAGCTGTACCGCCCTACCGAGGATCTCGCCGTCGACTTCCATCCCGAGTCGCGGTACTTCGTGCAGTCGATCGCGTACCGCAGCGCGGTGCATCCCTGGTTCGAGCGGCTCCTCTACGCGCCGGTGGTGACCTTCCTGCGCCGGATAGCCTTCCGCGTGCGCTGGCTCCAGGCGGGATCCCTCCACCTGTACCTGCTCTACATGGTCCTCGCGCTCGTCACCCTCCTCCTGGTGGCCCGATGGACGAGCTGACGCGCTACCTGGTCGCCGTGGGGGAGACGTCGCTCCAGCTCGTCCTCGCACCGGGGTTGGTGGGCCTGATCCGGTGGACGAAGGCGCGGCTGCAGAGCCGGCGGGGGGCGCCCCCGTGGCAGCCCTACCTCGAGCTGAGGAAGCTCTTCCAGAAGGAGGTCGTCCTCTCCCGCAACGCCTCCTGGCTCTTCCGGGCCGCCCCGTTCGTCGTGTTCTCCGCCACGGTGGCGACCGTCGCCCTGGTGCCGGCACTGGTGGCGCGTTCCGCCTTCGATGCGTGGGGTGACCTCGTCGTGCTCGTCTACCTGCTCCTCCTGGGGACGTTCTTCCTGGCGCTGGCCGGTCTCGATCCGGGCTCGGCCTTTGGCGGCATGGGGGCCAGCCGCGCGGTGACCGTCTCGGCGCTCGCCGAGCCGACGGTCGCACTCGCGGTGTTCGCCCTGGCGCTGAGCGCGGGATCGACGAACCTCGGCCGAATCATCACGGCCACCCTCGCGGACCCGGCCGCCTCCATGAGCCCGGGCCACCTCCTGGCGTTCGTCGCGCTCTTCATCGTCGCTCTGGCCGAGACTGGACGGCTCCCGGTGGACAATCCGGCCACGCACCTCGAGCTGACCATGATCCACGAGGCGATGCTGCTCGAGTACTCGGGGCGCTATCTCGCGCTCCTCGAGTGGGCGGCCGCGACCAAGCTCCTCGTGTTCTTCGCCCTCCTGGGCAACCTCTTCGTGCCCTGGGGGATGGCCGACGCCGCGACCGGAGGAGCGCTCCTCGTGGCCCTCGGCAGCTTCCTGCTGAAGCTCCTGGTCCTGGCCATCGTCGTGTCCGCCCTCGAGACGGGGATCGCCAAGCTCCGGCTGTTCCGTGTCCCGGATCTCTTGAGCGTGTCGTTCGTCCTGGCCCTCCTCGCCGTGTCGTCGTCGTTTCTCCTCAGGTGACGGGGCGACCGTGACGTTCTCCCAGATCTCCGTCCTCGGGTCGAGCCTGGTCCTCTTGCTGGGGCTCGTCCCGGTGTGCCGCCGCGGGGTACCGGCGTACGTCAGCGCGTTCGCGTGGCAGTCCATGGTGCTGGCCGGCGTGACGGCCGTCGTCGCGCACCACGCCGGCCGGCAGGACCTCTACTGGGTGGCCGGCCTGCTGGTGGTCGTGAAGGGCGTGGCAATCCCCCGACTGCTTCGGCGCATGGAGCGCCGTTTCCCGAGCGAGCGCGAGCTCGAGCCTTACGTGAACACGGCGACCTCGCTGGCGCTCGCCGGCCTGCTGGTGCTGCTGGGATACGTCATCTCGCGCCCGCTGGTGACGCTGAGCCGGCTGCCGACCCGGGCGGGGATGCCCCTCGCGATGGGGCTCATCCTGATCAGCCTCTTCGTGCTGGTGAGCCGCAAGAAGGCGATCACGCAGGTGATCGGCTTCCTCATGCTGGAGAACGGCCTGGCGCTCCTCGCCGTCCTCGGGACGTACGGGGTCCCCCTGATCGTCGAGCTGGGCGTGTTCCTGGACGCCCTCCTCGGGTTCCTGGTGATGCAGATCTTCGTGTACCGGATCCACGAGACGTTCGAGAGCATCGACGTCGAGCGGCTCAGCCGGCTCAGGCACTGAGGCAGACGTGACCGCGCTGGCGTTCCTGCTCGGACCGCCGCTGCTGGCGGCCGTGCTCGCCCTGGTGACCGTGCCCTACCGACGGGCGGTCGGGCGGGTGAACGCCACCCTGACCCTCATCCCGCTCGGCGCCGCCGTCGTCCTCGGCCGGGAGGCGGCGGCGGGGCGGGTCGTGGTCGCCGGCTGGCACGATCTTCTCCGTGTGGATGCCCTGTCGGCGCTGCTGGCCGCGTGTATCTCGGCGGTGGCGGCGGTGACGGCGTGGCTCGGTCCGGGGCTCGCTCCGAGCGACGAGCCTCGACGCGCCCGCCGCTTCCAGATCTTCGCCAACCTCTTCGCGTTCACGATGCTGTTCGCGGTGACGACGAACAACGTCGGACTGATGTGGGTGGCGATCGAGGCGACGACGATCACCTCGGCGCTCCTGATCGCGCTGGACGTCACCCAGGCTTCCGTGGAGGCTTCCTGGAAGTACGTGGTCCTCGGGTCGGTGGGCATCGCGCTCGCCTTCGGCGGGACCGTGCTCGGCTACTTCGACTTCGTCCGCCTGGCCGGCCCCCACGAGGCCGCCCTGAACTGGAGCGTTCTGCTGGCCGCCGCCCCCTCGCTCCACCCGGAGGTGCTGGAGTTGGCGTTCGTGTTCATCCTGGTGGGCTACGGGACGAAGGCCGGGCTCGCGCCGATGCACACATGGCTGCCGGACGCCCACGCCGAGGCGCCGGCGCCGCTCTCAGCCATGATGTCCGGCGTGCTGCTCGCGGTGGCGCTGTACGCGATCGTCCGGTGGAAGGCGGTGATCAGCGCGGCGGTGGGGGATGCATTCCCGAACCGGCTCCTCGTCCTCTTGGGCTTCCTGTCGCTCGCCATCGCCGCTTTCAGCCTCCTGGTCCAGCGAAACTACAAGCGCATGCTGGCCTATTCCAGCATCGAGCACGTGGGGCTGGTGTGCATCGGTCTGGCGCTGGGCCCGCTGGGGACGATGGCGTCGATGCTGCATCTCGCCAATCACGCGCTCGCGAAGTCGACCATGTTCCTCCTCGCCGGGCGGATCCTCCAGCGCTACCGGTCGGCCGACATCTCGCGCGTGTCCGGTTTGCTCCGGGTCATGCCCGTCACGGGATGGATGTTCCTGGCCGGGGGCGTGGCGCTGACCGGGCTCCCGCCGTTCGGCCTGTTCGTGTCGGAGTTCACCCTGGTGCGGGCCGGCTTCGCCGCCGGCCGACCCTGGCTCATGGGCGTCGTCCTGCTTCTCCTCGCGGTCGCATTCGTCGGGTTCGTCGCGCACGTGAACCGCATGCTGTACGGGCCGGCTCCGAGCGGGGTGGTCTCCGGAGAGCGGTCGTCGTGGGGCCTCGTGCCGCTCGGCCTGTGCCTGGGGGCTCTCCTGACGTTGGGGCTCGTAGTCCCCGGGCCCCTGATGAGCCTGCTCACCCGGATCGCGGAGATCGTGGGGCCGTGAGACGATCCCGCGCCCACCCATATCTCGGGTATCCCCCTCTGAGGCTCTCGTCTCTCTTCTTCAAGGGGAGGGTAGACCAGTGAGCCCACCGCCGGCCATAGGCCGAAGGCCGTCCCATCGAGGCCGTCGGATCAACGCCCTCGAACCCTTGGTCACCCGGTGAGCGCGATCGACGGACTGAGCGCCGCGCTCCTCGCGCAGTTCCCGGGACGGGTCACCGACGTGCGCGTGTCGGCCGGAGACGAGCTTCACTGCGCGATCGCCTCGACGGACGCTCCGACGCTTGCGAGGTGGCTCCGGGCGAGCTTCGGGGCCGAGCTGATCCTGATGGCGGGGACCGACCGCCGCCGGGATCGCGGCCGGTTCGAGGTCCACTATCTGTTCGGGCAGGATCGCGAGCACTGGCTCCTGCACGCCACGACGGCGGTGCCGCCGGAGGCGCCCGGGATCCCGTCGCTCGCGACGTTCCACTACCCGGCCTCGCGGTTCGAGAGGGAGATCTTTGATCTCTTCGGCATCCGGGCGCAGGGTCATCCCGACCCGCGCCCCCTCGTCCGACACGCGTTCTGGCCCGCCGACTACTTCCCGCTCCGGAAGGACGCGGCGCCGCGGGAGTTCCAGGACGACGGTCAGCCGTTTCCGTTCCGGCAGGTGGGCGGGGAGGGCGTCTACGAGATCCCGGTGGGGCCCGTGCATGCGGGGATCATCGAGCCGGGCCACTTTCGCTTCAGCGTGGTGGGCGAGACGATCATCGACATGAAGTCGCGCCTCTACTTCACGCACAAGGGGACCGAGAAGCTCTTCGAGGGCCGCACGCCGGACGAGGGCGTGGAGCTGGCCGAGCGGATCTCCGGCGACACGAGCGTCGGGCACGCGCTCGCCTACTGTCGGGCCGTCGAGCGCCTCGGCCGGACGGTCGTCCCGGCCCGGGCACGGTACCTGCGCGCGATCCTCCTCGAGCTGGAGCGCCTGTACAACCACGTCGGCGACTTCGGGATGATCGCCAACGACACCGGCTTCGCCGTGGCCCACGCGCACTGCTTCCGGATCCGCGAGCGGCTGTTCCGCCTCCAGAAGCGCCTGACCGGGCATCGGCTCATGCGAGGCGCCTTGACGCCCGGAGGCGTTCGCATGGACCTCCCGCCCGGCGTGCCGATCGTCGACGAGGTGCGCGCCGCGCTGGCGGACTTCGACGAGATCGTCGAGATCAGCCTGCGCAACACCCTGGTGGCGGACCGGCTCGACGGGACGGGCCGCCTGACGCGCCAGACCGCCGCCGATCACGGCGTCCTCGGCTTCGTCGCGCGGGCGTCGGGTCTCGACGTGGATGCCCGGCGGGACTATCCGTTCGCGCCGTACGACGCGCTGTCGTTCCGCGTGCCGGTGCTCGAGTCCGGCGACGTGAAGGCGCGCACCCTGGTCCGGGTGGAGGAGGCGCGGGAGTCCGTGCGCCTCATCCAGCAGGCGGTGGAGGGGCTGCCGGCTGGCCCGCTGCACGCCCGCCCGGAGCCGGGCCCCGCCTTCGAGCCGGTCTTCGCCCTGGTGGAAGGCTGGCGGGGGCGGATCATCCACTGGCTCATGGTCGGCGAGGGCGGCCGGCTGGAGCGCGTGAAGGTGGTCGACCCGTCGTTCCTGAACTGGCGCCCGCTGTCGCTCGCGCTGCTGAGAAACATCGTTCCCGACTTCCCGCTCTGCAACAAGTCGTTCAACCAGTCGTACTCGGGCAACGACCTCTGAGCCCCGCTGGCCGCGGGTTCCGCGGGGTCCTGCGCGGGCGACCCGGCGGCTCCCGAGGCCGGCGAGGCTGGCGGCGCTCACGGCGGGCGCGCTAGAATCCGGCCGGGAAGGCCCCGCGCGAGGTCGATGAGCCCCCGAGGACCGGTCACCGTCGAAGAGATCGTCGCCGACGTCGAGAGCTGGCGCGGCCGGGCGGTGGCGATCCGTCCCCTGGCGAACGGGCTCACCAATGCGAACTACCGCGTCGACGTGGACGGCCGCGCGTTCGTCGTGCGGATCCCGGGCGCCTCCACCGATCTCCTGGCGATCGACCGCGCCAACGAGCTCCACAACGCGCGCATCGCCGCCGCGCTGGGGATCGGCCCCGGGATCCTCCACCACTTTCCGGAGAGCGGGGCGACGGTCGCCGAGTTCCTGCACGGACGGCCCATGACGAACGCCACGCTCGCCGAGCCCGGGATGCCCACGCGGATCGCCGAGACGCTGCGCACGCTCCACCGCGGGCCCCGCTTCCTGCGCGACTTCGACATGCTGGCGCTCGCGGAGCGCTATCGCGCCCTGGCGCACGAGCGCGGGTTCCCGCTGCCCGCCGGGTGCGCGGCCCGCCGGCCCGCCGTGGAGCGGATCCGATCAGCGCTCGCCGCGTGGGCGTTGCCCACGGTGCCGTGCCACAACGACCTCCTCGCCGACAACTACATCGAGCAGGACGGGCGGCTTCGGATCGTGGACTGGGAGTACAGCGGCAACGGCGACCCGGCGTTCGAGCTGGGAGACACGTGCCGGGAGCTCGACTACGACGCCGGCCGGATCGAGGAGCTCTGCCGCGCCTATTTCGGCACGGCCACCGCCTCGCTCCTCGGGCGCGTCCGGCTCCACATGATCGTCTCGGACGTGGGCTGGGCTCTCTGGGCCGCGATCCAGCGATCGATCTCGCGGATTTCGTTCGACTTCGACGCCTACGGGGCCGCCCGGTGGGCGCGGGCCGAGGCGGCCATCGACGGGGCGGAGTTCCCGCGGTGGCTGGAGGCGGCCGCGGGGCCTCCGGGGGCCGGCTTCCGGTGACGCGCACCGCCGACCCGCGCCGCTCTTGACAATGTCACCACGGCGGCCGATCGTAGGCCGTCGCCACCGGGACGATCCGAACTCGAGGAGGGACACATGAAGTATCGACGGGGAATCCGCACCATCCTGCTCTCCACGCTCGTCGTCGCGACGGCGATCGGCGTGGCCGTCGGCCAGACGGGCAACGCGCAGCTGGTGGCCGCCGCCAAGCAGGAAGGCCAGCTCACGACGATCGCCTTGCCGCACGACTGGTGCAACTACGGGGAGATGCTCTCGAGCTTCAAGCAGAAGTACGGCTTGAAGGTCAACGAGCTCAACCCCGACGCCGGGTCCGGCGACGAGATCGAGGCCATCAAGGCGAACAAGGGCAACAAGGGCCCGCAGGCGCCGGACGTGATCGACGTCGGCCTGTCCTTCGGCCCGTCCGCGAAGAAGGAAGGGTTGCTCCTTCCCCACAAGGTCGCGACCTGGGCCTCGATCCCGAACGACCAGAAGGACAGCGAGGGCTACTGGTACGGCGACTACTACGGCGTGCTGGCCTTCCAGATCAACGCCGACATCGTGAAGAACCCGCCGCGCGACTGGGCCGACCTCCTCAAGCCCGAGTACAAGAACTCGGTCGCGCTCGCCGGCGACCCGCGCTCCTCGAACCAGGCCATCCAGGGCGTCCTGGCCGCCGGGCTCGCAATGGCGAACGGCAACGTCGACCGCGCGGCGGAGGCGGGCCTGAAATTCTTCGCGGACCTGAACAAGGCCGGCAACTTCGTGCCGGTGATCGGCAAGGTGGCCTCCCTCGCGCAGGGCGCCACGCCCATCATCATCCGCTGGGACTACAACGCCCTCGCCGACCGCGACACGCTCAAGGGCAATCCCAAGGTCGAGGTCGTGGTGCCGAAGACCGGCGTGGTGGCCGGCGTGTACGTGCAGGGGATCAGCGCCTACGCGCCGCACGCGAACGCCGCCAAGCTCTGGATGGAGCACCTCTACTCGGACGAGGGACAGCTCATCTGGCTCAAGGGATACTGCCACCCGATCCGGTTCAACGACCTCGTGAAGAGCAAGAAGGTGCCGGCCGACCTCCTGGCGAAGCTCCCCCCGGCCGAGTCGTACGAGAAGGCCGTGTTCCCGACGCTCGATCAGCAGGCCAAGGCCAAGGAGATCATCACCAAGCAGTGGGATAGCGTCGTCGGAGCGAACGTCAAGTAGCCCCGGCACCGCCGCTCTTCCTCTCGCCCGCCGTTCGGGGCGAGGGGAGGGCGGACGCCCGATGAGACGCGAGGCCACGACCCCGCCCGGGACCGGACCCTGAGCCCGGCCGCGTCCGTCACCACGCGCGCCTCGGCGTCGGCGCCGGCCGGGCGGTCGGCGTGGGAGTTCGTCGGGCTCCTCCCGTTCTTCGTCTTCGCGATCCTCTTCCTGATCCTGCCGACCAGCTACCTGATCGTGGGTGCGTTTCAGGACGGCGAGGGGCGCCTGACGCTCCAGAACCTCCGCGACCTGGCGCACCCGACGATTCTCAGGGCGTACTGGATCAGCATCCAGGTGAGCGCCGCGTCCGCGGTCGGCGGGGCGATCGTCGGGTTCTTCCTCGCCTACGCCGCGATCGCCGGCGGGCTGCCGCGGTGGGTCCGGCCCACCCTCCTGACCTTTTCCGGCGTGGCCTCGAACTTCGCCGGCGTGCCGCTGGCCTTCGCGTTCCTCGCCACGCTGGGGCGAACGGGCCTGGTTACCGTGCTCCTGGTCAACCTCTTCGGGCTCAACATCTACCAGGCGGGGTTCAACCTGCTGAGCTTCTGGGGCCTGGCCCTGACCTACATGTACTTCCAGATTCCCCTGATGGTCCTGATCATGGCGCCCGCGATCGACGGGCTCCGGCGGGAGTGGCGCGAGGCGGCGTCGAACCTCGGCGGGAGCGCGGTCGACTACTGGCGGTACGTCGGGCTGCCGGTTCTCTGGCCGACGCTCGTCGGCACGACGCTCCTCCTGTTCGCCAACGCGTTCGGCGCGGTGGCCACCGCGTACGCGCTGACGGGCAGCTCGCTCAACATCGTGACCATCCTGCTCTTCGCCCAGATCCGCGGGGACGTGCTCCACAACCAGAATCTCGGCTACGCGCTGGCGCTGGGGATGATCGCGATCACCGGCCTGTCCAACGCCGCCTACATCTGGCTCCGGGCGCGAAGCGAGCGGTGGCTGCGATGACGCGGCGCCGGTTCGGGCCGTGGCTGGTCGTCTTAGCGGGCGCGCTCTACTTCTTCCTGCCGCTCCTCGGCACCTTCGAGTTTTCGCTGCGCTACCGCCGCGGCATCTACAGCTTCGAGGCGTATCGCATCGTCCTCACCGACCCGAGGTTTCACGCCGCCTTCCTCTATTCGACGACGCTGGCGGTCGCGACCATCCTCGTCGGCATCCTGCTGGTCGTGCCGACCGCGTACTGGATCCAGCTGCGCCTGCCCAAGCTGCGGCCCGTGGTGGAGTTCGTCACGCTCCTGCCGCTGGTCATCCCGGCGATCGTGCTGGTGTTCGGGTACCTCCGGATCTACAACAGCTCGTCGATCCTCCCGCTCACGGGCAGCGAGCGGGCCACCGATCTCCTCCTCACGTTCAGCTACGTGACGCTCTCGATGCCGTACATGTACCGGGCCGTCGACGCCGGGCTCCGCGCCATCGACGTGCGCACGCTGACCGAGGCCGCCCAGAGCCTCGGAGCGAGCTGGGCGACCATCCTCCTGAAGGTCATCCTGCCGAACGTCCGGGTCGCCGTGCTGAGCGGGGCCTTCCTCACCTTCGCCATCGTCATCGGCGAGTTCACGATGGCGAGCCTGCTCGACCGGCCGGCCTTCGGTCCCTACCTCCAGCTCATCGGCGCGAACCGGGCGTACGAGCCGTCGGCGCTGGCGATCATCACTCTCGTGATCACGTGGGCGTGCATGGGGCTGATCCAGGTCCTGGGCCGCCGAGCCCCGGGCCTGGCGGCCGGGGCGCACTGAGAGGCCATGAGCCAACCACTTCGTCGCGGCCCGATGGATCGATGCGGTGGGGGGACGGGGGGCAGGAGCGCCGTCGCTCCCTCCCGCGTGGACTGAGGGCGCACACATGGGCATGCTGGAGATCCACGGCCTGCAGAAGAAGTTCGCGCTCTCGACCGCGGTCGAGCACTTCGAGCTGGACGTCCAGCGCGGCGAGTTCGTGTCGTTCCTCGGACCGAGCGGGTGCGGGAAGACCACGACGCTCCGGATGATCGCCGGCTTCGAGACCCCCACCGCCGGCGCGATCCGGATCGACGGCGCCGACGTGACCCGCCGCCCGCCCAACCAGCGGAACGTGGGGATGGTGTTCCAGTCCTACGCGCTGTTCCCGAACATGACCGTCGGCGACAACGTCGGCTTCGGGCTCCGGGTGGCCAAGCGGCCGGCCGCGGAGATCGCCGCGCGCGTCCGGGAGATGCTGGAGCTCATCAAGCTGCCCGCGCTGGCGGGCCGGTACCCGTTCCAGCTCTCCGGGGGACAGCAGCAGCGGGTGGCCCTGGCGCGCGCGCTGGCGATCAAGCCCAAGGTCCTCTTGCTCGACGAGCCGCTGTCCGCGCTCGACGCGAAGATCCGCGTGGCGCTCCGGAACGAGATCCGGACGATCCAGCGCGAGCTGGGGATCACGACGATCTACGTGACCCACGACCAGGAGGAGGCGCTTTCGCTGTCGGACCGGGTCGTGGTGATGCGCGACGGCCGCGTCGAGCAGGTCGGCACTCCGTTCGAGATCTACAACTTTCCGCGGACCGGGTTCGTCGCGTCGTTCGTCGGCACGTTGAGCGTCCTGCGCGGCGAGGTGACGGATCCCGGCCGGGGAGCGATCGTGGTCGACGGCCAGGAGATCCGGGCGGCGCGGGGGCTCGAGGGCGCCGGCGTCGGCGAGATCCGGGCGGTGGCGCTGCGACCCGAGATCGTGTCGCTGAACGAGCCGGGGGCCAAGGGCAACCGGATGCAGGGCACGGTGGAGGACGTCAACTTCCTGGGCTCGATCGTGCGGATCCGCGTGCGCTTCGGCGAGAACGCGGTCTCGCTCGACACGTTCAACAACCCGGGCGCGGCGCCTCCCCGACCCGGAGAGGCGGTGACGGTGAGCTTCACCGAGGAGGCCGTCCTGGTCCTGGAGGCGGCGAGCGGCGCCTGACGGCCGGCGGGGCGGGCTCTATGCGCGGCGCGCCGGGAGGAACACCTCCAGCGGGATCCCGTCCGGGTCGCGGAAGGTGATGCTCTTGGCGTAGCGGATGTCCTGGATGCCGCTGTTCGCGATCTCGAGCTCGTCCAGCGTCGCCCGCCACGTCTCCAGCGCCCGCTCGTCGGCGACCCCGAACGCCAGGTGGTCGAGCCCCACGCGCCGGGCGTCGAACGGCCCCTCGATGGGGCGCCCGTGCTGCGTGAGCGCGAGGACCATGCCCGACCGCGGCTCGAGGATCGCGCAGGCCACCAGATCTTCGGGCTCGTTCGGCTCGCGGAACACCTCGCGCGCGCCCAGCAGCCGGCAGTACCACCGAGAGCTCGTGTCGAGGTCCCGCACGCTGAGCTCGACGTGCGCCACCCCCGTGATCGTCGGCATCGTGCTCACCTCCGGTGCGCCGGCGCACGCCTGACCGGGTCGGACGGGTCCGACATCGATGGCAGCTCGACTTCCCGCTTCGTCGCGGCCGCGCGCAGGGCGGCCGCCAGGATCTCCTGGACGTCCCGTCCGACGTCGGCGGCGCAGAGGCCCTCGATGGGCCGGCCGGCCCGGAGGCGGGTCAGGAAGTAGGTCGGCCCGTCGCGCTCGTCATCCGGGAGCGGCGGCGGCTCGAGGACCTCGCTCCCGGCGTCCGTGACGATCTCCACGCGCCCCGCGCCGACCGACTGGCCTTCGCGCGTCGCGCGGGGCTGGTGGACGACCAGCGTCCCCGCGTCGCCGTAGACGACCATGCCGAACGCCGGCGCGCCGCCGATCTGGGTCCAGCTCGCTTCGAGGAGCGCCAGACTCCGGGGATAGCGGAGCAGCACCACGGCGGTGTCCTCGGCCGGCAGGTCCGCCTTGCGGAGCCGCGCCACCATCGCGCTCACCGCACTCGGGCGCCCGAGGAGGGCGCGCGCGAGAATGGCGCCGTACCCGCAGTAGTCCACCAGGGCGCCGCCGCCGTTCCGGGCCGGGTCGTAGAGCCACTCCGTGAACTCCGGCGAGCACCCGAACTCCTTCGGCCCCGCGTGACCGCCGCGGTGGCTGAGCTGCACGGGCTCGCCGACGCGCCCCGCTCGGACGAGGGCGAGCCCGTGGCGGAGGGCGGGCCGCCACGCGGTCGGCCAGTTCACCATGAGGGGCGCGCCGCGGGCGCGGGCGGCGGCGAGGAGGGCCTCGGCTCCCTGGAGGTCCGCGGCCATCGGCTTCTCGACCAGCACGGGGATGCCTCGCCCGAGCGCTCGCACCCCGAGCTCGGCGGCCGCGCGATTGTCGGCGAAGACCATGACCGCGTCCAGGTCGGAGCGCTCGAGGAGCGCGTCGTAGGTGGCGTGGATCGCGACGCCCGGGTGCTCGCGGGCGAGGCGCTCGCGGAGGCCGGGCGCCGGCTCGGCCACGGCGACCAGCCGGCCGACCTCGCCGGAGGCCACCGCGGCGAGATTGCGCCAGACGTGGTCGTGGTGGAGCCCGAGAACGCCCACTCGAAGCCGTGCGGTCCTGCCCACGGCGTGGGCGCGGCGGGCCGTGGGCCTCGACGCGGTTACGGCCCCTCCAGCGTCATGTGCCGGTAGGCTTCGGCCGCCTCCAGGCCCGCGCGCACGCCCTGCTCGCGCGCCCACTCCACGAGGAAGTCCTTCGGATCCCACTCGCCCATCTGGCTCCGGTGCTCCCGGAGCGCGGCCAGCTTCAGGTCGAGCGTGCCCGCGATGTCGACGAAGGTGTCGGGCCGCTCGGCGCCGTGGATGTAGACCTGGCGAACCTCGTGAGGCTCGAGCCCCTCGGCCAGGAGCTCGGGGAAGATGAGCCGCGTGCCCGCGGACGGGAAGACCGCGTCGAGCGCCGCGTCGGCGGCCGCCCGGTGGTCGGGGTGATTGAGATATGTCGACCCGTAGTAGCGGACCGTCGGGTCTCCGCACACCACCGCGTCCGGCCGGAAGCGGCGGATCAAGCGCGTGAGATCGCGGCGGAGGGCGATGGTCGCCTCGAGCATCCCGTCCTCGTAGTCGAGGAACCAGGTCTCGGCGATCCCGAGGATCCGGCACGCGCTCCGCTGCTCGGCCTCGCGAATCGGCCCCAGGGCTTCCCGGGTCATGTCGAGCGGCGTGAAGCGGTTCGATCCGCCCGTGCCCCTCGTGGCGCACACGGTGGCCACGACGCTGCCCGCGCGCGCCCACTTCGCCAGCGTGCCCGCCACCGTGAACTCCTGGTCGTCGGGATGGGCATGGATGCTCATCACGCGAGCGGGCGGCGCGGGCTCCACCGCCGTGCGCTTCTTCTTGCCGTGCTCGGGAACGCCGGGAGGCGAGGGATCGGTCGTGGCGTCCGTCATGTGGGCTCCGGAATCCTTTCGCGCTCGGGGATGGGATAGCGTCGGCCGCCGAGGACGAGGACGGGCCACCCGCCCTCGTCGCCCAGGTGGGGGCCGAGCTGATGAAGCGCCAGGCGGCCGAACCGCGCGGGGAAGGCGCCGCGCCGAACCCGGCAGTAGAGCCGGCCGTCGGCGCCCTCCAGGGTGGCCGGGTCGAGCGGCTCCCGGTAGTCGCCGGCGAGCTCCAGCTCGAGGCCGTCGACCCCCCCGTCCCGCAGGATCGGCCGCACCCGCTGCACGACGAACGGCGTCCGCTCGGACTCGAACCAGTTCCGCTCGCCCTGGCACACGACGAGCCACCGCCCCTCCGGCGTGCGAGTCATGGCACGGAGGAAGAAGCGGAGCGTCAGCGGGTCGAGGACCTCGCTCCCGTCGTGGAAGATCCGGCCCTCGGCATCGACCCGATACTGGTACTCACGCGTCACCCTCACATTCTAGTCCCGGCTCGGCCGTCTCAGCCGCGCCCCGTCAGCCGTGCCAGCCGCCCCCGGAACGGGAGGGTCAGGAGCCAGGGGAACGAGGCGGCGCGCCGATCCTGGCATTCCTCGAGCCCGAGCGTCCGCTCCGCGGGATCACGATCCGGCGCGCGGTACGTGCCGAAGAGCCGATCCCACCACGGCACGACCACCCCGTAGTTCGAGTCGGTCGCCGGCCAGCGGGCCGAGTGGTGGACGCGGTGCATGTCGGGGGTGACCAGGACGAGCCCGAGCCCGCCCTCGAGAAAGGCGGGCACCCGCGCGTTCGCGTGGATGAAGAGGTTCGCCGCCGTGTCGAGCAGCTCGTACAGCGCGAGGCTCCACGGCGGGAGCCCGAGCCCGAGGATGACCGCGGCGGTCGGGACCAGCTGGATCACGAACTCGAGCGGATGGAACCGGACCGTCGTCGACACGTCCAGGAAAGTGTCGGTATGGTGGACGCGGTGGACCCGCCACAGCGCGGGCACCTTGTGCATGGCGACGTGGACCGCGTACGAGACGAGGCTGCGGGCGAGCAGCGCCACCGCGAGCGTGGCCGCGAGAGGCAGGGACGCGCGGTTCAAGAGGCCCCAGCCGTGCAGCTGGGCGATCATGGCCACGGCCAGGCCGCTCACCGGCAACGCTCCGAGCACGACGACGTTCAGGGCGGTGAGCCCGAAGTTCGTCGGCCACCGCCGGGGACGATCCGCCCGGCTGTCGTCGCGGGGCGCGACGGCCTCCGCCAGGCCGAAGGCGGCCAAGAGCCCGAAGTAGATCAGGTATTGCAGCGGCTCTCCGTAGTCCGTCAGGATGCGCTCGAGCGTCATGGATCGGTCCTCCTTCGCGTGGTCGGGGTCGGCCCTTCATGGGGCGATACGCGCGGACGCCCCGCCCGCTTACGGGAGCCGCGGCGGCCCGGACGCGCGTAACTCCCGGCCCGTCCGCTCGTAGACCTGGAGAGGGCATGGACGTGACGGAGGTGGCCGCAGCCGTCGATCGAGCCCGGGGCGGCGACCGAGAGGGGCTGGCCCAGCTCTACCAGACGTTCGGCCCGCGAGTCCTCGGGCTGTGTCGCCACCTGCTGGGCTCCGCGGCCGCGGCGGAAGACGCCCGGAGCGAGGTCTTCGCGCGGCTGCCGCGGGCGATCGACCGCTACGACGCGACGCTGCCTTTCGACCGGTGGCTCCTGAGCGTGACGAGCCACCACTGCCTCGACGTCCTCCGGCGCCGGCGCCTCGAGTCCCGCCTGTTCCTGCCCGAGTCGGAGGAGGCGCAGGCGCTCGCCGCGGGAGCCCCAGAAGCCTCACCGCTTACGGCCGTGCTCCTTCGAGAGGGGCAGGACCGGGTGCGCGCCGCTCTGACGAGCCTGCCCGACCGGTACCGGATCGTCCTGGTGCTTCGCTACTACGGCGATCTCGGCTACGAGGAGATCGCGACCCAGCTGGGACTGACGCGCAATCACGTCGCAATCCTGATCTTCCGCGGGAAGCAGGCTCTTCGCCGCCTCCTGTCGGAGCACGAGAGGGCCTGACCATGGCATGTCTCACCGAGCTCACCTGCGCGGTGTACGCGGATGGCGAACTGACGCCGGACGAGGTCCGCGCCGCCGAGCATCACCTCGCGGGATGCGCGCGCTGCCGGGCGCGGGTGGCGGCGTTCCGCGACGAGAACCGGGTCCTGGCCCTGGCGCTCGGCGCGTCGCCGGCGGTCGCGCCCGCTCAGGCGACGCCGGCGCGCTCGCGGGCGGCCGGGAATGGGCGGAGGGTCCTCGGATGGGGCCTGAGCCTCGGCGCGCTCGCCGGCGGGGCGCTCCTGGCGGAGCGTGCGGTGGAGCCGAGCCTCGGGGGCGTGAGCGCCGACTGGATCGGCCTCGCCGTGGACGTCGCGCTCTTCATCGCGACGAACGCCGCCGGTCTCGAGCGCGCCCTGACGACGCTCGCGATCGTTGCCATGGCCAGCGTCACGCTGGCCGGGTGGCTCTACCTCGGGCGGCCGTCGCGCGCCGTCGCGGTCGTCGCGCTGGGGCTCGGCGTGGCGGCCTGCGCAGGCCCGTCGTCCGCCGAAGCGCTCGAGACGCGGAGCGGGCGGGTCGTGACGGTCGGCGCCGGAGAGACGCTCGGCGGGACGCTGGTCGCCGCGGCGGAGACGATCCGGGTGGAGGGAACGATCGACGGTGACCTGATCGCGGCCGCCGCCCGGATCGACCTGCGCGGCACGGTCCGCGGAGACCTGGTCGTCGCCGCCGGCGCCGTGGACGTGGGGGGCACGGTCGAAGGGAGCGCCTACGTCACCGCGGGCGCCTTCACGGTCCGCGGCCAGGTGGCGCGAAGCGTGTACGTCGCCGGCCGTGACATCGCGATCGAGCCGGGAGGACGGATCGGCGGCGACCTCACGCTCGCCGGCCGCGACGTGACCCTGCGCGGCGACGTCGGGCGCGACGTCGCGGCCCTGGTCCATGCGGCCGAGCTTCGGGGCGCGGTGGGGCGCGACGTCAGGCTGCGCGGCGCCCGGCTCCTCGTGCGGGAGACGGCGCGCGTGGCCGGCGCCCTTCGCACGGACGTCGCTCAGGCCGCCGACGTGCGGGTAGAGCGCGGGGCGGCCGTGAGCGGCCCCGTGACGACCCGGATCGTCTCGCGCGCCGGCGCGTGGCGCTCGGAGCCTCGCAACTGGTTCTGGGCCGCGACCAGCCTGTTCGGAGCGGTGCTCCTCGGGTGGGTGGGACTCGCCGTCGCGCCGAGCCTCGTCCTGGATAGCGCCGAGCGTGTCCGGCGCTGGGGGCCGTCGCTCGGATGGGGCGCGCTGATCCTCGCGGGGACGCCCGTGGCGGTGGTGCTCCTGGCCCTCACGCTGGTCGGGATCCCGGTCGCGCTGGTCGCCCTGGGGCTCTACCTCCTCGGCGTCTACGCAGCCAAGATCGTCGTCGCGGTGGCGCTCGGGCGGAGCCTGCTCCGGCCACGGGGCGACCGTCGTCGTGACGGGCTGAGGGCCCTCGTGGTCGGCCTGGTGCTCCTCACGCTCGCGACGGCGCTGCCCGTCGTGGGTTGGCCGATCTGGCTCGTGGCCGCGTGCCTTGGGATGGGGGCCCTCGCGTGGCGGCTCGCCTGCGCGGCCGGTGTCGTGCGAAGCTCGGAGCCGTGACGGTCGAGATCCGGACCGCCGCCGACGTGCTGACCAGCGAGGGATCGGCGGCGCTGGCGGCCCGCCGGGCGCAGCGCGATGACCCCCTCCTCCGGGAGATCTGGCGCCAGTTCGTGGACAGCGGCGGGCCGGTTCAGCTCGAGTCGCTGCGCGTGACGGCACCGGACCTCGGGGCCGCCGCCGTCCGCGCCCACGCCGCGGCGCTCGACGAGGCGGATCTGATCGGGCTGGCCGGCGAGGAGATCCGGCTCGCATATCCGTTCACGGCCGACCCGAGCGCCTTCGAGGTGGTGCTGGGGCGGAAGGGTGTCCGGCACGCGTGCTGCGCGATCGACGCGCTCGGGATCGCTCCGATGCTCGACGTCGCCGTCACCGTCAGGTCACGGTGCCACTGGAGCGGCGAGCCGCTCGTGTTCGAGGTCGATCCGGCGGCGGGGCCTCGGCCGATGCTTCCCGGCATCGTCGTGTGGGTCGAGCGCGGCCGGTCGGGGGGCGACCGGCGCTCGGGCTTCCTCTGAACACGCCTGAACTTCTTCCGGGCGGAGGAAGAGGTCCGGGCCTGGCGCGGGAGTGTCCCCGAGGGCGACGGGGCGGCGCTCGTGCTGGCCGAGGCGTTCGAGCTGGGCCGGCGCGTGTTCGGGGGCTTGCTCGCCGCAGCCCGGTTCCCCGGCGTGCCATAATCGAGCGGCGGACGAGGCTCGGCGGAGAGGACGCGATGACCGAGACGGCCTTCGGACCCGTGGTGGCGACGGCATGGCTTGCCGAGCGACTGGGCGAGCCCCATCTCCGTGTCCTGGACGCGACGTGGTACCTGCCTACCCTCCAGCGCGACGCGCGGGCGGAGTTTCGCCAGGCTCACATCCCCGGCGCCGTCTACTTCGACATCGATCTCATCGCCGACCGGAGCCGGGATCTGCCGCACATGCTGCCCGATGCGAGCGCGTTCGCGGAGGCCGTGGGCGGCCTCGGCATCGGCGACGGGGACCGGGTGGTCGTCTACGGGGGCAAGTACCTCTCGGCGGCGGCGCGGGTGTGGTGGACGTTCCGCGCGTTCGGGCACGATCGTGTCGCCGTGCTGGACGGAGGATTCCCGCGCTGGCGGGAGGAGGGCCGACCGGTCGAGGCGGGCGAGCCGAGCCCGGCGCGTCGGCGGTTCACCGCGCGCTTCCGGCCGGAGCTCGTGAAGGCGCTCGAGGACGTTCGCGCCAACCTCGACACGCGCCGCTCCCAGGTCGTCGACGCCCGCTCGGTCGGGCGGTTTGCGGGCACGGAGCCCGAGCCGCGCCCCGGCCTCCGTGGCGGGCACATTCCCGGGAGCCTCAACCTGCCGTACGACCGCCTCTTCGCCGCGGACGGGCGGCTGCTCCCACGGGACGACCTCCGGCGGCTCTTCGAGGCGGCGCGCGTCGACCTGGAGCGCCCGATCGTCACCACCTGCGGGTCGGGGGTGACGGCGTGCACGCTCGCCCTGGGGCTTCACCTCGTGGGCCGCCCGGACGTGGCCGTCTACGATGGCTCGTGGAGCGAGTGGGGCGGTCGCGGAGACGTTCCCGTCGAGCGGTAGGCGGCTGAGGATGCCGCGGCGGCGTTTCGACCTCGATCCCATCGACGCGCTCTCCATCCTGGACGAGGAGGGGAGAGTCGACCGTGCGCTGGAGCCCGCGATCCCGCCCGAGGACCTGGGGCGACTGTACCGGACGTTCCTCCTCGCGCGCCGGTTCGACGAGCGCATGCTCCTGCTGCAGCGCCAGGGTCGCATCGGCACCTACCTCCCGGCGCGCGGCCACGAGGCGGCGGTGCTCGGGAGCGTTTACCCCCTGCGCGCGACCGATTGGCTGGTCCCGGTCTGGCGAGAGTGGGCCGCATACATCTGGCGCGGCTGGCCGCTGGAGAATCTCATACTGCTCTACGCGGGGCTGCCGGAGGGCACCTCGGTGCCGCCGGACATCCGCGACCTCCCGGTCTGCGTGCCCATGGGCACCCACGTCCCGCACGCCGTGGGACTGGCGTGCGCGGCTCGCGCGCGCCGCGAGGACAGCGTCGTGCTCTGTTTCTTCGGGGACGGCGCCAGCTCCGAGGGGATCTGCCAGGAGGCGATGAACTTCGCCGGCGTCTATCAGGCGCCCATTGTGTTCGTGTGCGTCAACAACCAGTGGGCGATCTCGATCCCCCGGTCGCGGCAGACCCGGGCGATGACGCTCGCGCATCGCGCGGTGGCGTACGGGTTCCCCGGGATCCAGGTCGATGGCAACGACCTCCTGGCGATGGTGGCGGCGACGCGGGAGGCGGTGGCGCGCGCGCGCGAGGGACGCGGCCCCACGCTCATCGAGGCGGTGACGTACCGCCTCCAGGCGCACTCGACCGCCGACGATCCCTCGAAGTACCGCGCCGAGGCGGACGTGCAGGCGTGGGAGGCGAAGGAGCCGCTGCCGCGCTTCCGGCGCTACCTGAGCGCGAAGGGCCTCGTCGACGATGCCCTCCACGCGCGGCTCGAGGCGGAGGTGGACGCCGAGGTGCGCGCGGCGATCGAGCGGGCCGAGGCGCGCATGGGGGCGGCCAGCCCGCTGGCGATGTTCGACCACGTCTACGCGGACGTGCCGGCGGAGGTTGCCGCTCAGCGCGCGGAGTTCGCGCGGGAGCTCGGCGAGCCCCACTCGTAGGTCTCGCCCGGGGCTACGCCGCCGTGACCTTACACGTGCCGGCCGGTGGTCAGGCGCTCGTGACGCCGCCGGCGATCGGCTGACGACTCATCCGTCGCGCGCCAGGGTACGGGGGCGTGCGGTCTTTCTGGCAGCCCCGTGCGGCCCGGCGGAGACCGCGGCGAGAACGGCCCGGGCTGCCCGGAGATCGAGGGTGTCCGCGCCTTCCCGGAACCAGCGGTCGAGCGGCGCCAAGAGGCGCCGGGCCGCGGCGGCGCGCCCCTCCGCCCGCCACAGGCGAGCGAGCGCCGTGGCGGCGCGCAGCTCGAACGCCCGCGCGCCCCACTCGCGGGCGAGCTCACGGGCGTGTTGGAGACAGCCCACCGGGGAATCCCGGCCACCCCGGCCGAAGCGGGACATCTCCAGGAGAATCAGACCGCGGACCCGCCACGCCTCGGGCTCGAAGTAGCGGTTGCCATTCCGTCCGGACAGCGCGAGCGCCTCATCGACGAGTCGGAGGCCCGCTTCTCGCTCTCCGGCCTCGAGGTGGGCCTCGGCCAGCGTGACCAGGAAATGCGCAACGCCCACCTCTGCGCCCGTCGCGCGATACGCTGCCAGACCGTCGGCCATTCGGGCGAGCCCGGCGGCGTTCTGGCCTCGACGCGCGCGGACCCAGCCGTCGAGCATCACGCCCCAGCTGTGCCAGTAAGGGATCCCGTGCTCCTGGCACAACGTCAGCTCCTCGGCGGCCCGCTCGGCCACGAGGTCGATCTCCCCGCAGAACTGGGCAAGCCAGGCGGTGAAGCCCAGGGCGAACGCGCGATTGTGCGGATGCCCGAGCGCGGATGCCTGGGCCAGAGCCTCTTGGGCGAGCGTCCGGGCGCGATCGGGGAAGCCAGCCATCCAGTGGGCCCAGCACGCGTAGGCGGCCACACGCGGGTCCTGCCGGCGCCGTGCGGCGTCGGCGTTGCGGCGCGCCAAGCCGAGCGCGCGGGTGAGGTGCCGCCGGGCCCCCGCGAGCTGGCCGAGGTGGAAGCAGGTCTCCCCCCAGGCCGCATGCGCCCGGGTCGAGAGCCGCGCATCGTGGCTGCGGCGCGCACGCTCGAGGATCTCGCCGGCCAGCGCGCGAGCACCCGTGAGGTCCCCCCGTACCAGCTCGACATTCCACAGGCCTTGGAGTACCCGCGGTAGCTCGGGCGGCCGGCCGAGTTGCCGGCAGAGGGTGAGCGCCCGCTGGTAGGTCTGCTCGACCTCCAGGGCCGCATAGCCGCGCCCGACGATCCAGGCGGGCCCCAGGGCGACCAGGAGCTCCAGTTCGGACTGGGTCCGGCTCCGGCCCTCGGCCACGCCCTCCAGGAGCCGGAGCGCGCGTGAGAGATGGTCGATGGCCTCCGCATGGGCGGCCCGCCCGAGCGCGTTCTCGCCGGCGAGACGGAAGTACCGCACGGCGCGCGCCGTGTCGCGCGCCCGCTCGAAGTGCGCGGCCAGCTCGGTGGCAATCTCGCGCGGTGCGTCCCCGTACGCGGCCTCGAGCCGGGCGCCGATCCGAGCGTGCCAGACCAGGCGTCGGCTGGCCGGGATTCTCTCGTAGAGGACCTGCTGGTGCACCGCATGAACGAACGCGAAGCGGCTCGTCGTGGCTCCATCCGGCCACGAGACCTCACCGCGTGACCGAAGGAACCGTCCCTGTCGAGCCAGCTCCACGCAGCTCGCCTCCGTACGGTCCAGCTCTTGGCCGAGGCCGGCGGCGACGGCCGCAGCCGAGCACTCCACCCCGACCGCGCTTGCCACCTCGAGAAGGTGCCGATCTTCGGGAGCGAGGCGCTCGATCTGCTGCTCGATCAGCTGTCGGACGGTCGACGGGACGTCGGAGAAGAGCGCGAGCTGGCCGGTGAGACCCCAGACGCCGTCGGCCTGCCGGAGCGCCCCCCGTGCGAACAGATCGTCGACGGCGGTGACCATGAAGAGCGGGTTGCCCTCGGTTCGGGCGTGCACGTGGCGCGCGAGGTCGGGCGACACGGCGCCCTCCCCCAGCCGGACCGCGAGGTACTCCGCGATGGCCGGTTCGGCCAGCGGCTCGAGCGCCACCTCCTCGGCCCTCCGGTGGAGGAGGAGCTCGTGCTTGAGGCGGGCCAAGGGATGGTTGGCGGCCAGCAGCTCCGTGGGTCGGTAGGACGCGATGAGGAGCAGCCGCGCCGGCTCGCGACGCCGAGCGACGAAGTCGATTGCCAGGAGCGTCGGGCGGTCGGCCCAGTGGAGGTCCTCGAGCCAGACCACGAGCTCCCGCTCGGCGGTCAGCGCCTCGAGGGCCGCCGCGAGCTCCCGGAGCATGCCCTGCGGCGTGGGCATCCCTCGCGCTCGTCCGAGCGCTTCCCGCTGATCGGGCTCGACCAGGCTGGACATCTGCGCCAGCCACGCCGGCGCAGCGCGATGGAGCGCGCTTCGGACCTCCGACCCGGCGTCGGCCCGAACGAGTCGCTCGAGGCCTTCGAGGATCGGAAAGTACGGGTCCCCGGTTCCGTACGACTCCACGCATTGGCCCACGGCGACCCTGGCCGGCGCACCCTGGCCTGGTATGCCGAGAAAGCTCTCGACGAGCGTGGTCTTGCCGATGCCGGGCTCGCCGGTCACGAACACGACCTGGCGCTCTCCGCGCCGCGTCCGTTCCAGGGCGGCCCGGAGCCGATCGAGCTCGGCACTCCGGCCGACAAGCGGGTGGCCGGGGGATGGGTCCGACGCCGCCTCGAGTTCCCGACGGACCGGGACGACGCCGTCCGTCGTCGTCGGATGGACGGCAGCGACGAGTCGATAGCCTCGACGGGGGCGCGTCTCCACGTACCGCGGCCGTCGCGCGTGGTCGCCCAGGGCGACCCGGATCTCACGGATGCAGAGGCGAGGCATCGTCTCGCTGACCGACACGCCGGGCCACACGGCCCGCAAGAGCTCGGCGCCGCTGACGAGGCGGCCCGGACGCTCCGCAAGGTAGCGGAGGACGGCCAAGGTCTTGGGTCGAAGTGGGATCTCACGCTCGCCGCGCCAGAGGCGCTCGCTCACGAGGTCGAGGCGGAACGGGGGAAACGAGAGCACCATCCGCGTATCCGACCCGGGCGTCCGGGGGCGAAAGGCATTATACGGGCGCTCATACGGAAATTGAACGGCGCTCGCCTGGACTCGACGCCGGACCGCGCGTAGAGATGTCGGCAGCGCAGCAGGGTGCGCCTCCCATCCGGCCCCCCGGTGCCCGATTCGCGGGGCTTGGGGGTGGATCCTCTGAGGAGAGGGGTAACGATGACGCGCTCATTCGCATCGGCGGCAGCGACCGTTGTCCTCTTGATGTTTTCTGCTGGCGCGGCTCAGGCGCAGCAACCGCTCGGCTTCGAGCGGTTTACGGTCTCTGACGTCGCGACCGGTGTGGACTTCGGGCTGACAGAACTGGAAGTCTTCGAGAAGTACGCCGCGGAGCTGCCGCTCCTCGGGAACCCCAATCGTCCAATCAATGGGCAAAAGGACAAGCGGTTGATCGATATCGAGATCCGCCCGGACGGCAGCGGCCTGGCTGTCTACGTTTACGATGTCGTCTGGGTCCAGAACACGGGTTCGTTTCAGCTCGACTCGTGGTTCCTGCCCGACCTCACCGAGCAAGAGGTGAAGTCGCTGGAGCGCCTGCAGGGCGCCGTGATTCTCGACATCGAGCGTTATCCGCGCGGTTCGTCATGGCGATACTCGGTGATCCTGCAGCGCAACACCGACGATACGCCCTGGAAGCTCCTGCTCGATGTCTCGATGCACACCATCGTCGAGGAGATGATACCGCCCGGGCCGCCGCCGTACTTCCGCCCCGTCGATATCGACGTGACAACGGTCAAAGACGAGAACATCTTCGACGCCGTGCTCATTCAGCGAGTGGGGGTCAATAACGTGGTGTACGTGGCTCCGCTCGTCTTGCAGCCGGATGTCTATGCGGCCTTCCAGGTCGCCAACCATCAGCTCGTCGATCAGGAGCTCGTGGGAGGGAGCGGGTTTTTCGGTACGTACATGGACATCTTCATCGACTCCGGTCTCGCCTTCACGGTTGGCTACGAGCTGACCCAGCAGCAGGTCGAGGCTGATCACGTCAGTGTCGGACGCGTTGTCGATCTGGAAGGCAGGCTGGTCGTCAACTCCCCGCAGTCGAACGAGATACGGTACTACACCGTGCATCTGAACCATTAGCCAGGCTGGCAGGATGCGGAAGAGCGGCCTGGCGCCATGCGGTTCCTCCGTGGTTGACCGGTGTGGGACCCGCTCTGTCTGGCCGCGATTCCTCGATCGCGGACGGCTGGAGCGACTCGCGGGGGGGCGGGAGTGCCTCACGCCGGTGCCGGCGCGGACTTCGCAATCAACGCCATCGTCGCCCACACGACGAACTGAATCCTGTCGGGTAACCCGTACATCATGCTCTCGGGGCAATCCGAGAACGATGTGATCGACAATCACAACACTCGCGGCCGAGTGAGGAGACGCCCACGGGTCGTCCGGACTTCGGGACGATCAGCTCTTGGACCGTGAATCTCACGAGGATCGACATGCCACGATACGTGGTCGAGCGAACGTTTCACGACGGTCTCCAGATCCCCATGTCGGACGAGGGAGCGGCGGTCTGCCTTGCCGTCGTGAACCGGAACGGCGAGCTCGGCGTCACCTGGCTCCACTCGTACGTCAGCGAGGACAGGCGTCGGGCGTTCTGCGTCTATGACGGCCCGGACGCGGACAGCATCCGCCGGGCGGCGGCCCTGAACGGGCTCCCCGTGGATCGCGTGACTGCGGTGTCCGTCCTAGACCCCTACTTCTATCGCTAGGCCGCGGTGTGGAGCGGCGGCGTGGCCGCTCAGGCGAGCGACGGGACGAGCCCGGCGATTCGACCCTGGGCGCTGACGGGCCGGCGGTGGCGTCCGGAGCCGATCAACGGCAGCCGTCGACGCGGAGGATCACGATGCCCCGCACAGTACTTTCGTGCATCACCGCTGCTGCGATCCTGGCGGGGACCGCGAGCGGGCCTGCGATGGCCCAGGGGGTCGCCGGCGAGGGGGCGTGGCCCGGCAGCGTCAGCTTCGACCAGCAGGTCCTCGCCTACCTCGAGAAGCACAACCTGCCCGGCGCCACCGTCGCGGTCACCAAGGGTGGCCAGCTCGTCCTGTCGAAGGGCTACGGCCTCGCGAACATCGCCAACCAGACCCAGATGCAGCCGACGCACAAGACCTATATCGGGAGCGTGTCCAAGGTGATCACCGTCATGGCCGCGCTCAAGCTCACCGAGGATGGCCAGCTTGGCCTGCTTCAGCGCGTCTACGGGACCGCGACGCCGGTGTGGGGGGCCCCCGGGGCGACGCCCGGGCTCAAGCTAGAGGCCAAGGGCGCGCTGAAGGACCAGCGAGACTACTTCCGGGCGATGGTGAGAGGCGTCAACAACCTCGATCCCAACTTCCCGCCGGCCGAGGGTCCGTCACCGACGATGCTGGGACTGGCGCTCTACAAGGCCACCATGGAGCGGACGCTCGCATGGGCGAGCGAGATGCAGCTCAAGCACCTGATGAGCCACACCTCGGGGCTCCTGCGCAGCGGGAGCTCGTCCGTGGCGGCGGACCACTTCGACGAGGACGAGGGCGACATCAGCTACAAGCAGATCCATCTCGCGATGCTGGAGGCGGCGAAGGGTCCGCCGTTCGAGTTCGAGCCCGGCACGGCCAGGGCGTACTCCAACCACGGGTTCGGGCTCCTCGGGCACATCGTCTCCGAGACGAGCGGACAGAGCTTCGAGCAGTTCGTCCGCCAACGGATCCTGCAGCCGCTCGGCCTCAGCGGGATCGTCCGCGGCGGCACCCACACGGCACAGTACGCCACCCCCTACGGCAAGGAGGACCATCCGCTGATCAAAGGCGCGTGGGTGCCCAAGCCGATGAGCGAGTTCAAGGTGTCCACGACCGGCCTGGCGGCCGGCGGTTGGGCCGCGACCGCACGGGACCTGGTGCGCCTCATGTGCGGCATGGACAAGGAGACCACGCTTCCGATCCTCAAGCCGGCGACGGTCGCGTGGATGGAGGCCATCGCGTATCCGAAGGTCGACAGCAACCAGCCCCTGGGCTGGGACAACCGCTCGGGCGGCCGGCTGGTCAAGAACGGGCTGACCGGCGCCGGCGGGATGGCGCAGATCGCCAAGTTCCTCCCGGGAGCGCTCGGCTCGGCGGAGATCAACATCGCCTTCGCCATCAACATCAAGCACAACCCGGACGGTATCGTCGCCTTCCTGCAGACGCTCGCGCAGATCGTCGCCCAGGAGAGCATCCCGGAGAGCTACGACCTCTTCGATCCGGCATTCCGGTGCCGGAAGCCGGCCACGCCTTCTGTGAAGCTCGGGGTGCCGACGCGCGCGATCCCAGCACCGCTGGCGGAGCCCGCCATCGCCTGCGTCGGCGGCACGGTCAGGAAAGGTAGGTGCGTCTGCGGGAAGGGCTCGGTGCCGGTGGCTGCCGGTGCCAACGCATTCCGCTGCGGCTCCGCCGTCCTGCCGAAGTCCCAGTCGTCGACTCCGTCGTCGGACGCCGTCGCCCCGCTGGCGGGGTAGTGCGGCGAACCGGCGCGT
>JBIOVM010000124.1:0-32844 GCA_044867785.1 Candidatus Rokuibacteriota bacterium | reverse complement strand
GGCACGGCGACCTTGATGGCGGCGATCGCCTGCTTGGCGGCCTTGTTGCCCACCGTGTCCATCATCCAGGCGGCGTGGAGCACGAGCAGCCGCGCCTGGTCGATCTCGATCCGCGACTGGGCGATGCGCTCGAGCGTGATGTCGTTCTCGGCGAGCCGCTTCCCGAACGCCACGCGCTCCTGCGCCCGGCGGCTCATGAGCTCGAGCGCCCGCTCGGCCACGCCGATCTGCCGCATGCAGTGGTGGATCCGGCCGGGCCCGAGGCGGCCCTGGGCGATCTCGAAGCCACGTCCCTCGCCGAGGAGCATGTTCCCCGCCGGCACCCGCACGTTGTCGAACACGACCTCGCCGTGCCCGTGGGGGGCGTCGTCGTAGCCGAACACGGTGAGCATCCGGACCACGCGGATGCCGGGGGTGTCTCGGGCCACCAGGATCATCGATTGCTGCTTGTAGCGGTCGGGGTTCGCCGGATCGCTCTTGCCCATGAAGATGATCAGCTTGCAGCGGGGGTCGCCGATGCCCGACGTCCACCACTTCCGGCCGTTCAGCACGTACTCGTCGCCGTCGCGGACGATACTCGCCTCGATGTTGGTCGCGTCCGACGACGCGACCGCGGGCTCGGTCATCGCGAAGGCCGACCGGATCTTTCCGTCGAGGAGGGCCGTCAGCCACTCGCGGCGCTGGGCGGGGGTGCCGTAGCGCACCAGGACTTCCATGTTCCCGGTGTCCGGCGCCGAGCAGTTGAAGACCTCGGGCCCGATCGGGGAGCGCCCCATGACCTCGCATAGCGGTGCGTAGTCGAGGTTCGTCAGGCCGGCGCCGTGCTCGCTTTCCGGCAGGAACAGGTTCCAGAGACCGCGCTCGCGGGCCGTCGCCTTGAGCTGCTCCATGATCGGCGGCACCTGCCAGCGCGTCGGTCCGGCGTCCAGCTGATCGAGAAACGTCTGCTCGTTGGGGTACACGTGACGGGCCATGAAGTCCGACAGCTGCTCGAGAAGCTCTCGCGTGCGCTTGGAGTACTCGAAGTCCACGACCCCGCCTCTCTCCGGCCATCGCCGGCGTGCGCCGATCCGGGTGCGCCTTACTGAACCACCCCGCGCCTGATTCCGCAAGCCGCGGCGGAGCCCGGGTCGGGTCGCCGCCGGGGCCGGTCGGCCCGGCCAGAGATTTGTCTAACCCCGCGTTTTGGCGTACCATCGGGCGATGCAGAGCGGCACCACGCCTATCGGTCTGACGTCTCGAGGGGCGGCTTCGGGATGCAGGCTTCGCTGATCGACCTCGTCCGCGCGGGCCTTCCCGCCCTCGTCGGGCTGGTCGTCGCGGTCGCCGCCATCCGCCTCCTCTGCCGCCGCCCCGCCCTCCGGCGGCTCTCCCTGGCGCTGTCGCTCGTCGCGCTGACCGGGTGCCTGGCGCTCTTCCGTGCCCTTTCGTCCGTCGACGCGGCGGTGGTGGAGCCGTACTTCCGCTTCCTCCTCCTCTTCTCCCTGGCCTACGGGGCGTTCAAGCTCGTCGAGGTGCTGGTCGTCGACGTCCTGCCCGGACGGAGCGATCTCCGGCAGGCGCCGGCCATCCTGCGGGACGTCGTCGCCGCGGTGGTGGGCGGGCTCATCCTCATGGTGCTCCTCCGCGCGAGCTTCGGCGTCGACGTGGCTGCGCTCGTCGCCACGTCGGCAGCGCTGTCGATCGTGCTCGGTCTCGCTCTCCAGGAGACTCTCGCGAACCTCTTCGCGGGCCTCGCGCTGATGCTCGAGCGGCCTTTCCAGCCGGGCGACTGGATCCAGATGGGGAACCTCATCGGGCAGGTCCAGGAAGTGAGCTGGCGGGCGGTGCGCCTGCAGCTCATGCGCCAGGAAGACTACCTGATCGTGCCGAACAGCGTCGTGGCGAAGTCCCAGATCGTCAACATGAGCCAGCCGCGGCCGGTGCACGGCCACGCCGTCGAGATCAGCGCCCCTTCCTCCGAGCCGCCGGACCGCGTCCGTCGCGTCCTGCTGGAGGCGTTGGCCGAGGTGCGAGGCGTGCTCCACGAGCCGGCACCGAGGGCCCGGATCGCCCGGATCGACCCACCCAGGATCATCTACCAGCTCGTCTACTACCTGGAGGACTACCCGCGGATCGACGACCTCCAGGGCGAGGTGCTGTCCCGCGCCTGGTACGCGTTCCGCCGGAACGGCATCGCGCAGCCGTACCCGGCCAGAGACGTCTTCTGGCGAGACTCGGTCAAGATGGCCGACGACGAGCGCGCCGTCGAGACCGGCCGGATCGCCACCCTGCTGCATGGAGTCGACTTCCTGGAGGCGCTCTCGTCCGAGCAGCTCCAGCGGCTCGCGGCGCAGGCGCAGATCGTGCCGTACCCGGCCGGAATCGCCGTGGTGGCTCAGGGGGACGCGGGGGACAGCCTCTTCGTGGTGGCCGAGGGGCGGGTCGAGGTTTCCGTGCAGGCGCCGGGTGGCGGCCCGGAGCGCCGGCTGGCCACGCTGGGGCCGGGGGACTACTTCGGCGAGATGTCCCTGCTCACCGGCGCGCCGCGGTCGGCGACCATCCGCGCCGCGGGAGAGGTGGGGCTGGTGACCCTGCGCAAGGACGCGCTCCGCCCCTTGCTCGTCGCGGACCCCACGGTGCCCGAGCGACTCTCCAAGACGCTCGCCCGCCGGCAGGCGGAGCGCGACGACGCCCTCCATCGTGCGGCGGCGACCGAGTACGAGGGCCCCGGCGCGGATCGGGCGAGCCAGCTGCTCGGCCTGATGCGGCGCTTCTTCGGGCTCTAGAGCGGCGATTCACCGGCGCGCGGCTGACGCGGACAGAGGAGGCTGGATGGCGGCCGAGCAGAAGGCGGACCAGAAGCAGCCGTTGGACCTTCGGCTGTCGCTGAAGGTCAAGCTCACCTTGCTCATCACGACGCTGCTCGTGCTGACGGTGCTCCTGGTCAGCTTCTTCCTGGTGCGCCAGGAGCAGGAGAGCCTGACGAACGAGATGACCAAGCGGGGCCGCACGATCGCGAGGGACCTCGCGAACGCGTCGAAGAACCCGATCCTCTCGAACGACGACCTCACGCTCTCCCTCCTCGTCCAGGACGCGATGAAGGACCCGGACGTCCTCTACGTGGTCTTCGTCGACGCCGACGGGAAGGTGGTGGCCCACCCGGACCTCGCGCAGATCGGCCAGCGGGTCCAGCGGCCGAACGGCCTGCCCCTGGCCGGCGGCGACATCCAGGTCACGCCGTACGTCGATCCCAAGCAGGGCAAGGTGATCGACTTCGCGGTGCCCCTCGTGTTCAGCCGGATCTCCGTGGGCTCGCTGTACCTCGGCTTCAGTAGGAAGCCGATCGATCTGGCGCTCGCCAGCGCCCGGAACTCGACCATCGTCATCAGCGCGGTGATGATCGTCGTGGGAGTCGCGGGCGCGCTGGGACTGGCTACCGTGCTGACGAGGCCCGTGATGCGGCTGTCCGAAGGCACCCGCGCGGTCGCCGAGGGGAACTTCGACATCCACCTGCCGGTTACCTCGCGAGACGAGATCGGCGCCTTGACCGAGTCGTTCAACCAGATGGCGAAGAACCTTCGTGAGAAGGAGCTGATCAAGCGGGCGTTCACGCGGTACGTCGCACGCCAGGTGGTGGACGAGATCCTCAAGGATCCCGAGAAGCTGGCCCTGAAGGAGGAGCGGCGGGACGTCACCGTGCTCTTCTGCGACATGCGGGGGTTCACATCGCTGGCCGAGCGTCTGTCGCCCGAGGACGTCGTGGGCGTGCTGAACGACTTCTACACCCTGATGGTCGACACGACGGCGAAGAACGACGGCATCGTGGACAAGTTCCTGGGGGACGGGGTGATGGCCATCTTCGGGGCGCCGATCGTCCACGAGGACCACGCCGCCCGCGCCGTGAAGACGGCGCTGGCGATGCAGGCGGGGGTCGCGGAGCTCTCGCGCAAGCGCGCCCGCGAAGGCCAGGACCCGATCGCCGTCGGGATCGGCGTCAGCGCCGGCGAGGCAGTCGCAGGCACGGTGGGCACCCAGGACCGGATGGAGTACACGGTCATCGGCGACAGCGTGAACCTGGCCGCCCGGCTCGAGTCGAACGCCAAGCCCGGACAGATCCTGATCAGCCACCGCACCCATCAGAAGGTGGACGGGATCGTCAACGTGCGCTCCCTGGGAGCGATTCGCGTGAAGGGCAAGGAGGAGCAGGTCGAGGTCTACGAGGTCCTCGGCCTGGCGCAGGGAGCGTGAGACCTTCCGCCGGGGCGATCGGTCGCCGATCGTGACCGACCGCGGGGCGAAGGAGAGACGGATGGCGGTGGAGATGCGACGGTTGCTCCTGCTCGGTGTCGCGGTCGGCACGTTGACGGCCTGCGCGGCGGCGCCTCCGGCGTCCACCGGGGCGCCGGCTCCGGCCGCCCCGCCGGCGCCTCCGCCCCGCTCGACCGCGGCGGCCCCCTCATCGGCGCCGGCCCCGCCCGCCCCCCCCGTCGCTCCGGCGAGGCCGGTGGAGCCGCTTCCCGAGTCGTTCGAGTCGGAGGACTTCGTCGTCGTGCTGGCGAAGGAGGGCGACACCGCGGAGAGCCTGGCCGGGCGCTACCTGGGGGATCCGGCGAAGGCCTGGCTGGTCGAGGACTACAACGGCGCGGCGACCTTCACCGCCGGACGGGAAGTCGTCCTGCCCAAGCGACCGTGGAACCTGTCCGGGGTGACGCCCCGCGGCTACCAGCTCGTGCCGATCCTCTGCTATCACAACCTCGGCCCGCAAACCCGCGGCCGGCTCCTCATGTCCGTCAGCATGTTCGAGGAGCAGATGCGCTACCTCAAGCGCGAGGGCTATCACGTCATCACCCTCCGCCAGTTCCTCGAGTTCGCCGCGCTCAAGCGCCAGCTCCCGCGCAAGACCGTCGTGCTCACGTTCGACGACGGCTGGAGATCCTTCAAGGAGTACGCCTACCCGATCCTGAAGGAGCTCGGCTATCCGGCCACGCTGTTCATCTACACGGACTTCATCGGGGCGCGGATCGCTCTGTCGTGGGCCGAGCTGAAGGATCTCGCGCAGGAGGGCTTCGACATCCAGGCGCACTCGAAGTCGCACGAGGACATGCGCCGGAAGCCGACGGAGTCCGAGGACGACTACAACCGAAGGATGCAGGCCGAGCTCGTGCAGACCCTGTCCGTCTTCCAGCAGCGCATCGGCCAGCCGCCGAGGATCCTCGCGTACCCCTACGGCTCCCACGACGAGGGAGTGGTGAAGCGGGTCCGCGAGGCCGGGTACGTGGCGGCGCTGGACGTCCGGCGCCAGGGCAACCCGTCGTTCACGCCGTCGCTCACGATCCACCGTGCCCAGATCTACTCCGAGATGAGCATGGAGGACTTCGTCCGCAATCTGACCGTGTTCAGTGAGGAGCCGATCCGGTGACGCCTGGCCGCCGCGCTCGCCCGTTCCTCGCCGCCGCGCTCGCCCTGGCGCTGGGGGCCTGCGCCGCCGCCACGCCCCCGCCGGCGCCGCCGGCCGCGCCCCCGCCGACCGCCGCGCCGCCTCCGCCGGCGCCGGTGGCGCCGGCTCCCGCCCCGCCGCCGGTCGTGGCGCCCGCGCCGGCGCCGCCGTCACCGCGGCAGCAGCTCGCCGCGGCTCACCGCGACCGCGCGCAGCGGCTCGAGCAGAGCGGGGATCTCCGTCAGGCGCTCGACGAGTGGAGGATCGCCCAGACGATCGACCCGTCGGACGCGGCGGCCCAGGCGGGTCGCCGCCGCCTCGAGTTCCGCCTGGAGCAGCTGATCGGCGAGCGACTTGGCCAGGGGCGCGACGCGCTGGCGAAGGGCGACCACCTCGAGGCGCGCCGCCACTTCCTGGCGGTGCTGGCCATGGACCCGAGCCACCAGGCCGCGTTCTCCGCGCTGCAGAACGACGTCAAGGAGATCCGCTTCGTCCCGCACACGGTCAAGGCGGGGGAGACCCTGGCCACGATCGCCGAGCGGTACTACGGCGACCGCTCCCGCTCGGAGGTCATCTGGGAGACGAATCAGCTGCCCCCGAACCCGCGCCTCGCCGCCGGCATGCTGCTGAAGATCCCGGAGATCCCCGGCGTACCGTTCGTCCTGCCGGAGCTGCGCCCGCGCCCGCCGGCCGACGCGGTGGCGCGCCCCGACGCGCCGGCGGCCGATCCCGCCCGCCCCGCGGGCGGCGGGGAGACCGTGGAGATCAACCCGCTCCTGGTGGGCGCGCGGGAGGCCCTCGAGAAGGGGGAGTACCAGGTGGCGCTGGCGGACGTCGACCGTGTGCTGGCCGGCAACGCCCAGAACCCCGACGCGGCCGAGCTCAGGAAGGCGGTGCTGTACGGGCTCGGAAAGACCCAGCTCGGCCAGCGGAAGTACGACGAGTCCGCCCGGACGCTGACCCAGCTGGCGCGGCTCGCACCGAACTACCAGGATTCGCCGGCGCTCTTGCGCCAGGCGCGGGAGCGCGCGGCCCAGCAGCACTACGCGCAGGGGCTGCAGCTCTACCGGGAGGAGAAGCTCGAGGAGGCCATCGTTCAGTGGAAGGCGGTGCTCGAGTACGAGCCCGAGCACACGAACGCGAAGAAGAACATCGACCAGGCCGAGCGGCTGCTGCGGAGCCTCCAGCAGCGTCAGCAGCCGAAGAAGCCCTAGCCTAGCCGCTGGCCTCCGTCCCGACGATCGCCAGGAAGTGCTTGACGATCTCGGGGTCGAGCTGGGAGCCGGCGCCTTCTTGAAGCCGGCGCGTGGCCTCTTCCGGGGCGAGCGCTCGCCGGTAGGGGCGATGATGGGTCATCGCCTCGTACGTCTCGGCGACCAGGATGATCCGGGAGAAGAGCGGGATCTCGTCGCCCCGCAAGCCCTCCGGGTAGCCGCTGCCGTCGTACCGCTCGTGGTGATGCCGGACGGCCCGGGCGATCTCGGCCAGTCTCGGCTCCTTCGCGAAGACCTCCGCTCCACGGACGGGGTGGATGCGGACCTCCTCCATCTCGTCCTCGGCAAGCACCGAGGGCTTCCGAAGGATGTACTCCGGCGTCGAGAGGTACCCGACGTCGTGGAAGGACGCCGCCACGAAGAGCAGGAGCCGGTCGCGAGGCGGCATTCCCATGGACTCGGCGATCCGCTCGCAGTAGGCGGCCACCCGCGAGGAGTGGCCCGTCATGTACGGATCGCCGGCATGAGTCGCGTCGGAGAGGGCGCGCACCACGTGGAACAGGACTTGCTCGCTGTCGCGATCGAGATCTCCGTGCTGCGCCACGCCGCCCCCTTCGCTGCTCGGTGCCCGGCCTCCGGGGCCCGGCGCCTGCGTCTGGCGGACACTCTAGCCCCGTCCGCCGACCGGACGCAAGGTAATCGGCGGCCCTATAATGCAGCCTGTGAGCGACCCCATCCCAGCGTGGGCGTGGGTCCTGATCGAGGACTACGTGGATCGCTCGCTCGAGGGACGCGGTGTCTCGAGCCCGACGCCCCGGGAGACGCTGGACGAGGTGGGGCGGATCTGGGGCGATCTTTCGTGCACCATCCTGGTGCAGGAGCCGTGGCAGGGGACGGTCCGGTTCAAGCGGCTCTTGCGACTTCGCGGTGACGAGATGCGGCCGTTCCTGGAGTCGCCGGACGCGTTCATCCGCGACCGGTTCGGCGGAGGGAAGTTCAAGCTGAACATCCACCACGGGATGCACTTCGTCAACACCAAGAACTTCAAGCCGGAGGGCCCGCCTCGCTGGCAGACGGCGCCCGAGCTTCCAGAGGACTGACGTGATCCGCGAGCGGCTGCTGCGCTCACGGTGGCTCGTCTGGCCGGCCGTCCTCTGGGGCGTGGCGACGATCGCCGCGCCGCGGCTCGGCGAGACCGCCCCGCTCCCGCCGGCCCGGGCGGCGGCCCCCGTCGTCGCCTCGGCCGGTGCCGCGCCGCTCGCCCCCCCGATCGTCCAGGCGAGACTGGCGGCGCTCGGCGTGTCGCCGGAGGACGCGGCGGCGCTGTGGGCGCGACTCACGCCGGTCGAACGGACGGAGCTGGCGGCGCGGGCCGACGAGCTGCGCGCCGGCGGCGACCCCCTCGCGGCCGGGGTCGCGATCGCCATCATCGTCGCGATGATCGTCATCCTGGCCCTCGAGCTGATCGGGCGGCGCGTCATCTCCCGCCCGTCGGAAGGCGCGGCGGTGACGCCGTGACAGCCGAGGACGCCGGAGGGGCGTCGCGCTCGAGTGCCTAGCCGTCGACCCCCGCCGGCGCGCGATGCGAGCGGTACGCCGGTCGACGTGCCGGCTCGGCCCGCCCGCATCGTCTCCCTCGTTCCGAGTATCACCGAGACCTTGTTCGCGCTCGGTCTCGAGGGCCGGATCGCCGGCGTCACCGTCTTCTGCACCGAGCCCCGGCGCGAGGTGGCCCGCACGCCGAAGGTGGGGCGCGAGAAGGACCCCGATCTCTCGCGCATTCGTGCGCTGGCGCCGGACCTCGTGCTCGCCAACATGGAGGAGAACCGCCGCGAGGTCGTCGACGCCCTCCGAGCGGAGGGGGTCACGGTGTGGGTCACCTTTCCGCGGACCGTGGCGGAGGGGATCCGCCTCATTCGGGAGCTCGGCGCCCTGACTGCCACGCAAGCGGCCGCCGACGCTCTGGCGGGGCCGCTCGAGGCGGCCCTCGCCCGGACGCTCGGCCGGGTCCCCGGCGGTCCGCGGCCGCGAGTCTTCTGCCCGATCTGGCGCAATCCGTACATGACCATCAACCGGGACACGTACGTGCACGACGTCCTCCGAACCTGCGGAGCCGAGAACGTTTTCGCCGACGCCGACATTCGCTATCCGACGGTGACCCTCGAGGCCGTGCGCGCGGAGGCTCCCGACGTGATCCTGCTGCCGGACGAACCGTACCGGTTCCGGGCTGCGCATCTCGCCGACTTCACCGAGTTGGACGACGTGCCGGCGGTTCGGTCGGGGCGCATCCACCTCGTCGACGGCAAGCTTCTCAGCTGGTACGGACCCCGAATCGCCGAGTCCCTCGAGCGGCTCCCCGCCCTCCTCGGCGGCGGCCTGCCCGCGGCGGGTTGACCCGGGCCGACGGCCGGCCGCCCCCGATCGCGCTTCGAGCGGGGAGCTCCACCTCCACCGGCATGCCGCCGGCGAGCCCTCGGGCCGGCCTCGACCAAACCGCGGGGTCGATCGACGAAGTCCTCGGTGCAGGGCACCATGCCGAGCACCTTCACGACTCGCCGCACACGATCGAGGCTCCCGAGCGCGGTCGCGCGGACGCCAAGAGGTTGAGGCCCGTCAGCCGCGCCGCCTCTTGACCCTGCGCGATCTTCAGGTCGCGACCCGGCCGGCCCCGGCGGACGACCCGGCCGTTCCGTGTCGGTCCTGACCGGACAGGAACAGCAGATCGCCGGCGCGGACGGCGCGGACGTCCCGTCCCGTGTGCTTGGGTGGAGCGGGCAGCGCGAGGCCGAGCGTCTCGGGCGCGCTCCTGCATCCACGTCGCGTCTCGCGGTCGGGGGCGTCGGACGGCCGTGCCGGTCCGGCCATGCTGGGAAGCGCGCGTTCGCGCTGTCAACGGCGCCCGCCCGGCAGCTCGCGCGGAAGCGCGGCGTCGAGGGCCCGGCGGCCGCGGAGAGCCACCAGCGCCGCGAGGCAGAGGCCCGCGAAGGCGAGATAAGTGGCGGTGTCGCCAGCGCGGTCGGCCAGCCACCCGCAGAGCGGAGCGCCGACCGCATGCCCCAGAGCCCACCCGAGGTTGGCAAGCGCGATCGCCAGGACGGCGTCGAGGCCGGCGGCATCCGCGGCCCGGGTGACGAGGGCCATGCCCGGCACCAGCGTGGCTCCGAACGTGATGGCCGCCGCGACCACGAGCGCGGCCACGAGCCAGGGCGCCGCCGTTCCGGCCAGGCCCGCCAGCACGACCATCGATCCGGCGAGCCCCACCCGGATCGGCGCCAGCGCCCCTTTGCGATCCGCCCAGCGCCCGAGCAAGGGGTGCACGACGGCCTCCAGCGCCGCCGCCAGCGCGTAGAGCGCGCCCAGCCGGCCGGCGTCCCAGCCGCGCGCGCCGAGCGAGAGGGGCACCAGGACGCCGAGCACCGCGAAGAGAAGCGGGGCCAGCAGGATCAGGCCGAGCGGCTCCCGGATGGACGGAATGCGGAGGGCCGCGGCCATCGTGACGCTCCCCGACCCGGCGGCCGGCTCGGAAAGCGAGAGGACGAGCGCCGCCAGCACGGCGCAGGCTGCGGCGACCGCGCCGAAGGCCGGGGCGGTGCCGTACCAGGCCGCCGCCGCGCCGAGGAGGGGACCCAGCAGCGATCCGGCGACCGCGGCGGAGATGGCGAAGCCGATCAGCTCTCCGCGACGCTCCGGCGGCGCTGCGCGCGCGAGCCAGCCGACGGACGCCGTCCACGAGCAGGCACTGCCGATGCCCGCCGCGAACCGCGTGAGCACGAGGAGATCGTATCGGGTCGAGAGCCCGAAGAGGACGCTGGCGAGCCCCGTGAGCCCGAGGCCGAGTAGGAGCGTCGGTCGCACGCCGAGGCGGGCGGCCAGGGCCCCGCTCGGCAGCGCGGCGAGCAGCACGCCCGCGGCGAAGGCGCCGGTCAGGATCCCCACGGCGCTTTTCGACAGGGCGAGCGACGCGCCGTAGGCGGGAATGAGCGGCGTGAGGACGGCGAAGAACGCCGTGTCGACGACGACCACGGCGGCGACGAGCGGCAGGAGGCGCATTCGGCCATTCTACTCGCCGCATCTCCTTCGATTGACGGCGCCGGACCGGCGTGTTACGACCAGTCCCGTGTCGGAGCCGACTCGTCCCGTCGAGGCTCGCCTGGCGGCGTCGGTGATCCTGGCGCGCGACACGCCTCACGGTATCGAGGTGCTCCTCCTCCAGCGGCATCCCGACAGCCGGTTCTCCCCCGGGGCGTTCGCCTTTCCGGGGGGGCGCGTCGAGATCGAGGACTCGGCTCCGGACGTGGAGGCCCGATGCCGCGGCCTCACGCGCGCCGCCGCTGCGCGCTCGATGCCGGACGTGCGGCCGCCGGAGCGCGCCATCGGCTTCTGGGTGGCCGCGCTCCGCGAGGCGTTCGAGGAGGCCGGCCTCCTCCTGGCGGACGATGCGGGCGGACGTCCGGCGGATCTCGCGTCCCTGGGCGACGTCGGCGCGCGACGCGCCCGCTGCCGGGCGGACAGCGCCGCGTTCGCGCGGATGCTGGCGGAGCTCGACCTCACCCTCGCCACCGACTGCGTGGCGTACTGGGCTCACTGGATCACCCCGGAGGAGCGACCCGTCCGCTACGACACGCGCTTCTTCGTCGCGGCGGCCCGGCCGGACCAATCGGCCGAGCCCGACGGCCACGAGATGGTGAGCGCGCGCTGGATGGCGCCCCGCGCGGCGCTCACCCGACACCGGGCCGGCGAGTTCGTGCTTCCGCTGCCGACCCAGCGGATCCTGGCGACCGTCGCCGAGCACCGTGGCGTCGACGACGTCCTGGGCGCCGCTCGGGGCCGCGAGATCCGTCCCGTCCGGCCGCGCATCGTGCGGGAGGCGGGCGCCGAGCGCATCCTGCTCCCCGGGGATCCCGGCTGGTTCTGACGGAGCCCGCCGACCCGGTCGGGTAGAATCGCACCGGACGACCCGATGTCGCACCGTGACCGGGGAGATCGCGTGGCGTTCAAGACCGCGCTGGCGCTGGGACTGATGCTGGCCGGGCTCCTGCCGGGCCCGGCCGGGCGGCCCGCGGCTCGCCGCGCCGAGGCGCAGTCGACGCCACCAGCGGCGGGGCGCGCGACGCCGAAGCCGGGATCCCACGCCCACGGGACTCCGAAAGGCTGGACGTTCACCTGGCCCAAGGGCGACCCGTCGAAGGGCCGAGCGATCTTCGAGCGGCTGGAGTGCTACAGCTGTCACGAGGTGCGCGGGGAGGGCTTCCCGGCGCCAACGGACGGCCGGCGCTCCGGGCCCGAGCTGTCGAGCATGGGCGCACTCCACCCGCCCGAGTTCTTCGCCGAGGCGATCATCAATCCCGGCGCCGTGGTCGAACCAGGCCGAGGCTACGCGGCCGCAGACGGGTCGTCGAAGATGCCCACCTACGGAGACGTCCTGACCCTCCAGGAGACGATCGACCTGGTCGCGTACCTGCGGCAGCTCAGGCCGTCGGCGCCGCCCGCCAAGGGGCAAGGGACGCACACGACGCACTGAGCGTCACGCCGTGGGCCCGCCGCCGGCCCTCGAGCGCGGGCGCCGACCGGCCTCGCCCAGCCGTACCAGGGCGACGTAGAGATGGTGAGCCTCGTGGAGGAGGAAGAACTCGAGCCACCCGGCCACGTCCATCTCGCCGAAGGTCGGGTGGATTCCCGTGCGCGCCCAGTCGAGCGGGGACAGCGACCGGACCAGCAGGAGCAGCTCGGCCCGAAGCGTCCGGAGCCGCTCCAAGACGCTGGCGAGGGGGAGTCCCGCCCAGTCGACCCAATCGGGGTCGTCCTCGGCTCGGTAGCGACCGAGCTCCGGACGATCCTCCGAGAGCAGGCGCCGCAGCCGCGTGAGGAACACGGCATGGTGGCGGGCGAGGTGAGCGAGGTTCTCGCGGGCCGACCATTCGTCCGGCCGCGGTCGCGCTTCGAGCGCGGCCGGCGTCGCCCTGGCAAGGACGAAGCTCAGGGCGTCGAGGTGCGTGGTGAGCCGCTCGACGAGCGGAGCCGGGACAGCAGCCATGTAGCCCTTTCCTCCGAGTGATCAGGCCGAGCGCCGGACGAGGGCGAGCGTGACGCCGTGGATGCCGAGCGCGCCCGCCGAGGCCAGAGCGTACGTGGGCGCGATCGCCGCGCGGTCGAGCAGACCGCTCACCGTCATCATGAACGCGGCGAAGCCGAACGAGCCAAGGACCATTCCGCGCAGGAGCGCGACGGCGGCCGCGGCGCCCTGATCGCGGTGAGCGAACACGGCGAGCAGCGCGCCGAAGACCGGGATGGGGGACAAGCTGCCGGCCAGCGCGGGTCCGAGCGCCCCCGCCACCGAGGTCAGCGCGAGGACCAGGAGCGCGGCGATCGCCATCCGGATGGCGAGGTCGCCGGCCACCAGTCGAGGCGGCGGCCGCGGCGGGCCGCTCCCGGCCATCGCCGCCCCGACGGCGGCCAGCACTGCACAGACCAGGGCGAACGCGGCGGCGAGGGGGAGGGTCACGTCCTCGAAGGCGAGGGTCGAGACCCCGAAGGCCGCCAGGGCGGCGGCCAGACACGCGGCCCACTGGAGCCGCCGAGCGGCGATGCCGTACGCCAGGGAGAACGCCGCGAGCGAGATCAGGCCGAACAGCGTGCCGAGGGCCGCTCGGGCGGCGAAGTCGGGGCCGTGCTCGAGCGCGAGGATGAGGGAGACGGGGGCGGAGGTGAGCGGCAGTCCGGCGAGCCATCCGCCCACCGCCGGGCCCCAGCGGCGGCCGGCCAGGGTCGCTAGCAGGATGAGCGTGGGCGCCAGGAGGAGCTTGAGCAGCGTCGTCGTGGCCACGGGCTCTACGGTCTCACAGCCGGCCGCGACGCACACGCTCACGCTTGCTTGACATGACCGGTTCCCAGGGCCACACTCCCCCCGCGTCCGGAGGAAGCCGGGCGCGATCCGACACGGTGCCGACGAAGCCAGCATCGCCCTCTTCGCCTCCCGCTCCCGCGTTCGCGGTCCCGGGCGATCGGGCTCCGGCGCTCGGCGCGGTGGTCGCCGTCGGCGTCGCCGCAGTGACCCTCGCCGCCCTGCGGCTCTTGTGGGCATCCCGGGACTGGCCGCTCGTCCACGACGCGCCGCTGATGCACTACGTGGCGTGGCGGATTCTCGACGGCGCCGCTCCCTACCGGGACCTGTTCGACATGAATTTCCCCGGCGTCTACATCGCGCATCTCCTGGTCCTGAGCGCTCTCGGTCCCGGAAGCCACGCCTTCCGGGCGTTCGACCTCGGCCTCATCGCCGTGATCGGCGGGGGACTCTGGACGGCGCTCCGATTCTCCGGTGCGTGGGGCGGGCTGGCGGCGGCGTCGCTCTTCGCCCTTTACCACGTCGCGGGAGGCCCGTGGCTGGCGGGACAGCGAGAGCTGCTGCTCTGCGCCGGCCTCGCGTGGAGCGCGGCCGCCGCGATCGCCTCGGCTCACTCGGTGGGATTCGGGAGGCTGCGCTGGATCGGCGCCGCCGCCCTCGCGCTCGGGGGCGCGATCTGGGTCAAGCCTCACGCCGTCCTGCTGGCGCCCGCGCTCGCATGGTGGGCCTGGCGCGGTGCGGGCGGGGGACGCGCGCTCGCCCGTGTCGCCGCGGGGCTCGCGCTTCCGGCGCTCGCGATGCTGGGATGGCTCGGCTGGACCGGCGGTCTCGCGGCCTTCGTCGCCATCACGCTCGGCTATCTGATCCCGCTCTATTCGCGGCTCGGGCGGAGCGACGTCCTCCACGAGCTCGCGGCGCGCGACTACGGCCTGGCGGTGCTGGCGGGCCTCACCGCCTGGGCCGGCCTCGGCGCGGTGGCGCTCGCCCGCGCGCGTCGCTGGCCGACGCTCGGCGTCCTGGCGACGGGGCTCGCCTACGGGGCCGCGCATTTCTGGATCCAAGGGCGAGGCTGGGAGTACCACTTCTATCCCGTGGCGCTCTTCGCGACCGCGCTCGGCGGGGCCGGCCTCGGCGTCGCGGCGTCGACTCGCCGTCCCGTCGTCGCGGCGGCGCTTCTCGTGACGCTGGCGGTGACCGCCGGCGCGCTGTGGACGAAAGGGTGGGTGAACCTCGCGCCCCGCTGGATCGAGGCCCGGCTGGCCCGGGTGGACCGCCTGGAGGCCGCGCTCCGGCCGATGGTCGCGGCCGGCGGCACCGTCCAGGTCCTGGACACGACGGAAGGCGGCGTTCATGCGTTGCTTCGCCTCCGCGTGCGCCAGCCCAGCCGGTTCATCTATGACTTCCACTTCCACCACGACGTCGAACACGCGTACGTGAGACGTCTGCGCGGCGAGCTGATGGCCGCGCTCGCCGCGCGTCCGCCGGCGGCCGTCGTGGTCTTCGAGCGCGGCTGGCCGGCCGGCGGGTACGAGCGCCTGGACGGGTTTCCCGCGCTCCGGCAGTGGCTCGCCGCGAGCTACCGCCTGGCCGAGGAGGGGGACGGCTTTCGCCTCTACCAGCGCACCGCGCCCTGACGAGATCGGGCGAGAGGCGATCGCGCGGGTCGTCGAAGCCTACGACGACTGGGTGATTCGCGTCTACTCGCGCGCGCGCTTCATCGTCCTGCGGCAGCGGTTTCTCGACGAGATCGGCCAGTACCTGCCCGGTGCGGGAGACGTGCTCGACGTGGGGTGCGGCTTCGGGCTCTTCTCCCTCTACTACGCCCAGGTCCGGCCCGGGCTGCGCCTGCACGGCCTCGACGTGGACGCCCGGCGGATCGGCATCGCCCGGGAGGCCGGGCGGCGGCTGGGCCTGTCGAACGTCGAGTACGCGGTGGGCGACGCCCGGGCGTTTCGCGCGAGCCGGGGATACGCGGGCGCCTACATGCTGGACATCGTCCACCACGTCGAGCCCCGGGCCGTGCGGCCCCTCCTCGCCGAGCTTCACGCCGCCCTGACGCCCGGCGCGTGCCTCGTCGTGAAAGACGTCGACCGGCGGCCGGCCTACAAGCGTTGGTTCACGCATGCGCTGGACCTCGTGGTGAGCCCGGGGAGCCCGCCTCACTACTGGGCGGCGGAGGCGCTCCAGGGCGCGCTCGAGGAGACCGGGTTTCGAGTCCACCGGCACGCGATGGTCGACTTCCTCCCGTACCCGCACGTGCTCTTCGTCTGCCGGAAGCCCGGCTGACGGCGGCTCGGTCAGGCGGGACGGTCGAGATCGAAGAGCGGAGCGCTCGCGAGCGCGTCTGCGAGGACCGGCATGGTGACGTTGGCGCCGGTCAGTACCAGGACGACACGCCGGCCGGTCAGCTCGGCCCGTCGCGTCCAGGCGGCGGCCAGCCCCGCGGCGCCGGCGGGCTCGACCAGGACGTGAGCGTGCTCGGCGAGCGCGCGCAGTGACCGGAGCAGGGCGGCGTCGGAGACCGTGACGGCGTCGTCGATCCACGCCCAGAGCCCCTCGAGCGCGAGCTGGGCGGGCACCCGGCACACCAAGCCGTCGGCGACCGTGTCGATCGCCCGCTCCACGGCTCGCCGGGCGTGAAAGCTCTCCACCATGGCGGGCGAGCCCGACGACTGGACCGCGACGACGCGGGCGCTCGGCTGGAGACCTTTCAGCGCGACCGCGCATCCCGTGGCCAGGGTGCCGCTCCCCATCGGGACGAAGAGGACGTCGACGCCGGGGAGCCGCTCGGCGACCTCGAGCCCCACGGTGCCCGCCCCTTCCATCACGTCGAGACTCTCCCCGTCGTCCACGAAGACCGCATCGCTCGACGCGGCGAAGCGCTGGGCGTCGGCCTTGGCCTCGTCGATGTCGCGTCCCCCTTCGTGGATGGTCGCGCCGAGGGCCTCGATCATGCGCCGCTTGACCGGGTTCGCGCCGTGGGGGAGGAAGATGTGCGCGGGCGCTCCCACCGCCCTCGCCGCGGCCGCGACACCTTGCCCGTGATTGCCGGTCGACGAGGTGACGGCCGCCGCCCCGGCGCGCCCGTCGCGGATCCGCAGGAGCGCCGTCAGCGCGCCGCGGAGCTTGAAGGACGCGATGGGGCTGACGGTCTCGTTCTTGAGCCAGACGTCGGCGCGCAGCGCCCGGGAGAGCAGCTCGGAGCGGACCAGCGGGGTCTCCGGAAGATGCCCGCGGATGAGCGCGCGCGCGGCCTCGATGCCGGCCAGGTGCGGGAGCCGCATCGGTGCGCGCGGCCTGGGTCGTGGAGCGGGATCCGTCGCCCGGTTCATCGATTCACCGTGGAGTAGAATTCTCGCATGGAACCGACGCTCGAGGCGGCCCTTCGGCGCGCCAACTACATCTACCTCACGACCTACGCCGCGTCGGGAAAATCGAGCACGGTTCCGGTGTGGTGCTGGTTCGACGGCCGGGACGTCTACTTCACGACCGACCGGGAGAGCCTCAAGGCGCGCCGGATCCGGAGCACGGGACGGGTCACCGTGCACGTGGGTGCGAAGGACGGGCCGGCCTTCGAGGGGCGGGCCGAGCTCGTCGAGGGCCGCCGGGACATCGAAGACCAGCTCCTCCGCGCCTATCGCCGGAAGTACTGGATCCTCGTCCCTCTCTACATGGGCCGGTGGATCCGCCGTCGGCTGGCCAGCGGGCAGAGCACCCTGGTCAGGGTCGCCGCGCGTTCGGCGGCCTGAGCGGCCGCCGGCGTCGCGACCCGTGGATCTTCCGGTCTTCGTGCGCGGGCTCGTGATCGGCTTCTCCATCGCGGCGCCCGTGGGCCCGATCGGCGTCCTGTGCATCCGGCGCACCCTCGCCGATGGCCGCGCGATCGGTCTGGCCGTCGGGCTCGGAGCGGCGGTCGCCGACGCCATGTACGGCGCCGTTGCGGGATTCGGCCTGACCGCGATCTCGGCCCTCCTCGTGCGTCGCCAGGACCTCCTCCGCGGGGTCGGCGGCCTCTTTCTCTGCTATCTCGGCGCGCGCACATTCCTCGCGGCGCCCGCCGACCGGGCCGCGCGCGTGGCCGGTGGGGGCCTCGTCGGCGCGTTCACGGCGACGTTCGCGCTCACGCTGGCGAATCCGGCGACCATCCTCTCCTTCGTGGCCGTCTTCGCGGGCTTCGGCGTGGCAGCGGCGAGCTGGCGGGACGCGACGGTGCTCGTGGCCGGGGTCTTCCTCGGCTCGGCCCTCTGGTGGCTGATGCTCAGCGGGGCGGTCGCCGCTCTCCGGTCGCGCTTCGATCAGCGCGCGCTCCGCTGGGTGAACCGACTGTCGGGACTCGTGCTCTTCGCCTTCGGCGTCACGGCGCTCTTCTGGAGGTAGCCGGCGGTGGTGTCGGGTCGGGCGAGGGGCCGTTGACAGGTCGGCCGTCCAATCCCTACCGTATGGCGATGGGTCTTCGGCGCGCATGAACGGATCGCGGTTCGAGGAGCTCTCCCGCGCTCACGAGCGCACCAAGGCGGACCTTGCACGGGCGACGCGGGAGCTCCGCGAGCTGATCGGGATCGGCATCCGGCTGGCGGCCGAGCGTGACTCGGACGCCCTCTTGGACCTGATCCTGACGACCGCCCGGGAGATCACCTGGAGCGACGCGGGGTCCCTCTACCTCGTCGACGTCGACGGGAGCGGCGCCCGCTGCCTGCGGTTCCGGCTCGTCCAGAGCGACAGTCTCGCCGTCCCGATCAAGGAGCACGCCATCCCGATCGACGCTCAGAGCGCGCTGGGCTACGCGGCCCTGAGCGGCGAGGTGGTCAACCTTCCCGACGCCACCGCGCCGTCTCCCGGGTCCCCGTTCGCCGTCGACCGAAGCTTCGACGAAGAGACCGGCTACCGCACCAAGTCGATCCTCGTGGTGCCGATGAGAACGCCGAAGGGCGAGGTGCTGGGCGTGCTGCAGCTCATCAACCGAAGGCCCGATCGCGCGCGGCGGTTCATGTCGCTCGACGACATCGTCCGGGAGGCCATTCCGTTCTCCGCCCGGTCGCAGGATCTCGCGACGGCCCTGGCCGCCCAGGGCGCGGTGGCGCTCGAGAACAGCCGGCTCTACGCGGAGCTGCGGGCCGCCCTGGCCACGGTCGAGGAGTCGCAGCAGCGCATCATCCGGACGGAGCGCCTTCGCGCCCTCGGCGAGATGGCGGGTGGGGTCGCGCACGACTTCAACAACGTCCTGGCGGTGGTCGTCGGCCGGGCCCAGCTCATGCAGCGGCAGATCGAGTCCCCCGATCTTCGACGGCAGCTGGAGATCATCGAGCGGGTGGCCCAGGACGGCGCCCAGACGGTCCGCCGCATCCAGGAGTTCGCCCGGATGCGCCGGACGCGGCCCTGGCAGCGCGTCGACCTGGCGGAGCTCGTCCGCGAGGTCGTCGAGGCCACCCGGCCCCGCTGGAGCGATCAAGCGCAGGCGCGAGGCGTGACGTACGCGATGCGGCTCGACCTGTCGCCCGTGCCGGCGGTGACGGGCGATCCGGCCGAGCTGCGCGAGGGTCTCCTGAACCTTCTCTTCAACGCGCTCGACGCCATGCCGCAGGGTGGCTCGCTCACTTTCGCGACCGGGATCGACGGCGACCGGGTCGTCTGCGTGATCACGGACACCGGCGTCGGCATGAGCGAGGAGGTGCGACAGCGTTGCTTCGAGCCGTTCTTCACGACCAAGGCGGAGCAGGGGACGGGGCTCGGTCTCTCGATTGCGTACGGAATCGTCACGCGCCACGGGGGAGAGATCGAGGTCTGGAGCCAGCCGGGCGAGGGCAGCCGGTTCACCGCGCGCCTCCCGATCGGGGCGGAAATCCCGGCGTCGGCGCCGGAGCCGCCGTTGCCGCGCGCCGGCCGCTCCGCGCGGATCCTCGTCGTCGAGGACGAGGCCGCGGTGCGGGACATGCTGGTCGACGTGCTGGCCGGCCAGGGGCACGAGGTCGTGGCTCGCGCGGACGGGACCTCGGCGCTGGCTCACCTCGACGGACCGGCGTTCGACCTGGCGCTCGTCGATCTGTCGATGCCGGGGATGTCCGGATGGGACGTCGCCAGGGGACTGCGCGCGGCCCAGCCGCAGGTGCCGATCGCGCTCGTCACCGGCTGGGGGGACCAGATCGACTTCGGAGAGGCGCGGGCGCGCGGCATCGACTACCTCATGGCCAAGCCGTTCAACGTCGACGACATGAACAGGCTGGTGGGCGGCGTCCTCGCCCGGGCAGCGAGCGCGGACGGGTGACCAGCCGGGGAGGGAAGCGATGACACGCGCGTGGACGGCGATCGCGCCGGTGGGCCTGATGCTGCTGTGGTTCGGGACGGCGGCCGCGCAGGGCTCCGCCTGGATCCACGTGAGCGTCGAGACGCGCGGGGCCACCGGAGAGCAGGTCAGCACCTTCCGGGCGTTCACCACGTCCGACCAGGGCGGCACGCAGCGAGTTCCGGTCGATCGGCTCTGCGTGAAGGGCATCGCCCACCGGGTCGACGAGCGATGCGTGGCCAACGCCGACTCCGTCGAGCTCGTCGAGCGCACGACCGGACTGCCCGGCGTGGGAAACCTCTGCGTCGAGGCGGTGGCCTCCGCGGAGTCGAAGGTCGGGCCGCTCTCGGCGACGGCGCGCGCCTGCCCCTGACGCGGCCCGCGCTACTGCAGCCGGTACAGGCGGGTCGCGTTGGTGTGCGCGATCCGCTCGGCGGCGGCGGGCGGGAGCTCCCCCAGGATCCGGCGGGTCCATCCCATCAGGCGGTCCAGCATCGCCGGCGCGAACAGCGCGGGCGCCCATAGATCGATGCCGGCCAGGAACCGGTCCGGACGCTCGCTGAGCAGGGTCCGCCACGCGGCGCCGAGCGGCCCCGTCTCCGTCGCCAAGGCCGGCGTGCGCAGGAAGTGCGTGCCCGAGAGGTCGACCTGCAGATTGTCGTGACGGGCGAGGAGCCCGGCCAGCACGGAGGGCTCCGCGCTGCCGGCGTGCGCCAGGACGATCGTCGCCTTCCGGTTCTGGGCCAGCGCCCGCTCCAGCTCCGCGACGGCCCCGTCGGTGAGCTCGTCGTGCACGATGAGGGGCGCGCCATGCCCGGCGCAGACGTCGAGCAGCGCTCGGAAGGGCGGCGCGTCGATCGCCCGTCGGATCTTGCGGGACACCTGGTGCACGTGGACCTCGCCGGCGCCGCGATAGCGGCCCCCGGCCAGGTCCTTCTCGAGCCGTCGGGCCGCGTCCGGAGCGAGCGGGTCGGGAACGGGCGCCACCGGGATCACGCGGTCCCGGTGGCGCTCCGCGGCCCGGCCAATCCAGACGGCATCGTCCTTCTGGACGCCGCCCACGCCCAGGAGCGCCACCCGCTCGATCCGGTGACGGTCCATCGCGGCGAGGAGCGGGTCGATCGCGGCCGGCCCGTGAAGATGGGAGTGCGCGTCGATGAGCGGACCCGCGTACGACGGACCGCTCCACGCGGCGGGCGTCGGCAGCAGGCCGAGGGCGAGGCCCCGCAGCAGCGCGCGGCGAGCCGGATCGTGGCGGCGCATGCCGGAAGCCTAGCCGCGTCCCGATCGCGGTGTCAAACGACGCCGGGCCGCGTCCGAACGCCGCTAACGGCGAGGTGGGCGCCTCCGCCGCGTATACTGACACCGAGGCGCACATGGATCTTGCTCGGACGCCCGCCCAGGCCGACGTCCGCCGCCAGGTCTCCGCGCTCGCGCGCAGCTTCGGGTGGGAGTACTGGCGGGAGAAGGACCGGAGGCGCTCGGCCTCCCGAAGTCCTACTACTGACGGGTGGACCAGGGCGATGACGGGACCGGTGCCGGCCGTCTCACGGGCATGAGCAGGATCGGCAGCTGGATCGGGCGGCACCGCGTCGCCGCCGGCTTCGCGGCGGGCGCGCTGGTGACGCTCGTCGCCGTGGCGGTGGTGGGCCACCTCGTCCTAAACGACCAGCGGCGCTCGGCGCGGGTCCTGGCGGCGGCGCTAACGCGGGCCCTGGCCGGCGAGGTGCGGATCGAGCGGGTGACGGAGCTCGGCCCGTCGCGCGTCGTCATGAAGGGCGTCCAGCTATCCGCGAAGGCGGGCTGGCCGGCCGACATCACCGCCGAAACGATCGAAGCCTCGGGCCCATTGGTCGCTGCGGTGCGGGGAGATCCGGCGCCTGTCCGGCTGCAGGTGACGCGGCCGACGATCACCACGGGCGGAGGTGCGGCCGGGGCCGCGGCGCTCGAGGGCCTGCGCCAGGGGCTCGCGACCTTGCTCGAGAACCCCATGCTGCTGGATCTGGCGCTGACCGACGGGACGCTCGAGGCGCCCGGTGCGGCGCCGGGAGTCATTGCCCTCGACGGGACCATTCGGAAGGGAAGCGGCGACCTCCGGGGGGAGATCGTGCTGCGCGGCCCCGCGCGCTCGCGCTTCGTGCTCCGGCTGGAGGCGCAGCCCGACGGGGACACGATTCGGCTGGTCGTGGCCGGCGACGGTGAGCTGGGCCCCCTGGCGCCGTGGATTCCGAGCAACGTCGTCCGCGCCGCGGGGGCTGCGCCCGCGAAGGTCAGAATCGAGGCCGGGCTCGAGCCCGGGGATCGCCTGGCCGGGCGCTTCGACAACCAGCTCGGTGACCTCAGGGCGCTCAGGGGAACGATGTCCTTCCGCGACGGGCTGCTCAGTCTGAACGAGCTCCAGGGCGTCGCCGACCTGACCTTCGTCGCCACCGCGACCGGACTGGCCGATCCCGGCCCGGGTCGCGTCGAGCTCAGCGGCGGTGAAGCGTCGTGGTCACCGGCCCGCGGGGGTTGGCCGAGCATCCGGGGCGCCCTGCGGGTCCCGGAGGGCACACTGCCCGCCTCGCTGGCCGGCACGGAGGTTCGGACGCGCGGAGTGGAGACCGGATTCACGCTCGAGCCTCGCGAGGGGCACGCCGTCGTGCGGGGCGAGCTTCGAGGGGAGCGCGTCGAGGCGGCCGGGGTGGAGGCGGCGCCCGTCGGGACGTCGTGGCAGGTGGACCTCGCCGCGGACGGCGGTGTCGCTCGCGCGGAGCTCGCCGGCCTGACCGCGCGGGTGCTCGGGATGCCGGTGCGCGGCTCGGCGACCTACGACGCCGTACGCGCGCGGACCGACGTCCGGCTCGAGACGGCGGCCGCGCGCCTCGATCCGGTCGTCCGGCGACTCGGCTCGGACTGGCTCGGGCCATCGGATCGGCTCCAGGCGGCGAGCATCCGCGTGACGGCGAGCGACCTCGATCTGCGCGGTTGGAGCGACGGAAAGGCGGACGTCGAGGTCCGGGAGCTCGTCCTCCGGCAGCCCGACGGCGAGACGCGCCTGGACCGCGCGCGGGTCCGGGCGACCGCCCAGGCGGGTCGCGCGGCCGTCACGCTCGAAGCGGAAGAGATCAAGGGTGCCGCGCCCCATCTCCAGGGCCGACTGGCCCGGGTCGACGGCTCGGCCGACCTCGTCCGCGTCGCCGACGCCGGCGCCGGCCTGGCGCGCGCCCGGCTGGTCGCCAAGGACGACCAGGGGCGGGAGATGCTGCAGGCCGACCTCGCGCGGCAGTCGCCCGGGGTCACCGGACCGGTGCGCCTGTCCGCGAGCGTGCCCGCCCTCGAGCGCCTGGCGCCGCTCTGGCCGTCGGTCCAGCGGCAGGTGACGGGCTCGGCCATGATCGAGCTCCAGTCCCCCGACGTGGGACTCGGCGCCTACGAAGGACGCCTGACCGTGAAGGTGCCGAGCGCCGAGCTTCTGGACGGGAGCGTGAGCCTCCGAGACGTCTCGGCCGAGGTGTCGATCCGGCGGGGCGGACCCGCGCCGACCGCCGGAGCGCTCCCCGGCGGCCCGCTCACGGTCGGCGAGCTCATCGCCTACGGGGTCGTGCTGTACGACGTTTCGGGGCGCGCGCGGGTCGTCGACCAGCAGGTCACGCTCGACGATCTTCGCTACATGCTCTACTCGGGCCAGGGTCAGGGGAAGGCGAGCCTCACGCTGGCCGCGGAAGGGCTGTCGGGACAGGCGCGCCTCACGGGCGAGGGCGTGCGGATCGAGGAGTTCATGGCCGCATACGGCGTCCGCGGAGGCACGATGACCGGCCTCCTGCGGTACGATCTGAACGTGCGTTACGACGGGAACCGTCTGGGCGCGGACGGCGGGATGTGGGTGCCGGAAGGCGGGACGGTGACCATCGAGCTGCTGGACCAGTTCCTCTCGTACGCGGAGGCCGATCCGACCGGCGTGGTGCGGCGCGCCCTCGGCAATCTCCGGACCTTCGACTTCAGGTCGGCCGAGGCGACGGTGCGCACGGCCTCGGACGACATCCGGGTGAGCCTCAGCCTGCAGGGGCGGAATCGGTTCGGCATCTTCCCGCCCCGCGTCAGAGAGATCAACGTCCGGGACATGCCGATGGGCTTCCTGGCGCGGCAGTTCCCCGCCTACTGAGGGAGAGCAGGATGCGACACGTCCGGGTGCTGGCGACCCACGGCATGACGCTCGCGATGCTGGCCGGTGTCCTGGCCGCCTGCGTGCCGGTGACGGTCAACATCGCGTTCCCGCAGGAGAAGCTCGACGCGGCGGCGCGCACCATCGAGGCCACGCAGGCCCAGCCGAGCAGCCCTCCGTCTCCGGCGCCGGGTCCGAGCGGCGGCGGCCCGAGCGTGAGCGCGAACCCGCGAACCGACAGCCGGTCGCCCGAGGTCGTGAAGGCGCGGCAGTCTCGGCGTGAGCGCCGTCCCGCGCTCCGCGAGTGGAAGGAGCGTGGTTGCGTCGGCGAGACGAACCAAGGCACGGTCGTCGTGCGCCCCGGGGACGGCTGCGGCGCCGAGGCGGCCGACCTGATCCGCGCGGAGAACGCCGACCGGAAGGTCATCTACGACGACTTCATGCGCGAGAACAAGATTTCGGCGTCCGACCGACCGCGCGTCAACACCGCGTTCGCGAAGGCGCGCCAGGAGCGCGCCCGGGCGAACGACTGGATCCAGCTCGAGGACGGGCAATGGATCAGGAAGCCCTGAGCCCCGGGCGACGAGGGGGATCGCCGTTGAGGAACCCACGACTCGGCCGTGGCATCGTCGCCGCCTTCGCCCTCGTCGCCGGCGCCCTCTCGGCCTGCGTCCCGGTGACGGTGAACGTGAACTTCCCCCAGGAACGGCTCGACGACGCGGCGTCCCAGATCGTCGACATGAGCCGACGCCCCGAGGGATCGGCGCCGGCGCCGGGCAGCGCGCCCCCCGCGCGCCCCAAGCCCGGATCGAGCCTGGATCCCTGGCTGGCGCCTCTCGCGCCCGGGGAGGCGTGGGCGCAGGAGCACAAGATCGAGGTGACCGAGGCGCCGAAGACGGACAGTCCGGAGCTGCGCCGCCTGACGGAATCACAGAAGCGTCGCCTGGGCGCCGTCCAGCAGTGGCTCGCGCGTGGGTGCATCGGCGAGAGCAACCAGGGCCTGCTGGAAGCCCGGCCCGGTCAGGGCTGCTCCGGCGAGGTGGCGAAGCTGATCGGGGACGAGAACAGAGACCGTCAGGCGATCATCGAGACGTTCATGCGGCAGAACCGGATTCCCGACGCCGACGCGGCGCGCGTCCGGGCGTCGTTCGCCAAGGCCTACCGTGACCGCGCGGGGAGCGGCCAGTGGGTCCAGACCGACCCGGGGGCGTGGGTCAAGAAGTAGCGCGCGCTCGACCGCGTCCCTGCACCGCTCGGCGACGACCTCGGGAGCTCGCCGGTCGAGTCACACGTGCGACACGGACTCGCTGCCCTCGTCGCGCGTCCGCCGAAGGTAGCTCTCGAGCGCTTGGCGGGCCAGCTCGCGGGCCCCGAGGCCGAACGCCAGCGACAGCGCCAGGACCGCCCCGCCGAACGCGATCCCGAACACGAGCAGCACCATCTCCCGCGCGACGCCGAGCTCGGTCAGAGCGACGGCGGCGGCGACGATCAGGACCAGCCACCGGACGGTGGCCGCGAGCAGAGAGGCCCCCGCCACCTGCGCATTGACCGCCGTGATGAGCACGGCCTGGGCCAGGAACTGCGCCAGCATCCAACCCCCGACGACGACCAGCACGGCGATGATGACGTGAGGCAAGAACGCCAGCACGATGGCGGCGACTCCTCGGGTGCCCGGCATCTCGAGCGCCTCGACGGCCATGAGCAGCCCGACGAGAAAGATGGCCCAGTACACGAGCCGTCCGCAGATCTCGCTGAGCGACGGCCGGGCGCCGCGCCGCCCGAGCACGCCCCCCAGCCCCCAGCGCGCCGCGCGCGCGTCCATGTCGGCGGCGCGCAGGATTCGGGTCGTGACCCGCCGGACCAGCGACGCCACGACCCAGGCCAGCAGGAGCAGGGTCAGCGCAGCCAGCACGCGGGGCGTCGCGACCAGCAGCCGCTGACCGACCTCCCGCATGGCGTCGAGGACGATGTTGCTCCATTGCTGCTGCATGGCTACCTCCATCGCGCCGAGAGGGCGACCTTCTCGGCCTCGAAGGCCAGGCACACCCGCTCGAGAGCCTCGGCGGCTCTCGACGGGGGCCCGCCCTGGGTTTCGAGGACGAATCCCGCGACCCGTCCGAGATAGAGCGGCGTCAGCGCCCGCAGGAGGTGATCCTGCGGGAGCCGCCGCTCGTGGTAGGCCACGGCGAAATCGGAGACCACACGTGCCCACAGGAGAGGGGGGAAGCGGAACTCGTCGGCTCCGAGCAGACCCAGCGGGTAGAGCTGGGCGAGCGTCTCGTCCACGAGGATCTGCTCCCACACCGGGAGAAGATCCTTCAGCCCGAGGTGGAGGGCCCGGACCATCCGATCGGCCCGGATGTCGCCACCCGTCGGCGTCTCGCGGCTGGGCTGATCGCGCCGCGAGACGGACGCGCTCCCGCGCACTTCGAGCCACTCCGCGGCATGGCGCTCCATCAGACGGAAGAGCGGCCCCACCGCGTCGACGACCGTGCTGCCGAGATCCGCCGGCGCGGCGCCGGGATCGAGCTGCTTTCGGCCCAGCTGGACCTCGAGCGTCGCGTGGCGTCCCGCGAGGGCCTCGCCGAGGAGCTGCATCTCCGCACCCTGCCCGGTCGGCTCGTCACTCCATTCCTCGGCCGCGGGGAGGGCGTCGAGCAGGCCGGCGGACACGCCGACGCATCCGCCGAGCGTTTCCTGCAGCCGTTGTCCGAAGAGCGACCGGATGAGCGGAGCCAGCAGATTCGTCGTGAGCGTGCCCTCGGTCGGGGCGCGGACGTAGACCGGGGACACGTAGTCGGCCTCGCCTTGTAGCGCGGGGGCAAGGAGCGCTTCGACCCACCCGGGGGCGATGCTCACCAGGCCGGCGTCCACCACCATTGCCGCGCGCGCGCCGCCGCGGCGCGCGGCCGCCAGGCCCGCGACCACCGCCCGACCCCGGCCCGGCCGTCCCGCGACCTGGAGGATGGCCACGGGCACCGCCGGCGCGCCGGCCGAACGCCCGGCGACGGCCTCGACCGTCCCGTCCTGGGACCCGCCGTCGACGAAGAGGGCCGCGACCTTCCGCTCCGGGAAGCCCAGGATCAGCCCCTGCGTCACGGCGTCCACGACGGCCGGGGCGGTGCGGGACTGGTTCAGCGCCGTGACGGCGACCAGGGCGTCCACGGACCCGAGGGCCTCGACGGCGGCGGCGTCCTCGGGGGAGAGCACCGCGTCGAGGATGAGCCCGTCGGCCACGCGCGTCCCGGTCCGCTACGCCGTCATCCGGGCGAGGAGTGCCAGGTAGTCACCGAGATGCCGCGGAAGCAGGAAGTTCCTGCGCGCGTATTCGCGCCCGGCCCCCCCGAGGCGTGCGGCGAGATCGGGGCTCTGCAGGAGCTGCCGGATGCGAAATGCCGCGCCCTCGACGGATCCCACCGTGTACCCGGTCACCTCCGACAGGATCTGGGTAGGGATCCCGCCCGCGACGCTGCCGATCACCGGTTTGCCCTTCCACATCGCCTCGGCCACCGCCAGGCCGAAGCCTTCCTGCTGGGGCAGGTGGAGGACCACGGTGGCGGCCCGCTGCAGCGCGTTCAGCTCCCGCGCGGCGTCCGGCGGCACGACCAGCACGTGAGTGTCCGGATCCTGGCCGGCGGCCTCGCGCAGCTCGGCGAGCACGGCGCTGCCTTCCGGGTTGTCGGTGGCGCCCCACCCGGCCAGCGCCAGCCGGCACGGCACGTACTTCCGGGCGAGACGGAACGCGGTGAGCGCCCGCTGCGGCTCGGTCGCGCGGGAGTACGCCGCCACCTGCAGGAGGAGCGGCTTGTCCCGCGGGATGCCGAAGCGATCCAGGATCTCCCGCACCTCGCTCCGGCCGAGCTCTCGGTGCTTCTCGGCCAGAGGATCGATCGACGGGTGCACCACCAGCATGGGGACGCGGACTCGCTGCGCGAACTTCGGCATCGAGTACACGACGGCGTCGTAGTGCTCGAGGTCGCGCCGCACAAGGTGCCAGGCGCGGCGCCACGCCCGGGAGAGATCCGCGTGGCAGCGCCAGACCCATCGGCCCCGCTCCGGCCGGTGGCGCACCAAGGGCAATGCGGACAGATCGTGGACCATGACGAGGTCGGACTCGAGGCGAAGCGTCGCCGCGTTCGTCGCGGCGGTCTCGACGTACGAGACGAGCATCGCCTCGGTGATGGGCGCGGGCTGACCGGCCAGAGCCGCTTCGAGCGCCCGCGTGGCCCCGTAGAAGGCGGGGTCGCCGACGATCACCTCCCAGGCGGCGTCGATGCCCAGGTCCTGGAGCATGGGCACCAGCCGGGCCAGGATCTCCGACGATCCGCTGCCGTACCGGCTCGCGTTGACGTGGACGAAGCGGCGGCCCTGGAGCCGGTCGGCGAGCTTGACGAGCAGGTCGATCGCGCCGCGCGGCGCGACCTCGCGGTACTCCTCCAGCCGGATGTCGGTGGTCATCCGGCTCTGCGCGCCCCGCGCGGCGCCGTGCCCGCGGCCGCCGCGAGGGCCTCGTCGAGGAGCGCGATGAGCCGGGACCTCGCCTGCTCGAGGCTGCCCGCGTAGGGGTTCACGGCCTGGACGCGGGAGGCGAGCTCGGAAAGGCCGAGCCCCTGCTCGAGCCACGCCGCGAAGTCGTTGCGCCCCCGTCCGAGCCGGAGCCGCGACTCCACGAGGTGGAAGTAGATGGCGCTCTGGTCGACGTCGAGCAGGGCGTCACGGAGCTCCTGGAGCGTCCGGACCTCGATGCCGAGGGGGATCTCGACGATCCGTGACTGGATGAAGTCGAAGGGATCGCCGGACACCACCTGCGGCACGATGCCGATTCGCCGAAGATGCTCGTCCACCACCGAGACCAGCTCCTCGCGGAGGGCCTGGAGGGTCGTGAAGTCCGCCGGGTCGACCATCGCCAGGCGCTCGCCCAGGACGCGGTCACGGACCTGGACGTCCACCCAGGTGGCGAAGTCGTTCGGATAGGCGCCGGCCAGCAGCCGAGGGCGCAGGAGGAAGCCGTGCGTGTGGTAGTAGATCGAGTCGAGCGGCACCTCGTCGAGGAGCTGGGCCAGCTGGCGCTCGTTCTCGGCGCGGAGCCCGATGTACTCCTTGAGCTCCATGCACGCCACGAAGGTGAAAGGGCCTTCGCCGGTCCGGAGGCGTCCGGCGGCGGGACTCGGCAAGCGAGCCGCCGCGCGATCGAGCGCGGCCAGGGGCACCGAGACCCATTCCGGGCGATGGCTCAGCTCGTAGTTGACCTCGTAGAGCGCCTTGTCGAGCTCGTAGGCGCGCAGCGCCTGGTCGAAGCGCTCGCGCTCGGCCGGCGCCAGGATCGGTCCTCCGGCCCGGGCGATCTCCCCGAGGTAGGCGTCCAGGAACGCGGTGCGCATGCCCTCCTCCCAGGCCTCCGCCCAGGGCCGCAGCCGCTCCGCCAAGCGCGCCTCGCGGGGACTCGCCTCGAGCCGGGCCGCGAGGCCGACCTGCGCCGCATAGGCGAACGAGCGCAGCATGCCGGCGACATCCTTCAGCGCGCACTGCTTCAGGCGGCGCTCGGCGAGCGGCCGCGCGGGCTCGCCTTCGAAGTCCAGGATGGTGAGGCCGTCCGCCGTCCGGAGGAGCTGGCCGAGATGGTAGTCGCCGTGGATGCGGATCTTCATGACGTCGCCGCCGGCGAGCACGTCCAGCCCGCGCAGCCCGTCCTCGAGCCGCGCGCCCTCGGCGGCGACACGCTGCGCGACCTCGCGGACCGGAGACGGGAGGCCGGACACCCCGGCGGCGAGGGCTTCGATCGCGCGGCGCGCCTGGGCCCGCATCTCCTCGCCCCACGCCGCGATGTCGCGCGCGTCGATGGGCTCGGCCGCCAGGGGATCACCGGGCGGCGCCGAGCCCAGCGCCCGGTGGAGCCGGCCGGTGAGGACGCCGATTCTCGCCGCGTCGTGCGCGTCGGCGGCCGCGAGCGCGCGGGCGAACACCGGGTCCGGCGACTCTTCCTCGCGCCCCTCGATCGCCGCCGCGTAGTACTCGCGCAGCCGCTCCAGCTCCGCGGTCCACGCGTCGCCCTGGTTCGGAACGAACTCGTGCAGGACGGCCAGCGTGGTCGCCTCCGCGCCCTCGGTTTCGTAGCTCACGGCCCCGGCGAGCCGGGGCGCGCCGGGAAACGCGGCTCGCCGGGTCAGGAAGTCCGTCAGCTCGAGCTCCGGGCTCGGCCCCGGATCGGGACGCCGGAGGAGCTTCAGGATCGCGCGGCGCTCGTAGACGACCGACGTGTTGCTCTGCTCGGCGCCGATCACCCGGCACTCGCGGGGCGCGCTCGGGAGGATTTCCTCGAAGGCGGGCGTGGGGCTGAATCGGAACACGCCGTCCCGGCCGGGAAGCGTGAGGCCGTTCCGGATCGCCTCCACGAGGGCCACGCAAAACCCCGGGTCGCCCATCGCGTCGACGACCGGCTCCTGGGTCGGGCTCGACGTCACCGGGATGCAATAGCGCTCGCGGCCGCCGTCGGCGAAGCCGACGTCCCACAGTGCGACGACGCCGGCGGCTCCGGGCAGCGCCGTCTCGTCCACGGGCACGACCTCGGTGATGCTCCGGTTCTTGCTGCCGAACCACCGCTGGGCGGCGAGCCGCTCCTCGAGCGCCCCGCGCGCCCGATCGACGAGCGCGCGGGGGGCGGCGGGCGATGGAGCCTCCGTCGCCGCGCGCCGCGAGGCCGGGCCCGGCTTAGGATTCACGCGCCTTCACGACGTCGCGGTAGAGCGCGAGCGTCCGGCGCGCCGCCGCCGCCCAGCTGAAGAGGGCCTCGGCGCGCTGCCGGCCCTTCACCCCCATCGTCCGGCGGAGCGGCGGGTCGGCCAGGAGCCCGTTGATGGCTTGCGCCAGGTCCCCGCTCAAGGCGGCGGGATCGCGCGGCTCGACCGCGCCTCCGGTCTCGACGAGCTCGACGGGGACCAGCCGGCCGGTCTCTCCGTCCACGACGACCTCGGTGATGCCCCCGACCGCGCTCGCGACGACCGGGACCTCGCAGGCCATCGCCTCGAGGTTGATCAGGCCGAACGGCTCGTACACCGACGGGCAACAGAAGACGGCGGCGTGCGAGTAGAGCTCCACGGCGGTCTCCCGGTCCACCATCTCCCGGATCCAGACGACGCCGGGTCGCACCGCCTGGATCCGGGCGACGGCGGCTTCCACGTCCCGGGCGATCTCCGGGGTGTCGGGCGCCCCGGCGCAGAGAACGATCTGGGCGCCGGGATCGATCGCCGGGATGGCGCGGATCAAGTGGAGGAGCCCCTTCTGTCGGGAGATCCGCCCGACGAAGAGCACGTACGGACGGGCGAGGTCGATGGCGAACCGCCCCAGCCGCTCGCGGTGGGGCGCGGGCCGATACGTCTCGGTGTCGACTCCGTTCGGGATGACGTGGACGCGCGCGGGCGCGACGTGGAAGTGGCGCAGGATGTCCCGCCGCATCTCGGACGAGACGGCCACGACGGCGTCGGCGGCCTCGAGCGCGGAACGCTCCGCCCAGGCCGCGACGTCCGCCCCGCGCCCGAGCTGCTCGCGCTTCCACGGTCGAAGCGGTTCGATCGAATGGGCCGTCACGACCAGGGGGATCCCGTGGAGGGTCCGGGCGAGCAGGCCGCCGAAGGCCGCATACCAGGTGTGGGAGTGCACGACGTCGGCCTCCGTCGGCACGGACGCGAGGCTCAGGCCGACGCGCAGCGCGCGGACCGCCCCCGCGTAGGCGGCGGGCGGATCGTCGGTGGCCGCCGCCGCCGCCCCGTAGCCGCGGACGGAGAGTCCGGCGTCTTCGACGGCCTGGCGGCCGAAGGTTCGCACTTCGACCGCCGCGAGCTTCGCGAGCTCCCGCGCGAGGTACTCGACGTGCACCCCGGCGCCCCCGTAGACGTCCGGGGGATACTCCCGGGTGAGCAACAGAACCTTCATGCGCGCGTCTCGGTCAAACGGAGTCCCGCTCGATGCCGTAGGCCTCGGCGGGGCGGCCCGGCCGGTCGAGGCGCAGCCAGTAGGCGCCGTGAGGCGCCAGCGTCAGCGTGTACGGCCGATCCCCCACCGCCGGAAAGCGCGAGCCGCCCAGGAGCTCGACCGGCACCGCGCCGCGGAACGGCGAGAGATCGAGCTCCACCGCTTCCGCCGAGGGCGCCAGGTTGTGGACGAGCAGGACGGCCTCGCCCCGGAACTCCCGGAGGTGCGCCAAGACGCGGGTGTTGGCGGGAGCGAGGAAGCGCAGGCTCCCTCGACCGAACACCTTCGATCGCTTTCGCGCGGTGATGAGCCGCCGGGTCCACGCGAGGAGCGACGACGCCGAGCGGAGCTGCGTCTCGACGTTCACGGCCTGGTAGCCGTAGACGGGGTCCGCGATCACCGGGCTGTAGAGGCGCTCCGGCTCGACCCGGGAGAACCCCGCGTTCCGGTCCGCCGACCACTGCATCGGGGTGCGGACTCCGTGACGGTCGCCGAGATGGACGTTGTCCCCCATGCCGATCTCGTCCCCGTAGTAGATGATCGGCGTGCCCGGCAGGCTCAAGAGCAAGCTGTTCAGGAGCTGGATGCGGGCGCGGTCGTTCTCCAAGAGGGGTGCCAGCCGGCGGCGGATGCCGATGTTGAGCTTCATCCGCGGGTCCTGCGCGTAGGCGTAGTACATGAGGTCGCGCTCCGGGTCCGTGCACATCTCGAGCGTCAGCTCGTCGTGGTTCCGGAGGAACAGGCACCACTGGCACGTCTCCGGTATGGGCGGCGTGTGCTGGAACATGTCGGTGATCGGGCGACGGTCCGCGCTGAAGACCGACATGTACATGCGCGGCATCAGGGGGAAGTGGAACGCCATGTGGAACTCGTCCCCGTCCCCGAAGTAGGGGCGGACGTCCCGCGGCCACTGATTGGCCTCGGCCAGGAGGACGCGGCCCTGGTAGTGCGCGTCCAGGCTCGCCCGGAGTCGCTTCA
>JBIOVM010000123.1:0-10287 GCA_044867785.1 Candidatus Rokuibacteriota bacterium | reverse complement strand
CGCTCACCCGGCGCCTCGTGGCTCGAAATGTCGGGAAGTGAAAGTCTGACCCCGGATCGCCCGGCTGAGCGGCGCGTCGGGATCGCTCAGCTCGGTGACGATGGAGAAGTGGTCGTGGCCGGCCATGTCCATCACCTCCACGGCGTGCCCGCGCCGCCGCCAGGCCGCGGCGAGCGTCTCGGTCTGACGGTGGTACTCGTCCCCCTCGAGCGCGCCGACGGCGAGGAGGAGCGGCCCGGCGGCCTCCGGGACCACGTGCACGGGGCTGTTCCGGCGCGCCGTCTCCGCCGTCAGCCCGAGCGTCTCGTTCAGATAGGAGAGCCGGATCGGCTCGAGATCGTAGAGGCCGCTGATGCCCGAGCCCGCCTTGACGACGTCGGACGGAAGCCCCGCGAAACGGGGCCAGTCGGTCGACATCAGCATGGCGACCAGGTGACCGCCGGCCGAGTGCCCGGACGCGGTGATGCGGTCGGGATCGCCGCCGAAGGCCGCCGCGTTCCGGTGGAGCCAGGCCACGGCGGCGCGGACCTGCCGCACCAGCTCGTCCATGTCGACCGCCGGGATCAGCGCGTAGTCGATCACCGCGACGAGCGCGCCGGCCGGCTGGAGACCCCGCGCGACGAAGCTGAAGTCGCCCTTGCCGAGCGAGCGCCAGTAGCCGCCGTGGACGAAGACGTGGACCGGCGCCGGACCCCCGCCCGCGGGCAGGAAGAGGTCGAGGGTCTCGCCGGGAGCCGGGCCGTAGCGAAGGTCGAGCCGGGCCGGAAGCTCGTCACGGGCGCGAGCGCTCTCGCCGGGAAAGCGGGCGAGGTACTCGGCGGCGTTCGGGATCTTCCCGCTGTTGTTGTACTCCCGGTCCAGCGCGGCCCGGTCGTACCCGAGGAAGACGGTCTCGCCCATGTCGCCCCGCGCGGCATTCTACACCGGCCGGCGAGCCCAAGGGCGGCGACGGCGCGGACGTGCGCCTCGCCTACGCGATCTCGAAGAGGCCGGCCGCCCCCATGCCGCCGCCGATGCACATGGTCACGACCACGCGGCGGACGCCGCGGCGCTTGCCCTCGATGAGCGCGTGGCCGGTCATGCGCGCCCCGCTCATCCCGTAGGGGTGGCCGATGGCGATCGAGCCGCCGTCGACGTTCAGCTTCTCCATCGGGATGCCCAGGCGGTCGCGGCAGTAGACGACCTGGACCGCGAACGCCTCGTTGAGCTCCCAGAGGTCGATGTCCTCGATGCGGAGGCCGTGGCGCTGGAGGAGCCGCGGCACGGCGAAGACCGGCCCGATGCCCATCTCGTCGGGCTCGCAGCCGGCGATCGCGAGGCCCCGGAAGATGCCGAGCGGCTGGAGGCCTCGTCGCTCGGCCAGCTTCGCATCCATGACCACGCACGCCGAGGCGCCGTCGGAGAGCTGGCTCGCGTTGCCCGCGGTGATGGTGCCGTCGGCGCTGACCACGGGCTTGAGGCCGGCGAGGCCCTCGGCCGTCGTGTCGGCGCGGTTGCCCTCGTCCTGCGCGAGCGTCACCGACTCCTCGCGCGTCTCGCCGGTCGCCTTGTCGGTCACGAGCTTCACGGACTTGAGCGGCACGATCTCTGCGTCGAGCCGGCCCTCGCGTTGAGCGGCGGCGATCCGCCGCTGGCTCTCCAGCGCGTAGCGGTCCTGCGTCTCGCGCGTGACGCCGTACCGCTTCGCCACCACCTCGGCGGTGTTCAGCATCGACATGTAGACCTCCGGCTTGTGCTCGAGGAGCCAGTCCTCGGTCAGCCGGAACTTGTTGAGATGCTCGTTCTGCACGAGGCTGATGGACTCGACGCCTCCGGCGACGGCGACCGGCACGCCGTCCACGATCACCCGCTGGGCCGCGATCGCGATGGCCTGGAGTCCCGAGGAGCAGAAGCGGTTGACCGTCGTGGCGGCGGCGGTGACGGGGAGGCCGGCCCGGAGCGCGGCCTGGCGGGCGATGTTGTGCCCGGTCGCGCCCTCGGGCATCGCGCAGCCGATCACGACGTCTTCGACCTCGGCGGGATCGATCCGCGCGCGCTGGACGGCGTGCTCGATGACGTGACCGGTGAGGGTCGCCCCGTGCGTGTTGTTGAACGCGCCCCGGTAGGCCTTGCCGATGGGCGTGCGGGCCGTCGAGACGATCACTGCCTCCGCCATGCTCCGATCCTCCTGGCCCGGCCGGGCCGGGCGCGCGTCGCCGGTTCCGGGGAGTCCACTCGGTGAATCCACCCTAGCACAGGCGACGGGCCGGGACGCTGCCGGGTCGCGGGCATCCCGATCTGGCGCCCCGGCGACGCCCCCGGTACAATCGGGCGTGCGTCGTGCGGGTGCGCGGCGCCGTCCCACGTCCTTGACCGCCGAGGGAGACGCGATGAAAGAGCTCGCCCGCCACATCATGGTCGACTTCCTGCCGATGAAGGAGTTCGCGGAGAACCCGCTCATTCTCACCGAGGGGCGGGGGATCTACGTCACGGACGTGGACGGCCGGCGCTTCATCGACGGGCTCTCCGGCACCTTCTGCGTCAACCTGGGCCACGGCAACCGGCGGCTGGCCGAGGCGGCCTCCCGGCAGATCGAGCGGCTCGCGCTGGCGGCGCCGACGCTGGGGACGAGCGACCGGGCCCTCGAGCTGGTGAAGCTCCTCCTCGACATCACCCCGCCGCAGTACACGACGGTGAAGCTCCTGTCCGGCGGGTCGGAGGTCACCGAGGCCGCCATCAAGATGGCCCGGCAGTACTGGAAGCAGGTCGGGCGCGGGACGAAGTACAAGGTTCTCTCGCACTACCGGAGCTATCACGGCGGCACCGGCCACGCTCTCGCCGCGGGTGGATGGCCGGGCTGGCGAACGCCCTACGAGCCGCTCGCCGGGGGGTTCATCCACCTCCACACGCCGGACCCCTACCGGCCGCCGTTCCCCGGGAGCCCGGAGACGCTCGGCGCGACCTACGCGCGGCTCCTGGAGGAGGTCATCCAGCTGGAGGGCCCGGACACGATCGCGGCCCTGATCACCGAGCCCATCATGATGTCGGCCGGCGTCGTCGTCCCGCCGCGCGACTACCTCCCGCGCGTGCGCGAGCTCTGCGACCGCCACGACATCCTGCTGATCTACGACGAGATCATCACCGGGTTCGGCCGGACCGGGAAGCTCTTCGCGGCCGAGCACTGGAGCGCCTGGCCGGACATCTTCTGTCTCGGGAAGGGCATCAGCGGCGGTTACGCCCCGCTCTCGGCGAACCTCCTCACCACGAAGATCGGCCAGGTCTTCTACGGCTCCGCCGTCGACCAGGTCCAGTTCCACGCCGGCCACACCTTCGGCGGGAACCCGGTCGCCTCGGCGGTCGGCATCGCCGCGATCCGGCAGGTCCTCGACGACGGGATCGTCGAGAACTCGCGCGCGCGGGGTGTCCAGGCGGTGGCGCGGCTGCGGAAGATGCAGGGCCGCTTCCCCATCATCGGCGATGTCCGCGGCGAGGGGCTCCTCCTGGGCGTCGAGTTCGTCCGGGACCCGGCCACCCGCGAGCGCTTCCCGGCGGAGGTGAACCTCGGCATCCGGATCCGCGAGGCCGCGCGCCGGCGCGGGCTCCTGCTCCGCGCGAGCCACTGGATGGCCGCCTTCGCGCCGCCGCTCACGATCACGGCGGCCGAGGTGGACGAGCTCCTCGACATCTTCGAGGCGGCGCTCGGGGAGGTTCTCGAGAGCGCGGCCCCCGCGCCGGCGCTGGCCGGGCGGGCCTCGGCATGACGGCACCGGGAGGCTCGCCGCGGCCGTGGACCTGGGACGACGCCCTGACCGGCATCGTTCCGCCCGCGATCTCGCCGCTCGACGCGGGCGGCGAGGTCGACGACGGGGCCGTCGGCTCGCTGGTCGAGCACGTGCTTCGGGGCGGATGCAGCGGGCTCTTCGTCCTGGGCGGGTGCGGCGAGGGCGCGTGGCTCCCGACACGCCAGCGCGGGGCCGTCGTCCGGGCGTTCGCGCGCGCGGCGGCCGGCCGAGTGCCGGTGCTGGCCGGGGTGATGCTGCCGGCGACCGGGCCGGCCGCGGAAGCGGCGCGCCAGGCCGCGGGCGAGGGCGCCGACGCGGTGGTGGTCGGGTCTCCCTACTACTTCGGCGTGGACGGGACCGCCCAGCGGCGCCACATCGAGACGGTGATCCAGGCCGCGAGCCGGCCGGCGCTCCTCTACAACATTCCCCAGTGCACGCACGAGGTCCTGGCGCCCGCCACCGTCGAGGCCCTCGCGCGTGACAGTCGGGTGCTCGGGATCAAGGACTCCGCCGGCGACTTCGTCGCCTTCCAGGCGTTCCTCGCCGTCAAGGTCGCGCGGGCGGACTTCCGGGTGCTCCAGGGCCACGAGCATCTCGCCGCCGCGAGCCTCCGGCTCGGCGGAGACGGGCTGGTGCCCGGCCTGGCCAACGTCGTGCCGGCGCTCTTCGTCGAGCTGCGCCTGGCGGCGAGCCGGGGTGATGCGGCCGCCTGCACCCGCATCCAGGCCGCCATCATCGACCTCTGCGCGATCCACGAGGCGGGGCACTGGCTGCCGGCGCTCAAGACGGCCTGCGCGATGGTCGGGATCGGCGCCGGGATCCCGGCGCTGCCGCTGGTCGCCTCGACCGAGGCGCAGCGTCGCGACATCGCGGCCGTGCTCGGGCGGCACGGCATCGGCCCCGCGGTCGCGGAGCGGGCCGGCGCACGCGCGCCGGCCCGCGTCGGCGCCTGAGGGGTCAGGCGTGAAGCCGGCTGGCGAGTCGCGCTGGAACGCTCCGTTCGTCGGCATCCCGTCCTTTCTCCGCTCCATGATCGCCACCGACCTCGACCGCCTCGACGCGGACATCGCCGTGATGGGCGTCCCCAGCGACGAGGGGTCGCCCTTCATGCCCGGATCACGCTTCGGCCCCCGCGGCATCCGGGAGCACTCGATGCGGTTCGGGGCGCGGGGTCAGGGCTACTACGACCCGTCGCTCCGGCGGGAGTTCCTGGGGTACGAGCTGGCGAACGGGCGGATCGTCGACGCGGGCGACGCCGACGTCCTGCCGACGAACGTGGGAGCGACCTTCGACAACGTGACCGCGATGACGCGGCGGCTCCTCGACCGGGGCGCGCTGCCGATCGTGCTCGGGGGCGACCACGGCATCACGTATCCGGTCGTGCGCGCGTACGCCGAGCCGCTCCACGTCGTCCACTTCGACGCGCACCTCGACTACCTCCCGTTCGTCCACGGGCTCGAGCTGACGAACAGCCATCCGTTCCGGCACGTCGCGCGGATGGCTCACGTGCGGAGCCTCACGCAGGTGGGGATCCGGAGCATCCGGAACTCTCGCGTCATGATGGACGACACGCTCGCCGACGGGAACCGCGTCGTGAGCATGGAGGAGTTTCGCGACGTCTCGTCGCGGGGGCTCGTGGACCGCATCCCGCGGGACGCCGCCTGCTACGTGTCGGTCGACGTCGACGTCCTCGACCTGCCGCTGGTGCCCGGCTGCGTGTCGGCGGAGCCGAACGGGTTCCTCTACGCCGAGCTGCGCGACACGCTGCGGGCGCTCGCCGAGCACACGCGCATCGTCGGGTTCGACCTGGTCGAGGTGAACCCGATGCTCGACGTCGGCACCGGGATCACGTCGTACCTGGCCGCCCACACCATCGTCGAGTTCCTGGGCTGGCTCTGCGCCCAGCCGTGGTGGATCGCCGGTCGGGAAGCGCGCGGGGCGGCCCGGGCCGGGGTGCGGGCGTGACGGCGAGGTCATCCCCCCGGGCGACGTCCGTCGGCGCGCCGGGGCGGTGACGAGACCGGAAGTCGGAAGTCCGCCGCATCGTGCTAGACTCCGGGCCATCGCCGGAAATCCTGAGTCGTCGTTCTCCGACCGCGACCGTCAACGAGGAGGATCCGTGATGCCAAGGAAGCGAAATGGTGTGAGCCGACGCGAGTTCATCCGGGACGCGGCCCTCCTGACCGGTGGTCTGGCCGCGGTCGGGCTCCCCGGCACGGCCCGTGGGCAGGGGCAGCCGCCGAAGCTGGGCGCCCAGCTCATCGGGAAGCTCGAGGGGCCGGAGCTGGTCCTCGATCCCGCGAAGTGGCCGAAGAAGTTCAACGAGGCCCCGATGCTGGCTGAGCTCGTGAAGGCGGGGAAGCTTCCGCCTGTGGAGAAGCGTCTGCCCGAGGAACCGATGGTCGTCAAGCCGGTCCATTCCATCGGCCGGTACGGCGGGACCTGGCGTCGCGGCTTCACGGGGCCGGGGGACGTCGAGAACGGCAACCGCATCGTGTCCACCGACAAGATCCTGTTCTGGGACTACACGGGGACGAAGCACATGCCGTGTGTCGCCAAGGACTGGAAGGTGAGCGACGACGGCCGCGCGGTCACCATCACTCTCCGCAAGGGTATGAAGTGGTCCGACGGCCATCCTTTCACCACCGACGACTTCCTCTTCTGGTACCAGGACGTCTACCTCAACAAGGATCTTCAGCCGACCCCGAATCCGGACTTCATGATCGGCGGGAAGCCCGGCACGATGCGGAAGATCGACGACGTGACGCTCGTCTTCGAGTTCCCGGATCCGAACTACCTCTTCCTCGACATCCTCGCCGGCAGCACGGCGATGGGCGGCGGCATGGCGTCGCAGACGTGGCTCGGGCGGACGATGGGCGCCTACATGCCGGCGCACTACCTCAAGCAGTTCCATCCCAAGTACGTCTCGAAGGACGAGCTGGACAAGAAGGTCAAGGAGTCCGGCCTCGACGGCTGGGTGACCCACCTGAAGAACCGCTGGGAGTGGCGACTCAACCCGGAGTTGCCGACCCTGACCCCCTGGAAGACCGTGTCGCCGAACAACACCCCCAACTGGGTGCTCGAGCGGAACCCGTACTACTACGGGGTGGACACGCAGGGAAACCAGCTCCCCTATATCGACCGGATCAGCATGGGCCTGGCGGAGAACCTGGAGGTGCTGAACCTCCGGGCCATCGCGGGCCAGTACGACCTCCAGGAGCGCCACACGGCCATGGCAAAGCTGCCGGTGTTCCTGGAGAACCGGGACAAGGGCAACTACGACGTGCGGCTCGACCCCGCGCTGAACGGCTCGGACGCCACCCTCCAGGTGAACCACGCCTACGAGGCCGATCCCGAGATCGCCAAGTGGCTCCACAATCGCGACTTTCGCCGGGCCCTCTCGATGGGGATCGACCGCGATCAGCTCAACGAGACCTTCTGGCTGGGGATCGGCGTCCCCGGCTCCGTCGCGCCCTCGGAGACGGTGCCGTACAGCCCGGGTGCCGAGTGGCGCAAGAAGTGGTCGACCCATGACCCGAAGCAGGCCAACGCACTCCTCGACAAGATCGGCCTGACGGCGAAGGATGCCGAGGGCTACCGTCTGCGGACGGATGGCAAGGGTCGGCTCCGGATCGAGCTGCAGACCTCCGCCGGCGCCTTCGTGCCCCACACGCAGATCGCCGAGATGATCAAAGAGCAGTGGAAGAAGATCGGTGTGCAGGCGGATCCCAAGGAGATGGAGCGGAGCCTCTTCTTCACGCGCATCGCCGGCAACGAGCACCAGATCGCCCTCTGGGCGAACGACGGTTCCGAGGTGCTCTACCTCTTCCCGCGCCACGCGCTGCCGGTGGATCCGGCCGAGGCGCTGATGGGCCACCCCATCGCCCGGTGGTACGCGACGAACGGGGCCCAGGGGAAGAAGCCCGGCGATCCTCAGCTGCTCAAAGCCCTGGAGCTGTTCCGGACGGCCGGCGGCAAGAAGACCGAGGAGCGCTTCAAGATCGCCCAGGAGATCTTCAAGCTCATCGTCGACGAGCAATTCTCGATCGGCACCGTCGGCCAGTCTCCGGCAACGATGGGTGTGCGCGTCGTCAGTCGCCGGATGGGCAACATCCCGTCGCGGCAGATCAACGCGCAGCATTGCCGGACCCCTTGCAGCTCGCACCCGGCGACCTTCTACTACAAGGCGTAGTCGAGAACGGTCGTCCCCCCGCGCTCGTCCCCCGCTCGGGGACGAGGGCGGGGGACGCCCCTCCGATGCCGCGATGCTCCCGTCGCCTCGTGAGTTGACGTGCTGGCCTATCTGATCCGCCGGCTGATTCTGGCGGTGTTGACCGTCTGGGCCGTGTCCGTGCTCGCGTTCGTCATCATCCAGCTGCCGCCGGGCGACTACATTACGTCCTACATCGCCCAGATGTCCGCGTCGGGGAGCTCCGTCTCCCAGCAGGACGCCGACGCGCTCCGCCACGAGTACGGGCTCGATCAACCGGTGTGGATCCAGTACCTCCGCTGGATGCGGATGGTCCTGCGGGGCAACTTCGGCATGGCCCTCGAGTGGCAGCGGCCGGTCTCCGAGGTCATCGGTGACCGGCTGTGGCTCACCATGGTCGTGTCGGTCGCCGCCATCATCCTGACCTGGGGGCTGGCCCTGCCGATCGGGGTGTATTCCGCGGTGCGCCAGTACTCGGTCGGAGACTACGTGGCGACGTTCATCGGGTTCATCGGTCTCGCGGTGCCGAGCTTTCTCCTGGCCCTGGTCCTGATGTACATCGGCTTCAAGTACTTCAACGCCAGCATCGGGGGCCTCTTCTCGGACGAGTTCGTCGAAGCACCGTGGGGACTGGCCAAAGCGTGGGACATGGCGAAGCACCTGCCCCTCCCCGCCCTCATCCTGGGGCTGGCCGGCACCGCGCAGCTCATCCGGATCATGCGCGCCAATCTCCTTGACGAGCTCCGGAAGCCGTATGTGATGACGGCGCGCGCCCGAGGCGTGTCCGAGCGCCGGGTGATCCTCAAGTACCCCGTGCGGGTCGCCCTCAACCCCTTCGCGAGCACTATCGGCTACCTCCTGCCGTACGTCGTGTCCGGAAGTATCATCGTGTCCCTCGTCCTGAGTCTGCCGACCGTGGGGCCGCTCCTCCTGCGGTCGCTCGTCGCCCAGGACATGTTCCTGGCCGGCACCATCGTGCTCTTGCTCGGAGTCATGACCGTGGTCGGCACGTTCCTGTCCGACCTGCTCCTCATGTGGATCGATCCCCGGATCCGGATGGAAGGCAAACGATAGCCGAGCCGCCGGTCCCGCAAGCCCGCCGTGCCGGGGAGCCCGTCACCGATTCCGCTTTCGCGGGCGAGGGCGGCGGTGCCGTCGCCCCCGGGCTCGATCTCGCGATTGGCGAGGTGGCCGAGGAGCGCATCTCGGTTGCCAGCCAGTGGCAACTCATGTGGTGGCGGTTCCGTCGCCACAAGCTGGCCATGGCGGCGACGGTGATCGTGGCGCTCTTCTACCTCGGCGTGATCTTCACGGAGTTCCTCGCGTACGCGCCACCCACCGCGTCCGAGGCCCAGCGCTCGCTGCTTCCTCCGCAGCGGATCCGCTGGTTCGACGAGGGTCGGTTCTTCCCACACGTCCTCGGGCTGAGTGGACAGCGGGATCCGGTCACGTTCAAGCGGGTGTACACCCCGGACCCCACGAAGAAGATCAGGGTGCGCTTCTTCGTCCCCGGATTCGAGTATCGCTTCCTCGGGCTGGTGCCGGCGAGCCGCCATCTGATCGGGGTCGAGGATGCCCGGCCGGAGGAGACGCTTTTCCTCCTCGGCACGGACGAGCAGGGCCGCGACCTCTGGTCGCGTCTGATGTTCGCGACCCGAACGTCTCTCACGATCGGCCTGGCGGGTGTGACCTTCTCCCTGATCCTGGGCGTCCTGCTGGGCGGTATCTCGGGTTTCTACGGAGGGGTGATCGATACGGTCATCCAGCGCACCATCGAGATCCTCCGATCGATCCCGACCATTCCCTTGTGGATGGGCCTGGCGGCGGCGCTCCCGAACGACTGGTCGGTGATCCAGGTCTACTTCGCCATCACGGTCATCATCTCGCTGATCGGCTGGACCGAGCTCGCCCGGGTGGTGCGCGGGCGGTTCCTCGCGCTTCGCGAGGAGGAGTTCGTGATGGCGGCCGAGCTCGCGGGATGCAGCCGCACGCGGATCATCCTGAGCCACCTCGTTCCCTCCTTCATGAGCCACATCATCGCGGCGACCACGTTGGCCATCCCGGCCATGGTCATCAGCGAGACGTCGTTGTCCTTCCTCGGGCTCGGGCTGCGGCCACCCGCGATCAGCTGGGGTGTGCTGCTCCAGCAAGCGCAAAACGTCCAGGCGCTGGCCATCTCGCCCTGGCTCCTGCTGCCGGCCGCCCCCGTGATCCTGGTGATCGTCGCGTTCAACTTCATGGGCGACGGCCTGCGGGACGCCGCGGATCCCTATGCGCATTGACCATATGGGGGGCGCAGAAATGGCCCCCCGTGCC
>JBIOVM010000122.1:0-13459 GCA_044867785.1 Candidatus Rokuibacteriota bacterium | reverse complement strand
CGGCGGGCCGCCGCAGAAATGTCCGGAAGTGAAAGTCTGACCCCGTCTGGTACAATCCGGGGCGCGATGGCGAAGACCCTCCTCGACAAGATCTGGGACGCGCACACCGTCCGGACGCTGCCCTCCGGGCAGACCCAGCTCTTGATCGGGCTCCACCTGGTCCACGAGGTGACGAGCCCGCAGGCCTACCAGATGCTGAAGGACGCCGGGCTTCGCGTGCGGATGCCCGAGCGCACCTTCGCGACGATCGACCACATCATCCCGACGGCGGCCGACCGTCAGCAGCGCCCCTTCGCCGACGCGCTCGCCGAGGAGATGACCGTCCACCTGGTGCGCAACACGAGGGAGTCGGGCGTCGCGTTCTTCGACCTCGACAGCGGCCGCCAGGGGATCGTCCACGTGATCGGGCCCGAGCTCGGCCTGACGCAGCCCGGGCTGACGATCGCCTGCGGCGACAGCCACACGTCGACCCACGGCGCGGTCGGCGCGCTCGCCTTCGGGATCGGGACCAGCCAGGTCCGCGACGTCCTCGCGACCCAGTGCCTCGCCATGGCCAAGCCGAAGCTCCGCCAGGTGCGCGTCGACGGGATGCTCACCCCCGGCGTCTACGCCAAGGACGTGATCCTCTGGATCATCCACGTGCTGGGCGTCAAGGGCGGGGTCGGCTACGCGTACGAGTACGCCGGGTCGGCGATCGACCGGATGACGATGGAGGAGCGCCTGACCGTCTGCAACATGTCGATTGAAGGCGGCGCGCGCGCCGGCTACGTCAACCCGGACCAGACGACGTTCGACTACCTGCGCGGGCGGCCGTACGCGCCGCAGGGCGCGGCGTTCGACCGAGCGGTGACGTGGTGGCGGAGCATGGCCACCGAGACGGGCGCGCCGTTCGACGACGTCGCGCGGATCGACGCGGCGGCCATCCAGCCCGTCGTCACGTGGGGCATCAACCCCGAGCAGTCGGTCGGCGTCGACGAGCGGATTCCCGATCCTCGCGAGGCCCCGGTCGAGGACCAGCCCACCTGGCACGAGGCGCTCCAGTTCATGGGGTTCCGGGCGGGCCAGGCGATCGCCGGCACCAAGATCGACGTCGCCTTCGTCGGGTCGTGCACCAACGGGCGGCTGTCCGACCTCCGGGTGGCCGCGGAGGTCGCCCGGGGCCGGAAGGTCGCCCGGGGCGTCCGAGCGCTCATCGTGCCCGGGTCACAGGAAGTCGCGCGAGCCGCCGAGCGCGAGGGGCTCCACGAGATCTTCCAGGAGGCCGGCTTCCAGTGGCGCAAGGCCGGCTGCTCCATGTGCCTCGGCATGAACGAGGACAAGCTTCAGGGACGCGAGGTTAGCGCCTCCTCGTCAAACCGGAACTTCAAGGGCCGGCAGGGGAGCCCGACGGGCCGGACCCTGCTCATGAGCCCGGCCATGGTGGCGGCAGCGGCGATCGCGGGGGCCGTCACCGATGTCCGGGACCTTCTCAAGGGCGGTCGCGGATGAGCGCGACCAGTGCCCGCCGCCAGCTGACCGGCCGGGGCATCCCGCTCCCGGGCAACGACATCGACACGGACCGGATCATTCCGGCCCGGTACCTCAAGAGCGTGACCTTCGAGGGGCTGGGCGAGCACGTCTTCGGGGACGAGCGCCTAGCCGTGCCCGAGCACCCGTTCAACCGGCCGCAGTTCCGGGGCGCTTCCGTCCTGGTCACCGGCCGGAACTTCGGCTGCGGCTCCTCGCGCGAGCACGCGCCCCAGGCCCTCCGGGACTGGGGCATCGCGGCGGTCGTGGGCGGCTCGTTCGGCGAGATTTTCTTCGGGAACTGCACGGTGCTCGGGATCCCCTGTCTCACGGCGGACATGAGCGACCTCGAGTGGCTGTTCCGGGAGATCGAGAAGCATCCGGATCGGCCCGTCGAGGTCGACGTGGACCGTCGCGAGGTCCGGTTCAACGGCCGGACGATCCGGGCCGGCATCCCCGACGGGGTCCGGCACCAGCTCGTGAGCGGCAGCTGGAACTCGATGGGCGTGCTCCTCGAGGCCGGGGAGCAGATCGAGCGCACCGCGCACGCGCTCCCGTACATCCGCGGCCACTGATCGCGGCGGCCTCGCGCTCCACCGCCGCCGCGCGTCCTCCCTCGATCCCGTGACCACGGCTCGCCGGGTCCGGTGTCTTTCCGGCGCGTCGGAGCGACGGGTGGTTCTGGCGTCCCGTCGCCGATCGCCTGCCCGGGGCTTGGACGAAGGTGTTGACTGACCCTCGTCGCACTGGCTCCACCCGATGCCGCCGGCACCGGGCCGCCGCTCCTGCCGGTGACCGAGTCGCTGACGACGACGCATGACCAGCCCGTTCGTTCCCGGAACGGGTGTGCGCATCGCCGGCGCCGCCCATGGGACGCTCACCGGCCTGACCTTCGCCGCCAAGGATCTCCTCGACGTCGCGGGACATCCGACGGGCGGCGGCAACCCGGACTGGGCCCGGCGGAATCCCGTCCCGACGCGGCACGCGTGGGCGGTCGAGTGTCTGCTCGGCGCGGGCGCGACGCTCATCGGCAAGACCGTCACCGACGAGGTCTCGCTCGGGATCCTCGGCGAGAACCCGTTCGACGGCACGCCGCTGAACCCGAAGGCGCCCGACCGTGTGCCGGGCGGCTCGTCGTCGGGGTCGGCGTCCGCGGTGGCCCAGGGTCTCTGCGACACGGCGCTCGGCACCGACTCCGGCGGGTCGGTGCGCGTACCCGCGAGCTTCTGTGGCCTCTATGGCATCCGGCCGACCCACGGCCGGCTCGATCTCACCGGCATGATGCCGCAAGCGCCGACCTCCGACACGATCGGCTGGTTCGCGCGGGACGCCGCCACCTTCGCCCGCGTCTCGGCGGTGCTGCTCGGCGAGCCGATTCCGGAGAGCCTGCCGACCAGGCTGGTGGTGGCCGTGGACGCCTTCGGCTTCGCGGACGCCGCCACCGCCGCCGCGCTGGAGCCGATGGTGCGCACGCTGTCGTCCGTCATCGGGGAGGTGCGCCAGGATCTCCTGGCCCCGCCGGGGCTGTCGACGTGGTCGCGGGCGCAGCGCACGCTTCAGCCCTACGAGGCGTGGCTCACCTTCCGGGACTGGCTCGATCGCGATAACCCGCGCCTGCAGTGGAGCGTTGCGCGCGGCCTGGTCCAGGGCGCGGCGATCGCGGAGGGCGAGCGGCGGTGGGCGGAGCTGATGCGCGCCGAGGCGCGCGCCCGGCTCGCCTGGCTGCTTCCGCCGGGGACGATCCTCTGCATGCCGACCACGCCGTTCCCCGCGCCCGAGAAAGGGCTCCCGCTGGCGGCGCTCGACCCGCTGCGGGCGAGGATCAGCTGCTTGACGTCTCACGGTGGCCTCACCGGCGTGCCGCAGGTCAGCGTGCCGGGGGCGACGGTCGACGGGTTGCCGGTGGGCCTGTCCCTCCTGGGGCCCCGTGGGAGCGATGCCGCCCTGGTGGCGGTGGCAGGAGTGATGGAGGCCCGCCCATGATCGACGTGACGCCCAACGTGCCCGAGGTGGTCGCCGAGGTGCGCCAGCTGTTCGAGCGCTACGAGCAGGCGCTGATCGACAAGGACGTCGAGGTGCTCGACGCGACGTTCTGGAACAGCCCCCACACGATCCGGTACGCGCTCCACGAGAACGGCTACGGCTTCGACGAGATCCACGCCCACCGGGTCGCGCGGCCGCCGGGGCCTGGCCTCAAGGAGCGGCGCCTCCGTCTGGAGATCCTGACGCTCGGACACGACCTCGCCACCGTGAACCTCGAGTTCAAGGTGCGCGGGCGCGATCGGATCGGCCGTCAGAGCCAGACGTGGTTGCGCTTCCCGGGCCTCGGCTGGAAGGTGGTGTCCGCCCACGTGTCCGTCATGGACGACGCGCCGCCCTGGTGAGGGGCGATCCATCGCCGCCGGATCGATCCCCGAGAGGAGGGCAGGAGCGCCTCGGGCGCCGCCGGGTCAATCGCGAAGCGCGGCGGTCCCGGATCGCGCCCCGGGGGCTCGGCTCGGCGCCGCGCGGGCCTCGGGAGGGTCCGGCGATCTCGCGACCGGACCTTGCCCGCGCGCGGCGTTGCCACCCGCGAGCATCCGGCGATCCCGCGGCGGGGGGTCCCGGCCCGCAGCAATCGACCTGCGGACGACCTCCTCGCGCTCGCCTTGGCCATGCACGTCAGGAGGCCCAGGGCCAGGTCGGGGCGCTCCCGCTCGGCCACTGCGAGACCGGGCCGCTGTGATGGGGCCGCACGTGTTCCGGCGCTCGCTCCCGCGTCGCGTCGGACCCGACGCTCAGCGGGACGTTCTATGCGACACTGGCGCCACGCGATGACCGGCGCCGGAACCCGGGAGAGACGCTGATGAGCTTCGCGCCCGACCAGGACGTCCCGATCCCCTACATGGAGCGCACCCGCGACTACTACCTCAAGCTCGGCTTCGCCAACCCGTACCGCTGGGCCCACTACGACGAGGTGCCGTTCACGCCGCTCGCAAGGCCGCTCTCGCAGTCGCGGCTCGCCCTGATCACGACGGCGGCGCCCTACCAGCCCGGCATGGGCGACCAGGGGCCGGGCGCACGGTACAACGCGGGCGCCAAGTTCTACACCGTCTACGCGGACTCGACCGACGCGGCGCCCGATCTCCGCATCTCGCACGTCGGCTACGACCGGAAGCACACGCACGCGGAGGACGTCAACACCTGGTTCCCGCTCGCTCGTCTGCGCGAGGCGGTCCGGGCCGGCCGCATCGGCGCGCTCACGCCGCGGTTCTACGGCTCGCCCACGAACCGGAGCCAGCGGGTCACCATCGAGCGCGACGCGCCGGAGCTCCTGGCGCGGTGCCGCGAGGACGGGGCGGATGTCGCGCTGATCGTCCCGACCTGACCCGTCTGCCACCAGACGGTCAGTCTGGTCGCCCGCCACCTGGAGGCGAACGGCGTGCCGACCGTGATCATGGGCGCCGCCAAGGACATCGTCGAGCACTGCGGCGTCCCGAGGTTCCTCTTCAGCGACTTCCCGCTGGGGAACTCCGCCGGCAAGCCGTTCGACGTCGAGTCGCAGGCCGCGACGCTCGAGCTCGCGCTGCGTCTCCTGGAGACGGCGCCGGCGGCGCGCACGACCGTGCAGTCTCCGCAGCGCTGGAGCGACGACCCGGCCTGGAAGCTCGACTACTCCAACCCCGATCGCATGACGGCCGAGGAGCTCGCCGAGAGACGACGCGAGTTCGACGAGGTCAAGGCTGTCATCGCGAGCAAGGCGGACCGCAAGTGAGCAAGCCGTTCGCCGGCGTCCGCATCCTGGATTTCACCCGCTATCTGGCGGGGCCGTACGGCACCTACCAGGTCGCCCTGCTCGGAGCGGACGTCGTCAAGATCGAGTCGCGGGGAGGCGACGAGACGCGTGGGCAGCCGGTGGCCTCGGAGTGGGCCGCGCGCGGGATGCCGCCCGGATTCCTGGCGGTGAACGGCAACAAGCGCAGCATCACGCTCGACCTGCGCCGGCCGGAGGCCGTGGAGGTGGTGCGGCGGCTCGCCGCGAGGGCCGACGTGGTCTGGGAGAACTTCCGGCCCGGTGTCATGGATCGCCTCGGGCTCGGCTACGAGACGCTCGCCCAGGTGAATCCCCGGCTCGTCTACTGCGCGGTGTCCGGCTTCGGCCATACCGGCCCGGAGCGTACGACGGCCGCCTACGACGGAAAGCTCCAGGCGATGTCGGGGATCATGTCGATCACCGGCGAGCCGGCCGGAGGGCCGATGCGCGCGGGGTTCGCGATCTGCGACACGATCGGCGGCATGACGGCGGCGCTCGCCGTGGCGAGCGCGCTCTACCAGCGGACGCACTCGGGGAAAGGGCAGTTCGTCGACGTCGCCATGCTGGACGCCGCCCTCGCGTTCATCCCGGGCCCGGTGTCGGAGTGGACCGTGGCCGGCATCCAGCAGGGGCAGATCGGCAACGGCTCCGTGAGCCGGAAGCCCACGGCCCACCGCTTTCGGGCGAAGGACAGCTTTCTCGTCCTCGCCGTCCTGACCGAGGCGCAGTGGGTGCGGCTCATGACGACCATCGGGCGGGCCGAGGCCCTCGAAGACCCGCGCTTCAAGGACTGGGCGTCGCGCACGGCGAACGTCGCGGCGCTCCGCGAGGTCATCGAAGACGCCCTGGCGAGCGACGACGCCAAGGCCTGGGAGGAGCGGCTCACGAAGGCCGACGTGCCGTGCTCCTCCATCTGGCGGATCGACGAGATCGTCGACCACCCGCAGCTCGCGCACCGTGACGTGCTGCAGACGGTGGACTCCCCGTTCGGGCCCCTGAGGCTCGTCGGATCGGGGTTTCGACTCGCGCACGGGAGCCCCGGCCTCGACCGCCCGCCGCCGACGCTCGGCGAGCACACGGACGAGATCCTGCGCGAGGCAGGCTACGGCCCGGCCGAGATCGAGTCCCTGCGCGCGTCCGGCGTCGTCTGAGTTCCGCCCGGGCCGGGTTGCCTACTTCTTGAAGAGGTTGTCGAAGGCGCGGCGGAGGTCGGCGGGCCGTGCTCCGTCGGGCGAGGCGTCGCGCTCGACCGCCACGCGAAGCGCGAACAGGGCGCATTCGTTCCGAGCGTTCTTGTCCGGCACCCGCTCGGGGATCGGCTCCGTGCACTCGAAGCGCCGGCTCGTGTCGAAGTGGCTGCACTGACGGCAGGCGCGGATGGCCGTCCGGCAGCCCGGGCACTGCTCGAGCGACTCGATCGCGATGGGCAGGCGCTCTCCGCACGCTCCGCACCGGGAGACGGGGCGCTGAGCGAGCATGCCCCCGCGCGGCGCCTCGCCGGGCGGGCGCTCGCGTCCTCGCGGCTCGGCGCCCTGGCTCCGGTACCCCTGCTGACGGTATTTGCGATCCGTCATGCGCGACGCCCCTTTCCCCGGCCCGGGCGCTAGACCCGGACCTCCGCCGGAACCGAATCGTAGCCGAGTCGGACGCGTCGGACGACGCCGCGGTCGAGATCATAGATGTCGCACTCGTCGTACGGCTTGACGTACACGTGAAGGCTCACGGCACCCGCGCCGACGGTCTCCACGGCATGGACGTCGGCCGGGCCGTCGACGTGCCCTGGTTTTCCCTCGATGGGAGGCCCGACCGTCGCGAGCCGGAGCGGACTCCGCGACAGCTCCCGGTAGCTCGCGAAGCGCAGGTGTCCTCGCTCCACCCGGGCCCGGCACAGCTCGCCCTCGTGGCCGTGGATCGGCGCCCGGCTGCCGCGCGCCCAGCAGAGCACGAGAAGCTCCACCGCGGCGCTTCGGAAGACCAGGTGGCGCGTGGTGCGATCATCTTCGAAGCGCACGTAGCGCTCGAGGGAGCCCGGCTCGATCAGGTGGCCGCCCAGAAACGCCTGCACCGCTGCGGTGCCCACGGGAGGGTCGGTCAGCTCACGCATCCTGGCAACGAAGGCCTCCATCGGGAGGAGCGGGGTCATCGGGGAGACGTGCCGACCGTGCCAGCCAGCTCGCCGATCATCGTCGTCCCGGTGACGCGGCTCACGCGGACCTTCGCCAGCTCACCAATCAGGGCATCCGGCCCGTCGAAGACCACCGTGGTGTTGCGACGGCTCTTCCCTGTGAGCTGGCCGCGGCGATTCCGCTCCTCGACGAGGACCTCGACCTCGCGTCCGACCCAGGCGTCGAGCTTCTCGCGGGAGATGCGCGCCTGGAGCTCGAGCACGACCTGGTTCCGCCGCTCCTTCACCGGCCGCGGCACGTCGTCCGGCCACCCGGCGGCCTCGGTGCCGGGGCGGGGCGAGTACTTGAAGACGAACGCGCTGTCGTAGCGCACCCGTTCCATGAGCGCGCACGTGGCCTCGAAGTCGGCGTCCGTCTCCCCCGGGAACCCGACGATGACGTCGGTGGAGAGCGCAACGTCCGGCGCCAGCTCGCGGAGCCGCGCGAGCTTCGCGAGGTACGCCTCCACGGTGTAGCCCCGGCGCATCGCGCGAAGGAGCCGGTCGGAGCCGGACTGGACGGGCAGGTGCAGGAACTCGCAGACGGAGCGACACTCCGCCATCGCCAGGAACAGCTCCTCGTGCGCGTCGAAGGGATGGCTCGTGGTGAAGCGCACGCGCTCGATGGACGTCTTCCCGTCGATCGCGCGCAGCAGCGCGGGGAAGTCGACCAGCCGGGGCGGCGACGGCCCGCCGAGGCCGCCGGGCGCGGCGCCGGGGGACTCGAGCTGGAGGAGCGCGCGCCGGCGGCCGGGCCCGACCCACCCCGACCCGTCGGGAAAGCGCTTGCCGTACGAGTTCACGTTCTGCCCGAGCAGGGTGACCTGCCGGTAGCCAGCCCGGGCCAGCTGCTCCACCTCCTCCAGGATCTCGTCGATCGGCCGCGAGACTTCCTGGCCGCGCGTCGTCGGGACGATGCAGTAGGCGCACTTCTTGTCGCAGCCCTCCATGATCGTCACGAAGGCGGTGACTCGCCCGATCCGGTAGTCGGTCGAGGGTCGGCGGTCGAGCGGGCGCGCCGCCCGACCGACGGCGAGAATCCGGGCGCCGGCGAGGCCCGCGTGCTGGCGTCGCTCGGCGACTCCCGCCAGGAGGTCGGGAAGGTCGTAGATCTCGGCGGGTCCCGCGACCAGATCGACCTGGGGCAGCCGGCGGAAGACCTCCTCGCGCTGAGCCTTGGCCATGCATCCCAGGATGCCGAGGACCAGGTCGGGGCGCTCCCGCTTGAGCCGCTGCATCAGCCCCATCTTGCCGAAGGCGCGCTCCTCGGCGTGGGCGCGAACGGAGCAGGTGTTCAGGAGGATGACGTCGGCCTCCTCCTCGCGCTCGACCACCGCGTACCCCTGCGCGACGAGCATGCCGAGGATCTCCTCGGAATCCCGCTCGTTCATCTGGCAGCCGTAGGTCTGGAGATAGACGGCCTGCGCCATGGCGCCGATTGTACACCGCGCTCCCCGGCGGCCCGTCTCGCCGCGCCCGTGCCAGAATGCCCGGGCGGAGGCTCGGCCTGTCCGAGACGCGGTCGGGCGTCCGCGACCGACGAGCCCACGAGACGAGGGGAGAGCGCGATGGGGCGGAAGCGGACGGTGCTGGTGACGGGGGCGTGCGGATACGTGGCGGCGCAGCTCTTGCCGGACCTCCGACGGCGCTATGCCCTGCGGCTGGTGGACGTCCGGCCGACGGACGGGCGCGGGCGCCGGGTTCCCGGCGTGGAGGTGGCCGACCTCGCCCATCCGGAACGGCGGCGCTACCGCCGCCTCTTCCAGGGAGCGGACGTCGTCCTCCATCTCGGGTATCGCCGGCCCGACGTGAGGACGACCGGGGTGTGGGGAGCGGATCCCGGAGCGCTCGAAACGTTCGAGACCGAGCTCGGCAACGTCCGCATGGCCCAGAACGTCTACCGGTCCGCCCTCGACGCGGGGGTGCGGCGCGTCGTCGCCGCCAGCTCGAATCACGCGGCGGATTGGTACGAGCATGCCTTGGTGCATCGACGACAGCGCGAAGTGGTCTCGCCGACCGATCTGCCGCTGTCGGACAACTTCTACGGGTGGGCCAAGGCGGCGTACGAGCTGCTCGGCTTCGTCTACGCCTCCGGGAGCCTCGGACGGAAGCTCGAGGTCGTCCTGCTCCGGATCGGCGCGCCACGCGACGTCTCCGGGCGGCGCTATCTCGGGAAGCTCGCCGAGCAGCACGTCGGCCCGGGGGCGTCCGGCCTGGCCAACTTCAAGCGCGACCTGGGCGCCTGGCTCTCGCCGCGCGACCTCCGCCAGCTTGTCCGGCGAGCGATCGAGACGCCCGACGTCCGGAACGCGGACGGCGTGCCGTGGCTCGTCGCCTACGGGATCAGCGGGAACACGCGGGCCTTCTGGTCGCTGGAGAGCGCGCGGCGCGTGCTCGACTACGCTCCTCAGGACGACAGCGAGGTGGCCTACGCAGCTGACGTCCGCCGGCTGCTCACCGGTCCCGGGGCGCGCGCGCGCGGCGGCCGGGTCGGAGCCTGAGCCCCAGGCCGTCCGATCACGACCGTCCGATCGACGTCCGCGGAGCCGGGTCGCCGGTGAGCACGGGGCTCAGCCGGCGAGGCCGATCCTGATGCGCCGGTTGTGTCGACCCTTGTTGTCGATCTTGAGGATGCGCACGGGCGGGGACTCACCGGTCGAGCCGAGGTGCGTGCCTCCGCAGGCCTGCCGGTCGAGCCCCGCGATCTCGATCACGCGAATGGTCCCGTCCGGCGACGGGGGCGGCGCGACCGAGCGGCTCCGGAGGAGCCCGCGCTCGGCGAGCGCGGTTTCGGCGGGGACGTATGTCTGCCGGACGGCGAGGTCCTGACGGATCGCGTCGTTGATCGCCGGCTCGAGCGCCCGGAGCCGGTCGCTGTCGGCGCCGGGGAGGTCGAGATCGATGCGCGCGGTGCCGTCCTCGCCGATCTGGGCCCCGGTCACCAGGGCGCCATCGAATGCCTGGAAGGCGAGCGCGTTGACGATGTGGAGGTCGGTGTGGAGCTGGCACATCCGCTGCCGGAACGCGGCGTCCACCACGCCCTCGACCGCGTCCCGGATCAGGACCGGCTCCGCCAGGACGTGCCAGAGGCGGTCGCCCTCGACCTCGAGCCGGTCGACCCGCACGACGCCACCGGCCCAGCGCAGGACGCCACGGTCGGCCGGCTGACCGCCGCCGCCGGGGTAGAAGGCCGAGCGGTCCAGGAGGACGGCTCCGGCCCGCGCGTCTATCACGGTGGCGTGGAACTCGTGGAGGTCGGGCGCCTCGTGGCAGAGCGGTCGGCTCGCGGGCATCAGGGCGTCTTCTTCTGCTGCTGCTTCTCCAGCTGGAGATCCAGGCTCTTGAGCCGCTGGAGCTCCTGGGTGCGCCGCTCGAGCTCCTGGGCCAGGTCGTTGGTGAGGCGCTCGAGCTCCTGGTCCAGGCGCTTCTGGCGCTCGAGCTCCTGCGTGCGAAGCTTGAGCTCCTGGGTGCGAAGCTCCAGCTCCTGGTCGAGGTGCTGGAGGCGCGTCAGCTCCCGCCCACGCCGCTCCAGCTCCCGGATGCTCTCGCCCAGCTCACGCTCGAGCTTCTCCAGCTCTCGGCTGCGCGTCAGGTAGGCGGCGAGCAGATCCTCCCAGGCGCGCGCCTCGGCGGCGTAGGGCGAGCCCGGGTACTCGTGGACGAGGCGCTCCGCCATCCGGGCAGCTCGGTCGTAGTCCCGGCCGGCGTACTCCGGAAGCACCAGGAGCCGCGTGAGCCCGATCAGGGCGCGATCCCCGTAGGCGGGGTGCGCCGAGCGGACGGCCTCTTCGAACAGCCAGGTGGCCTCCGCATGATCGCCACGCTGGGCCGCGGCCTCGGCCCGGCGCACGAGGCGCTCCGAGTCGTCGGGAAGGGGCCTATCCACCGGCGCCGCCGCCCACCAGGCGCTGCACGCCGGCAGCAGCAGGAGCAGCGAGAGGAGTCGCCAGGCCATCAGGGAACGCCGCTCTCGACCACCGGCGCGCCGGCGGGCAGCGTGAAGGTGAAGCAGCTGCCCCGGCCCTCCTCGGACTCGACCCACACCCGGCCGCCGTGGGCTTCGACCAGCATGCGCACGACGGTCAGCCCGACGCCGCTGCCGCCACGACCGTGGTGCGCCTGCTCGTAGGCGTCGAAGATCTTCGAGACCAGGTTGGCCGGGATGCCCACCCCCGTGTCCTTGACGCGCACCGCCACTTCCCCGGGCTCCGGGGCGGCGTGAACGGAGACGCGCCCGCCCGGGGGCGTGAAGCGCACGGCGTTCGCGAGGAGGTTGACGACGATCTGGTGCAGCCGCTCGGCGTCCGCCGGGGTCGGCGGCAGATCGTCGGGAACCGAGACCTCGAGCCGGAGCTCGCCGCGCTCGGCGAGAGGCCGCACTTCCTCCACCGCCTGGTCGATGACGCTGCGGAGGTCCGTCGGGCGCAGGTCGAGCTGGAGCCGGCCGGCCCGAACCCGACCCAGCTCGACGATCTGGGAGACGAGCGCCAGCAGCCGCCGGCTGCTCGACTGGATGGTATCGGTCAGGCGCGCCTGCTTCGGCGTAAGCGGTCCGATCGAGCCGGTCTGCAGCAGGTCCGCCGACCATCGGATCGCGGCCAGCGGAGTTCTCAGGTCGTGAGAGATTCCGGTGAAGAACTCGTCCTTGAGGCGGTCGATCTCACCCAGCCGCTCGGCCATCCGGTTGAAGGCCTGCGTCAGATCGCGGATCTCGCTCGGTCCCGAGACGCTGAGCGGCTTCGAGAACTCGCGGTCGGCCACGGCGCGGGTGGCCGTGCGCAGCTGGTGGAGCGGACGCGCGACCCGGAGGACGACGAAAGCCCCGAGCCCGAGCCCGATCAGAGCGGCCGAGACCAGCGCGGCTCCGCCCAGGACTCGCGAGCGTCGCGCGAGCGCCTCGAGCGCGGCCTGCCGTCGCCGCAGCTCGGCGCCGGAAGCCTGGTAGAGGCGATCGAGGACATCCTCGAGGCCCGTGGCCGGATGCTCGGTCGTGGCGACGGGGACGGCACGCTGGACCACGAGCTGGCGGTACTCGGCGAGGAAGGTGCGCGCCTCCTGGAGGAGGTCGTGCTCCGCCGGGGTCGTGAGGAGACCCTCCAGCCGGTCGAGGTCGCTTGCCGCCGCACGAATCCGATCCTGGAACACGACCAGGAAATCCGGGTCCTTGAGGATCGCGTAGCGCCCCTCGACCCGGCGGAGCGCGCCGACGCTCTCGAGCAGGCTCACCTCGATCCGGACGGCGGGGATGCCCGAGTCCACGAGGCTGCGATGGGCTTCGGTGAGCTGGCGGGTGACGATGAGATTCCACCCCACCAGGGAGCCGACCACGACCAGGAGACCGGCGACGGCCAGACCCAGCTGGTGGCTCAGACGCAGTGATCGCGCGGGAGCTCGGCTCATGGGTGGCACGGGGGCGGCGCCAGTCTCCTCCGAGGCTCGAGGCATCACTGAGGCCGTTTCCTCCAAGATACGGGGTTCACGGCGCTACTGTCCAGGTCTCGGCGTGTGGAGGACCCGAGCCCGGGCGGACGAGAGGACCGGGTCAGATGCAGCGGCCTCCGTCGACCTCGACGCAGGCTCCGGTGATCATGGAGGCGTCGTCGGACGCCAGGAAGAGCGCGGTGCGGGCCACATCCTCGGGCAGGTTGAGGCGGCCGAGCGGGATGGTCGGCAGGTATTTTCGGAGCAGGTCGTCGTCGACGCGCTCCTTGCCGGAGAAGCGGGGAAGCATCGGCGTCTCGGTGGCCACGGGCGCGATCGCGACCACTCGGACGCCGAACGGCGCCAGCTCGAGCGCGAGGCTCTTCGTCAGGGCGACGACGGCGCCCTTCGACGCCGAGTAGGATTGCACGCCGGGGCGCGGGCGGATGGCGGACGTCGACGCGGTCACCAGGATCACGCCCGCCCGCTGCCGCTTCATGACGGGGGCGGCGTGCTTGGCGCCCAGGAAGACGCCGCGCACGTTGACGGCCATGATGCGATCGAAGGTGGCTTCG
>JBIOVM010000121.1:0-12916 GCA_044867785.1 Candidatus Rokuibacteriota bacterium | reverse complement strand
CCCCGCGACGCGCGACGCCGCGCAGGGCGCGACGACTACCCGGCCGCGATCACGATGTAGCGCTGCGCGCCGTCACGCTCGACGCGAAGCAGCACCTGCCCGGCGTCCTGCCGGCGCGCGAGGCCCTTCTCGACGTCCTGCATCCCCTGCACCGGCGTGCGGTTCACCTCGCGGATCACGTCCCCCGCCGCGAGACCGGCCTGGGCGGCGGGCGAGTCGGGCTTCACCTCGGTGATGACGACACCCTTCTCGCCCTGGACCCCGAGCTGCTTCGCCAGCTCGGGCGTGAGCTCCTGGAGCGCGAGCCCGAGCTTCTCGGTGGCGCGGCTCTCCCGCCCCTTCTCGGCGGGCGCGCCCGGCATGGCGCGCGCCTCCCGCGAATCGGCGAGGTTGCCCACGGTGACCGTCACGGTCTGGCGCGCCCCGTCCCGGACGATCGCGACCGGGACGCCACGCCCGACCGGCGTGTTCGCCACGAGCGCCGGCAGGACGCGTGGCGACTCCACGGGCTTGCCGTCGAAGGCGACGATGACGTCCCCTTCCTTGAGGCCGGCGCGGGCCGCCGGCGAGTCGTCGCTCACCCCGCCGATGAGCGCCCCTTGGGTGCCCGTGATGCCGAAGGACTTGGCGAGCTCCGGGGTGAGCGGCTGGATCGAGACGCCCAGCCACCCGCGGGTGACCTTCCCCGTGGAGCGGAGCTGGGTGAGGATCGGCTTCGCCAGGTCGACCGGGATGGCGAACCCGATGCCCTGGAACCCGCCGCTGCTGCTGCGGATCGCCGAGTTGATGCCGATGGCCTCACCCCGGGTATTGATGAGCGGCCCCCCGGAGTTGCCCGGGTTGATGGCCGCGTCGGTCTGGATGAAGTCGTCGAAGCGGCCCTGGCCGATGAACCGGCCGGTGGCGCTCACGATGCCCACGGTCACCGTGTGGTCGAACCCGTACGGGTTCCCGATGGCCATCACCGGCTCGGCCACCTTGAGCGCGCCCGAGCTGCCGAGCGGGATCATGGGGAGCCCGGTCGCCTCGATCTTCAGGAGGGCGAGATCGGTCTCCGGATCGCTGCCGATGACCTTCGGCTGGAAGGTCCGGCCATCGGCGAGCTGGACCTCGATGGACTTCGAGCCGTCCACGACGTGATGATTCGTGACGATGTAGCCCTCGGCGTCGATGATGAACCCCGACCCGACGCCGCGCGGGCGGACTTCCCGCTCGGGACCCCCCTCCGGACCCGGACCCGGCGGTTGCGGGAAGAACCGCCGGAAGGGCTCCGGGATCTGGGGGACGCGCATGCGGCGCGTCTCGCTCGTGGTGCGCACGTTGACCACCGCGGGCGTGAGCGCGTCCGCCAGTCGCACCCACGGGTACGACTCCGGGAGGGCGCCGGCGAAGGCGGGATCGGTCGCGCGCGGCGTGGCCTGCGCCACCACGGCGGGGGCGTCGGACGACGCGGCCGAAGCGCCGGTCGCGCCGACCGCCAGCATCGACAGGGTGAGGATCGCGAGGAGCCCGAGACTCACCGTCACGGGCCAGCGGTTGTTTCCACTCATGGTCTGACTTCCTCCTGCATTCCTTTTCTTAGAAGTTGGCCGGGAAGAAATGGATCGTCCAGCCCGGCGCCCGCGGGTCGACCGTCAGCGTGCGGTCGAAGGTCCCGACGAGGCGGCGTCCGAGCTGGGTGTCCACGAAGGCTTGCGCGACGACGCGGTGCTGGCCGATGTCCAGGACCACCGGGGCTTGCTGGCCGGGTCCGAGCACCAGCGGGCCGGGGGATCCCGGGGGATTGTCGATGAAGACCTGGATCTCCCACTGGGTGCCGTTCGTGATCACCCCCATCGTGGGGTCAGGGGGGCGGGCCGGCGCGCCCGCCGACGGTGAGCCCGGCGCGGGCGGCGGCGGCGGGGCCGTCACCACCGCCCACTGCCCGGGGGGCGGGCCGGCCGCCGGCGCACCCGCCGGCGGCGGAGGGGGCGGGGGAGGCAGCCCGGGCACCGCCGCGGCCTGACGGTTCTGGATGAGCTCCCCCGCCAGGGCACCGGCCAGGCCGCCGATCAGGGCGCCCAGCCCCATGTTCCGGGCGTCGTTCCCGCCCGCGGCGGCGCCGATCAGGGCCCCGCCCGCCGCACCGGCGATGCCGCCCTTCAGCGCGCCCTGGTTACCGGGGGTGCATCCGGCGAGGACCAGCAGCAGCCCGACGGTGACCGAACGGCGGAGAGCTCGGCTGGACACGGTTCACCTCCCTGGCCGCGCCTGGCGCGGTCGGCCTGGATGTCAGTCTACTGCCCGGGTCAGGCGACTGTCCACGAACGACCCCGTCACCGGGCGCACCCGCGCATCGCCGACCGATCACTTTGACCGCGCGGGGTTCCAGGATGTTCACGCGACGGCCCTCCAAGGTATTACTTGACCGTCCACGTGCCGTTGCCCTAGATTTCAAGCCTACTTGAGGGGCCATCGGTCCCGCTGGGCCAGCCGCGGAGAGGAGAGCGCGACGAAAACTCGACACCATCCGGCTAGGCCTGCGCCCGCCGAGCGCGCGCCGGTCCCCCGCCACTTCGTGTCGCTCCACACGAAGTTCCTCGTGGGCACCTTGCTCGTCGTGTCGGCGGTCATGGGGGCCTTGGTCCTCATCGTCGAGGCCCGCCAGCGGGACGCCATCATCCGCGAGGTGCGCCAGCGCGGGATCGCCCTGGCGCGCGACCTCGCCGCGGTCTCCACCGGGCCGCTCGTGCTCTACAACTACACGCAGCTCGAGCAGCTCGTGGCTCGGCTCGAGGGTGAGATTGACGTCGCCTACGCCATGGTCCTGGATCGCGAGGGACGCGTCGCGGCTCACAGCCACCGGCCGGAGGTCGTGGGGACGTTGCTCACCGGCGACATCCTGGACCGGATCCTGTCGACCGAGTCGACGCTCGCTCAGGAATTGGCGACACCCGACGGCCAGGCGCTCTACGACTTCGCGGTGCCCATCCTGGTGGACGCCCAGCGCTGGGGCACGGCCCGCGTGGGGCTGTCCCGCCGCCGAATGGAAGCCGAGATCGTCGCCACGCGTCGTCAGCTGCTGGGGCTGGCGATTCTCGTCCTGGCCGGCGCCGGCCTCGCGTCGGCCCTGGTGGCCCAGCGGATCGCGCGGCCGGTGCGGCAGCTCGCCGTAGGCGCCATGGCCATCTCCCGGGGGGAGCTGGTGCAGCGCGTCGAGCCGACCACCTCCGACGAGATCGGCCAGCTGGCGGTCGCCTTCAACGACATGGCGCGCCAGCTCCACGAGCAGCGGGCCGCGGTCGTCGAGCAGCGGACGGCGCTCGAAGTCGCGCACGGGGAGCTGCGCCGCCAGTTCGCCGAGCTGTCCGACCTGAAGAGCTACACCGACAACATTCTCGACTCGCTCGTGAACGGCATCGTGACCCTCGACCTGGACGGCCGGGTGGTCACCTTGAACGGGGCGGCCGAGGCGCTCCTCGGCTGCTCGGCATCCGCCCGCGGGCACCCCGTCACCGAGGTGCTCGCGCACTCGCCGGAGCTGATGGCCATCCTGCAGGCGGCCATCCAGCGGCGCACGGGCCGCACCGGCACCGTCACGCTGCCCGGCCGCGCCGGCGGCACCGTGCCTGTGGAGATCACGACGGCCACGCTCAAGGGCGTCGAAGGCCAGGACCTCGGCGTCATCGTCATCGCCCGCGACCTCACGGCCGTCCGGGCGCTCGAGGCGCAGCTGCGCCAGGCCCAGAAGATGGAAGCGGTCGGCCGGCTCGCCGGCGGCGTGGCGCACGACTTCAACAATCTGCTGACCGTCATCACGGGGCGGAGCCAGCTCCTCCTGCTGAAGCTGGCCCCCGAGAGCCCGCTGCGGCGGGACGTCGAGCTCGTGGAGGAGACGGCGCACCGGGCGTCGGCCCTGACCCGGCAGCTGCTCGCGTTCAGCCGGAAGCAGATGGTCCAGCCCCGCATCGTCGACCTGAACGAGGTCGTCCGCGGCATGGAGAGCATGCTGGGCCGCCTCATCGGCGAGGACATCGCGCTCACCACGCGCCTCGACCCCGCGGCGGGGTGCGTCCGGGCCGACCCCGCCCAGCTCGAGCAGATGATCGTCAACCTGGTCGTGAACGCGCGGGACGCGATGCCGCTCGGCGGGCGGCTCACGCTCGAGACGGGGCACGTGCGGATCGACGAGACCTTCGCGCGGCAGCACGTCGGGCTCAAGCCCGGCCCGCACGTGCGGCTGGTCGTCCGCGACACGGGCGTCGGCATGGACGGGCTGATCAAGGCCCACCTGTTCGAGCCGTTCTTCACGACGAAGGGCCCGGGCAAGGGCACCGGCCTGGGTCTCGCCACCGTCTACGGCATCGTGACGCAGAGCGGGGGCGCCATCCGGGTCGAGAGCGAGCCCGGGCAGGGCGCCACGTTCACGATCGAGCTGCCCCGCGTCGACGCGCCGGCGGACGGGCCGGGCGATGTCGCGGACACGACCGCGGCCCCCTATGGCTCCGAGACCGTGCTCCTCGTGGAGGACGAGCCGGAGGTGCGCGGCCTGGCGCGGGACATCCTGCACCAGCAGGGATACACGGTCCTCGAGGCGGCCGACGGCGACCAGGCGCTCCGTGTCGGCCGGGAGCACCGCGGGCCGATCCATCTCCTGGTCACGGACGTCGTGATGCCGCAGATGGGCGGCCGGGAGCTCGCCGACCGGCTCCAGGCCGGCCGCGGCGAGCTCAAGGTCCTCTACGTGTCGGGCTACACCGACGACGCCATCCTGCGCCAGGGCGTCTCCGAGACGGGCACGGCCTTCCTGCCGAAGCCCTTCACCGCCGCCGCGCTGGCCCACAAGGTCCGCCAGGTCCTCGACGCGGCGCCGACGGGCGGCAGCCGCTAGGCGCCTCGCGCGCGCGGGTCCACCGCGCGTCGCTCGCCGGCCCTCGTGGGCCCCTCAGTCGGCCAGGGCGGCGATCGCCGACTCGAACGCGCGGATCGTCTCCGCCACGTCGGCCTCGTCGTGCACGATGGACAGGTAGAACTTCGAGGCCCCGCGGAACACGCCGCGCTCCCGGAGGAGGCGCACGAAGCGCTGCAGGCGGGCGCGATCCGCCGCGAGGGTCGACCGGTAGTCGGTGATCTCGCCGTCGGTGAAGTACACCTCGAAGAGCACGCCCTCCCCCACCACGCGCGCCGGCACGCCGGCCGCGTCGCAGATGCGCTGGAGCGCCGCCTTCAGCCTATTGCCGAGGGCGTGCATCCGCTCGTAGGTCCCAGGGCGCTTCAGGATCCGGACGGTGGCGAGCCCCGCCGCGGTCGCGATGGGGTTCCCGCTGAGCGTGCCGATCTGGGGCAGGAAGTGCTCGCGCCCGACCCGCGCGAGGTCGAAGTGCGCCATCAGCTCCTCGCGGCCGGCGACGGCCGTCAGCGGGAAGCCGCCGCCCACCGCCTTGCCGAGGGCGCAGAGGTCCGGCGTCACGCCGTAGAACTCCTGGGCGCCGCCGTAGGCGAAGCGGAAGGAGGTGACGACCTCGTCGAAGATGAGCGGGATGCCGTGACGCGCGGTCAGGTCACGCAGGCCCGCCAGGAAGCCCGGCCGGGGCGGGAGCACCCGCTGGAACGGCTCGACGATGACCCCGGCCAGCTCGTCCCGGTGGCGCTCGACGATGGCCGCCGTCGTCTCGAGGTCGTTGAACGGCGCCACCAGCATCGTCGACTCGATCGCGCGCGGGATGCCGGCCGAGTCCGCGACCGGCGCCGGGAATGCGCCGGGCGCAGCCGGGCTCATGCTCATCACCGCATAGTCGTGCATGCCGTGGTAGCCGCCCTCGAACTTGAGGATGCGGTCCTTCCGCCGCGCGGCGCGCGCCAGGCGCATGGCGTAGAGCGTGGCCTCGGTGCCCGAGCTGCAGAAGCGCACCTTCTCGGCGCACGGCATGGCCTTCGAGAGCTCCTCGGCGAGGAGGATCGCGTGCTCGTTGTTCGCGAAGAAGGTCGAGCCCCGCTCGAGCTGCTCTCGCACGGCGGCGACGACCTCCGGGTGGGCGTGGCCGACGAGCATCGGCCCCGAGCCGAGGAGGTAGTCGATGTACTCGTGCCCGCTCACGTCCCACACCCGGCTGCCGCGCCCCCGGGCGAGGATCACGTCCTCCGCCAGGTTGCCGAGCGTGCCGCCGGCGAGGTACCGGCTCGCCTTCGCCTGAAGCTCGAGCTCGTGCGCGCTTCGCGTCCGCGTCTCCATGCCGCCGCCTCCCCGGGCGCCCGCGACGCGCGGGATCCGCCCCCGCCCGCATCGTGGGTGATCCGCGCGGGCGCGTCAACCGGTGCTAGAATCCCCGACAACTACCTCACACCCGGGGGATGATCGTGGTCCAGATCAACGAGCACTACCTCACGCTCCGGCCGACGTACCTCTTCTCCGAGATCGCGCGGCGCGTGAAGACGTTCGCCGCCGCCCATCCAGACGCCCGGCTGATCCGGCTCGGCATCGGCGACGTCACGCTGCCGCTGGCGCCGACCGTCGTGCGCGCCATGCACGAGGCCGTCGACGACATGGCGCGGGCCGAGACGTTCCGCGGCTACGGGCCGGAGACCGGCTACGAGTTCCTGACCGAGCTCGTCGCCGCCCACGACTACGGGGCGCGCGGCGTCCGCGTCGCGACGGACGAGATCTTCGTGAGCGACGGCGCGAAGAGCGACACCGGCAACATCCAGGAGATCTTCGCCCCCGACGCCCGGGTCGCGCTGGTGGACCCCGTGTACCCGGCGTACGTGGACACGAACGCCATGGCCGGCCGCGCGGGGACGATCGGCGCCGACGGACGCTACTCCCGGCTCCTCTACCTGCCGGCGACCGCCGAGAACGGCTTCCGCCCCGCCCTGCCGGATCGCCCGGTCGACCTCCTCTACCTCTGTTACCCGAACAACCCGACCGGCGCGACCTTGCCGCGCGAGGTCCTGCGCACGTGGGTGGACTACGCGCGCCGGCACGGGGCCGTCATCCTCTACGACGCGGCCTACGAGGCCTACATCCGCGATCCCGACGTGCCGCACTCCATCTTCGAGATCGAGGGCGCCCGCGAGTGCGCCATCGAGTTCCGGAGCTTCTCGAAGACCGCCGGGTTCACAGGCACGCGCTGCGCGTTCACCGTCGTCCCGAAGGAGCTCCAGGGGCGGACCGCGAGCGGCGAGCCGTCGAGTCTCCACGCGCTCTGGTTCCGGCGGCAGTCCACGAAGTTCAACGGCGTGCCGTACGTGGTCCAGAAGGGCGCCGCCGCCAGCTACACCGACGAGGGCAGGAAGGAGGTGCGGGCGGCCGTCGACTTCTACATGGAGAACGCGCGGCTCATCCGCGACGGGCTGGGGGCGGCGGGGTTCCGCGTCCACGGCGGCGAGAACGCGCCCTACATCTGGGTCAAGACGCCGCCCGGCCTCGACTCCTGGAGCTTCTTCGACCGGCTCCTCACGGACGCGCACGTGGTCGGGACCCCGGGCGTCGGCTTCGGCCCGAGCGGCGAGGGCTACTTCCGCTTCACCGCCTTCGGGCACCGCGATCAGACAGAGGAGGCGGTCGAGCGGATCCGCACCCGGCTCCGGCTGTAGTCAAACGCGGGGTCAGACCCCGCGTTTGACCTCGGCCGCCGCGATGACTGTCCAGGCGCTCACCTTCGACACCTACGGCACCGTCGTCGACTGGCGGGACAGCGTCCTCGCCCAGCTGACGGAGTTCGGGGCCGCGCACGGCCTCGACGTGGACTGGACGGCGTTCCTCGCCGAGTGGAAGGCCGGCTACCGCCCGGGCATGGACCGGGTCAACTCGGGCGAGTGGCCGTGGCTGACGGTCGAGGCGATCTACCGGCGGCGCCTCGACGAGCTGCTCCCCCGCTACGATCTCGACGGTCTCGGGGACGCCGACCGCGACGGCCTGACCCGGGCCTGGTGGCGACTCCATCCCTGGCCCGACGCCGTGCCCGGCCTCCGGCGCCTGCGGACCCGGTTCATCCTCTCCCCGCTCTCGAACGGAAGCTTGGCAGGGATGGTGCACCTGGCGCGGTTCGCCGGGCTGCCCTGGGATTGCATCCTCACCGCCGAGAACGCGCGCTGCTACAAGCCGCGCCCCGAGGTCTACCAAACGGCGGCGGCGCTCCTGGGGCTTCGGCCCGCGGAAGTCATGATGGTCGCGGCCCACAACTATGACCTCCGCGCCGCGCGCGCCTGCGGCTTCCGGACGGCGTTCGTCCCCCGCCCAGCGGAGCATGGCCCGGGCCAGACGTCGGATCTTCGGCCCGAGGCCGACTGGGACGTGGTCGCCGCTGACTTCCGGGACCTGGCGGACCGCCTGGGCGCCTGAGGCTTACCCGGCAGCCGCCGCCCTGGCTGAACCCGTGTTGGCGTCGCGGGCGCGGCCCGCGGCCGACGCCGCCGCCCTGGCGCCCGCCAGCCTGCGGCTGGCGCGCCGTACGCCTCCTCTGGTAGCGTGTCCGCCATGCCGGATCCGATCGACGCCGCCGCGTATGGCGGCGAGGCCTGGTCCCCGCGCACGGCGCCGCTCCGCGACGAGCTCGGCACGCTCTGGGGGCGCTGCGGCATCCACGACGAATGGGGACCGCTCCGCACCGTGCTGCTCCACCAGCCGGGCGCCGAGCTGGCCGTGGCCGACCCCGACGCCGCCCAGCTCCTCGCCCCTGTCGATCCGGAGCGTGCCGCGGGTGAGCACGACGCCCTGGCCCGGGCCTACCGCGACGAGGGCGTGCGCGTCCAGTACGTCGAGCCGGCGGGCCCGCCCACGCCGAACCTCATGTTCTGCGCCGACCTGTTCGTCCTGACCCCGGAGGGCGCGATCCTCGGGCGGCCGGCGTCCACCGTGCGGGCCGGCGAGGAGCGCGCGGTCGCGCGGCGACTCGCCGACCTCGGCGTGCCGATCGTGCGCTCGGTCCGCGGCCAGGGGACGTTCGAGGGGGCCGACCTCATGTGGCTGGATCCCCGCACGGTCCTCGTGGGCCGCGGGCTTCGGACCAACACGGAGGGCGTCCGCCAGGTCACGGCCACGCTCGGCGAGATGGACATCCAGGTGATCGCGGTCGACCTCCCGTGGGGGGCGATGCACCTCATGGGCACGCTCCGGATCGCCGCCCGCGACCTCGCCGTCGCCTGGCCGGGCCGCCTGGCGGTGGCGGCCGTCGAGGCGCTCCGCGCCCGCGGCTACCGCGTGCTGTTCCTGCCCGAGGCGGCTGCCCCCGAGCGCACCACCGCGCTCAACTTCGTCACGCTGGGTCCCGGGCACATCCTGATGGCCGAGGGCTATCCGCTCTTCGAGCGCTTCTTCGAGAAGGCGGGCCTCGCCTGTCGCACCACGCCGGTCGCAGAGCTCCGCAAGGCGGCCGGCGGCATCGGCTGCCTGACCGGCATCGTCGAGCGCGCGCCCGGCGCCTGACGCCGCGGGACGCGGCTCAGCCGCACGAGAGCAGCAGCCGACCGCGTCGCGGGCTACGCGCTCGCCGTCGCGGCGCGCGCGAGAAGCGGCCGGCCCTCGTGATGCACCGCCCGGGGCGCGCCCACGAGATCGAGGATCGTCGGCGCGAGATCGAGGGTGTGCCCGCGCGGCAGGCGGCGGCCGGCCGCGATCCCGGGGCCGCTCGCCAGCAGGAAGCCTTCGTGGCGGTGGCTCCCCGTGCGGCTGAACGGGAAGGGCCCGAGGCGCCCGGTGGCCGGGCTCTCCACGGTGTCCGTGGCGAGGCTCTCCCACGTGACGACCAGGTCCGCGTCCGGCCCCCGTCCCCCGTCCCGCGCGTCCCCGCCGGACCGCGTCCGGATGACTCGCCGCACGAGCGGCTTCCCCGAGCGGGCGTCCGTCAGCTGATGAAGGTGCGCGGTCAGCTCGTCGCAGACCCGGCCGTACTCCGCCGGGGCGACCTGGCCGGCCGGCTCGCGGCCGGCCAGGTTCAGCCGGACGTAGCCCTCCGAGTAGCTCGGCAGCGCGAACGCACGCATCTCCGGCCAGAGCGGCCGGTACCACATCGCCGGCTGGTAGCCGAGCACGGGACAGGCCGCGTAGGACACCGGGCCGACCCCGGGCGGCATGAGCCGGTCCAGCCGACTGAGGAGCCGCGGGACGCGCCGCCGCACCCATGCGCGCACGCGGCTCGGATCGTGGCGGTGGCGCCAGACGCCCTGCACCCAGGGGCGCGGGTCGAGCAGGTCCCGCGACGGCGGGAGCGGCGTCCCCGCGTCGGTCGCGTGGATCCCCCGGCGCCCGGGAAAGCTCAGGCGATACAGCAGCTCGGGCAGGAACAGCATGCTGGGGAGGTCCATGCTGTTCGCCTCCATCCCGTGCGTCGAGAAGACGACCACGCGCCGGCGCGCGGGCGCGCCCGCGAGGATCTCTCCGATCGCCCGGTCCACGCGCTGGAAGACGTCCAGCACCGGATCGCGGGCCGTCCGGGGCGGATGCAGCGGATGCTCCGGATCGTGGAGATGCCAGAGGTAGTGCTGGACGGAGTGCGTCTCGCCGAAGACGGTGACGAAGAGGTCCCACGGCTCGCGCGCCAGAAGGTCCCGGCAGACGGCGGCGCGCCGGTCGATGCCCGCCGCGAGCCCGGCCGCGAGGCGAGCGAGCCCCCGCGCGTCGCCGACCGGCGCCTCGTCCCGGAGGAGCGTCGGGTGCGCGCCGTGCCGGCGCGTCAGCTCGTCCAGGAGCCCGGCCGGGGCCGAGCGGCTCGGCGTCTGCGGCGAGTGGGCGCCCCAGCCCAGCACCTGGACACCGTTCACGCCGTCGACGATCCGGGCCTGCGGCACGTCGAACACCGCGACCCGGCGCCGGTCCCCCAACCGGTAGAAGGGCGGGTACTCCGCGAAGTCGTAGGCGGCGACGTCCACGACGTCGTAGCTACCCTCCCGGAGCCGGAGTGGCGTCCAGTACCCCGTGCGGGCGGGCGCCACGCCGGTCAGGAAGGTCGTCCACGGCGTCTCGGCGCGGTAGTGGTCGAAGTGCTCGAGCCGCCCGTAGGCGCCCTGGGCGCGGAGCCCGGCCAGCACGGGGAGGGCGCCGCTCGCCATCCCGCGCTCGACGAGCGAGGGCTCCGCCGCGTCCAGCCCGATGACCACGACGGGATCGGTCACGGCGCGGGCCGGGGCCCGAGCGGGCTCGCGCGCCGCAGCACCGCGGCGATTCCCGAGAGGCCGCCCCGGAGCGACTCGCCGTCGAGCGCAGCCGCGTAGAGGACGCAGAGACCGAGCCGCGCCCACCAGCCGGCGAGCCATCGTCCCCAGGTGAGCGGCCCATGCGCCTCGAGGAGATACGCATGATGGAGCACCTGCCGCCGCGCCCGGACGCCGGCCGAGTCCCGGGCGACCGGCGACACGAGGTGACGGAGCCGGGCCCGCGGCTCGTAGCGGATCCGGAAGCGCGCAGCCAGGCGGTAGGCGATGTCCGCATCGTCGAGATCGCCCGACCCGGCCAGCGCCTCGTCGAAGCGGACGTCCTCGAACACCTCGCGCCGGAACGACATGGCGCAGCCGTGCAGGCCCTCCACGAACCGGGGCGTCGTCAGGCCGTGCGGATACGTCGGGAACGCCGACGCCTGGAACCGTCCGGACCCCGGGCGCGGCAGCAGGAAGGCGCGCAGCAAGAGTGCGAGCCCGCGCCCGCGCACCCGGGCGCGGAAGGTCGTGCGCGGCGGCAGGTAGTTCGTGACCCGCCCCTGGATCGCGCCGATCCGCCCGACCGCATCCTCGCGAAAGGCCGCCTCGACCTGCTCGACGTAGTCGGGCTCCAGCACGACGTCGTCGTCCACGAAGAGGAGGAGGGCGCCCGCGGCCTCGCGGAGGCCGACGTTCCGCTGCCGGGTCAGCCGCGGCGGGGTGACCTGACGGTATCGCAGCGGCGGCTCGAGCGCCTTCTCCTCCACCACGCGACGGGTCCGGTCGTCGCGGCTGCCGTCGACGACGACGATCTCGTCGGGCCGGCGCGTCTGCCCCGCGAGACACTGGAGGACGACGCGCACCTCGTCGGGGCGGTCCTTGGTGCAGAGGATGACGCTGATGGTCGAGCGTCCGGTCACGAGCCGTTGGACCTCCGTTGGCCCGGGACGGTAGCACGGGCCCGCGAGCCGTCCAAGAAAGCCGCGGATGGAGGGCGCGCGCGAGGCTAGCCGGGCAGGAGGACCAGCCGGATAGCGTCGCGGCCGTACGACCGCACGAGCCCGTCCAGGACGCCGAGCAGCAGCGGGCCGAGGTCCGGGTCGTCCCGGTCGATGGCGCGGTGGAGCTGATCGAGATGCTCGGCCCGCGCCGGGACGCCCTGGGCGCGCGCGGCCAGCACGATCGCCAGGCGCGCGGTCCGGTTCGACGGCGCCGTGACCCGGCGCACCAGCCGCGCGGCGGCGCCGAACGTCTCGGACCGGTGGAGCGCCCGCAGCGTGTGGCGGAAGAGCCCGCGAGGCTCCCCGGCGGGCCGCGCCACCAGCTCCACCGTGTCGACCACCAGGCCTCGCAAGAGGTGCCAGTCGCGGACGGGCGCCGTCACGATGTCGTGGACGAGCGCGGCGGGCAGCGCCGGGACGGCCTCGGCCACGGCGCCGGTGACTTCCACGAGATCCACGGCGACGGTGCCGGGCGTCCGGACGAGCGCGGCCACCTCCTCGGCCTGTGCCGGCGTGAGAGGCAAAACCGCGTACGCGAGCTCGTCCGCCAGCCCCGCTGGCAGGGCGGCCGCCGGCGTGGCCGCGAGCGTGAGGGCGACGATCCCGAAGACCAGCGCGCCGGAGAGCCGCCGCATGCGCCCAGTGTGGCACGAGCGCCGCGCCGGCGCCACGCGGTCGTCGGCGCCGCGGCGCGGATCGAGCCCGCAGCGCCGCCCCGTCAAACGGCCTGCGCGCCGAGCGACCGCGCCGTGCGCGGGCCCGCCGCGAGCGCGGCCAGCTCGGACGCCGCGCGCGACAGCGGGCGC
>JBIOVM010000120.1:0-34354 GCA_044867785.1 Candidatus Rokuibacteriota bacterium | reverse complement strand
CGGGAGCCTCACGGTCACCGTCCTCCGGACCGGCCCCACGCAGCCGGCGGTCGCGGTCACCATCGCCACGGTGGATCCGCCAGCGGGGGACGCGGGGACGGCGATTCCGGGAACGGACTACACGCCGGCCTCCATGCTACTGACGTTCGGCGCCGGGCAGACGTCGAGGACCTTCACGATCCCCCTGAAGAACGACATGCAGCTGGACGGCGCTCGGACGCTCAAGCTCCGGCTCTCGAACCCGACCGGCGGCGCCGAGCTCGGCCAGCCCGCGGAGGCGACCGCGACGCTCGGTGACGACGACCTCGCGGGCACGTTCCGCTTCACCACCGGAACGCTCACGATGACCGAAGGCGCCAACGGAAGCGTCGTCGCGACGATCACGGTCACGCGGTCGGGCGGCAGCGGCGGCACGGTCCAGGTCCCGTGGAGCGTCATCGACGGCACGGCGACCACCGGCGTCTCCGCCGATCCCGGCGTCGACGTCCTGCTCGCGCCGAGCGGCACCCTCACCTTCGGCCCGAACGAGCTCAGCAAGAAGATCGAGGCGACGATCCTGAGCGACAGCGAGGTCGAGCCCAACGAGACGGTGAAGCTCGCTCTCGGCACGCCGACCCCGGGCGGAGCGCTCGGAAGCCCTTCGGAGCTCACCCTCGTCGTCGCCGACGGCGACCGCCGAGGCACGATCCAGTTCACGGCGCCCCTGATCAGCGTGGCCGAGGCGAACCTGGTCGCCACGATCGCCGTCACGCGCACCGGGAACCTCGCCGATCCGGTCACCGTCGACTGGGCGATCACGGGCGGCAGTGCGACTCGCGGCGACGCCCCCGGCGCGGACGTCGACTACGTCGCGCCGACCGGTGGCACCCTCAGCTTCGCCGCCGGCCAGTCGACACCCACGGTCCCCCTGACGATCGCCGTCAACTTCGACGCGATCGCCGACGGCACGGAGACGGTCGAGCTCACGCTCGGCGCCCCGAGCGCAGGCTGGGCGCTGGGCACCGTCCCGAGCACGATCGTGTCGCTGGTCGAGGGGGCGGTCCAGTTCGCGCCCCTGAGCCCGGTGAGCGAGGGCAGCGGGAGCGCCAACATCACGATCACCCGGACGGGCGTGACGACCCAGCCCGTCACCGTGAGCTACACGACCGGCTCGCCCGGCTCCGCGACGCCGGCCCCGACGGCGAATGCGTGCAGCCCGGGGGCCGACTACCGCCCCGTCAGCGGCTCACAGACGTTCAGCCCGGGCCAGACCACCAGGACGTTCAGCGTGCCGCTCTGCGGGGACGGCATCGTGGAGGGCGACGAGACCCTCACCCTGACCCTGGCCGTCGTGAGCGGCCCCGCGATCATCGGCGCGACCGGGGACGCCGCCACGCTGACCATCACGGAGAACGATGCCGCCGGCGCGATCAGGTTCTCCAGCGCGACCTACAGCGCCAGCGAGGGCCAGGGCAACGCGACGCTGACGGTCACTCGGACCGGCGGTGGGACCGGCGTGACCGTGCACTGGGCCATCGACGACGTGGCCAGCACGGCGCACCACGGCGAGGACTACACGGGGCCCCTGGAGGGCGACATCGACTTCGGCAACCTGACGAGCAAGTCACTCGTGATCCCCCTGCTCAACACCTCCGCGGCCGATGGTCCGCGCACCATCGTCGTCGCGCTTTCGAATCCGCTCCCCGCCGGGCTGGCCTCTCTCGGAGGCGGCCCCACGCAGGCCACCCTGACCATCAACGACAACGAGCCGACCCTTCGGCTCAACAGCGCGAGCTACGTCATCGGCGAGACGAGCGCGAATCTCAGCGTCACGGTCCTGCGGTCCGGCCCCGCATCGGCGCCCGCGTCGGTCAAGCTCGTCCCGCAGACCATCAGCTCCGCGACCGGCGGCACCTGCAACACGAGCGGGGTGGACTTCGGCGCGGCCGTGATCGACGTCGAGATCCCGGCGGGGCAGGGATCCCGGACCGTGCAGGTGCCCATCTGCCAGGACACGTGGGCCGACGGGCCGGAGACGTTCGGCCTGGCGCTCCAGGACCCCGGTGGAGCGACGCTCGCGACTCCGGCGGCGGCGACGGTCACGATCACGGACAACGAGGTGCCCGGGACGCTCAAATGGAGCGCGGCTGATGCGAGCGGCGTCGAGGGCACCACTCTCCTCCTGACGGTGACGCGGACCAGCGGCACGGCGAGCGACATCACGGTCGAGGTGACGGCTCACGACGGAGACGACGATACTCCCGGTGCGGACGCGCAGGCTGGCGTGGACTACGAGGTCGTCACCGCGTCGCCGCTCTCCTTCGGCCTGAACGCCACGACCCAGACCGTGGAGATCTCGCTTCTGCCGAGGGACGGCGTCCAGGGGCCGCGCGCCTTCCGCGTGACTCTCCACGACCCGGCCGGCGGTCCCGGCGTGGCGCTGGGGAGCCCTGCGACCGCGACGGTTTGGATCCTGGACTCGAACTAGGCGGCGACGCGCGACGAGGGGATCCCAGGGTCGTTTCCTTGACTCGTCTTCCGCGCGCGGGCCAAGATGGGCACCGTGAATCTCGGCCGTGGCGCTCGCATGGTCGACGCTCGTCACGCTGAACGCCGTCGGTGACCGGCGTGCCGGCTCCGCGACTGAGCGTGGTGATGCCCGTCCACAACGCCGCGCCGTACCTCGACGCGAGCGTCGAGAGCATCCTCACTCAGACCTTCACCGACTTCGAGCTGGTCGCCCTGGACGACGGGTCGACGGACGGCTCCGGGGGGCTCCTGCGGGACTGGGCCAAGCGCGACGGACGCGTCCGGCTCGTCGAGAGCCCGACCAGGCTCGGCCTGGCCGGTAGCTCGGATCGCGTCGTTCGCGAGGCCCGGGCCAGGGTGTGCGCCCGCATGGACGCGGACGACTTCTCCTGCCCGACGCGTCTCCAGGCTCAATGGGACGTGTTGCAGGCCAATCCCGACGTCCCCCTGGTGGGCACGCTGTGGGAGGGCATCGATGCGACCGGGCGGGTGGTGCGCCCTCGGGACCGCTGGCGTCTGGCTCGGCGCTCGATCTTCGCGCCGTTCCCCCACGGCTCGATCATGTTCCGTCGCGAAGACTTCGAAGCGGTCGGCGGCTATCGGATGCCCTTCGCCTACTGGGAGGATCTGGACCTCTACCTGCGGATGGCGACCCGCGGACGAATCCTGGTGGTGCCGACGCCGCTCTATCGATACCGGTTCCACCAGGCGTCGAGCATCGGTGGCTCGATCAGCCCGGAGGAGGTGCGGGCCGTCCACCTCATGCTCCGGTGCGTCACCTTGCACCGGAGAGGCGACGACTACATGGCCGCCCTCGAGAGTCACGATCGCTCCGGTCTGGATCCGATGGTGTTGTACTTCCTGGCGGCGCGGCGGCTGTGGGGCGGGCATTCGCCTGGCATCAGGTGCCATCTCTCGCAGGTCCATCCGCGGCGGCCCCGTCTCATCTGGCTGGGCCTGCTCGTCCTGGCCACCGCCGGGGACTGCGCCCCGCGGGCGGTGCGGGCGGCGCTGAGGGCGCTCATCCGCCTGCGCGACGCATGGGCGAGCCGTCTGATCCCGGCCGAGGGGCCGGTCGAGTGGCGATTCGAGTAGCCGTCCTCGGGCTCGGGCCGCGCGGCCGGGAGTGGATCGCCGTCCTCCGGAACGCGCCGGGATTCGAGCTGGCGGGCGTCGTCGAGCCGGACCCCGAGGTCCGCCGGGCGGCCACCGTCACGCTGGGACTACGCGACCGCGACGCTCACGAGCACCTGGACTCGGCCGTCGAGGCGGGACGGCCGCAGGCCGCCATCGTGGCCACCTCGATCGACAGTCACGTGGAGCCGTGCCGAGCCGCCCTCGCCCGGGGCCTCGCGGTCCTGGTCGAGAAGCCCTTCACGCTGTCGCTCGCCGATGCCCGCCGGCTCGTCGCCGAGGCCCAGGAGCGCGGCGTTCCCCTGATGGTCGGCCAGAACTACCGCTACATGCGGATGCCGCGCACGCTCCGGCGGCTCTTCGCGTCCGGGGAGCTGGGCCGGCTCGGGCTGCTCGTCGTCCAGACCTATCGGAGCCAGAAGGAGCAGGCGCGGGCACTGGCGACGCTGACGGACAGCATCCTGTGGGAGATTGCCGTCCACCATCTCGACGCCGTCCGCAGCGCGGTGGGGGGCCCCGTCGTTCGCGTCCTGGCGCAACGCTTCACCCTGCCCTGGAGCGAGGCGCCGCCCGGCGCCTCCATGCAGGTGCTGCTCGAGTTCGAGGGCGGCGCTCGGGCCTCGTACTGCGCCTCCTACGACTCGCGCGGGCAGGAGTTCTTCGAGCGTGGCCAGGAGCTCTACCTGCGGGCCGCCACCGACCGGGGCACGCTTCACGTCTTCCATCGGTGGCTGGTCTGGTGCGAGCGGGGGCGGTATCCGCGACTCATCCGCCGAGGTCCGCGGGCCGAGGTGGAAGAGCTGACGCTCCTGCGTCAGCTCGGCCGGGCCATCACCGATGGGGCGGAGCCCGAGTGCAGCGGACGCGACAATCTCCAGACGATGGCGATTCTGGAGGCCTGCGCTCGCTCGGCGACCGAGGGGCGGTGGATCAACCCTCAAGATCTCCTCGGATGACCCGCCCCGGGCGGCCCACCCTCATCGCGATCGGCATCGACGCCGCCGAGCCGACGTTCGTGCGACGGCACCTCGATCAGGGTGACTTGCCGGAGCTGCGCCGCCTCGCCGCCGAGGGTCTCTGGGGCTCGGTCGTGTCGCCGGCGCCGATCGGCAGCGGGGCCGTATGGCCCACCTTCTTGACCGGACGCCGCCCGGTGGAACACGGGCTTCACGGCGAGTGGGTGTGGCGGCCCGACACCATGGACCTCGGTCCTCTGTCGTGGGATCATCTCGACCCGTTCTGGCGGTCCGACGCCGGGTGCGGCCGGCGCGTCGCGGTGCTCGACGTCCCCTTCGCCCCGCTCCTCGATATTCCTGGATGCGTCGAGGTGCTCGACTGGGGGGCTCATGACCTCCTCAGCGGTCGCCTCCAGGTCGCTCCGCGCCACCTCGAGCCGCTGGTCGTCGAGACCGGCGGCGTGCATCCGTTCGCGGCGGGGTTCGTCAGCCCGGCGGGACCCCCCGACCGCGCGGGGCTCGAGCGCAGCGTCGCGCGCTGTCTGGCCGGAGTGACGCAGCGAGGCCGCCTGGCTCGGCGGCTCCTCACCGACACGACGCCCGACCTCCTGGTCCTGACGTTCACGGAGCTGCATCGAGCCGGCCATCTTCTCTGGCACACGGTCGACCCGGCGCATCCCGACCACGCTGGCGCGACCGATGGCCATCGGCCTCGCCAGGGTCTCGTCCGGATCCTCACGGCGATCGACGCGGAGATCGGACGGCTCCGGGAGCTGGCGGGCCCGGAGGCGGCGATCGTCGTCTTCTCGCTCCACGGGATGCGTCGGGCGCGCGGTATTCCCACCGTCCTCGGACCCCTGCTGGAAGCGCAGGGCTTCGCGGTCCCGCGACCGTGGCGGCATCGCTCGGCGAGGGAGCGCGCGGCCGCTACGCTGAGCGCCGTGAAGCGAAGCGTGCCCGGCCCGCTCAAGCGCCTCTACCACGGCTGGTTGCCCCAGCAGATGACCGGTCTGCTCACGCAGCCGTCCATGCCGCTTCCGGCCTACGACTGGTCCCGGACGACCGCCATGGCCCTTCCGACCGACCAACACGGCTGGGTCCGGGTGAACCTCCGCGGACGGGAGGCCCAAGGAATCGTCGAGCCCCGCGGATACGTCGAGCTCTGCGAGCGGATCGAGGGTGTGCTCCGGGCGGCGCGACACATCGATGGGCAGCCCGTCGTCCGCGCGGTCATCCGCACGGCCGCCGATGCCGCGGCGGCGGTCACCTCGCGCCTGCCGGACCTGGTGGTCCACTGGGACGACGTGACCTTCCAGTCCCCGGTCCGCCTCGGAGAGCCGGCGCTCAGCGCCCCGAACGTCGGCCTCCAATTCACCGGCCAGCACGCTCCCGAGGGGTTCTATCTCGTTCGCGCTCCGGGGGGCCGCACCGGCTCCGACGGATCACCGGTCGAGGCCGAGCGTCTTCACCGCCTCTTCCGCGACGCCGCCGGCTGGCCCGCCTGAGTCCGGGCGCGACCCGCCTTCCGAAGACCCGATAATTCGTGAACGCCATGTGCCGGACGGGTCCTGCCGCCGCGAACAGCCCCACCGTGCTCACTCGGACCGTGCGCGGGGTGGTTCGACACGGTGCCGCCGGCCGCGTCGCGGCCGGCCTCTTGCGGCGGCTAAGTCGTCCTACGCTCCGCGCGGTGGGGCCCCCGTTCGCGGCGTCACCCGTCCGGCATCAACGGTTTCATTCCTTCCGGAGGTCCAGGACACGCTTGGCCTTGCCGACGCTCCGCTCGATCGTCTTCGGGGCGACGATGTCGACGTCCGCCGACACGCCGAGTGCCTCCAGGAGCCGGCGCCGCACGCGGGCCGCGAGCGCGGCCACCGTGCCCTCTCCCGACGCCATGGTCCCCGGCTGTCCCTCCACCCGGACCTCGAGCGTGTCGAGGGCGTGCTCCCGGCGAACCACGAGCACGTAGTGCGGGGCGAGCTCCGGCACCTGCAGCAAGGCGTGCTCGACCTGGGAGGGATACACGTTGACCCCGCGGATGATCAGCATGTCGTCGGAGCGCCCCATGATGCGGCCGAGGCGCACGAGCGTGCGCCCGCACGGGCACGGCTCCGGGTCCATGCTCGTGAGGTCACGCGTCCGGTAGCGGATGAGGGGCATCCCCTCCTTGGTCAAGGTCGTGAAGACGAGCTCGCCGATGGTCCCGGGCGGCACCGGCTCGAGCGTGGTCGGGTCCACCACCTCGGGCAGGAAGTGATCCTCCGCCACGTGCATCCCGCGGCGCTCGGGACACTCGACGGCGACGCCCGGTCCGGTCACCTCGGACAGCCCGTAGATGTTGAGCGCGACGAGGCGGAGCTTCCCCTGGATCGCGTCGCGCATCGCCTCCGTCCACGGCTCCGCACCGAAGAAGCCGACCCGGAGGCGGAGGTCCGCGGGCCCGAGGCCCGCCTCCTCGATCGCCTCGGCCAGGTGGAGCGCGTAGGACGGCGTGCAGCAGAGCACCGTGCTCGCGAGGTCCTGCAGGGCCAGGAGCTGCCGCTCCGTGAATCCGCCCGACGTCGGAATCACCGCCGCGCCCACCGCCTCGGCTCCGTAGTGGAAGCCGAGGCCGCCGGTGAACAGGCCGTAGCCGTACGCGTTCTGCACGACGTCGCCGCGGTGCACCCCGCCGGCGCGGAGCGTCCGGGCCATCACCTCGGTCCAGACGTCGAGGTCCCCGCGGGTGTAGGCGACGACCGTCGGCTTCCCCGTGGTCCCGGAGGAGGCGTGGATGCGCACGACGTCGTCCATCGGCGTCGCCAGCAGCCCGAAGGGGTACGTGTCGCGGAAGTCCGCCTTCGTGGTGAAGGGCAAGCGCCGCAGGTCCGCGAGGCTCCGGACGGTCTCCGGCCGCACGCCGGCCGCCGCGAGGCGGTCTCGATGGAGAGGCACCCGCGCGGCTCGCGCGAGCAAGGCGCGCAGACGCTCGAGCTGCAGGGCCCCCAGCTCCGCCCGAGGAAGGGTCTCGACCGACGATGGAGTGCTCACGGGTCTCCTCTCGGCGCCCCGCGGTGGTCGACGCCGCCGGCGTCGCGGCACCATGAACACGGCTGCGCCATTCTCCCACGCCGTCGGGACGAACGCGGGGACCTCCGCCACGGCGCGCCGAGGCTCTTCCTTCCAGGCGAACCGTGCCCGCGGAAACCAAAGTTCGGGGCCTGACCCCGAGTTTGATTGTTCAGGGCGTGACCCCGAGATACGGGGCGAGGTCGACGCGCCGGCCTTCCGCGGCCGAGAGATACGCGCCGTAGATGACCGCGAGCACGTCGCGGGCCAGAGGACCGCCGGACAGCGGCTCGCGGCCGAGCGCCACGCACTCCACGAAGTCCTGGAGCTCGGCCGGGTACCCGGTCATCCAGTCCTCGTCCGGCTGCGGGAACGTCCAGCCGGCCTTGGTCTCGATCTTCTCGGTGATGTACTCGTCCCCGAACACGGCGCCGTCCGGCGCGTAGGCCTGGACCGAGTCGTTGGGGTTGATGTTGCAGAAGATCAGGGCCTTCGCCGCGTAGATCGCCAGCTGGTTCCGGATCCCGCCCAGCACGATGTCGGCGGCGGTGATCTGGGCGACCGTGCCGTCGTCGAAGCGCACGAGCATCGCGCCCCAGTCTTCGACATCCGCGCCCTCGACGGTGTTGAGGTAGCGACGCCCGGCGGCCCGGAACGTCTCCGTGTCGGCGAGCTGCGCGACCTCGGCGAGGACCGACGCGGGCCGGACGGGTCGGCCCCGCAGCCGCCGGCCCTCGTCGGCCTTCAGGTAGAGGACACCACCGAGGGGATGGCATCCCTTGCCGAGGAGCGACCCGCCGCCGGCCGTCAGCCACCGCTTGTTCGCCGGCGCGTGCGTGCCCGAGTGGCTCTCCTCGCCCACGAGGCGCAGGATGGGCCCCGCCCCCGCCGCCAGCAGCCGGCGCGCCTTCTGGATCGGGGGGGCGTAGACCCAGTTCTCCGCGTAGCAGAGGCGCACGCCCGCGTCGCGGCAGGCCGCGATCAGCGCATCGGCCGTCGAGAGCGCGCCGCGAAGCATCTCGGCGCGCGGCGTCGTCGGCTCGCCGAAGAACCCCGTGAGCGGCTTCTCCACGATCAGGTGCTTCCCCGCCCGGGCGGCCTCGAGCCCGAGGGAGGCGTGCACGGCGTTCGGAACACACAGGTCCACGAGGTCGACCTCGGGGTCGTCCAGGATCCGCCGCACGTCGTCGGCCGCGCCTCCGGCGCCGAACTCCGCGGCGAGGGCTCGGGCGCGCTCCAGGCGGCGGGCCGTCACCCAGCGCAGCTCCACATCGACGCCCCGGACGTGCCGGTACGCCTCGGCGTGGATTCGCGCGACGAACCCCGCCCCCACCATCCCTACGCGGACCCGCGGCCGCTCCTGCGCCATCACCTTTCCCCAAACAACGGGGTCAGGCCCTGACTTTGATTTCTGGCGCGTCCCGCCTCGGGGCCCGAGAGCGGGCGCGGCACGTCAAAGTCAGGGCCTGACCCCGCGTTTACTCGGCGGAGCCGAAGTTCCACTCGATCGCCCGGACGCGGCCGTCGCGCAGGTGGAAGTGCACGGTGTCGGGGTAGCCGTCCGAGTAGATGTACATGAGGTGGCCGTCCGCGGACTCCTGCGGCTCGCCGAGCACGCGCTCGATCTCCTCGCGCGCGGTCCCGACGTCGAGCCCGAAGGGCAGGCTCCGGCCCGGCGCCGCGAGGCGCACCCGCCGCACACGCCCGGTCGGGAGGACGTCGATCACGAGTCCGGGGTACGAGAGCCGCCGGGTCGCGCGGACGACGGCGGGATCCCGGTAGGTCGACACGGCGCCGGGCTCGGCGCCGAGGGGCGGCCCGAGCGTCCGCTCGATCTCGGCGACGGTCCGCCCGAGGAGCGTCCGCGGCGCGCCGATGTAGTCGTCCACGCGGACGATGTCGGTCGGCCCCGCCGCCCGGGCGGGACCCGAGCCGAGCACGGCCAGCCCCAGCAGGAGGAGGAGCGAGCGCGCCATCCTGCCGCACTCTGCCACAAGCCGCGCGCGACGGTCGACCACGCCCGAGAGACACCGCGCGTTCATGCGCGGAGGCGGCGGGTGGCCGGCCTCCGACCGGAGCGAGAGCGCGCCCTCGGCGACCGCCGGGGGTCTCCGAGCGCGGATGAGCCACGTCCGAGTCTCAGGCGCGCACCCGGGTGCCTGGCTCGTAGCGCGGCTCCAGGCGATTCGCGTGCCGGTGGACGAGCCGCCATTCGCCGTCCTCCAGGCGGAAGACGTGCGTGACGCGATTCGACCACTCGCTGGCCCGCTCGGTGCCGCGGAGCCTCACGCGAGTCGTCTCGATGTGGGTCGTGACGGCCAGCCCGGGCGCCACCGTCGCCGTGAGGTGCTCGTAGGTCACGGGCCCGCCGCCCTGGAACTGCTCGGCGGCCCAGTCCCAGCGGCGGCTCACGTCCGGCCAGCCCTTCTCGTAGCCGCCCCAGCCGAAGAAGGCGGTCACGTCGTCCCGGTGCGAGTAGAGCGCCTTGATGGACGCGGCGTCGCCCGACATGAGGGCGTTCATCGCCGCCTCGAGGCGCCGGACGGCGGGACGCCAGTCGTCCTCGGAGTGGTTCACGCTCATCGGAGCCTCCTCTCCTGGTCGCGGGGGCCGCGGTCTGCGGCTCGTAGTACAGCACACGTCGCGAAGAGGATCGACGGCGACTCCGGCCGCGGCGCGGCCGGGGCGCGGGAGACTTCGGTGGGGCCGTCGCGGGACGGGGATCAGGAGGCGCCGGCGCGACGTCGGTCGCGCCGGAAGCGAGCGGCCTGAGACCTCGCCCCGTCAGGCCCGGGCGTCCCGGGCCGCCGTGGCGAGGAAGGTCAGCGTGCGCGCGGCGTCCTCCCCCGGAGGGGTGAAGACGGCGGCCGCGAAGTCGGTCGCGCCGGCTTCCGCGAAGGCGGCGAGACCGGCGCGCACGGCCGATTCGTCGCCGATGAGCGCGACCTCTTCCGCGCCGCCGACCCCTTCCTTGTCGAGGATCGCCCGGTAGGACGGCAGCTGGCCGTAGCGGGCGAAGAATCCGGCGGCGGCCTCGCGGACGGCCGGCGCCCGGTCGGTCAGGCACACCGGCACGCTCGCCAGGACGCGCGGGGCCGGGCGCCGGGCCTCGCGGGCGGCGGCGCCGATCGTCTTCGCCGCGTCCGCGACGTACCGCGGTCCGCCGACCCAGATGGCCGTGCCCGCGGAAAGTCGCCCGGCCAGGCGCAGCATCTGGGGACCGAGCGCCGCCACCAGGATCGGCGGCGGCGTGACCCCGGGCGGCGGCGTCAGGGTGAAGCTGCGGATGCGGAACTCCTCCCCCGCGAAGTCGACGTTCTGGCCGCCGAAGAGCATCGCGAGGCAGGTCAGGTACTCCCGCATGTGCCGGATCGGCCGCGAGAAGTCGAAGCCGAACTGCCCTTCCATCGACACCCGGTGGCTGAGCCCGATCCCGAGGACGAACCGCCCTCCGGTCGCCGCCTGCGCGGTCAGCGCCTGCTGGGCCAGCACCACGGGGTGGCGCGTGAACGTCGGCACCACGAAGGTTCCCAGCTCCACGCGCTTCGTGCGCGCGCCGCCGAGCGCGAGCGCGGTCGCCGCATCGAACCCCCGGGAGGTGACGTTCGGCATCCATACGGCATGGAGGCCGAGCGCGTCCGCGCGCTCCATCGCCGTCAGCAGCGTGGCGAGGTCCGGGTTGTCGCCCGGGGTCGGCACCGTCAGTCCGATGCGCATGGCCTCGTCCATGCCGATCGCGACGTGATTCCCGGCATGCGTGTAGCCGGGCCGTTGACCTGGCGCGTCAGCTTCGCCATCGTGTCTCCCTTCGAAGGGCCGGGCGGCCAGGGGCCGGTCCGGGGTGACCCACCGTCACACGCCTCGGCGCAGGACGAGGTCGGCCTCGAGCTTGATGTCGTCGTCCACGCTCAGCACCACGGACACGCGCGGAATCCGCAAGCCGAACTCGCCGAACCGGAAGGCGGTCCGCGCCCGCACCGTGACGCGGGGGCCCTCGAAGCTGGCGGTGGCGCTCCAGCCGACGCGCCGCGTGACATCCTTCACCGTGAGGTCGCCCGCCAGCTCGAACGGCACCGTGCCCGACGCGGGAAGGGGTGCGGGCAAGCCGCGCGCCTCCGCGGGCAGGAACGTGACCGTCGGGTAGCGCTCCGTTTCGAGGGTGTTCCGGCGCAGGTAGTTGTCACGGCGGGGCTCGTCGCTCCGAAGCGTGCGCAGGTCGACCGTGACGCGAGACTGGCCCGGGACCAGTCGTCCCTGGGCGTCGAAGACGATCGCGCCCTCGACCGCGCTCGTCGCGCCCACGGCGTCGTTCGGAAAGCTCAGGCCCACCAGCTGCTCGCGGACGCGATAGCGGACTTCGCTCCCCTCGTGGACGACGTCGTACCGGACCGCAGCCCCACCCTGCGCCAGGGCGGCGCCGCGCTCCACGAGGCTCACGGCAGGAGCGAGAACTGCCAGAAGCAGCGCGATGCAACGCATCACCGCGCGGATCTCCGCTCGACGAGCTCGCTCACCGTGGCCTCGATCCGATCCTACCATCTGCGGTCCGGCAGCGATGGCTACGCGCCCGAGCGCCGGGCGCGGAAGCGGTCGAACAGCACCGCCACGACGACGCCAGCCCTTGACGTGGTCTACGACCCCGGACGGCAGGTCACGGCCCGGCCGTTGCGCTCGAGCCGGGCCTCACCGTGGTGCTCCCAGAACGTGACGGTCCCGTCGCCGTAGCGCGCGCCACTGCCCGAGCGCTGGAGCGGCAGGACCCATCGCGTGCCGTCACGCTCGATGCGAGCCGCCGGCGGGTCGGCCTGGACGAAGGTCGCCAGCACCTCGCGGCCGTCGTCGCACCGGTAGCGGACCGGCGGGATGCCGGCGAAGCGGTCCGCGGCCATCGGGCCTGCATGCTCGGCGTCCGCCAGCTGCGCCTGCAGGCGCTCCAGGCTCCGCTGGCTCACGCGAATCAGCCCGTGGACGGGACGGTCGAGGTCCACGATCACCAGGATCGCCAGGCGGATCAGCACCGCGTACACCGTCGTCGCGAGCCCGTTGCGGCGGCCGTGCACGCCGCAGCCGTAACCCATCACGATGGCCCCGCCGAGCGCGGCGAGTCCCAAGAGGTAGAGCACGGTGTCCGGCACGAAGCTCTCGAACGCGGACACCCGGCGCTCGTGGACGTCGACGACCTCCTTCAAGGCCTGGATGAACGGCTCCACCGGCGCCGGCCGCGGCTCCTCCCGCGCGAGCCGGGTGGCGGTGGCCAGCATCTCGACCTGCAGCGCCTCCGCTTTCCGGAGCGCGTCGACGGCCGCCTCGCGGTCCGAGAGCCGCGCCGAGGCAAGCCGAAGGTCGACGTACCGGCGCACCTGCCGGACGAGCTCCGGCCCCTCGGGAGACGGCAGGAGGCGCGCCCGCAGGTGCGCCGTTCCGATCGCGGTGGCCTCCGCCAGCACCAGCTGCCGCCGCGCGTCGTAGGCGTGACCGCCATGTTCAGCGAGAAGCTCACGAGGAGCGCCAGGAGGGCGAGGGTCGCCGCGGCCACCACGTTGACCTGGGACGTCGTGCCCGCGGCGGCACGGGCGGCGGCCCGCCGGCCGACGCGGTATCCGCCGTCGTGGATGAGCAGCATCGCCGCCAGGAGCGCGACGACCAGCGGCAGCTCGGGACCGGCGGAGAGATAGTCGAAAACCATGTGGCTCGTCGGCCCCGGGCGGCCGCGGCGCGGAAGCGGAAGCCCCCGGCGCGCGGTCAGCCCTGGAAGATGTCCTCCGGCAGAAGGGCCGAGACCACCACGTTCGGGACGTCCACGACGTTGCTGATCCGGAGGTCCACCGCGACGCTCGCGATCACGTACGCCTGCTCACGGCTGAACCCCCGCTCCTGCAGGAGGTCCAGCATGGCGAGGAGCGCGTTGCGGCAGGCGAGGTTCAGGTCCTCGCCGTGGTTCTTCCCCTGGGCGTCCACCGGCATCCCCATCGTCGCGACGAACCGGCGGGGCGCGGCCCACCGGGGGTCGGTGAAGTACTCGCCGTGCGCGAAGCGCGGGAAGCGGATGCCGCGCCGCTCGGCCTCGCCCGGGTGGACACGGAAGCGCACGACGCAGGTCGCGCCCATTTCCACCGCCGTCACGCAGACTTCGCCGTCGCCCTGGGCGAAGTGCCCGTCGCCCGTGGAGAAGAGCGCGCCCTCGACGGCCACCGGGAGGTAGAGCCGGGACCCACCGGTCAGCTGCTTCACGTCGAAGTTGCCCCCGTTCTCGCGCGGCGGCAGCGTCCGGAGCCCGCTCGCCGCCGGGCCCGACCCCGGCACCGCACCACCGGGATCGGGCGGGAGCGCCATCCCGCCGCGCGCCGCGACGTCGGCCTCGCGGCGGGCCCAGGCGTCCACCTGGGCCGCGGACGGGGCCACGCCGGAGACGCCCATGAACGGCGCGCCCGGCACGCGGACGCCGGGAAGCTCCGGCGACGTCGCCCAGCCGTCGGCGATGCTCCAGCGGACGAGGAACGGCGTGGTCATGACGTCGCGCAAATAGCCCAGGCCGGGAATGATGCCGCTGAAGGCCCACGCCTGGGGCGCGATCTCACGGAACTCGACCTCCAGCAGGTCGCCGGGACGCGCGCCCTTCACGAGGATCGGGCCGGTGAGCGGGTGGATCGCGCCGACCGGCAGGCTGGCGAAGTCGGCGACCGTCGAGCGGGGCGTCAGATGGCCGTCGCACGCGTCGCGGGTCTCGAGCGCGATGTCCTCGCCCGCGCCGACCTCGGCGATCGGCTCGATGTCCGGGTGCCAGCGGTTGTGGCCCGTCCGGGGCTCCTCGGCGAGCGGCTTCCGGCGATCGATCGAGACGGTCTTCACGGTGGTCCCTCCCTCATCCCTTCAGCCCGCTCACCCGCACGCCCTCCACGATCCGTCGATTGGCCACCACGAACACGACCAGCAGCGGCAGCGCCGAGAGGGTCGCCCCGGCCATGATCGGCCCGTAGGACTCCGACGCATAGGCGCCGCGAAGGAACGACAGGGCGACGGGCAGCGGGAACATCTCCGCCTTGTTCACGGCGATGAGCGGCCAGAGGAAGTCGTTCCAGGCGGACCGGAACGCGAAGATGGCGAGCGCGGCCAGGACCGGCTGCGACAGCGGGAGCACGATGCGCGTGAAGATCCGCCAGCTGTCGGCGCCGTCGATGCGGGCCGCGTCCTCGAGCTCCCCCGGGATCGTCAGGAAGAACTGACGGAGCAGGAATACGCCGAACGCGAAGGTCACGGCGGCCTCGGGCACGATCAAGCCCTGGTAGGTCGACAGCCACCCGAGCCGTTGCGTCAGCACGTACTGAGGCACCAGGACCACCGCGTTCGGGATCATCAGGCTGCCGACCAGGACGACGAAGACGAGGTCGCGGCCGGGAAAGCGCATCCGCGCGAGCGGGTAGGCCGCCATGGCGCTCGTGATCAGGACGAGGACGACCGTCCCGACCGAGACGATCACGCTGTTCAGGAAGGCCCGCCCGATCCGCGCCGTCCGCGACGACGAGAAGAGCACCTCCCCGTAGTGGGCGAGCGTGGCCGGCCACGGGATCCACTCCTGCGGCACCCGCACGATGTTCTCGGTGGGCTTGAGCGACGTCACCGCCATCCACACCGCCGGGAGGAGCCATAGCGCGGCGAGGATCAGCAGCACGCCCGCCAGCGCCGCGCGGCGCCAGCGAGCGCCGCGCACGCGGGGGCGCAGGACCGGTGACGGCGACGGGGCGTCCACTGGCTCAGTACTCCGTGTGGCCCCGGAGCAGGCGGAACTGGAGCGCCGAGAAGCCGAGGATGATGGCGAACAGGACCCACGCCATCGCGGAGGCCGACCCGAAGTGGAAGAAGTTCTGGAAGGCGGTCTCGTAGAGGTGCTGGACCACGGTGCGCGTCGCGTCCCCCGGGCCCCCGACGGTCAGGATGAACACCTGGCCGAACACCTGGAAGGAGCCGATGACGTGGGTGACGAGCACGAAGAGGAGCACCGGCCGGAGCAGCGGCAGGGTGATCGCCCAGAACCGCCGCCACCCGCTGGCGCCGTCGAGCGCCGCGGCCTCGTAGAGCTCGGGCGGGATGTCCTGGAGCCCGGCCAGGTAGATCACGAGGTAGTAGCCCGTCACCCACCAGACTGTGGTCAGGATGATCGCCCACATCGCGGTCGCCGGGTCGGCCAGCCAGGACCGCACGGGCACGCCGGCCGACCGCAGGTAGTAGTTGAACGGGCCCACCACCGGATCGAGGAGCCAGAGCCAGGTGAGCCCGACCGTGACCACGGACAGCGTGAAGGGGAAGAAGAACGCGCTCCGGAGCACCGTGCGCAGCGGGACGCCGCGGTCCAGCAGGACGGCCAGCAAGAGGGGGATCGCGAGGATGGGAAGCGTGCTGGCCGCCGTGTAGAAGGCCGTGTTCCAGAGGCTCACGTGGAAGCGCGTGTCGTCCAGGAGCCGCTGGTAATTGGCTAGCCCCACGAACGCGTACTGAGCTCGACCGAGCCGCGCGTTGGTGAACGAGAGGTACAGGCCGTCCAGCAGCGGGTAGACGCGGAACCCGACGAAGAGGAGTAACCCGGGAGCGAGGAAGAGCCACGGCGTCAGAATGCCCTCGCGGAGCCGCGACGCCTGGCGGCGCGCGCGGACCGGGGCGCGCGTCGGAGCTGCGCCGGGCGGCCCCGGTTCCCGTACCGGCCCGGGTGCCTCGATCGCGGTCCGGCCCACGGCTCTCGCAATGGCTCCGGCCGAACCTCAGGCCGGGAGCGCGTTGATCTGCTTGGCGAGATCCTCCATCGCCGCCTTGGCGGTGACCTGACCGATGTACAACTTCTCGATGATCGGCCGGGTCACGTTTTCAGCCGCGACCCACTTCGGCGTGGCCTGACCAAATTGCCAGTTGGGCGCCTGGGCGAGCAGGGTGCGGAGGACCGGATCGCCCGTGATCCGTGGATCCGAGTGGGCTTTTCGCAGCGCCGACACCTGGCCGGCTTTCAGCGTCCACTCCGCGACGTGATCCGACATCCAGCGCACGTGGGTCAGGACGGCGTCGCGCTTGGCGGCGTCCAGCGCCTTCGGCTTGGGGAACACGTACTGGTGAGGGATCGTCCACACCACGGGCTGCTTCAGGAGCCGGGGCATAGGCGCCACGGCGAACTCCACTTTCGCATCCCGCAGCCCGGTAAAGTTCCACGAACCGGCCAGCCACATTCCGACCTTGCCCGCGATGAAGGCATCGCGAGGGTTTGTATTGGCGGGTGGCGCCACCTTGTGCTGGGCGTGGAACGAGCCCCAGAACTCGGCCGCCTCGACGGCGGCCGGCTCGGCCACGCCTGCGCGCTTGAGGTCCGGCGTGTAGATGTTCGCCCCGTTCTGCCAGAGCATCTGATGGAAGCCAAAGGTGTATCGGCCGATGTTGGCGCCGCTGCCGACCGCGAATCCGAACGTGTCGCTCTTGGCAAGCTGCTTGGCCATAGTCACGAGCTCAGCCCCACTCGACGGCACTTTCGGCCGGCCGTCCGTCCCGACGAGGCCAGCATCCTTCATGAGCTTCGTGTTGAAGTAGAAGACGTGCTGGGGGACGTCGAGGGGAATCGAGTAGCGCTTCCCCTCGAAGATTCCGCCCTGCCAGGTCGACGGAACATAGTCCTCGCCCCGGAAGCCCTTCGCCGACAGCAGGCCCTCGTCCATGGCATCGAGGATTCCGTCGCTCGCGAAGTGCGGGATCTCCACGAGGTGGATCAGGCCGAGATCAGGCCCCTCTCCGGCCGGCACCGCGACCTGGAGCTTCGCGTAGAGCTCAGGCCACGTGATCCGCTGCTGCTCGACCTTGATCCCGGTCTCCTTGGTGAACTGGTCGATCAGCTCGTCCATCACCTTGCCGTCGGCGCCGGTGAGCCCGTTCCAGTACGTGATGGTGGGCTTGGCCTGGGCGCCGGCGCGCCGCGCCGCGGCGGGCGCCGCGACCGCGGCGCCGAGCGTCCCTCCGAGGAACCCGCGACGAGTGACCGTGGTCGTGGCGTGGCTCATGGCGTCCTCCTATCGCGTGGCCCGCGCGAGGGTGCGGGACCGGCAGGGCGAATCGCGCGCGTCTGGCAGGAATATAGACACACTCGCCCGCGCGCCGTCAACGACCGCATGGCGCCACGCCGGCCCGCGGCGTTGCGCGCGCGGCCTCGCGCACGGGGCCTGGCGTGCGGCGTCGCGTTGCACCGCGACGCTCCGGGGTCGGAGTCTCTCAGGCGGGCATCGCGTTGATCTGCTTGGCGAGATCCTCCATGGCCGCGCGGGCGGGGCGCTGACCAATGTACATGGTCTCGATCACCGGACGAGTCAGGTTCTCGGCGGCGACCCACCTCGGGGTGGGCTGACCGGCTTGCCAATGCGAGGACTGTCCCAGGAGCGCGCGCAGGACCGGATCGCCCGTGATTCGCGGATCCGAGTGCGCCTTCCGGGACGCCGAGATCTGCCCCGCTTTCAGCGTCCACTCCGCGACGTGATCGGTCATCCAGCGGATGTGCGTCCAGGCGGCCTCGCGCCGGGCGGCGTCGGCGGCCCGCGGCTTCGGGAACGTGAACACGTGAGGCTGGGACCAGACGGTCGGCTGCTTGAACAGCCGGGGGACCGGCGCGGCCGCGAACTCCACCTTGGCGTCGCGAAGTCCCGTGAAGTTCCACGAGCCGGCGAGCCACATCCCGAGCTTGCCGGCGATGAAGGCGTCGCGGCAGCTCGCATTCGCTGGCGGCGCGACCTTGTGCTGGGCGTGGAACGAGGCCCACAGCTCGGCGGCCTCGATCGCCGCCGGCTCGGTCAGCGCCGAGCGCTTCAGATCGGGACCGTACACGTTCGCACCGTTCTGCCACAGCAGGTTGTGGAAGCCCCACGTGTACTTCCCCGGGTTCACGGTCCCGATGGCGAACCCGAACGTGTCGCCCTTGGCGATCTGCTTGGCCATCGCCAGGAGCTCCTCGCGGCTCTGCGGCACTTTCGGCTTGCCGTCGGCGCCCACGAGCCCGGCGTCGCGCATGACCTTCAGGTTCATGTAGAAGAGGTGCTGCGGCACGTCGAGGGGGATCGCGTAGCGCTTGCCCTCGAACGTCGCGCCGTTCCAGGTGGACGGGATGTAGTCCTCTCCGCGGAACCCCTTGGCGGCGACCGTCGCGTCGTCCATGGCCTCGAGGATCCCGTCGTGCCCGAAGTGGGGCACCTCGACGGTGTGGATCAGGCAGAGATCGGGCCCTTCCCCCGCGGGCACCGAGACCTGCAGCTTGGCGTACAGGTCGGCCCAGATGATCCGCTGCTGCTCGACCTTGATCCCGGTCTCCCGGGTGAACTGGTCGATCAGCTCGTCCATCACCTTGCCGTCGGCGCCCGTCAGCCCGTTCCAGTAGGTGATGGTGGGCTTGGCCTGGGCCCCGGCGCGCCGCGCGACGGCGGGCGCGGCGGCGGCGCCGAGGGCGCCGCCCAGGAACCGGCGACGAGTGACTGTGGTCGAGGCGTGGCTCATGGGCGTCCTCCTGTCACGTGGCCCGCGCGAGGGCGCGGGCGTGGGGAAGGGATCGGCCGACGGGACCGTCTGGCTGGCAATATAGACACAGGCAACGGCGGGCCGTCAAACGACCGGACGGGCAGCCCGTCTCCGGCGCCGATCGGGGTCTGTAGCCCCTCGCGCGCGCGTTGACACGCACGGGATGCGCCCCTAGACTCCGGCGCATGGCTCGGATCGGCATCGACCTCGCACGGCGAATCGGCAGCGTGGACCGGCGGATCTTCGGAAACTTCATCGAGCACCTCGGGCGCTGCATCTACGGCGGCGTCTTCGAGGAGGGGTCGCCCCTCAGCGACGCGCGGGGCTTCCGCCGTGACGTCCTGGACGCGGCCCGGCCGCTCCGCGTCCCGGTGCTCCGCTGGCCGGGCGGCAACTTCGTGAGCGGCTACCACTGGACCGACGGGGTCGGCCCGCGTGCGGACCGGCCGCGGCGGACCGAGCTGGCCTGGTACGCCGAGGAGTCGAACCGCTTCGGCACCGATGAGTTCATCGAATACTGCCGTGTCCTCCGCACCGAGCCCTACATCTGCGTCAACATGGGCTCCGGGAGCATGGACGAGGCCCAGGCCTGGGTCGAGTACTGCAACGGGACCGGCAACACCCACTGGGCCAACCTGCGGCGAGCCCACGGCCATGCGGACTCCTACCGAGTGCGCTACTGGGGCCTCGGCAACGAGATGTACGGAAGCTGGCAGATCGGCCACCTGAGCCCCGAGGACTATGTCAAGAAGGCCCGGGCGTTCGCGCTGGTCATGAAGCGCACCGATCCCTCGATCGAGCTCGTGGGCTGCGGCCACAACGGCTGGAGCGACTGGGACCAGGTGGTGATCGACGGGCTGGCGCCCATCATCGACTGGTACAGCATTCATCTCTACACCGGGCAGGCCGACCATTACACGACGATCTTTCAGTCGCACCAGGCCGAACGGGCGATCCGGGTCTGCGCGGCCTTGATCGAGCGCGCCCGCTACGCTCAGCGTCTCGCCCACCCGATCCACATCGCGTTCGACGAGTGGAACGTCTGGTACCGGACGCGCAACCATGAGGACCGCGTCGGGGGGGTCGAGGAGCGCTACAACCTGACGGACGCCCTCGCGGTGGCGACGTACCTCCACGGCTTCATCCGGCACTGCCGGGTGGTTCGGATGGCCAATCTCGCCCAGCTCGTCAACGCGATCGCGCCGATCTTCACGAGCAAGCAAGGGCTCTTTCTCCAGACCATCTACCACCCACTTCGCCTCTACGCCGAGCACATGCGCGAGATCGCGCTCGACGTTCACGTCGACGGGCCGCGGCACGAGCTGCCGCGCGATCTCGAAGAGCGGACGCTCGGCCGGGTCCACCACGTGGCGGACCTCGGGCCGTTCGCGCTCCTCGACGCGGTCGCGACCTCGGACGAGGCCGGGCGCCAGCTCATGATCGGCGTCGTGAACCGCGACCGCGACCGGGGTCACACGGCGACCATCGACCTGGGGAGCGCGGTGGCCGCCGGCGAGCTGCGCGCGTTCGAGGTCAACGGACCCGACGTCGACGCGACGAACTCGTTCGAGCACCCGGAGCGGGTCGGGGTGCGCGAGCACCGGCGGGCCGTCAGCGGGCATCGCTTCGACTACGCGTTCCCGGCCCACTCCGTGACGGTGCTGCGAGTGGCCCTGGCGCCCTGACCGGGAGGGCATGCCGGCCCCGCGGTTCCCGCTCCGCGCCGTCGCCGCGCTCTTCCTCGAGCGGCAGCACCTCGCGCGCCCCCGCGCGCGCCGCTTCACGCCAAGCCGGCTCGTCCGGTTCGTCGAGGACGCCGGCGGGCTCCAGCTCGACTCGATCAACGTGCTGGACCGTGCCCACTACCTCACCGTCTGGAGCCGGTTCGGGCCGTACGACCGCGCCCGGCTGGACCGCCTCGTCTACCGGCGACGCGCGCTCTTCGAGTACTGGGCGCACGCGGCGTGCCTCGTGCCGGCGTCTCACCTCGGCCCGTGGCGCCGGGCCATGCTGGACTACCGGCTCCGACACACCGGGTGGTCCTCGTGGCTCCGCCGGCACCGCCGCACGCTCGACCTCGTCACCGAAGCGATCCGGACCAACGGGCCCGCCGGGACCGCGGACTTCGAGCATCGACGGCCCTCGGGGCGCGGCGGCTGGTGGAGCTGGAAGCCCGCCCAGCACGCGCTCCACTACCTCTGGATGACCGGGGCGCTGGCGGTCCACTCCCGCCCGCACTTCCAGAAGCGATACGACCTGGCCGAGCGCGTCCTGGCTCCCGAGCCCGGCGTCGACGCCCCCTCGACCGAGGCGTTCCGCGCCTGGCACGTCGAGCGGTCGCTCCACGCGATGGGGGCGGCGACCGACACGGACCTCGCGCGCTACCTGACCTTTCCGCGCATGGGACCGGGCGTCCGCCGGGCCGCCCTCCGACGCCTCGTCGAGGCCGGCGAGGCCGTGGAGATCGAGGTCATCGGATCGCGCAGCCGCTGGCTCGTCCTCGCCGGCGACCTGCCGGCGCTCGAGCGCGCTGCGCGGCGGCGGGCCGGGTCGCGCGGCACCACCTTGCTCTCCCCCTTCGACTCGCTCCTCTGGCACCGCGAGCGCGTCGAGCGACTCTTCGGCTTCGCCTACCGGATCGAGGTCTACACGCCGGGCCCGAAGCGCGTCCACGGATACTACACGCTGCCCATCCTCCACGACGGTCAGCTCATCGGACGTGTGGACGCCAAGGCGCATCGGGCGGAGCGCCGCCTCGCGGTGCGCGGCGTGCACTTCGAGCGGTGGTTCGCGACCGGCGGGGTCCCGCCGACCGCCGTCTGGGGCGCCATCGAACAGGACGCGGCGCTGGCCGGCGTCGCCGACGCGCTCTGGTCGCTCGCGCGCTTCACCGGCGCGGACCAGGTGGACCTCGGACGCGTCGTACCGGGGCGGCTGCGCGGTCCTCTGGGCCGGGCGCTCCGAGCGGCGGCGGTCACGCCCCCGCCGAGCCAATCAGCCCCCGCCGTCCACGCCGTCCAGGAGGTCGCGGGCGGCCCGGCCACCGGGCGGCGTGGACGGCGCCCGCTCGATGGCGACGTCGGCCAGCACGCCGTGGTGATCCGACGGCCACCGGACCGGACGGGCCCCGCGAGGCCGGTCGAAGACGACGCGGCTCGCGACGACTCGCCCGGGCACGCGCGCTCCGGGAACGAGTAGCACGTAGTCGATTCGTCGGGCGGCGGTCGGCCGCTCGGCCGTCACGTCCTGTCCGTCCGTGAAGCCCGCCGCGGACGGGTTCGCGTGCCGGAACGCGTCCATCCACCCCGCCTCGCGCGTCAGGACCCGCATGGCCTCCGACCTGTCCTCGGCGTTGAAGTCGCCCAGCACCACGGATGGCAAGGCGTGCCGTTCCGCGCGCACGACCGCGGCCACCGCGCGCGCGTGGCAGGGCACGCCGGAGGTATGGGCCGAATAGACCGGGAGGAGGCCGGCGGGCGTCTCGAGCTCCGCCCCGACGAGCACGCGCACGTCGAAGGGACGCCCGCATGGCGGGAGCTCGTAGGCCGCCCAGCGCACGATCGGAAAGCGGCTCAGGAGCGCCGGCCCTTCGTCGAAGCCCGTGACCGCGCGGACGCCCCGGCGCAGGGACGAGCTCCCCAGCGGCCGGTACGCGGCGGGCGCCCGGACGTGGCGGTATCTCAGCTCTCTCGCGAGCCGAGCGGCCACGTCACCCCGCCGCCGGCCGGTCGACGCCTCCTGAAGTCCGACGACGTCCGCATCGAGGGCCCGCAGGCCCTCGACGACGAGCGCGAAACGCTCCTCGAGCGCGTCGTCGTCGCCGTGCAGCTCCGAGAAGATGCCCCCGTGGAGGAGGTTGAGCGTGACGAACCGCAGCGTGAGGGGCGGGGGCGCCGGATCGAGCGCGATCGCGCCCGCGGAGGCGGCCAACATTCCCAGCGCCCCGCCGGCGACGATCAGCGCGCGGCCGATCCGCGCCACGGGACGCGGTCCGGTGACTAGTCGGAAGCCGGCGCCGGCCACGAGATCGTGACGCCGACCGCGGGGCCGCCCGGATTGTCGCGATGCTCGAAGGGCGGCCCCGCCGCGATCCATGCGCTCGGCCCCACGCGGAGATGCTCGGTCGCGGCGACCGCCGGCTCGAGGAAGACGGGCTCGTGCGGCGTCGGACCTCGCCCCGGATCGCGCTCCTGCTCGACCGGCAGGCCCCGCGGCGGCGCGACGGCCTCGAGGTCGCTCCGCGACGGGAGCCCCCCGACGGCCGGCGCGGTGGGCTGGGCGCCCACGGCGCCGGCGACGAGCAGGACGAGGGCCGCCGAGAGGCCCACCCGACGCATGCGAATCCTCGCTCGCCTCGCCTCGTCAGTCCTCGAAGAATCCGATGATGGTCTTGCCCACGTGCTTGATGCCGCCGAGGAGCGCCTCGCCGAAGCCCTTCGCGCTGTCGTGCAGGCGATCGCCCACGTCGCCGGCCGTCTCTCCGGCCTTCTTGCCCGCTTCCTTGACCGTCTTGCCGGCGTCCTTCGCGGTCTCGGCGGCGCCCTCGCCGGCCTTCTTGGCGCCCTCGACCACCTGTTCGGATCCGCTCGAGGACTGCCCCATGGACACGCCAGGAGCCAGCGCGAGCGCCGCGCTCAGCGCCAGCGCCAGACCGTCACGCCAGGTTGCCCTCATATGCCTCTCCTTTCGCCTGCGCATCGCCCGCGCAGCTTGTCGGCACGGCGCTCGCAGATGGCCAGGAGCAGCGCCGCCCGCGCGAGGGTCGCATCCGTCCTTCACACGGCTATTGAGGGGCAACCCTCGTGCCACCGGCCGCAAGTCCCTATCCGTGCTGCTGTGCAAGGTCCAACGCGGGCGCATCCGGATCGGGCCGAGAGCCCAGAGGACGACAGCATGTCGCGATATCGACAGGCAGTCGCAGCACACGGGTCGCAGTGTCGCCGCCTTCGTGGCTCGGCCCGCGCGGGAGCGCTCGCGATCTGGCTCGCCCTCGTCCCGACGGGGACGGCCGACGCGGGGCCGGCCGAGGACGCCTACATCGCGGGCTACGTAACGGCCATCCTCGAGCGCGAGCTGGACGTCAAGGGCAGCAAGGTCACCGTGAAGGACGGCGTGGTCACCGTCGAGGCGGCCGGGCTGCCGCAGAGCGACCACGAGAAGCTGGTCGCGACGCTCTCGAAGATCGCGGGGGTGACGCGCGTGATGGTCGTGGAGCTCGCCCAGCCTCCCGCCGCCGCCCCGCCGGCGGCGGCGCCGCTACCGACGACGGCGGCGACGCCCAGCGGGACCGCGGTGGAGTCCGAGGTGCCGCGGCGCGGCCTCGAGATCCTCCCGAAGGGGCTGCTCTTCGCGCCGCTAATCGCGGACCCGCGCTGGCCCCACTTCTCGGCGGTGTACCAGCGCTTCCACGAGGACGCCCGGCTCGACAATGCGGCCATCGCAAGCCTGGGGGAAACGTTCTCCTTGCTCCGGGGACCGATCGGCGAGAAGGGCGGCATCTGGGAGGTGGGCATCCAGGCCGGCGTCTTCAGCCTGTTCGATCTCGACGCCCCGTCGACCGACCTCGTCAACTCCGACTACCTCGTGGGCATCCCGTTCGCGTATCGCCTGAGGAACTTCTCGGCGATGGCTCGCTACTACCATCAGAGCTCGCATCTCGGTGACGAGTTCCTCATCGAGAGCCGCGTCGAGCGGGTCAACCTGAGCTACGAGGCGATCGACCTCCGCCTGTCGTACGAGATCACCGAGTGGCTCCGCGCGTACGGCGGGGCGGGCTACATCGTGCGAGGGGACCCCGACGACCTCGAGCCGTGGTCCACGCAGATGGGACTCGAGGTCCGCAGCCCCTGGACGTTCGTCAACGGCACGCTCCGGCCTCTCGCCGCCGTCGACCTCCAGTATCGCGAGCAGAACGACTGGCACGCCGACCTCTCGGTGCGCGCGGGCGTTCAGTTCGAGAAGCTGCCGATCTTCGACCGGAGGATCCAGGTCCTGCTCGAGTACTTCAACGGCTACTCGCCCAACGGCCAGTTCTATCGGGACAAGATCGAGTACGTCGGCATCGGCGTGCACTTCTACCTCTACTGAGTCACCGCGGGTCCGGCCCCCGCTCTGACTTTCACGCGAAGGCCAGAGTCGGGGTCTGACCCGGGTGACGTCAGCCGTCCAGGCCGTCGAGGGGAAGCCCGCCCCCGCTCAGGAACGCGCGAAGCCGGCGCTTCACGTCGGCGGCCCGCACGGGGACGATGCCGAGACGGTTCAGCCGGCGGAGGCGGAGACGCTCGCGCCAGGACAACTGGCCGTCCAGGATGAAGCCGGCCAGGATGAGCGCCCGGCACACGGCCCGGCTCGCCGGCGGGGCGCGCCGGAGCCGCTCGAGATAGTCCGCCGGCAACGGGTGGCGGGCCTCGGCCGGCACGCGCCAGAGCTCGAGCAGCTCCCGCGTCAGGAGATAGTGGTTCTGGTGGAAGTCTCGCTTGCTCACCGCGATGTACTGGAGCGTGTCGTACACCAGCGCCCGCTCGGCCGGCGACGGCGTCCGCTCCGCGAGGCGGCGCATCAGCCGGCCGATCGCGTCCGGACCCATCAGGACGACCTTGGCCTCGCGCAGGACGGCGTGCGTCGCGTACGCGTTGATGGCCATGTAGACGGGCACGCCGGCGAAATCCAGCAAGACGCGCACCGCGTACCGGCCCAGGAAGAGCCGGGTCAGGTAGCGCATGACCTGGGTCGCCAGGAACCCCTTGAGCCGGAAGACCAGGTTGTAGAGGAAGAGCATCCACGGGCGCAATCCCTCGAAGGGGTCGATGCCGTACCGGGTGACCTCGCTCGACTTCCGCTCGCGCCCGATCGACAAGAGGGCCCGGATTCGATCGGGCTTCGTCTCGGCGGTCATGACGCCGCTGGCCACCGCGATCTCGTGCACGCCGACGATGTTCAGGAACGTGAGGAGCAGCAGCTCGACCGTCGTGAGCGCGATGGCCCACGAGAGCTCGCCCCACGGCACCGTCACCGGGCCGTCGGCCAGCGGCACGGTCACGGAGGCGCTGGGAAAGAGATCGGGGACCCGGTAGACCGGCACGTAGTACGCGAGGAACCCGAGCACGGCGAGGGCGGCGGCCGTGGCCACGAGGATCCGCTCGACGCGGCGGATGTGCCGGGCCGCCGCACCGTCGGGCGGAAGCGGGCCCTCGGGGGTCTCGAAGCGGCGGACCGGGAGCCGCCGCAGGAAACGCTCGAGGACGCTCACCGGTCCGGGCCCCTTCCGGCGGCCCGCGCCGTCCGGCCGCACCCGAGCGAGGGTAGGGTCGCCGGCGCCTCCGCGCAAGGGCCGCGCCCGATGCGCGCGGCTTGCCGAGCGGGCGCGCTTGTCGCGAGTGAGGTCCCCTCTTATCATGACGGGCGACGCGCCGCCGGCGGGCGACGTGCGCGAATCCCACCGGAGCGTCCGGAGCTCGACGGGAGGCCGCCGTGGGTGAGCCGGGAGCGAGCGAGGCCGATCTGCTCTTCGCGCTGGTCCGTGAGCGCTACGGGAACCGCCTCACGCCCGAAGAGCTGGAGGCCGTCCGGGCGGGCGTCGCGGCCATCGTCGACGGGGCGCGGGCTCTCCGCGCGGTCCGTCTCGACAACGCCGACGGCCCGCTGCTCCCGCTCCCCCGGGACGTCTCGGCCGCCTCGTGACGCCGAGTCCGGTCTTCCTGCCGCTCCGCGAGCTGTCCGCTCTCGTGCGGGCGCGGCGCGTCTCGCCGGTCGAGCTGACGGAGACGTTCCTGGCTCGGCTCGAGCGGCTCGGCCCTCGCTTCAACGCGGTGGTGACCGTGACGCGCGACCGCGCCCTGGCCCAGGCGCAACGCGCCGAGGCCGAGATCGCGGCGGGCGCGTGGCGAGGCCCGCTCCACGGAATCCCCTACGGCGCGAAGGACCTCCTCGCCACGAGCGGCATCCCGACCACGTGGGGCGCGGCGCCGCTCCGCGGGCAGGTCATCGACTTCGACGCCACGGTGATCCGGCGGCTCGAGGCGGCGGGCGCCGTCCTGGCCGCGAAGCTCGCCATGGTGGAGCTGGCCGGCGGGGCGGGCTACCGGCAGCCCCATGCGTCGTTCACCGGCCCCGGCCGCTCGCCCTGGGGCGAGGATGCGTGGAGCGGCGGCTCCTCGAGCGGCTCGGCCTCGGCGGTCGCCGCGGGGCTCGTCCCCTTCGCGCTCGGGTCCGAGACGTGGGGATCGATCGTGTCGCCGGCCGCGAACTGCGGCGTGACCGGCCTCCGGCCCACCCTCGGCCGCGTCAGCCGGCACGGCGCGATGGCCCTCTCCTGGAGCCTGGACAAGATCGGGCCGCTCGGCCTCACCGCCGACGATTGCGGCCTGGTGCTGGACGCGATCGCCGGCCCCGACCCGCTGGACCCCGCCGCCGTCGAGCGCGCCTTCCGCTACGAGCCCGCCGATCCGCCGGGGCGTCGTTTCCGGTTCGGCGCCCTCCGCGAGGCAGCGGAGGTCGCCGATGCCGACGTGCGGGCGCGCTTCGAAGAGGCTCTCGACGTGCTGCGCACGCTCGGCACGGTGGAAGACGTCGTCCTGCCGCCCTTCCCCTACGAGGAGATCACGCGGACCATCCTCTTCGCCGAGGCCGCCAGCGCTCTCGAAGGCCTCGTGGAAGAGGGCGCTCTGGCCGAGCTGACCGCGCCCGAGGACCGGTACGGGCTCTACGCGCGGGACGCGATCCTCGCCAAGGACTACATCAAGGCGCTCCGGCTCCGGGCCGTGGTCGCGCGGCGGATCGACGGCGTCCTGGCCGGATACGATGCGCTGGTGGCGCCGGGGCGCCTCATGGTGGCGGGCCGGCTCGACGAGCCGTTCCGGAGCGCCTTCGGCGGGACGATGCGTGACCCGGCGGGCGCGATCGGGAACGCCGCGGGACTGCCGGCCGTCGTGGTGCCGAACGGGTTCGGCGAGCGCGGGCTGCCGACGAGCCTTCAGTTCCTCGGGCGCACCTTCGGGGAGAACGCGATCCTCGCGGCGGCGCGAGCGTATCAGGCTCGCACCGACTGGCACCGCCGGCATCCGGTCGTCGGCTAAGGACGCGGCTCGCGCCCCGGGCCCGGCGCGGCCGGCCGAGTCAGGCTCGGGCGCTCAGATGATCGCGTCGCGGAACGAGGTGACCAGAAGGCACGTGCAGCCGGTCTCGGTCGAGATGCGGCGGTCGACGCTGCCGAGGTCCGCGCGACGGTAGTCGCCCGGATGGAACCGCTCGTCGTCCACGATCAGCACGCCGTCCAGCATGTACAGCTCCTCCACCCCGGCGTGACGATGCGGCGGATAGTCCGTACCCGGGGCCAGGCGAACCAGCATGCTGACGCGATTCTGCTCCCGGTCGGTGGCGAGGAGCTTGACGGAGATGCCCGGCGCCACTTCGTCCCATGCCGGCTCCGCCCACCGGCGGGGCGGTTCGGGCGCGGGAGGCTCGCCGGTCTCGGCGGCGATCCGGCTGGCCAGCCGCGGCCAGAGGGAGCCCGCCGGGCGCAGAACCTCCGTCGGCCAGGCCACGAACGCGCCGACGACCTGGCGGAGCGCCGTCACCTCCCGGCGGCAATCCGCGCAGGCGGCGATCTGCGCGTCCGCCCGCGCCGCGTCGGTCGCCGACAGCGCCTCGAGGGCATGGAGCGATACCAGATCGATGTGACGCTGATCGTGTGACTGGGAACTGGCGCTCATGGCCCCTCACCGGCGAGGGCGCGGCGAAGCTTGCCGAGCCCGGCCCGGACGCGCGTCTTGATGGTCCCGAGCGGCTCGTTCAGCCGTGTCGCGGTCTCGTCGTAGGTCAGCTCCGAGAAGTAGGCCGTTTCGATCGCGTGCCGCTCGTCCGGCGTGAGGGTCGAGAGCGCCTGGCGCAGCCGGCGGCCCTGCTCCTGGAGGTCCAGGGCCTCGTGGGGGTCGGGCGCCGACGCGACCGGAAGCGCCGTTCCGTCGGGATCAACGCGCTTCTTCCGCTGCTCGAAGCGGAGACGATCGATCGCGCGGCTCCGCGTCTGGTTCATGATCCACCCGACGACCGAGCCTCCCGCCGGGTCGTACCGACCCGCACGCCGCCACACGTCGTGAAACACGTCGAGCGTCACCTCTTCGGCGCTTTCCCGGTCGCGCGTGATCCGGACGGCCAACGTGAACACGATCCGATGCGTCCGCTGGTAGAGGGCGTGGAGCGCCTGCTGGTCGCCCGTCGCGACCGCCTGGACGAGCCGGCCCCAGTCGGCCTCGGACACGGGGGCCTTCGCCTCGTCGCCGTACAGCAGGTCGCCCAGGACGAGACCGCCGGGACTCTCCTCGTCCTCGCGGCGAGGGCTGGGCATGCCCATGAGACAGTCATGATGTCCCCTACCGGCTCCGCCCGTCAAGGCGAGAGGGCTCGCGTCCGACGGGCCCGCCGTTCGACGCAGCTCGGACGGCCCGCGGCCCGCGCGTTTCCAGGGCCTTCCCGCGACCGTCGGGCGAAGCGCCGCCGCGATCGGACGGGGGGCCGGCCATCGCCGGCCGGCGCCGGTTGGCGCGAGTCGCCTTGGACACTGCCTCCCGCGTCAACAGGGCTCGGATCGCCTTGGCGAGGTCTTCGGGCAAGCAGGGCTTGGCGAGGTAGACATCGCAGCCCGCGGCGCGCGCCCGCGCGACGTCGTCCAGGTAGGCATGGGCGCTGAGGGCGAGGACGGGGATGTGCCGTGTCCCGGGATTCGCCTTGAGGCGACGCACGGCTTCCCAGCCGTCGAGGCGGGGGAGCGCAAGGTCCGTCACGATGACCGTCGGCTTCAGCGCCGCCGCCCGCTGGAGGGCTTCCAGGCCGTCGATGGCCTCGACGACACGGAATCCTTCCCATTCGAGGTACTGGCGATACATCTCGCGGTTGTCGCGGTCGTCGTCGACCAAGAGGACCAGGGAGCGCGCCCGGGTGGCCTTCAAGAGCGCCGCGGTCCTCTTCCGGATACCAAGCCCCAGCTCGCCTCCTGCAGCTTTTGCCGCGCTCGCTCCCGACGATGCCGCGATCCTCGTCCCCACCGCTCACCCGCCTCGGCCAGGGTCGTCTCACTCGTATAAACGTCAGGTGGCGTGATTCGGATTGGCTTGCCGCCGTGATCCCGGCGGTCCCGACGACAGGGTGGCTGCTCACTCGTGGGGCTGGTTCGTCTTTTCGAGGATTTGTGGCGCGCCGAACCGGGGGCCTCGGCTGTCAGGGGCTCCCGAACTCGCGCGCATAGCGCGCGATCCCGCCCCGCCCGCCGAGCGCGCCCGGACGGAGCTCGAGGAGCATGAAGGCCTCGTCCGGGACCGGATGCTCCCAGACGACGCCTCGCGCGCGGGCCGGCGCGAAGCCGAAGCGGGGGTAGTACCCCGGGTGCCCGACGACCACGACGCATCCGTGGCCCGCCTGCCGGCATTCCTCGAGCCCTGAGCGCACGAGCACGGATCCCAGGCCCCGGCGCTGGTGGGAGGGGAGCACCGCCATCGGGCGCCTCCGTGACGCCGTCGCCCGACTCGATGGTGACGGGCGTGAAGAGGATGTGCCCCACGACCTCGACGCCGCGGGCGGCGACGAGGGAGAGCGTCGCCTTGCCTCGGGCGCGGATCCGATCCACGAGGTCGGCCTCGGCCGGGCGGCCGAACGCCTCCTGGTTGACGCGCCGGACCGCCGCCGCGTCCTCGGGCCGCTCGCGGCGGACGACGATGTCCCGGCTAGGCGTAGACGTCGTGACGCCAGCGGAGGCCGAGCCCCAGGATCTGCTGGAGCAGCGCCTCGTAGGACAGCCCGGCCGTCTCGGCCGACTCCGCCAGCTCCTCGCCGTAGGCGATCTCGGGGTTGGGGTTCGCCTCGAGCACGTACGGCTCTTGATTGGCGTCGAGGCGGAAGTCGATCCGCGCGTAGCCGCTGAGCCCGAGGGTGCGGTAGATGCGCTTGGCCAGCGCCTGGACACGCCGGGTGACGCCGTCGGGCAGGCCGCGCGCCTCGCCCCACTTGATCCCGTACTTCTTCTGGTACTCCCGGCTCCACTTGAGGCGCTGGGTGGCGATGGGACGCGCCTCGTCGGGCAGCCCCTCCATCCGGAGCTCCCAGACCGGGAAGACCCGGAGGCGCCGGTTCCCGACCACCGCGACGTACAGCTCGCGGCCTTCCACGTACCGCTCGGCGATCGCGCTGGTCCCGAGGTTCTGGTGGACGAACGCCACGCGCTCTCCGAGCTTCTCGTCGTTCTCGACCACCGACGCCTGGGAGATGCCGAGGGACGCGTCCTCGGTCAGCGACTTCACGATGAGGGGGAAGAACAAGCGCTTCGGCCGGCGGACGGCCCGACCGATCGGGAAGACCGCGAAGTCGGGACACGGGATCCGGTGGTAGGCGAGGATCTTCTTGGACAGCGCCTTGTCGCGGCTGAGCATGAGGCCCCGCGGGTTGCAGCCCGTGTACGGGACCCGCAGCAGCTCCAGGTAGGCCACGACGTTCTGGTCGTAGGTGGCCTCTCCGTCGAACTCCTCGAGGAGGTTGAACGCAATGTGCGGCTTCCACTCCTCGATGGCCTCGCGCACCACGCGCAGGTCGCTCCGCACGCCGAGCGCGCGGACCTCGTGACCGACCTCGCGCAGCGTGCTCACGACGTCGAACTCGGTCTTCCAGGGCACGCTGGCGAGATCCGCGTCCCCGGGCGGGTCGGGCGGCACGAGCTTCTCGTGCATGAGCGCGAGCACGCGGAGGGGCTTCATCGCACGATGCGGTGGCGGCCGCTGTGGAGGTGGTTCATCGTCTGCACGGTGAGGGCGATGCCGAAGTCGAGCTTGGCTTGCTCTTCGGGGACCGCCACCCGGAGGCCCAGCTCCCGGCAGCGGTCGATCATGTCGCCGAGGACCTGGTCGATCGTGTACTGGTACACGCCCGTGCCCTTGGCCACGCGGCGGCGAACCTCGCGGCGGATCCGCCCGAGGAACTGCGCGGCGGGCGGCCGGTCCCGGAACTCCGGCGCCTCGGAGAAGAGCCGGCGCAGGTCACGGTCGTACGACACGTCGTCGTCCAGGCCGTAGTGCCGCCGCTTCTCCTCGTAGTGCTGGCGCAGCGTCTTCCGGAGGCGCGACAGGGGATCGACGCGCGCCCGGGAGACGACCGTCGGCGGCTCGGCGGCGATCTCCCGCATGAGCGCGTCCACGTACTCGAGCTTGCGGAGGGCCGGCCAGCCCGCGTAGCGGTCGCGCCAGTTGGACTCCGGCGACAGCCATACCGCGAAGGTCTCGGCGAAGTCCTCGTCGGGATGACTCTGCGCGTACCACTGCTCCAGGTGCACCACGAAGCGCCGACTGTACGGCCGCGGCACGTAGTAGTCCCGGTACCGCTCGGACGACTTCCCGAACAGCTTCTGCCGGCGGCGACGCAGACGGAGGCGATAGGCGTTCTCGATGGCGTGTCCGGTCTCGTGGCGCAGGAGCCGCATGCACCACTCCGGCGTCCCGCCTTCGACCTCGAGCATCTGGGAGAGCTCGAGCCGGGTCAGCCGCGGATGGGCGAGGTAGAACGGGATCGCCACGCCGGGCAGGCCGTCGGGGCAGTACCACTCGTCGGAGAGCCAGAAGTACGGCCGGAAGCGGAGACCGCGCGCCCGGAGCTCTTCGTAGAGCTGGTCGATCCGGTCGGCGAGCTCGCCGTTCCCGACCGACAGCCCGAGGTCGCAGAGGCGGAGGTCGAGCAGTCGCTCGTCGGGCCAGCCGGCCCACTCGGGGTCGGGCGCGGTCGGAGGGCGGCCGTCCTGGCGGCTCACGCCCACGGCCGTCGGAAGAGCGCCCGGGGGGCGGCCCGGCCGGCCGAGCCCGAGGCGCCGCCCCCCTTGCCCCCGGCCGGCCGGGCGGCCGGCGGGGTACGGCGCGCCTCAGGCCAGGGACCGAAGCATGGTCTCGGCGTCACTGACCTCGAACTTTCCCGGCTGCTCCACGTGCAGCGCCTTGACGACGCCGTCGTCGACGAGCATCGAGTAGCGCTGCGAGCGGACGCCCATGCCGCGCGCGGTCAGGTCCATGTCGAGTCCGAGCGCTTTCGTGTAGGTGGCGCTGCCGTCGGCCATCATGCGGACCTTGCCGCCGGCCTTCTGGTCCCGACCCCACGCCCCCATGACGAAGGCGTCGTTGACGGAAACGCACCAGATCTCGTCGACGCCCCGGGAAAGAAGCCGGTCGTGCGCGCTGACGTAGCCGGGCACGTGCTTCGCCGAGCACGTCGGGGTGAAGGCGCCCGGCAACCCGAAGATGACGACCTTCCGCCCCTTGACGAGGTCCGACACCGGGAAGTTGTTGGGGCCGACGCTGCACCCCGGCGCTTCGTGCTCGTAGAATTCCGTGAGGGTGCCTTCCGGCAAGCGGTCTCCGACCCTGATTGGCACGGGTCTCCTCCTTGCGGTTTACGGGTAAGCCGACCGGCGGGCGCCGACCGACGGGCTCAGGGTACCATATCCCCCGTCGACCGACCGGGGCGGGCCGCCGCCCCGCGGGAATCCCAGGCGAGCCAGGCGGCATCGAACCACGTGAGGGAGGCCATGGCCAAGATCACCGAGGGGCGGAGGGCCCCCGATTTCACGCTCCCGGATGCCGCCGGCCGGCGCGTCTCGCTCGCCGACTTTCAGGGCCAGGACGTCGTCGTCTACTTCTATCCGAAGGACGACACGCCTGGCTGCACGAAGGAGGCTTGCGGGTTTCGGGATCTCTGGAAGGACCTCCGACGCGCCGGCGTCGCCGTGCTGGGCGTCTCCGCCGACGGTCCCGAGTCCCACGCGAAGTTCGCGAGCAAGTACCGGCTGCCATTCACGCTCCTCTCGGACCCCGATCGGACGGTGATGACGGCGTGGGGGGCGTACGGGGAGAAGGTCCTCTACGGCAAGAAGACGACGGGCGTGATCCGGTCGACGGTGTGGATCGGGCCCGACGGGGTGGTGCGCAAGCACTGGGCGCGAGTCCCCGACGCCGCCAAGCACCCGGCCCACGTCCTCCAGGTCGTCCGCGGCGGCGCCTGAGGGGCCGGCCAGCCAGGCCCGCAGCCGTCTGCTAATGACTCATGCCTAAATAATGTCCTATTCTAGACATGAAAAGGCAGGCCCGAGTGTCGGAAGAAGCTCCGCAGCAGGGACGGATGTCGCCCCAGACGCCGGCGCTCGCGGCGAACCTGCCGGC
>JBIOVM010000119.1:0-12742 GCA_044867785.1 Candidatus Rokuibacteriota bacterium | reverse complement strand
GGCGCCGGCTGGGTGATCCTCCAGCCGCCGCCGGTCGCCGGACTTCCGGAGCGCGAGTACGTGCGGTTCCTGGGCGCCGTGGCCGACGGCGTCTCCCTGCCGGTCGCGATCCAGAACGCCCCGGGCTATCTCGGGGTGGCGCTCTCGAGCGCCGGGCTCCGCGAGCTCGCGCGCCAGCATCCGAACGTCTGCCTCCTGAAGGGCGAGGGGCCGGCGGTGGTGATCCGGAGGCTCATCGAGGAGACGGACGGGGTCTTCCGCGTCCTGAACGGGCGCGGCGGTCTCGAGCTGCCGGACAGCATCCGCGCGGGCTGCGTGGGGCTGATCCCGGCGCCGGAGTGCTTCGACGTCCAGGTGCGCATCTTCGAGCTGATGCGGACCGGGCGGGCCGCGGACGAGGCGGAGGCCGAGAGCCTCTACGGCGGGATCCTGCCCCTCATCGTGTTCCTGATGCAGTCGATCGAGAGCTTCCTCTGCTACGGGAAGCGCGTGACGGCCCGCCGCCTCGGTCTCCCCGAAGTCTACGACCGGCCGCCCGCGCTCCCGCCCACCCCGTTCGGCCTCGCGTCGGTCGCCCGCCACGCCGCCGCCCTCGGCCCCTACGGAAAACCAAACTCCGGGGTCAGACCCCGACTTTGATTTTCCCCGCTCAGATCGCGCGGAGCCAGGTGTCGGAGAGGGTGTAGCCTTCGGGGTAGGGGTCCTCGGGGTCCATGCCGTACTGCCCGATGTCGGTGACCCAGCCCCGCCCGGCCACGGTCGTCACGACGGCGGGCTTCCCCCCCACCCGCGTCAGGCCGACGATCTCGGCGAGGAAGTGGCTGCCGATGACCGACTCGTGGTCGAACGGCTGGCCGCGGCGGATCTGCCGGCGCGCGTGCATCACGGCCAGCCGGGCCGAGGTCCCGGTGCCGCAGGGCGACCGGTCGAGCCGTCCCGGGGAGACGACGACCGTGTTCCGCGCGGTCAGGCCGCGCCCCCGCCGCTTGAGCGGCCCCATGAACTCGGTGATCGAGACGTCCCGGATCCGCGAGTCCTCCGGATGGACGGCGCGCAGCTGCTCGCGCGCGGCCACCCGGATCCGCTCGCCCACGCCGCAGATGTCCCGCGCCTCGTCCGGCGTGATCCGGAAGCCGAGCCGAGCCGCGTCGACCAGCGCGTAGTGCATGCCGCCGTACGCGACGTCGAGCGTGACGGTCCCGAGCCCCTCGACCTCGACCGGCGCGTCGAGGTGCTGGACGAAGGCGGGCACGTTGCGGAACTTCACCTGGAGGACCCGGCCGCCCTCGCACCGGCACGTCACGTCGATCAGCCCCGCCGGGGCCTCGAGCGTGAGCCGCGTCTCCGGCTCGCGCATGGGCAGGATGCCCGTCTCCAGGATCGCGGTGACCGTGCTGATCGTGTTGGAGCCCGACATCGGCGGGTACTCGGTCGACTCCATGATCACGTAGCCGAGCGCCGCCTTCGGATTCCGGGACGGGAGCACGACGTTCGCGCTGTGGACGGCCGCCCCGCGCGGCTCGTAGAGGAGGAACTTCCTGAGCCCGTCGTCGTGGCGCCGGAGCCACTGCATCTTGTCGAACATCGTGCGGCCGGGGACGTCGACGACGCCTCCCGTCACCACCTTGGCGTACTCGCCCTCGGCGTGCACTCCCACCGCGGTCAACGTCCGCTTCCAGCGCATGGACCCTCCCCGCGCATACGCGCGGGCTCCGGTCTACCAGAAGCGGCCGGGCCGCTCAACCCCCGCCGGGGTCGGGCGGCGCACCAGGGACGGAGCGGGCGCTCGCTACCCCGCTCGGCGCACGTCGAGGAAGGTGCTCTGGTACGTCGCGCCCTCGCCGAGATCCGAGAGCCGATCCCCGCACAGGAGGTTGATCGTCCCGGACAGCGCTTCCCCGGCGGGCCGCTGGCCGGGAACCAGGACGACGCCCGGCGCGACCTCGTCGGAGATCCGGAGGCGCATGCTCACCGCGCCCCGCTCGTTGAAGAGCTCGACCCCCTCGTCGGCCCGGAGCCCGCGGCGCTCGGCGTCGGCCGGATGCAGGACCACGACCGGCGCGCCCTCGCGCCGGCGGAGCGCCCGGTTGCCGGTGAACGCGGTGTGGCTCTGGAAGTATCCAGGCGCGGTGAGGAGGCGCAGCGGCCAGCGCCGCCCGGCCGCCTCCTCCTCGGCGTCCTCGCGCCAGTCGGGCATGGACGCGAGGCCCTGCGCGGCGAGCGTCTCGGAGCGGAACTCGAGCTTCCCGGACGGCGTCGTGAAACGCTGCCCGTCCGGATAGGGATCGATCTTCACCGGGCCCGCGGTCCGGAGCGCGCCGGGATCGACGCTCGCCGCTGGTCCGGTCGCGCCGACGAAGGCGGTACGGACGAGGTCGTCGGTGTCCATCCGGAAGACCTCGTCGCCGACGCCCAGGCGCCGCGCAAGCTCCTGGGCCAGCCGGACGTTCGACCAGGCCTCGCCCTGCGGCGCAACCGCGCGCGGCGCGAACTGGAGATAGTAGGCGCCGTACGCGCGGAAGAGGTCCTCGGTCTCGAGGTACGTCGTCGCCGGCAGGACCAGGTCCGCATAGCTCGCGGTGTCGGTGAGGAACGGGTCGTGGACGACGGTGAAGAGGTCGTCGCGGCCGAGTGCCCGGCGGACGGTGCCCGCGTCGGGACAGGTCACCGCCGGGTTGTTCGCCGCGACGAAGAGCGCGCGGATGGGCGGGTCCCGCAGCTCGAGCAGCGCCTCGCCCAGGCGCGAATGGTTGACCAGGCGGGTACGGGCGGGGCCCGACGGGCGGCGCACCGCCTCGAACGAGAACCCGAATCCGCCGACGGTGGCCAGCAGGGCGCCCCCGCCCCGCTTCGCATAGGCGCCGACGACGCCGGGCAGCAAGGCGACGGCCCGCACCGCCTGCCCGCCCTGGGCGTTCCGCGACATGCCGAAGCCGATCCGGATGTAGGGCGCCCGGGCCCGGCCGTAGAGATGCGCGAGCCGCTCCACATCGGCGCGGGAGAGCCCGGTGATCGCGGCGACGCGGTCGGGCGCGAACCGCGGCAGCACCTCCCGCTCGAGCCGGTCGAACCCGACGGTCTCGCGAGCGAGGTACCCGCGATCGGCCAGCCCGTCCCGGACGAGCACGTGCATGAGGCCCAGCGCCAGCGCCGCGTCGGTCCCGATCCGCGGGGCCACGTGCCAGTCGGCCTGCGCCGCGGTACGGCTCCGCCGCGGGTCGACCACCACCAGCTGCGCGCCTCGCCGTCGCGCCTCCTCCACCTTGGCCCACGCGTGGACGGCGGTCGTGACCAGGTCGGCGCTCCAGGAGACGATCAGGTCCGAGTCGAGCATCGCCTCCGGGTCGGCGCCGCCCACGGGCCCGCAGGTCGCCTCCCACGCGACGTCGGCGCACGTGTCGCAGATCGTCCCGGGCTGGAGCCGGGTCGTCCCCAGCGCGTGGAACAGGGCCATCGGGAGCCACCGGTTCAGCTGCCCCTGGTGCGCGCTGTAGCAGTAACCGAGGATCGCGAGCGGTCCGTCGGCGCGGAGGATCGCTTGCCAGCGGTCGACCAGCTCACCGAGCGCCTCGTCCCAGCCGACCGCCGCGAACTGCCCGCTTCCCTTGGGCCCGGTCCGTCGGAGCGGCGTCCGAACGCGCTCCGGCGAGTGCACCAGCTCCGGCTCGCGGCGCACCTTGGCGCAGACGAAGCCGGCGGTGAACGGCTGGTCGGGATCGCCCTCGACGCGGACCAGGCGCCCATCATCCTCGACGTGGGCCAGGATCGAGCACATGTCGGGGCAGTCGTGGGCGCACACCGTCCGGATCACCGTGGTCACAGCGTCGTCCTCGCTCCGGCGGTGTCGATCGGACGGCCTTCGGCCTGTGGGGTCACGCGCGTCCTCCCTGGGCAGCAGGTCCCCGGACCGCGCCGGGCAACGTGGGCCACCGAGCCGATGGTCCCCCGAGAGACCGGCCCTTGCCAAGAACCACTTCCCGGTCGATGGGAGAGGCCATTTCAGACCGGTGGCCGGTCAGGCGAGCGCGGACGGGCCGGGGTAGACGCGGATTCGGCGCCGGGGCAACACGACCGGGAGGCTGTGTCCCTCGCTGAGATCCAGGCGGCGGGCGAGGTCGACCGCGAGGTCGGCGCGCAGCGTCACCCCGTCCAGGGCGTCGCCCGCCAGGTCGACCCGGAAGAAAGAGCCGAGGAACTCCATGGCCTTGATCTGCACGTGGACGGCGTTTTCCTCGCTGCCCGTCACGCCCTGCACGCGGATGTCCTCGGGCCGGATGGCGATGGTCAGGCTGGCGCCGTCGGGCAGACCCTCGATGTCGCAGGCGAGGTCGAGCCCCCCCAGGCGGACCGTGCCCGGCCGCACGAGGACGGCCGGCATGAAGTTCATGACGCCGATGAAGTCCGCGACGAAGGCGGAGGCCGGCCGCCGGTACACCTCGACCGGGGTGCCGACCTGCTCGATCACGCCGCGGTTCATCACCACGATGCGGTCGGCGATCGTCAGGGCCTCCTCCTGGTCGTGGGTGACCATGATCGTGGTGACGCCGACCTGGCGCTGGAGCTGCCGGATCTCGTGCCGGAGGTGGACGCGCACCTTGGCGTCGAGCGCGGACAGGGGCTCGTCCAGCAGCAGGAGGCCCGGCGAGGTGGCGAGAGCCCGCGCGAGCGCCACGCGCTGCTGCTGGCCCCCCGAGAGCTGCGCCGGGTACTTGTCGCCCTGTTCCGGGATCCCCACGGTCCTCAGCAGCTCGCGCACGCGCGCCTCGATGCGGGCTCGCGGGAGGCCCGAGTTCTCGAGCCCGTACGCGACGTTCTTGGCGGCCGTCAGGTTCGGGAACAGGGCGTAGGACTGGAAGACGATCCCGAAGTCCCGCTTCGAGGCCGACAGCCTCGAGATGTCGCGCCCCGCCTGCTCGATGGTCCCGTGGGTCTGGGGGTCCAGACCGGCGATGGCGCGGAGGAGCGTGGTCTTCCCGCAGCCGGACGGCCCCAGGAAGCAGACGAACTCGCCCTCGTAGACGTCGAGCGAGATCCGGTCGAGAGCGGTGAAGTCCCCGAATCGCTTCGAGAGCTCCCGGATGCGGAGATAGGGCGGGCGGCCGGTCGCCGCGCTGCCGGTCATCGGACTGTCGGCGATGGGGTCACCCGGGCGCTCAGCGCCGCGGCGAGGGGGCGGGCCCACAGGTCCCGCTCCCCGCCACGGACCGCTCGGGTCAGGCTACTTCTTCGGCTCCGACTTCGCGCCGTACCGCTTCTCCCACTCGGCGAGGATCTTGGCGCGGTTGGTCGCGGCCCACTGGAAGTCGTTCTTGGCCATGTGCTGGAGCATGTTGGCCGGCAGGTGCTCCACAGGCTGCGCGATGCTGGTGATGGCCGTGACCGCGTACCCCTCGTTGTAGAGCTTCATCGCCTTCTCGCTGACCGACCAGTTGACCAGCGTCTTGGCGGCCTCGAGGTTCTTCGTCCCCTTGACGATCGCCGTCGCCTCCATGTCCCAGCCCGACTTCTCCTCCGGGAAGATGATGTCGACCGGCGCCCCCTGCTTCTTCACGCGCGCCGCCCGGAACTCGAAGGAGATGCCGATCGGGTACTCGCCTTGCCCCGCCATCACGCACGGCTTCGAGCCGGAGTGCGTATAGACGCCGATGTTCTGGTGGAGGGCGTCCATGTACTTCCAGCCCTCGGCCTCGCCGAAGAGCTGGAGCCAGCTCGAGACGTCCAGGAAGCCGGTCCCGGACGAGGCCGGGTTCGGCATGACGATCTGCCCCTTGTAGACCGGCTTCGTCAGGTCCTTCCAGGACGTCGGCTTGGGCAGGCTCTTCTTCGCCGCCTCGGCCGTGTTGAAGCAGATCGCCGCCACCCAGGCGTCCATGCCGACCCAGGCGGGCGGATTGTCCTTGTCGCGGAAGTTGGCGTCGAGCTTCTCGAGGCCCTTCGGCGCGTACGGCAGGAGCATCCCCTCGGGCTTGAGCACGAGCAGGCTCGTCGCGGCCAGGCCCCAGATGACGTCGGCCTGGGGGTTGGCCTTCTCGGCGAGGAGCTTGGCGGTGACGACCCCCGTCGAGTCCCGCACCCACTTGATCTCGATGTCCGGGTGGTCCTCGTTGAAGCGCGCGGCGTACTTCTTCAGGTCGTCCGCCTCGACGGCGGTGTACACGGTGAGCGTCGTCTTCGCGGCGGCCGCGCCCGCGCCGAGCCCCACCAGGGCCGTGCCGACGACGAGGGCCAGCGCCACCGACCACACCCTGGTCACTCTCCAACCGAGCATCGCGTTCTCCTCCTGGCTGTGCGGGTTGAGCGTCGGCACGGAGGTCCCGAGCGCCCTACATTCTAGCCGACGGCCCGAACGGATGCACCACCGCATCGTGACGTTTCCGTTTCGAGCCGTCGGCGTTCCGACGCGAGCCCCTCAGCTCCGCTCGATCATGTAGAGGCGGGTCAGCATGTCGAAGTAGATGTTTCCGTCGATCACCTGCTCCCCCGCCCGGTTCTTCTCGATGCCGCGCACGGTCGGCTTGGCGACCGCGTAGCGCACCACCCAGGTCACCGGAACGTAGCCGCCGTCACTCTGGAGGATCTCCTCGGCCTTCGCGTAGTGCTCGAGGCGCTTCTTCGCATCGCGCGTGTCGCGACCGGCCTCGAGCCGGCTGTCGAACGCCTCGTTGCTCCACGCCTGGCGCTTGCCCGTGGTGCGCTTCGAGTAGAAGGTGTCGAAATACTCGTTGTGAGGATCGGGATAGTCCATGAACCAGCGGATCCAGACGAGCTGGAGGTCCTGCTTCCAGAGCCGCTCCCGGAACACGCGCTGCTCCAGCACCTCGAGCTCCGTCTTCATGTTGAGGTGCTCGAGGAGGATGGCCTGGACCGCCTCGGCCATCGGCTGCGACTGGAGCGCCTCCTGCCGCATCGAGAGCACGATCTTCGGCCAGTTCTTGCCGCCTTCGTACGGGGTGCCCTTGAGCGCGGCCATCGCGAGCTTCGGGTCGAACCGCTGGATGTCCTTGATCTTCCTGTCGTCGACGAACCCGGGGAAGCCGGGCGGGATCATGCAGTGGGCGGGCAGCGCGAAGCCCTGGGCGACCTTGGCGACCGCATCCCGATCGATCGCGTGGCCCAGCGCCTTGCGCACCTGCAGGTTGTCGAAGGGCGGCTTGGTCACCTGGGGCGTGAGGTACCAGGTCCCGGGATACGGGTAGCGGAACACCTCGGATGCGACCTTCGGATTCGATTGGAAGCGCTTGAGGTCGGCGGCCTGGAGGATCGTGAGGTCGATCTCGTTGTTCTCGTACGGCAGCACCCCGGCCGCGAACGGGATGATCGGGATGATCACCTTGTCGAGCGTCACCTCGTTGGCCCCGAAGAAGCGCGGGTTCTTCCGGAGGATCATCTGCTTGCCGTGGTCCCACGTCTCCAGGACGAACGGGCCGTTGGAGACGATGTTCCCCGGCTCGGTCCACTTGTCGCCGTGCTTCTCGATCGACGCCTTGTGGCCCGGCAACGCGGCCAGGTAGGCGGTCAGCACCGGGAAGTAGCCGCGAGGCCCTTCCAGCGTCACCTCGAGGGTCCAGTCGTCCTTGGCGCGGACGCCGACCTGCGCCGCGTCGGTGACCTGGCCCTTGTTGTACGCCTCGGCGTTCTTGATGTCGTACATGAATGCGGCATAGGGCGCCTTGGTGGCCGGATCGAGCTGGCGCTTCCACGAGTACTCGAAGTCGCGCGCCGTGCAGGGGCTGTTGTCCGACCACCGGGAGTCCTTCCGGATCGTGAACGTCCACACCGAGCCGTCCGCATTCGAGGTGACCTTGCTGGCGACGTGGGGCACCGCCTGGAAGTCGACGGTGAACTTCATGAGCCCGGCCCAGAGCGAGGGCACGCCGTTGCAGTAAAGGTCCCGGTTGAAGTCGTGGCTGGAGGGATCGACCTGCGAGAACGCGAAGCCGCCCCCGCCGTACCGGAAGGTCTGCTCCTTGGCGAGCTTCTCGCCCGGCGCCAGCTTCGGGGCCGACGCCGCCGGCCGGGCGTTCCACCCGGCGGCGCCGGCGGCGGCGAGGCCGGCGGCGATCCGGATGAACCCGCGGCGGTCGACGCCCACCGCGCGTAGCCGCTCGGACAGAAGCTCGAGCTCTCGGTCGGAGATCGATCGCCTCATCGACGTGCCTCCTTCAAGTGGGGGTCAGGCCCGTGACTTTGATTTCCGGATCATTTCCCGCAGCGAGCCGGTCGCGACAGCCCGAACGTCAAAGTCAAGGCCTGACCCCCCTATTTGAGTTTCGGGTCCAGGGCGTCGCGCACCCCGTCGCCCAGGAACGTGAACGAGAGCATCGTGAGACCGATGGCGATGGACGGGAACACGCAGAGGTGCCAGTAGGTCCGGAGGTACTGCTGCCCCTCGCCGACCATCTGCCCCCAGGAGGGCGTCGGCGGGTTGATCCCGACGCCGATGAACGACAGCGCCGCCTCGGTGAAGATCGCCTGGGGAATGCCGAACGTCACGGCGACGACGATCGGCGTGAGCGCGTTCGGCAGGACGTGACGGAGGAGGACGCGCCCGAACCCCGCGCCCAGCGCGCGGGCGCCTTCGACGAACTCCTTCTCCCGGATCGCCAGCACCTGGCCGCGCGTCTGCCGGGCGATGCCGACCCAGCCGGTGAGCCCGATGGCGATGAAGATGTTCGTCAGTCCCGCGCCCAGCATCGACATGACGAGGATCACGAAGAGCAGGTTGGGAAACGCGTACATCACGTCCACGAAGCGCATCAGCATCAGGTCGACGCGTCCCCCCAGCTGGCCGGACAGGGCGCCGATCGGCACGCCGATCAGCACGACGATCACCTGCGCGCCGAGGCCGACCAGCATCGAGACGCGGGCGCCGTAGATCATCCGGGACAAGAGGTCGCGGCCGACCTGGTCGGTGCCCAGCGGATGGTCCCTCGAAGGCGGCTCGTTCAGGCGCCCGAAGTTCGTCTTGGTGTAGGGCAACGGCGCCAGCACGTCGGCCAGGATCGCCACGGCGCACAGGCTCAGCACGACGAGCCCTCCGGCCACCGCCAGCCGGTTGCGCAAGAGGCGCCGGTAGGCGTCGCGCCAGAGGCTCGACGATTCGGCCCGCCCGTGGCTCGGGCGGACGGCCGGCGCCAGGAGCCCTTCGGCCCGGAGGCTACTGGTACCGGATGCGGGGGTCGAGAGCGCCATAGGCCAGGTCGACGAGCAGGTTCATCGCCGCGAGGAACGCGCCGTACACGAGGACGACCGCCATGATCATCGGGTAGTCGCGGCCCGTCATCGAGAGGACGAAGAACTGTCCCATCCCCGGGACCCGGAAGATCGCTTCCACGAAGAAGGAGCCCGTGCCGATCGCCGCGAACAAGGGGCCGAGCAGGGTGACGATGGGGATGAGGGCGTTCTTCAGGGCGTGCTTGAAGATGACCGGGCGCTCGGCGAGCCCCTTCGACCGGGCGGTGAGCGTGTAGTCGGACCGGATCACTTCGAGCATGCTGGCGCGCGTGTAGCGCGCGATCAGCCCCATGGGCGCCAGCGCCAGGGTGACGGTCGGCAGCACCCAGTTCCGCGGCGAGTCCCATCCTCCGGTCGGGAAGAGCGGGATGATGAAGGAGAACAGGATGATGGCGAAGATGGCCATGACGAAGTTGGGCACCGCCACGCCGAACGTCGCCAGGCTCACCGAGACGTAGTCCCACGCCCGGTTCTGGTGCACCGCGCCGAGGATGCCGAGGGTGAGCCCTACGGCCACCGCCAGCGCGAACGCCATGCTTCCGAGCAAAAGCGACACCGGGAACGTCGCGGCGATGATCTCGCCGACGGTCCGCGTCTTGTAGACGAAGGACTGTCCGAAGTCCCCGCGGAGCGCCTTGCCGACGAAGATGACGAACTGCTCGGGCAGCGGCTTGTCGAGCCCGTAGGCCCGGGCGAGGTTCTTCTGGGCCTCCGGAGGCAAAGGATTGGCCCCTTCCGCCACGGGATCGAGCGGACTTCCCGGTGTCGCATGCATCACCAGGAACGTCACGAGCGCCATGGCCAGGAGCGTCGGAGCCAGCCAGAGCACGCGGGATACCGCGTATTGGAGCACCGAAGCCTCTTCGAGTGGTCCCTACTATTGGGCGGCGCCGGAACCCGAGTCAAGAGGCGCGCCGGCCGGGTCCCGGCGCCCTCGCCGCGCCGCCCAGACCCGGGCCCTCTTGACATAAGATAGCCGGTGGCTCGATAACCTGCCTCCACGGCCTTCGCGCGGGACCCCACTCCCGACCTCTCTCGGAGGATGCCATGCGCACCCGAGCCCACCCCCTGTGGTACGAGTGGAATCGAGTCCTGGTGCTGGCGGTGCTGGGATTGGTTGGCTGCGCTTCGGAGGTCGTGCGGCGACCGACGCAGTTCACCCCTGTGCCGGGTGAGTCTGGCGCCACGATCGAGGTCCTGGTCGACCTGTCACTCTCCGTGGGCCCTGGCTACAGTCGTGGGATTCCCCGAGGCGGATCTTGGTCGGCCGGATCGTTCCGGAACTGGTGGACAGGTCGGAGGCGGAAGGCGAGATGAAGGAGCCGAGTTTACATCAGCGAGCCCCTCAAGTGAGCCCGAGCACGCGGCAGCCGAAGGGGTTGGACCGCCTCAGGCCCCGACGCCTCTGCCGCGCGGCCGCTCCACGTGGAGGCTGGCGGCCGAGAGTAGCGCTGGGAGGGGACAATGCAAGTCACCCTGCTGGGAACCGGATGCCCGCCACCGAACCCCTCGCGCCGCGGACCGGCGACCCTCGTGCGCGCCGGCGGCGACAGCCTGCTCGTCGACGCGGGCTCGGGGGTCGCCGTCCAGCTACAGCGGGCGGGCATGCGGACGAGCCAGCTGCGCACGGTCCTCCTCACCCACCTGCACTCGGACCATGTCATCGACCTGGGACACCTGGTGCTGACGCGCTGGATCGTGGGGGAGAACGCGCCGCTGGAGGTGCTCGGCCCGGCGGGCACGGCCGCCCACGTAGAGCGCCTGCTCGCCCTCTGGAGCTGGGATATCGAGGTGCGCCGCGCCCACATGCACGACCGCGAGCCGCCCCGGGTGGCCGTCACCGAGATCGCGGAGGGCCGCGTCCTCGAGCGCGAGGGCCTGTCCGTCGTCGCCTTCCCCGTGGACCACGCGCCGGTGAAGCCCGCGTTCGGCTTTCGCTTCGACACGCCGGAGCGCCGCGTCGCCATCTCGGGCGACACGCGGCCGTGCGAGAGCCTCGTACGGCACGCCCGTGACGTCGACGTCCTGATCCACGAGTGCACCGACATGACGCACGCGGCCTGGGCGCCGGAGTGCGGCTGGCCGACCCGCGAGGCGAAGGTCCGGGACCTTCAGGCCTATCACACGAGCCCCGACGAGGTCGGCGAGGTCGCCGCGCAAGCGCGGGCGCGTCACCTCGTCCTGACGCATCTCATGCCGGGCTCGGAGCCCGCCGACCTCCTCGCCCGGGCCCGGCGCCAGTTCAGCGGCCCCATCACGGTCGGCGAGGACCTCGTGGAGCTCTAGCCACGGCGGAGTCTGGGGGGTCCCTCCTGAGCGAGAAGACGGTGGCGCGCTGACGACGTACCACGGCAAGGTGGTATCCTCCGCCCTGAGCGCATGACGAGCTACCGCATCCCGTTCAACCGCCCGGGGCTGGCTGGCAACGAGCTCGGCTACATCCGGGAGTCCGTGGCCTCGGGTCGGATCTCCGGCGACGGCGTGTTCACGGCGAAGTGCCGCCGTCAGCTCGAGGAGCTGCTGGGCGCCCCGCACGTTCTCCTGACCACGTCTTGCACCACCGCGCTGGAGCTGGCCGCGCTTCTCCTCGACCTCGGGCCGGGGGACGAGGTCATCATGCCGTCGTTCACCTTCGTCTCCACAGCGAACGCCGTCGTGCTCCGCGGCGCGCGTCCCGTCTTCATCGACATTCGCCCCGACACCCTGAACCTCGACGAGCGCTTGCTGGAGCCTCTCGTCACGCCCCGCACCCGGGCGATCGTGCCCGTGCACTACGCGGGCATCGGCTGCGAGATGGACACGATCCTGACCGTCGCGCGGCGTCACGGGCTCGAGGTGGTCGAGGACAACGCCCAGGGCCTCTTCGGCGAGTGCCGGGGCCGCGCCCTCGGCACGTTCGGCGGGCTGGCCGCGCTGAGCTTCCACGAGACGAAGAACATCAGCTGCGGCGAGGGCGGGGCCCTCGTCATCAACGACCCGCGCCACGTCGAGCGGGCCGAGATCCTCCGCGAGAAGGGCACCGACCGGAGCCGGATGTTCCGCGGCTTGGTGGACAAGTACACCTGGGTCGACGTCGGCTCCAGCGCGCTCCCGTCCGACATCCTGGCGGCGTTCCTCTACGGGCAGCTCGAGCGGCGCGCGGAGATCCAGGCCAAGCGCCGGCGGATCTGGGAGCGTTACGCGTGCGAGCTCCCGGAATGGGCCGCCCCGCTCGGCATCGGGCTCCCCGTCGTCCCCGACCATTGCCGGCAGCCGTACCACCTGTTCTACATCGTCGCCGCGTCGCTCGATCAGCGCACGCGCCTGATCGCCCACCTGAGACAGCGAGGGATCCTCGCCGTGTTCCACTACCTCCCGCTCCACGTCTCCGAGATGGGCCAGCGCCTGGGAGGCAAGCCGGGAGATTGCCCGGTGACGGAGGATCTGAGCGACCGCGTGCTCCGCCTCCCCTTCTACAACGACCTGAGCGAGGCGGAGCAGGACTACGTGGTGGAGAGCCTGCGCGCGT